>CAYHCO010000007.1:0-1862 GCA_964355105.1 uncultured Porphyromonadaceae bacterium
ACGCCGGCCATGCCCCCACCCCAGTCGTATCCGCCAAAAGCGAGTCGCGATTCGACAAAACCAAAGTGCCTGGCCAGGAGAAAACCATAACTGGCACGGGAATCATCTGACGCAGCCCACTTATTATCTTCCGGTCGTCCCTGTTGTCCGGATAGTGCGGCGCCATCACCTGACAATATAGAATCGCCGATGGTGAGCCAGTGCTTTCCGGACATGACTGCTTTCACAGCCGATGCGCCCCTGTCGACTTTAAATCCGGTTATAGAAACAGAATTCGGTGGAAAATCCCCGGCATATCGATTTTCGAATGGCGACATTCCCTTGATATACATATCGATGAGTGGATCGGCTACATCTTCTGCAAGAGTTACCGATGTATCTCCTGCCTTGAGCTGATACGTTTGAACGGGACCGCCATTTACGGTCCAGGCGATGATCGGAAACCGGTCAGGAGATTCGAAAACCATATGCCCGGTTGATACCTGAATAGCTACCTGGCGGGTACCCTTGAATTTCACAGTTAATGAGGCACCGCAGACCGAAGAGCTGACATTTCCGTTGCCGTATACCCAATTATAGGGGGAGAGACCGGCAACGACATTCTTGTCAGTAACAGGAATAATTAAAGCTGACAGGTTTAAAACCCGGAAAAGGAGAATAATAATGCAGATCAGCAGTGCCTTGTTTCTCATTTATGCAGTAATTGAATATCAGGCATTTATACCTATCAAGCTAATCCCCTTCAATCCCAACAGAACAGAAAGTCAGGGCTGCGATACCATTGGCGCCGTAAAGAAGCGTTTTGGATGAGCCGGCCCAATCTTTTCCTAACAGGTAAGTGATTTCTTTCGCTTTTGAGGGTCCGGTCAGCTTTAAGGTTATAACATTTCCGGAAGCTGATCCTGAGCTGATGGAGGCAATTTCCTCATTGAGGTATATATTGATTTTTGCCTCCTCGTTCCAGACCATCGGCTGACCAAAATCCAGAGCGATTTCGTCCTTTGCGCTTCCGGTATACCACGCCCGCCTGAGGTTCGGCGCCGTAATATCCTGTTTCGAAACCAGACCGTAATTATCTTTTTCCACAAGAGGGCTCATCAATTGGGCAACCTGCCGGTACCCTTCCAGATCGAAATGGCACATTCCCTTGCCGCTGCCCTTAAAAACGATGCCCAATGTCGACATGATCCGCATGTTCGAAAACAGCGAAGGCAATCTGCGCTGCTCCTCACGCAGCTGGTCGTCCTTGGGACCCATCATGCATGGCAAAGGCCATACCTGGAAAATATAGTAATGCTGAATATTCGGGAAATCCTGCTTCCAGCTGGCTGCCAGATCAATGAAGTACTGCTGGTAGGTTTTGTAATCCCAATCGCCTGTGGGAGCTGCGGCACCGCTGTTATTTTCTCCCTGATGCCAGAGTACTGCGCGTATACCGTGGGTTAACCCTGCAGCCTGTATCCGGGAGAGCAGACGCCCGTAAATAGTGGTTGAATCATTCGGATTGAGCTCATTCTTCTGGTGCTGGTCAACCCGGGTTCCACCGACCGCACCGTTCATAATGCAAATTGGAATTCCATATTTCTCCACCAGGTTGTTTGCGAATACCATTCCCCAGCTTCCGATCTGCTGCGTGCCATAACCGGGCTGGCCCCAAATCCGGGTGCGCACGGCATTCCCCCATCCGCCCCTGATACTTCCGTCGGACGAATTTCCGTAACTCCTGATCCAATCGTTAAAAGGCACCGGGGCATCCGGTTCCGGTCCGTTATTGGGCCCGGTAGCCTCCGCATTGGATTGTCCCTGAATGATATAGGCATCTCCGCAAATCAGGTTACCAACCGTATTCTTTACCGTTTCTG
>CAYHCO010000007.1:1962-140628 GCA_964355105.1 uncultured Porphyromonadaceae bacterium
TAATCGAGACGATCAGCGGCGACAACAGTTTCATCACCATCTCTCCGGATGATCCAATAAAGCTTAATTGCACCTCCCGCCTGAGCCTTCACGGTAACTGACTCTCCCTCAGCAACTTCAATCTTAGGGACCGATACGGAAAATGCATCGCCGCTCTGAACCAGCGGTCCAACCAGGGTTTGCACCTGCTTTTGATTTTCATATTCGAGGCGAATCCAATCGGCTGAGCGTGCCACCTTGGAAATTCTGGTCTCATCTATATCTCCGGAAAACCAGTAATCGTTCATCCAACCACCGATCCACATGCCGGCCGGACTTTTGATAGCCAGCGGATTTTTTACCGCGGATGAGGAACCGTCAAGGTGGCCGTTCACATAAACCCTGGAATCACCCGGCTTGCAGGTATGAACAACCTGAATCCACTGATTCAGCGGAAGGGTGCCGGTGCTGCTGACATTCGCTCCTGACCAGTAGCAGTCAATCCGTATTTGAGGCGGGCTCGCGAAAGTCATGGTCACCTTACCGGTCTTTTCCTCATTTCCCCAACCGATTACCAGCCCGTTTGGCTGATTGGCCCGGATCCAGGTTTGGGTAGTGCTCTCCGCTGAACCGGCCGGGAGATTGGTAATCTTATCACCGCAATTGATTCCCTGCCCCTCCTTTAGATTCCTGGCATTTCCAATCATTCCGGCAGTTGCGGTTGTCCCTGTATTAACAGGAACCACGGATCCGGCCTCATCTTTCAATCCATCGTTCATATGCAGGACTGTAATGTATCCGTTCGATTCATTGAATACGGCACTGCCATTGGATTCGCCGGCGGCTCCGCTCTTTCCCCAGAACATTTTTATCTCCTGACGGGTATTTCCTGAAATCTCAGGAATTCTTACCCAGATGTTTGCCGTGCCTTTCTTTGCATCCCAGCTCTCAATCTGATAAGCCAGCGGTTTACCGGGAGCTGTGGCAAATCTGATATCTTCTCCGCTCTTTCCTGCCTGGTCGAAATTAAAGGTTCCTCTATCCAGCCTGACCAGCAGCGGGAAGTCATTAACTTTTGATGATACATGCAAATCGGCTCCATCCGGCGTAGTCAGGATATTCATGGAACCTGAGTATTTCCAGCCGGGATAAGGATTCAAGGCAGCATCATCTCCGATGCCTGAAACCACAATTACCTCAGCAAAAGGATTTCTTCCTGACGCAGGAATCGGGCAAGAAGAAAGATCAACGGTAAGTGTTCCATTGCTTACCTTAAACTTTACGGGTTTCCTGTCCGGATCGGCCAGCATGTACACCTGCTTCACCCCACTCAGACTTTTCGCTGCGACGCCCAGAATATCTTTCAAAACGACTGGTTGTCCGTCCCAATCCAGAACATGAATAAATAATTGATTGGGTTTAACCGTAAGCCTGATATTCTTCGGAGGATTGTATGGTAAACCGTCCGCACCGTAAATGCTTGTTCCGTAAATATTTACCCAGGATCCCATCTGACTTAGAATAGAAGCTGCCTCCGGGATGATAATTCCCTTCCCGTTTGGCCCTACATTGAGCAGGTAATTCCCGCCCTTGCTCACGATATCGATCAGATTATGAACTGCCTGCTTAGGGCTCATTAAGCTGTCATGAACCGAATAGCCGTAAGAAAAGCCAAGTGTACCGGGATTTTCCCAACCGCCTGCCTGGTAGCCTCCGGGCGTTTCATTATCACCTTTTGATCCGTAATCACCGTCGGCTGAACCGACAAAATTGCTTATGCGACTGTTGATCAGGCAAAAAGGTCTGACAGTATGGATAAGCGAATCGAGTTTAGCTATCTCTTTACGGGTTTTCAAGCCGATCCCGTCGAACCAAAGAATATCAATTGGATAACGGGTAACCAGTTCCTCGACCTGCTTGTAGGCGTAATTCGGAAAGTAATTGTTATGCCATCTTTCCATGGCATCGGCGTCCTTGTTCTGGGGGTAATCCCAGAAATTGCACTGCTTGTAACGCCCATCGCAGGAGGCATCCGGATGATGCCAGTCGCGATCGACCGAATAATAGACCCCGAACTTCAGTCCTGCCTTCTGGCAGGCAGCAGCCAGTTCGGCCACCGGGTCGCGGTGAAAGCGAGTCATATCGACAATATCATACTTGCTCACCTTCGAGTCGTACATCGCAAATCCGTCATGATGCTTAGCCATCATAACCATGTATTTCATGCCGGCATCTTTAGCAATCCGCACCCACTCGTCCGCGTTAAAATCCACGGGATTAAACTCCCTTACGAGAGAGTCGTATTCAACATTTGGAATGCCGCGAAACTTGAGCCACTCCGAATATCCGCCCTCATAAACGCCTTTCCAGTAACCCCCGGCCTGCGCATAGGCACCCCAGGTGATCATCATGCCAAATCGGGCATCGAAAAACCATTTTACGCGCTCTTCTTTGGTAACTTTTGCATCAGCAGTTGCCTGACAATACAATTTTCCGGTTCCGGTAAAAACGACTGCCAGAAGTATGGCAACTGCAATGATTTGTTTTTTCATATATTTTCTCCTATATCTTCCAGAGTCCTTCCCTTGGTTTCGGGAAAATATCTCCAGACAACAATAACCTGTACAACCATCATCAGTGAGAAAAAAGTAAAGGCATAGGCAACGCCAAACTGCGAAACCTTCTCAACCACCGGAAACAGAAAAGTGATCAGGGCTGCAAAAAACCAATGAGTAAAACTCCCCAACGACTGGCCCTTGCCCCGAACGCGGTTGGGAAAAATTTCTGCAATCAGCACCCAGATGACGGCTCCTGTTGAAAAAGCGAAGAACATGATGTATATCAGCAGGAATATCAGCAAACCGTAACCCGAGAAATTCTGCATATAAAAGGTACGGGCGATCAGTCCAAGGCAGACCGCCATACCCGTTGAACCGACAATCAGCAGTTTACGCCGGCCTACGCGGTCGATCAGGATCATTCCGACTATAGTAAAGATACCGTTGGTGATTCCAACCAGGATGGACTGAAACATGGAATCGGCGTTTGACAGGCCGCTCATTTCGAAAATTCTCGGAGCGTAATAGAGTATCGCGTTTATGCCGGAGAACTGGTTGAACATGGCCACCAGAAAGGCTATAGATATGGGTTTGAAGTATTTCCGGGTGTAGAGACGCATATATGCGTCTCTACCATTGGTTGATTTGACCAGGCTTCGCTTGATCTCAGCGATTTCCTCCTCAATGGCATTAATTTCTATTCTTTGCAGGATCGCCCGGGCTTTATCTATTTGACCGATCTTGATCAGGAACCTAGGACTTTCAGGAATCAGGAAAAGCAGGCAGAAGAATATAAACGCCGGAAATCCGGCAACGCCGAGCATCCATCTCCAGGGAGCATCGCCGGATTCCCTGAGTAAATAGTTGGATATGAACGCCATCAGAATACCGAATATCACATTAAACTGAAACAGGGCGGTCATTCTTCCCCTGATTTTTGCCGGAGATATTTCAGCGATATACGTTGGGGCAACTACTGAAGATGCGCCCACCCCGAGCCCCCCGAGGAAGCGAAAAATAATAAACCAGGATACGCTGCCCGCCAAGGCACTTCCGATAGCGGTGACAACATAAAGTCCTGCTATGATGAACAGTACAGGCTTCCGGCCATACCTGTCGGAAGGGCGCCCGGAGATCAGTGCTCCTACAACGGTGCCCATCAGGGCGGATGAGATGGTAAATCCGTGCCAGAATGACGACAGCTGGAATAATTCCTGAATCTGCTTCTCAACCCCGGAGATTACGGCGGTATCAAAGCCAAACAGAAATCCTCCGAGTGCCACAATGATCGACCATACGAATACCCTGTTGTTTGTTTTTTTCTGCATTCGGGTTAGTTATTTCATAGGTTTACGAAGATTCAGAGGGAGCAGTGCGGGAAATGTCGCGTGAGGCTCCGTTTGGTACCAGTAGGCCACCGAGGCAATGTCATCGTCCAGCTTGAGGTACCGGCCGTCGGGACCCCAGCCCAATGCCTGAATGACCACTTTCAGGTCCTTGTTAAAGCAGATCGGATCCTGAATATGCCAGCGGTACAAGCTCCAGAGGTTGGGCAGCTCACCCTCAGTATTAGTGGGCAATACCGTTCCGGAATTAGCTGTGGTGTATGGCTCGGCGAAGCCGTAGCTTCCCAGGAAATAGTCCTCGGTTCCCGTGCCACAGATGGTCGGAAATTGCTTGTCGCCATCCATGAAAAACTTTATTTCGCCCTCACCGAACCAGCCTTTGACTGTCATCTGCGACCAGGCCAGGAATGTTCCAACATATCTTCCTTTACCTTTTACCCCATCCAGAATCACGTATGGATTCACCGTCCCTGTTTTCGCACGGCGCCATTGGGAGTGGAAATATCCGGTATTTCGCGGGACCGGTGTGAGTGCGTAGGTGATCTGATAGGCCAGCAGGATCAGGTCGTTGGCGGCCTCATTGGTAAACGTCACTTTAGCATGCTTTCTGAATGGCATGGGCCAGTAACAGTTCAAGGCATTCTGCGGATTAACCGTCACCACCTGTGAATTTACCCGGGCAAATTTCTCATGGCCCACCGCGAAAAAATCGGGTGCCGGCACTTCAACCGACGGAGTTTTTTCGTTATCCCAATATATCCTGATAATATTAGCGCGGCTCAGTCCTTCCACCATCCAGATATGCTGAATGATTCCGGGGCCTTCAACATCCATCAGGGTAACCGTTTCACCTGCGTTGACGCGCAAAAAAGGTTTCACTTTCCATCCCTGGCCGAGAAAATCGGCGGCGCGGGCTGAAGCTGCCGGCTTGATTTCCTGGGGATTCGGCACAGCCATTCCACCTTTGCCGCGTTCCCCGGTAAGATTTTCAGCCGAGATCGATCGTGTTTCACTCTTATCAAGAATCGGCAGTCCGGGCAATCCCGTAGACATATAGTGGTAATTGCTGCTGCAGCTGCAGATCATTAAAAACAAGCTGATAAAAAGGACTGTTCGTCCGGCAATTCCAAAATGATTGTTTTTCATAATATGTTCATTTATGGGTCCAGGCAAATGATGGAGATACGGCTCCGGCATTATTAATAATACCCAGTTTTCCCGACCATGTAATTCTTTTCAGCATCACGAGGTAATCATTCAGATAAGCTTCCACCATATCTTTTTTGAATACCAGTCTCGCTTTGCTGTTTGCGGGAAAAATCAGGTCGCGGTCAATCTTCACGGTAGTTTTTAAATCGGAGCCATCCAGGTTCATAGTTCCGAAAAGGGTTTGTTTCTGGTTGAAAATTATGAAATAACCCGAATCCTTGCCTGTATCAAAATAAAAACCATCCAGGGATTTAACATTATACTCGGGATCGATATTAAAATCTGTTTCAACAACACCAACCTGATTCGTGTCAAAGTTTTCTTTAAAAAACGTTACCGGCCCTGAGGGATTTTCATTCCGTTCCCTCGACAAGGTTAATTTTTGGTCCTTTAAAAGATTGTTTTTCTCCCACCATTTAAGCCTGAGAATACCTTCCCCATCAATTTCAACAGCTTTAAGCGGAGATGAATAAACGTGATCTGAACCTGTATAAAAATGGTTAACCAGAACACCGTTGCCGCCATTGGTTTCATTAACCGGAGGATTATGGAAAAACCGCGGAAAGTAGATATCACAACCTTTACCGAACATATTTGAATTCTTTTTCTGGGCAAGGAATGGACCTTCCGGTTTTTCTGAAACCGCTATTCTTCCTTCACTTACCGTGATAAAATACTTGTTCCCAATCTTCTGAATCCCGCCAAACTCCCCACTGATATTTCCAGGCACCGGCGGCAGAGCGATCCAGTGGAGGCCATCCTTGCTTTCCGCAAAACCGAATCCACAGACTGGAACATCAGATTTTCCCGCAATCGGGTCGGCAGTAAAATATCCGTAATATGAACCATCATCCTTTTTAACACAGTCGATGCAATCCCATCTCCCTTTTGGCTGATACCATCGGCCATCCTGAATAAACCGATAGGAATCGGCCACCTTTGTCCAATGAATCAGATCGGTAGAGGTTGCAAACATAATATCCTGCTTATCACCGAACCACTCAGAATAATTCATGATCCAGGAGGGCTGTGATTTAAAATCAGGGGCCTCAATAATATGTCCTGTCCCCATCCAGGTGGTTCCCGCACGAGGTTCAATCATGCGCCCGGTCTGATGCCAATTAACCCCGTCTTTTGAGGTCATCAGCTCAAAACAATCCCACTTGCCGGGCTTACCGGCCAAATAATACTGGTAATAGGTACCCTCATAATAATACACCCAGGTATCCCACAATTGTCCTTGCCTCTCAGGGGTATAAAAACCGGCCTGCAACGGACCGGGTCCGGTAATCTCCTGACCCCCTTCCAAAATTTTCACAGGCCCCAGCAGTCCGGATTCCTGCAGGTCGCCGTAGCTGTTATTGATCAGGTTCGCCACCCTCACCCTGATTTCGTTTGGTCCGGGTTTGGCGGCGGCGGTGATATCAAAAACGTAAGGTCCCCACATTCTCGAGCCCACTGATTGTCCGTTTACCCATACCTCAGCCACGTGACAAACCTTACCCAGATCCAGAAGCAGCTGACCGTCGACTTTATCGATATTGACGGACCGGCTGTAATCGAGCAGTCCGCTGAATTTCGTGAGGCCCCATTTACCCCAGTCCTCAAGGGGTTTGGTTACTCCCTTAATAAATGAAGCAGCTGGTTTGAAAGGAAATTCCAAAACCGGCTGAGCCGACGGATCGAAAGTAACCTTCCATTCTCCTTCAATGCCGGACAATCGTATGGGCTCCGCTAAAACTTGAACCGTGGTGGCTGGTGTTTGCGGATCAAATACGAGCCAGTAAGCTTCCAAAGGCTTGAATACCAGATGAACGCTGCTTCCATTTTCCTGATCAACCGATGAAACCGAAATCACTTTTCCGGTTTCACAATCCCAGATGGATGCAGCTCCCCGGGCACCTTTCACAGATAGATCGCAGATCTGTTGCTGTTCATTATTGTTGACCAGCCAGAAAAAATCCTTTCCATCAATCCGGCGGTGTAGCTGGACCATGGGAAAAGCTCCTGAAACAAAGCTGATCCTGCTGAGCAGCCCTTCGGCATTGCTGTCGAGTAGAGATTTCAGGCTATTGTCACATTGAGTAAACGTAGCGGCGGATTTCAACTGATCCATCAGCTTTTCCATGCGGGGATCGTCCATCCCGTTTTCAGCTGAGGCACGCGGCAATGTACCCATGGAGAATACTTTACCTCCCGATTTGGCAAAATCAACGATCTTACGTGCAACATCCAGCGTGAGTATCTCCAACTGCGGCAAAACGAGCGTCCGGAATGACAGAGGTCCGCGTACCAGCTGGCCCTTATCAACAGCCATTTGTTTGAGGTAATACCGATCGCCGACCAGAAATTCAACCCGGGCATTGGTCAGATCGTTAATAGCATCGGCGTAAACCTTATCTATATCATTGATTTTCTTGCCGTTTGAATATTTTTCATCAAAAGCCCACATTCCGTTGTCATCGAGCAGCGGTCCGTTGGCATTTATCCAGGCTGATTCCATCGGATTGTAGAGCAACACATCGGGGACCGTGTTCCCCATGGAGTTAATGTAGCTGGCGCGACGGGTAAAATCGGTCCAGTGATGAAGCCAGGGAAACATCGGGTTTTCGCTGTACCAATCAGGCGGCCAGGGATTTCCCTTGAGCGTCCGGGTGGTAAACACCCCGTGGGGAATCACGTGACTCACGCCCCAGGCGGTAAACGAGTTAACGCTCTGCTTGAGCAGCGACGGGGTAAAACAGCCCCACAAACCTTTTCCGGGCTCGAAATCACTGGCGCCCAGCACTTCGCTTGCAAAACGGACATTCTCAAATTCAGACACCGATTGTGGTTCCTTAAAATCATGCACTCTCAGTGCCTTCAGCCCGAGGCAATCCTGACCGGGCATGGTGAGTGACCGAAGGATTTTCAGGTGGTCGCCCACGCAATTGACCTGTGGCTGTATTCCTTCTTCCCATACGTGGGCTGTTGTGTACATGCCTCTTTTTTCGTGCCAGTTGGTGATAGTCCGGAAATTGCCGGCATAAAGATCTGAAACCAGATCAAACCATTTCCATCTCGCACTTGCGTACTTCCCTTCTTTATCCATATCCAGCAACAAGGGCATACTTAATCGGATATCACGCTTATGAAGGGCTTGAAAAGAGGAGTCCAGAGAACCCGACCAGGCCAGTTTCCATCCGTAATCGCCTTCATGATCTATGAAATCACCCGGGATCGATTTACCTATCTGCTTCGGGAAACGCTCTGCGTAAGGTTCGAGAGCAATTCCGATGAAAGCATCCGCCAGGCGGCTGTCGATACTGTTGCATTGTTGTCCGTCGGCCGCACCGGCATGATTATACTTGTTAAAAACATAGATACGCCATCCGTCGCCTTCAGGAACTTTCCATGTAAAGGCACTCCCCGACCCGATGAGCGTAATGGATTCACTCAGGATAGTTGCCGGGTTGTAAGGATCGGAGTTGGTGACAGATGTCCAGGGGCCATCGCCTGGATTGCCCAGCTCAGCAGCCGGCTTCCACGCTTTTTTATTCTCCATGCCAGGAATTTCCCAGTCCTTGATCGACTGCAAACAGGTCATCCAGGTTTTATCCGATTTAACCCCGATCGAACTTCCATCGTCGAGACTGATGACCAACCCGGCAATCAGGCCGTATTTCCCATCCCGGTTATTGCATTCAAGAGCAATGACATTGGAGCCTGAAACCAGGTTTTTAGTCAGGTCGAGGGTCAGAGGCTTATCCCAATCCTTACTTTCAGCGGTTTTGTGACCGTTTACATATAACGCCAATTCGTTGTCCGCGGTTATACGCATGGAGGCCATCTTAACCGACCTGCCGGATGGGATATCGAACGAATAGCGGAACCAGCAGTTGTGCTTGATTTCTTTTGCATCCGGGTGCCAGATCCATTGGCCTAATTGCGGGAGGGGTTGCTTCTCCTCAACAGGATCAGTCAGCCTTGCAGCTACCGTAAAATAAGACCCGGGCACTTTAATCTCACTGCCCCCTTTTGCGTCAATGATATCCCATTTCAGCGTTTCCGCCTTCAGCTCAGGGTATTTCTTCAGAACCCTGCCATTGGCCTGAAAACTCGGCCACCAGTATTCATCACAATAGCCCAGATACTTATTTTGTTTTTCCGCTTCGCCAAGAGCAGCGCTAAAAGAGCTGAACCATTTCTCGCCCAGCCATTCTGAATCAGGCAGGCTGGGTGTTCCGATCATCGAGTGCCGGGCATGCGCGTAACCCGGATTGAATCCCTGTGAACCCATCACACGCGACATCTCCGCCATCTTCTCAGCATTCAGCGGTTCATCCCAGAACCAGAAAATAAATGGTGCGTAGATCATGTCGGGGTTGCTGAAATTCGTTTTCAGCTCTTCGAAAGGTACCGTCTTCCGTTGTCCGTAATTCGGCGGATTTTGGGGTAATCCAGCCCCTGGTTTCGACTCCTGTTTACCGCTGCATCCTGCCAACAGCAAGGCCATCATGGATACCAGCAGCGATTTTCCCATCCACCGGTTGAAACCGGTGGTTACTAATAAACTGTTCATTTCGCAATCCTTTAAACCCGCCGGTTGAAACCGGCGGCTATTAATATTTACCGTGCTTCAGGCAGAGCTCGATGAATTTTTCAACCCGATCGGGGCTCACATCATTCTGGAGGATATGTGCCGGAGCGATCATGTACCCGCCGTTACGGCCCAGTATAGAGATCTTCTCAACAATATCCTTCTCCAGCTCATCGTCGGTGCCTTTGGGTAGCAGATCCTGCTGATCAATGGCTCCCCAGAAGCTGAACAACTCGCCGAAATTGTTTTTCATGTCGGCGGGCAAGTGGCCGGGAACACCCGGCTGTACAGGATTGAAAACTTCGAATCCCATCTCATAAATATCAACCAGCAATTCGCTGACGGCACCGTCACAATGCAAGATCGGGATGATGTCAGGCTTAGCCTCCTTAAACCGGTCGATCATCCGGGTATAAATGGGTTTAAGCTGGCTGCGGAAGGTATCCGGGGGAATGATAAGGCTCATCTGGGTGCCAAAATCATCGCCAAACCAGATCGCATCCACACCTTTTTCAATAAGCCGTAACCCAACCTGGGTCTGGAATTCCGCACAGGCTTCAAAAAGCGGTATCACATACTCCGTTTCCATCATCATGTCGATCAGGAGTTTCTCCATGCCAACAAGTTGATGCGCCAAGGAGAAAACCGTGACTTCGATATCCCCGAAAATCAGGTAATCATGATGGAATTTTTTCGCCAGGGCTTCAGCATCGCGATACCTTCCCGGTGCATCAGGATCGGGAAACCTGAAAGCCTCAATATCCGCTTTCGTCTCAGCTTGAGCCAGCGGATAACCAACAACTTCCACATAGATATCGCCCTGCCGCATCCTCATGCTGTATTCGTTGAGCCAGGTGCCATCGGGTTCCTTCACAATCCTGAAATCATCGGAGACCGATGCCCCAACAATGACCACATCGCTGCCCATAGCGGTGCGCAGCTCATTGGCGCTGATCCGGTAGGTGACATCCTCATACAGGTTCTCCGTATAATGCACCGGGATATTCAGTTTTTGGCCAAAATGATCCGACAGTTGTCTGCAGAGGTCGAACTGGATCGGTACACGATCAGGCAATCCGCTCAATTTTCCGAACGCCCGTAATACTCTTTCTCTGGAATTCATAGCAGTAATTTATTCAAGATAAAACACTTCTGTTAACGGAACGGTCACCGGCGACTGATCAGGATTTGCCTCCATGATATCAGCCATGTATGCCCACCATTTGCGAACTACCGGGTTTGTTCCCAGGTCCTGGGATCCCTGGCCTCCCGATTGTTTCTGCACCGCGAAGAGGGTATTCGTCTCACGGTCGAGAAAAATGGAGTAGTCTGATACGCCCGATTCCCGGATTAAAGCAGCCAGCTCAGGCCAAATCTCATCGTGACGTTTTTTGTACTCGGCCTCGCAGCCGGGTTTCAGTTTCATTTTAAATGCTATTCGGTTCATGGGTGAGCTCATTGCATATTAATAATAAGTTTCCCTTTGATATCATTAGATGAAGCACCTATCTGAAATTCATACTGCCCTTTTGCGATCTCATAATCACCAAGTTTTGTATTGAAATGCCTTAACTGGACAGGTGCCACATCAAGGGTCACCACTCTGGATTCACCTTTTTTCAGGTTAACCCGCTGAAATGCCACCAGTGTTTTAATCGGCCGTGTGGATACGGATTCGGGCTGTACACAATACACCTGAACCACCTCATCCCCATCATATCCTCCTGAATTAGTGACGGTAAGGCTAACTTTCACCGGCTCGCCTGCCTTTAATGTGGAAGACGAAACGCTGAATCCAGAATAATCAAACTTGGTGTAGCTGAGCCCATAACCGAAAGCGTACAGCGGTTCTCCGCGGAAATACCGATAAGTCTTACCCTCCATACGGTAATCATCAAAAGGAGGTATGTCGTTGATCGATTTGTAAAAAGTCAGTGGCAACCTTCCTGCGGGGTTGTAATCGCCGAAAAGCACATCGGCTACGGCATTTCCACCCTCTTCACCGGGATACCAGCATTCCACAATCGCGGGAACATTCTTGCTGGCCCAATTAACCGAGAGGGCACTGCCGTTGGTGAGGACCAGTACCACAGGCTTTCTCAGTGCATTAAGCTTTTCAAGCAATTCCTGCTGATTTTTAGGTATGTCCAAATGAGTGCGGTCGCCACCGCTGAAGCCGTCGATCTTAACAGGCATTTCTTCTCCTTCAAGATCAGGTGAGATGCCTCCGACGAAAATGATCACATCGGCTTGTGCCGCAATTTTCATGGCATCGGAAAACATGGCGGGTTGCTTCCTGATCCGGCTGGTATCCTGCGCTAACTTGTCGGGTTGGTCGACCCCCGGGGCGTAGTTCACCCGGATCTGTTTACCCGCCCGGTTTTTGATGCCCTTCAGTATCGTTACCGGATCAGTGGGATCACCATTGTAATTACCCAACAGGACCGATAACTCATCAGCGTAGGGTCCGATAACGGCGACTGACTTAACTTTCTTTGAAAGTGGAAGTGCGGATTGATCATTCTTAAGCAAAACGATGCTTTCCTGTGCCACTATGCGTGCAAATTGCCTGTTGGCAGGAGTATTGTAATCAGTCTGCCTGATAGAGCCGTAGGGCACCATTTCCAGCGGGTCGAACATACCAAGCTTCATTCTGGCGGCAAACAGCCTTTTCACCGACACATCAATCTCGGCTTCGCTGATATATCCCAGCTTAACAGCCTCATTCAGATGACCGTACTCGCCGCCGCATGACAGGTCGGTACCGGCTTTTACCGCAAGTGCAGCAGCTTTGGCCGCATTGGGAACAAACTTGTGACCGTTGTAAAAATCAGATACGGCCCAGCAATCTGAGACCACATAACCTTCGAATCCCCATTTACCACGCAGGGTCTTGACCAGGAGCAGGTCGCTGGCACAGGAAGGTGTCCCGTAAACGCGGTTGTAGGCTCCCATGAAGGAATATACACCGGCATCCCTGACAAGTGCCTCGAAAGCAGGAAGATAAGTTTCATACAGATCCGTTTCCGATGGCCAGGCATCGAAGCTATGCCGGCTGGATTCGGGTCCGCTGTGCACAGCAAAATGCTTGGCGGTGGCAACAACCTTGAAATATTTATCGTCAGAGCCCTGAAGTCCCTTGACGAAAGCTGTGCCAATAGACCCTGACAGGTATGGATCCTCGCCGTACGTTTCCTGTCCCCTTCCCCATCTCGGATCTCGGAAAATATTGATGTTAGGCGACCAGAAAGTCAGGCCCTGGTAAATCTTATGTTCATTCTTACTTATGGCTTCATAATGCTTGGCCCGGGCTTCGGTAGAAATGATTTTTGCCTCCTCGAAAATCAGGTTGGCATTCCAGGTAGCAGCCATGCCAATGGCCTGAGGGAATACGGTGGCCACGCCGTTCCGCGCCACGCCGTGCAGAGCCTCGTTCCACCAGTTGTAGGCCGGAATTCCTAATCGCTCAATGGCCGGTGCGGTATGTTGCATCTGGGAAATCTTCTCCTCGAGGGTCATTCGGGAAACGAGATCTGTAACACGGACTTCAACAGATTGATCTACATTTGTATATAATACTTTCGAACTGGTATTCTGGGCCATGAGTCCGGTTACGCAGACTGATGCCATCAGCAGTAGATATCGCAATTTCTTCATTTGTCTTATTTTGATGTTTTGATGTTGGTCCAGGCGCTCCAGGTGCGTGCAAGATGCATGAGCAGGGTGGTTTTCATTTGTTCGCGAATTCCGGCTGAACCCGGATCATGATACAAATTCGTCCATTCATGCGGATCGGCTTCCAGATCATACAGTTCGCCTTTTGCATCATCCGGAGCCTGGCCGGCGGTTTCCAAAGGCTTATCCATGAACAGGATCAGCTTATGTTTTGGCGTGCGCCACATGTAGGCCGGTGCACCCGAATCGTGATATTCTGAAAAGGAACCCTTATGCTCCGCGGAGCCTAGCAGGTCAAGACCCGGGGATTTCATTTCCATGGAATTTCCGCTGATCGACATGAGTGTTGGATAGATGTCGACCAGTTCTGCCGGCCGCGCATCGACCGTCCCGTGCAATTTCGCCGGAACAGCTGAGCCTGCGAGGATCAGGGGCACGCGCACGCTGCTGTCGTACAGACAATACTTCGTGAAGCGGAAATTTCGCTCACCGAGCATTTCGCCATGATCGGACGTAAAAACGAACAGTGTTTTCCTTTTTCTGCCCAGTTTTTCCAGTTTATCCATGGCCAAACCGAAATAATGATCAAGCCAGGAACAATTGGCATAGTACCTTAGCGTTGTCCGCCGCCTTTCCAAAGGTGTCATGGCACTCCAGGCATTGCGCCAGGTCTGGTAACGGGCACCTAATGAGTCGCTTCCCTGGTCGCTGTAGGCCAGATGAGTATTGGGCTCCTCGAGCCACGGAGGCTGATCGGTATCAGGAATATCGTCGATATTGTAAAGATCCTCGAAACGTTTGGGCACATTTAATCCCGCATGCGGCTTCAGGAATGAGAGATACAGAAAAAGGGGTCTGTCGGGATCGACTCCGGAATCAAGAAATTCCAGACATTTTTCAGCGACATAACCATCGCGGTGATCACGTTCCGGGACCTTTGAGGTGCATCCGATAAATCCCGGAACACCTTCTTCACCCGGACCGAACGATTCGGTTTCCTTGCGGTAAGCGGCCAGACCGGCAGGATTTTCATCATCCTGATACCGGGCTCCCTTCTCCATTCCCACTTCTTTGGCACCAACCACCCGAATCTCGAAACCCCGGGTTGATCGTGGCTCAAAACTTCGGCCCCAGTGCGTTTTTCCAAAACCGGCAGTGAGGTAGCCAGCCTTCTGAAACCTTGCCGGCAAAGTATCACAGGGGAGTTTCGAGTCATCAAGTGCCTGCGATCCGTTGCCGAAAACACGGAGCTGCGAGGGGTATAATCCGAACATCATGGAGTTACGACTTGGAACGCAAGATGGTGACTGGCAGGTTGCCTGACTGAAAATAATGCCTTCTCCGGCCAGCCTGTCGAGATTGGGGGTTTTGATATGCGGGTTCAGCCTTCCCAAAGCATCCCAGCGTTGTTGATCAGTCATGAAGAACAGCACATCGGGCTGCTCTCCCCCGGGAATTATCAAATTTTCTCCACCCGGCACATTTTCAGAAGCCAGGCCATCCAGCGCCTGAAAACCCATGTAACCGGTTAATCCTGCCTGAAGGCTTCTTTTGATAAATTTCCGACGGTTAACCATATTTTCGAAACAGCAAAGCTAAACCGTGTATGGCGATCTCAATTCCCTGACAAACAAACCGTTGGCTTCGGTATCATTCAAGACTTCACCTTTAATCGGATCCCAGGTAATTTTGCGGCCGGTTCTGATGGCGATATCTCCCATATGGCTGATGGTATCGGACATAATGGCCTCATCCAGTGGACAGAGCTCCTTGGTTTTGCCCTTTATCACATCAATGAATGCCTGGCCCATCAAATTGGTCTCACTCTCGATATAGGGCCCGCTTTTCGGGAAAGCGTTCAATTTTTCATGCAATTCAGGAATATTTGAACTGGCAGAACTACGGCTAACGGAAATCCAGCCCTTTGAACCAAAAAATGTAGTTCCGTCGCCAGACTTCTTCTCGCCGGTTTTAGCTGCTTCAGCCGCAGCAACGTCTTCACTGACAAAATGAAGGTCAAAGCCGTTTTCATACTTCAGACTCAGGTCCCACGACTTGATATTATTGTATAATCCTCCAGTCCAGAAGTTTCCTGTTCCCTCGCAGGAATAATTCCCGCTTATCTTTTCCTTCACTACCCAAACCAGAATATCCAGAGGATGAGCACCCCATCCGCCAAGGAATCCTATACTATAATCATTCGTATACCAGGAGCCAACATTCGTAACCCGCTCCGGGCAATAGGGTTTCAGGGCGGCAGGACCGGTCCAGCGGTCATAATCGAAACCGTCGGGTACCGGTGCCTCATTGCATACCGGATTCTGCCCGTCGCCACCCGGGGCCCATACGTAAGCACTGCCAACCTCGCCGATCAATCCTTCGCGTACCATATTGTAAGCCAGAAGCATATGAGGCGATGTCCGCTGCTGGGTTCCGTAATGGAATCGCACATCCTTACGGGCGACTTCCTTTTTAAGGCTCATGAAATCAGGATAACTAAGTCCCAGCGGCTTGGCCAGCATGATATGCTTGCCTGCTCGGGCAGCCAGTATGGCAGCCGGAACATGCCAGTGATCGGGGGTGGTAATATGCACCGCATCAATATCCTTCCGATCGAGAATCTCCTGAAAATCCAGATATTGCTTGCATTCCGGCGTGGCTATCTTATTGTCGCTGTAATACTTATTGATGATGTTTGCTGCATTTTCACGACGGCCCTTGAAGGTATCGGCCACAGCAATGTTCATGGCATCCTTCACCTGCAGGAAATAACTGATCAGTTCATCGGTTCCCCTGGATCCAACTCCGATATGGGCAACAGCGATGCGATCATTAGCGCCCTTCCAGTTTGAACATGAGGTAAGAATCGTAGGCATGGCGGCTATGCCGACCAGCCCGGTCACGGATTTTTGAACAAAATCCCTTCTGGTAAAAGATTTTTCTGCCTTAGTCATAGTATAGGTTTATTATCTGTAAATCTAATGAATTGATAATAAATCCGGGCAAATTCATTACCGAAAGTGTGCAATTTAATGCACGGAAATCGTCCGAAAAAAAATCACCGCAAATCTACTGTTTGACTATTAACAGTCACTTTTTTGATGATTCTCAAAATATTCCACTATTATTGGGACGGAAGGAAGCAAACTAAAATCAATTTACCCATGTCAACCCGTCACCTCATTGAAACCAGTTCGGATAAGTTAAAGTATTATGCATCAATGAATGAAACATTCAAACAGATTTTCGGAAAGAATCTGATGTTGCATTACCCCTTTTACAAGAAGGCTGATGAATCGCTGGAAAACAGGCAAATAAACCTGACCAAACATTTAATTGAGCAGGCTGGCGGCATCGATGGGAAAACAGTGCTTGAGGTTGGATGCGGAAGCGGTTCCCAATCCATTTATATGCGCACTAATTACGAGCCTACCAAGGTAATCGGGATCGACCTGATACATGAGAACATAAGTATAGCACATGAACAGAATCCAAAAGAGAATCCGGTTGAATTCCATGTTGATGATGCTCAAAAACTTACCAACGTAAAATCTGATTCCGTCGATTTTTTGATCTGCGTTGAAAGCGCATTGCATTATCCGAGCAAGGAGCTGTTCCTGGAGCAGGTGAAACGTGTATTAAAGCCAGGAGGCAAATTCGTTATTGCCGATATCATCAATAAAAAAGCAGGCCGCACCTATCCCTCCGCACGTTGGAAAGATAAGATGTCCTATTTTCACTGGACCGCCGATGAGTATAAGTCATCTTTCCACAAAAACGGATTGCTCCTGAAATTTGAGGAAGACCTGACTGAGCGGGTTATTAAAGGTTATGAAGGTTACATCAAGTGGATCAAGCGCAAGAGCGCCAGAAATTTCATCCGCTACATCGCATTCCAGATTTTTGCAATCATACACTGCGAAATAAATATTGGAAACCTGAAGAAAAAGGAAAATTATTACCTGTTTATCGGCGTAAGGTCCTGATAGCTATCGATCTAAAATCTTTTCAAAGATTGATCCGTGGTACTGTATTTGGCAGACAACTGCCAGGTATAAAATACGCCAACTTTCCTGACTGCCCAAAAATCATAGAAAGCATGCTTGCGGTCACCGAATTCATTGAGCTCAGTACGGCCAGTGGCCCCGTAATACTCCGCTGCCGTTTCAATAAATTGGGTTTTGAAAGCTGAAAATTCAGGCTCAGGTTCCAGCGTCAGACAAGTCAACATTCCAGTCCACAGAATATCGTAAGCTGCCAGCGCATAAATACTTGCCGGAGAACCGATTGTGCTCATCATTCTGGTTTGAATCGGGCCATAGATGAATTCAGCAGCGGTATCGAAGCCGAAAACCGGACATTGAAGTCTTAGAGATTCCGCAAACCCGGCAGCATTAATATTGTCAGTCAACGAAACACTTTGGGCAAAAGCTGAAGCCCCATAAATTCTTGTCTTTTCATTTAAACCAACCCGGCTGAGTGCATCGATAAAACCCGTTCCGTCACCGTAGGAGATCAGGTATATTCCGGTTTTCTCAACCCCATAGAGGCGGATTGCCTCATCGACAGCACTTTTTACACCGGCTGCGACTGTAGAAAAATCGGTTGTTCCGGGCTGGAAGGTCTGTTGCTGAAGAACGGTGCCAGAATGATCGCGGAATATCGGACTTACCGCGGTGATCAGTGAATTACTCCAGAGATCGTTTCTAACGACCGGAATCAATGCCTGAATGGAATCCGATCTGAACATGGCGTTGATCGCCTCGGCCTGATAAGAATCACTGGGTGAAAATCTTAGCAAATTGTCATTGGCTATGGCCAGTGAAGTAGAAACAGCTGAATGGGTTACCAGTAAAACGTTATTCGCATCCACAATGCTTTTCACCGCGCGGGCCTCTGCACTGGTATACGGACCGATTATCAACCTTACCCCTTGGTCGACAAGCAATTGAGCTTTTGCTTTTGCCTGGGTTGTATCCGACTGAGTGTCTTCAAGCAAGATTTCTATGGCGGCATCGATTTCGTTTCTGGCGATATAGTCTTTTGCATCCTGCAGGCAAATATCAAGAGCAGCCTTGGTTTCTATGGCATTCTGTGCCCCGGTGCCACCAAAACCAAGCAGCACCCCAACCTTGATTACTTTCTCCGGAGGTTGATTGTTCTTCTTGCAGCCTGTGATAAACGGGGCTAATAAAACCAGGCAGATAACGAGGTAAATATTTCTGGAAGTCATGATTTTTGGGTTAAAATATCTGTGGCAACTAACAAAGTTACAATATTGGCTTAGTAAGGCAATGAAATGCACAACCCATTATCTTTATCAGATGAAAACTACCCTTACACTTCTTTTAAGTGCACTGATCCTTGAGAGTTTCACTATGATCCGGGTATCCGGACAGGACCTCCGGCAGAGGTCACCGATTGGTCAACCATACCGTTACGTGACTTCCGGCAGTTTTATCGGAAAACCCATAAAAGAATCACCCGATCCTTTAGTCAACTATCAGTGGCCCAACCCGGCAGAGAATGACAGTCTGGAGATCTTCCTGATCCAGCCCAAAAGTGTGACCTGTGATAATCCATCAGCATTTGGTAATCTCCAGTCACTCACCGGTAATCCTGATGTACTGGTTTCAGGTACCGGATCCATCAGGTTAGATTTTGGCCTGGAAATGGGGGCATGGATTGAATTCGACAGTCCCGACTGTCCGGGAGGCGTTGAGATGAGCATAAGCGAATATAATGAGCCTGGGGTCGACAAAACGGCTGTTCCTGTTAAACATGGGAATACTTATCGCCTCGAATTGAATTCCGAGCTGTACGACGGGGTGCGGTTTGCCTGGATCCATGTTAGATCGCTTCCAGCCAAATGGCATATTACGGGCATCCGTGCAGTTAATCAAGTTAAACCAACCAATTACAACGGGAGTTTTTCATGCAGCGATCCGGTGCTGACCAAAGCCTGGTACATGTCGGCATACGGGGTTAAGGCTTCGCTTTGCCAGGATTATTTCGGAGCCATCCTGATGGAGCGCGGCGACCGCATGTCGTGGACCGGCGATGCCCACACCTCACAGGCTGCGGCATTAGTGGCTTTCGGCAATTACGATTTCCTCAGAAGGAATATCGACAATACCTCGGGACAGAGCAACGGCATCAGGAGTTATTCACTTTACTGGGTTCTGAGCCTGCTTGATTATTACCGTTACACCGGAGATTCAGTCACGATGGGGAAATATGTCGTCAATGCCTGCAAAAAACTCGATGATGCATACAAGGTTTTCGGTTCCAATCCGGGATTACGTTTTTACGGCTGGGATGAAAGATTGTGCGCCGGTTTCGAGATCTGGTTCAAGGAAAGTCAGGAAGCCCAGAATGCCTATCAAATGCTTACTATCAGGGCATGGATTGATTTTGCCAGTGCAATGAAGCATTATGGACGGGAAGACCTGGCCAAACAGTACACCCAATATGCACAGGAAAAAATAACCGATCTCAGGAATTTGGGTAGCTGGTATTCAGGTTATGGCATCCATGCTGCCGCAGATGCAATCAATACCGGATTGATGAATAATGATGAGCAGAACCTCCTGTACAACAAGTGGTTTAACGATCGCGTCAACCGGCTGTCCCTGTCGCCCTTTAACCAATATTTCATTATCCAGGCAATGGCCAGGATGAACAGGCACGACGATGCTCTAAGTTCGGTGCGCGACATGTGGGGCGGAATGGTTGACTATGGCGGAACCACTCCTTTTGAGTGTTACCGGCCCTCGTGGAACCAAATCATCGGGCCCAACGATGCCGTTCCCAATACCCAGTCGGGCATCACCAGCCTTTGCCACCCCTGGGGTGCAGGGGTAGTGAAATGGCTGAATGAGGAAGTGCTCGGCATTGTACCTGAAACCCCGGGTTTCAAAACATGGACTATCATGCCGCATCCCGGCCGTACCCTAAAACAGGTATCCGGCTCAACCCCCACGCCGTATGGCACGATCTCAGCAAATTTTGATTTTGGTACGGGGAAATGCAGTATCACAGCGCCTAACGGAACCTCAGGGAGAATAGCCATCCCGAAAATTGAAAGAAACATTAAATCCATATCAGTAAACGGCAAGCTGGTCTGGAAAGGAAACTTCCTGACAGGCGCAGTTGTTTCAGGCACTGAAGAAACCAGTGAATTCATCGTACTAAACGGTATCAAGCCCGGCACCTACGATATCCTGGTAACTTATAGTGGAACCACTCCAAAATACCAGGAACAGCCGGAAGAATACACGGCGAAATTTATCAGGACCGATTCCGTTACCGGCGGTAACTGGGGTGGAAAATACGGCCGTAAAGGATATGTTCTCTGCAATTACAATGGGGATGGCACCGACCGGAGATCGCTACCTGATTATGTTTCATCAATTGAATATTTCAGGGCTTTCCCGAAGAACGGACTCCCCGACCCGACGCTCTGGTCGGCTGACAATAGGGATAAAAGAGCATTGGCACCCGACCCGGCCAACGGCTATCCGAGGAATGCAGCTTGTTGGTCGAACTCTGACCAGACCATGTCGCTGACCATTGGGATTGAAGGCACAAAAACGTATCAGATAGCCCTTTACTTTGTCGACTGGGAAAAGAAAGGCAGTCGCATGGCCGTTGAGATGTTCGATGCCGAAACCCTCAACCTGGTTGCCCCTGTTAAAATGGTCAGGAATCCTGCCGGAGGGGTTTTTCTGGTTTATTCTTTCAATAAGTCCGTGAAGTTCCGTTTCGACAAGATCAGGGGAGCCAACATATCGCTCAGCGGGATATTTTTTGACTAAAAAAAAGAGGCTGTCGAAATCGATCAGCCCCTTTCTTTTCGGATTGCACTACCCTATTTTGCGATTACCATCTGTTTGGTTTGTACAAAATTACCTGCTTTCAGCGTATAGAAATAGACTCCGCTATCCAGGTTTTGGTTTTCCAGTGTATAAGAATGCTTACCTGCAGGAATCATTCCCTGCTTTAACTCCATGATCTTCCGACCTGTAAGATCCATTATATCAATGGTAACCTCAGATCCTTCGGCAAGCTCATAAGTGATCTCCGTCTTATCCCTGAATGGGTTCGGGAAATTCTGCCCAAGGTTGGAAACGAGATCTGCACCGGCAATGCCGTCGATGCGGTTTCCATGATCATTCAGGTTGAGCCTGCACATAAGGTTCTGCCTGCCTACGTAGCTTTCCAGACCGGAATCTATATTGCCGTTATAAATACCGACAGCCACGGCATCAGTCAGAATCACTGAGTTGTCGGTTCCGATCTCAAGGCCCTTGTTTCTTCTGATCAGGTAATCTTCGTTCATATTCCAGTATTGTATACCGGCATAAACCAGATCTCCCTTGTGCAGGAACTCGGATTCCCCGTCCTTGTCGAGCGGCAAGGTTACCCAGGTATTGAAATCAGCCGAATCCAGTTCAATCTGCTCAGTCGTAAGCAGCTCAAAAGGTGTCTCATCATCTTGTCCGATAGGCACATACCAGAGAGTGAAACGATAGGATGTAAATGCATCTGCCTTTCCACCGGTAATAAAGGTTGAAATGGAGCTAACCTCACAATCGCCGAAAATCGGGAATATCGAACCGGCAAAATGGCCTTCGTTTGAAGTGGCAGCCTGATCATATCTCTCTTTGCTGTATGACCATGAAAGGTCGTTCGTATTATCGGAACGGGAATAAACGCTGTCGGTCACGTTAAACGGAATGAACCGCTTATTGTCTGCCGGAGCATCATCCGTGGCCTTTGCCTTATAGTCCCAGGTGATCTGGTAGTGGCCATAATCCACGGGTGAATATTTATCTGCGACCCTGGCGGTATCCTGAACAAGCGTTGATACGTCTACCGGAGTAGAGGTCTTATGCCACAAACTGTTACCTGCCTTGGATATATCAACGTCGAGATATACGTTTTCCTGATCGTACTCCCCGAAATTCAGTGCTGCTGATTCGAAATTCAGGAATCCGCCAATACCATCAAGCTGGGATTTTGGAATATTATGAATCCATCCCATGGCAACATCAGGATTACCATCGTCCCATTCCATTTTAACGTATTTCATCTTGAGGTCATTATTCATGGCTTCAGCGACTTCAAAATCATCCAGAGCCCAGTAATACAGGCGGGTATTGAGCCAATGCAGACGCATCTTAACGTTCGGGCTACCGGCAGCAACATCGGAAATATTAACCTCCAAAAGGGCAGGTTCGCCCTTCGGTTTATCGAGTGGACGTTGCTTGTGCCCGCACCCGAAGTTCACACTGTATGCGGCGGCGTGGACCCAGTCGTCCACACTGACCTCCAGCCACATCTCAGCCCTAAGGTTAAGATAGGCACAATAGGCCATGAAATGGGTCTGATACCGAACTACTACTGAGGAGTGCTGACTGCAGTCGATCGTAGGAAATCCGATGGAGTTGTCAAGGTTAACCAGCAAATCGCCTCCCTGGTTATATTCCTCCACAAACAGCGCCATAACACCGTTTGCTTTGGTTGCTGAATTCAAGGGAGGATCCTGAGTTAATTTGGACACAAATCCCTTATCGCCAGGCCACCATTGCCAGTTGTATCCGATATCCAGAGGATCGAGGAAATAATAACCCGCGGGAGCAGTCCAGCCCTTTGCATCTGCCGGATTCTCCCATCCGAATGTTTCCGAAAAAAAGACTTTGCCATCGCCTTTTGTACCAGGCGTTTGCGCTTGAGACCAAGCTGCGACAATCAGCCCGAAAGCCAATAATAGTGTAAGTTTTCGCATGAATGTTGATTTTGGTGAGTGTTTTTCATAATGAACCCTTTAAAGGTAAAATTCCGTTAATTGAAAAACAAACCCCAAACAACATTCTTGATTATTTTATTGCAGTCTTCGCCTGATCAGAAATAATCACGTATAAACTGATATCGGGAACAACGGCTGAATTTTGTCCGATCTCCATTTCTTTCCATTGGCCTGATGGACTAATCCACTTATCAGCATCGTTTATCTTCACTTTCATGGGCATGTCGAAACCCGTCACGCAATCTTTCCAGCGGTATTTCAACACGGTGCCATCCACCAGATATTCAAACACGGGTATTTTAGTATTCCTGAGATACTGGTCGAAAAACAATTTAAGGTTCCGTCCTGTAGCTTCACTGAAATAATCCTCCACTTGTCCGGTTGTAACTGTCTGATGGTAAAACCGGGCACTCAGCTCCCTCACCATCCCCCGGAATTTCTCATCATTGTCAACGATTTGCCTGATGGTGTGCAGCATATTTGCCCCTTTGCTGTACATGTCGCCGGAGCCGCCCTGGTTTACATTGTAAGGCCCTATGATCGGGGTCCTGTTGCCTATATTCTTACGCGTCCCGATGCAATATTCATTCCCGGCCTGTTTACCGAAATGGTAGTCGACAAACAGGGTCTCCGAATAGGCTCCGAAACCCTCATGCACCCACATATCCGCTATATCCTTGGATGTTATGCTGTTACCAAACCATTCATGTGCAGATTCATGAATAATAATAAAATCGAACTTCATCCCCCAGCCTGAGCCACTGACATCCCTGCCACCGTATCCAAACTTATAACCGTTACCGTAAGTCACCGAACTCTGGTGCTCCATGCCCGGATAAGGCACCTCGACCAATTTATAGCTGTCCTCGTAAAACGGATAAGGACCAAACCAGTATTCCAGCGCCTTCAGCATCCTGGGAACCTCCTGGAAATAGTTCTTTGCCTTTTCCAGATTGTCTTTCAGCACATAATATTCACAGTCAAGAGCCCCCTTTTCACCCTGATATTTTTCGGAGAAATGCGCATAATCCGCTACATTAATATTCACCACGTAGTTGTTTATGGGATTTGAGACAAACCAGTTGAACGTGCGCGTATGGTCAGCATTCTGAACAATGCCCCGAAGCCTTCCGTTGGAAACATCGGTGAGGTTTTCAGGAACGGTAATGCTGATCAACATGCTGTCGGGCTCATCGTACTGATGATCCTTGCAGGGCCACCAAATACTGGCCCCGTCGCCCTGGCAGGTAGTTACGATAAAAGGATTGCCATTTTTATCCTTGCGCCACGACAGACCACCGCTCCAGGGAGGATTTCTGCTGATCCGGGGCCTTCCCTCATATTTTACTACTACCTCATTTACATCTCCCGGCTTCTGCTTACCTGCAAGTGTGACGAACCAGGCATTCCCGTCGCGACTTACCTCCAATGTTTTTCCTTGCTGCAAAACGGTTATTATCTGCATCGGTTCCTGCAAGTCTATCTGCATTCGCTTACCGGGTTCCATAACCTGATAACGGATGGTATTCTGCCCCTTCAAGGTACTGTCGGCAGGGTTTACCGCAACTTCCAGATGATAATATTTTAAATCCCACCAAACCCGTTCCTGGGTCACGGTGCCCCGAAGTGTATCCTGGTGTGTAAATGCCCGGTTTTGGCCCATGACCGTACCGGTTATCTGGATGAATGAAAGAAGAAGGAAAACGGTTGAAACCCTGCAGGCAATTTTTGACATATTTCGATTATTTTGTGATTTTGTAACCTACTGCACATTCGGAAGGCCAGCTTTTTGATGGCTGAATAACCAGTCCTTCAGGTTTCTGAGCCCAGATGACTTTTTCGCTGCTACCAAGCAGTTCAACATTGGTAATCTTTCCAGCTGATCCGTTTGAAGCCAGAGATTTGATCAATATTCTTTCTTTGGGGACATCGAGTGTGAAGGCGAAGAGGGTTTCTCCTTTTACCGTAAACCGGATATCTTTTTCAGTGAATTCCTTGCCTGTTCCTTCATTAAACGATTCACCCTCGATTTGAGTTGGGCCTTCGCCGAACTGATCCCACGGTCGGGTCCCGTAGATTCCTTCTCCGTTGACTTTCAGCCATTTTCCGATAGCCATTAATACATCCTGTTGCTCCTGGGTGATAGTCCCATCTGGCCGGGGCCCGATATTCAACAGAAGGTTACCGTTCTTGCTGACGATATCCACCAGTTCATCAATCAGTTCATTCGGGCTCTTGTTCTCTTCAGCCGGAATATATCCCCACGACTTTTTACCTATTGAGGTGTCCGTTTGCCATGGATATTTCTTCCCGGCCTTGCTGCTGCCGCGTTCGATATCGTAAACAGCCGTACCGTCGGGGAACGAACTGTTCTTGTAATTGATGGCTACTCCCTTTTTCCATTCCAGTCCCTTGTTGTAATAGTATGAAGCAAGCGATTTGCGGTAAGGCTCAAGAGCCGGCTGCTCGATCCACCAGTCGAACCAGAAGAGCTGGGGCTGATATTTATCGATCAGTTCCGTGCACCTTAATAGCCAGTCGTTCATGAACTCCGGCGACATGGTTTCATGCTGTTCACGTGCCGGGCCATAAAAATCAGCAAATTGGGGATCCATTACGTCTGAATCGAATTTCCGCCCACCCTGGAGAAACCACCAGTGTTCAATCCTGTGTGAGGAGAGTCCGAAAATCATTCCCTGCTTCCTGGAGGCTGCTGCCAGTTCATCGATAATATCCCTTTTCGGACCCATCTCAACGGCATTCCATTTCGACAGGGCTGTTTTGTACATCGCAAAACCATCATGGTGCTCGGCCACCGGTACCACATATTTTGCGCCGGATTTAATAAAAAGGCTTATCCACTCATTGGCATCGAACTTTTCGGCTTTGAACATCGGAATAAAATCCTTGTAACCGAATTTCTTCTGGTCACCGTACGTTTCCACATGATGCTTAAATACCCGGGAGCCCTGCAGATACATCTGCCGCGGGTACCATTCCGACTCAAATGCCGGGACGGAATAAACACCCCAGTGAATGAATATCCCGAACTTGGCATCGCGGAACCATTCCGGACATTCGTACTTTTTGAGTGATTCCCAGGTGGCCTGGTAACGGTCCTGCGAGTTTGCCTGTACTGCAATCAGCAGGAAAATGGCCACCGTTAATTTGATTCTGTTTTTCATAGGGTTATTTTTAGCAGATCTGAACAACCTCCATATCTAGCAATTGCCCCAACTTCAGCAATTTAGTTCCAATATGACCTACTCCTACCGCACAATGATGTGCCGGTCCGTGACTGTTCCACTGATTGACAAAATTCCGCGCTCCGATAGAAAATTTATAGCGGCTGTTGGTATTACCGATCTCCAGGACGGGCCCGGGAACCGATTCTCCCTCGGCAACCAGCAGCATCAGTTGGCCACCGGCCTTCTGAACCACGGACAGCAGGGTTACTTTACCGTGCCTCACCGACATCTCAACCGATAACCCTTTACCCACTTTCCCATGGTAAACTTCGAGAGGTTTAACCTTTGTTTTTCCTTCGGCAATGGCTATATGACCCGGCCCATCGTGACCCATCAGCACTACATCATCCTTAAAATCAAGAGCATAATATTCAGTAAACGATCCGCCAACTCCGAAGCTGTCCATTATCTTCATGGCCTGCGCATTCTTGATCTCAAACTCACCGGCCACAGGTATACCTCGTGCAGTGAGCAAAGAATTTCCAAGAATGATCGAGCTGATGGCATCCTCATTCTCAGGGATGCCGGTCCCATTGTAAAAATAGGCCATCGAGCCCAGGTCATGCTCCCCAACCAGGCGGTCGAGCGCAACTGATGTTCTTGCTGCCCTTTCCAACTCTTCATGCGAACAATCGGCTGAAACATCAAAATCCCGGTAAAAAAGTTTTACCCGCTCATCGATCTGTGCCGGCGTTACCTCTCTTCGAAGCTTCGCCAGGTCATCGACCTCGAGCATTTCAAAATGACCGCCAAAATGCGCGTAATGGCTTGTGAAATCAGAATAGATATCCAGCATTCCGCTATAATAATGGCCCATGCAGCCCATACGGTTGTGCGACATCACCTTTGCCACCCTTGCAGCTTCAACCCAGTCCGAAACTTCTTTCCAACATTCCGGGTCATTATGGAGTACCCCGGTTATCTGATGAAATTTAATGCCGGTACGCAGAAATACGTTGGCGATTTCAGGGACCGGACAGGCGGAGCAAAATGCGAGCCACTCGCCGGTCATTCTCGTACGGTCGTTCAGGCTGTTAAACCACTTATAATCAAGAGCCTCCTCAGGCTGAAGATTCAGGATAACCACCGGCACCCCGGCGCGCTGAACTACGGGCAGTACGGTAGATGACAGCGCATACGTGGTTACATAAAGAAAGATGATATCCACATCGGCCTGCCGGAACAGGTGTCCGGCATCAAACGCTTTTTGCGCATTATCGATCAGGCCCAGATTGATGATTTTCGCATCGTGGACTTCGAGGTTCTTTTGCACTTCATCAAGATATCCGGTCAACCTGTCGTGCAATCCTTCAAACTGCGGCCAGTAGGTATCCAACCCGATTCCGAACAAGCCGATATTCAACTTGCTGAACATGGAATTTTTCATAGTTAAAATCTTACCGATAAAAATACCAAAAAATGGTCACTGCAATTGAGCCAGGGCCTCGTTTGCAGCTTTTCCGACCACATTTCTGTAAGACTTCCTGCCGGCAGCCTTTTTCAGGTATGGCGCCTCGGCTTTCCCTCCACACTTCCCGATCGATCGCAGGGCCTCGGCCTGAACGACGTAGCTGCTGTCGGATTCAAATATCGCCTTGAGCGACTTTACCAGAGACGGATCCTTCTGGTCGCCGAGGATCCTGACTGCTGTCTGTCGCACCTTCGAATTCTCATCGCGGGTCGACTTTTTTACATCAGCCAAATATTTTTTGCCTGTGAATTTTGCCAGGTTGGCCAATGAGGCCTGACGAACCGCCCAAAAAGAATCTTCACCTGACCGTTTCAACCAGATCTCCGTTGCAGCCGCGTCACCGCTGAATTGCCTGAGCTCATCGATGGCTGAAAGCCTGCCGGTGACATCATCGTGGCCAGCCTGATAAACCAGTTCAGCCAAACTCTTTTTAAAGGTGCACTCCTTGATGAGAAAATCACCGTCATCAAACCTTACCAGCAATGGCTCGGCAGGAAATGCGAATTCAAAGATTCCTGTCTTTTCTTTCAGCCAAACTTCGCGGACAATTTTCTTATCTGCAAAATGAAAGCCCAAATTAACCGGAACGTTATAAACAGGAACCCCCGGCAGGGAATCCTGCTTCTGAACGACTTTAACCGTCAGTACTTTTTTTGATTCGTCCCAGGTTTTGGACACATCGACAATCAGATGACCGGGTTTGAAAATATATTGATCAAAGAACCAGTCCATGTTTTTACCGCTGACTTCCTTAACTGTCTTCATAAAATCATGACTATCAACAGGCTGAAAAGCGTACTTATGCAGGAATGTACTCAGGGTGCGGAAAAAAGTATCGTCGCCCAGGATGTGCCTCAGCAGGTGCAACACATTGGCACCCTTCGGATACGTGTGACTGTCGAAATTGTCGCCCGGGTCATCATAACGGTTGAACACGATTGGACGGATATACCTGGTACGCGCCTCATTGAGGTACTGATTTTTTTTGCCCTGCAGATCGTAAGCCCCGGCATCTTCCCCAAACTCATGACGGGTATACAGGTAATCGGAATAAGTCCCGAAACTCTCATTGAGCCAGGTATGTTCCCAGCTGCGCAAAGTGATCAGATCGCCCCACCACTGATGGGCAATCTCATGAGCGATAACCCGTTCCCAGGAGAAATCCTGTTCGGCATTCCTGTCCATTACAGCGCCTTCACCGAGAAGAGTAGCTGATGTTGCTTCCGCACCCCCACCCATGTAAGGCGTAATCACCTGATCATATTTAGCCCAGGGGTAATCAAAGCCATACAGTTTATTGTAGAAGGCGATCATCGCCGGCGTTTTCCGGAAGGCAAAGCGTGCATCATCGGCATTCCAATGGTAAACCCAATAATTGATTGGCAGAGTGCCCAAAGAATCTTTAACAACCTCATAATCACCTATACTTAAATTGATGAGATAAGTGGAATGAGGAAGATCCTGACTCCAGTGCCAGGTTTTAACAGGTTTCAGGTTTCGGGTTCCCGCTTCCGCGGGAATGACAGAAGATGGTGTGGTCGGGTTCGACACACCAATCAGGTTACCGTTGGAGAGGACCTTGTATTTTTCATCAACCGTGACAATCATCTCCGTGGTTACCTTATCATGCGGATAATCGTAGCAGGGAATCCAGTGGTGGGCCTTGTTTGGGAAGCAATCCGAGGATACCAGCTTTGGATTGGTCGGCGACTCATCAATAAACCGCAAACCCAGATTAGCCTTCTCGAGGGCATAAATCACGGTAAAGTTCAGGGTATCCTGATGCCCGTAGGCTTTTTTAAATGCAATATTCACCTGCTTATCAGTCTGTTCGAATTTCAGGGCTGATCCATCTTCCGCAACTACCTTGTTTACGACCAGATATTCCGCATCCAGGGAACAGTGATCCAGACCATCATTCAAGGGCCTCATGGTAATCCGGTTTTCGCCCGTCAGCTTTTTCCCTTCGAGATCCACGTTCAGGCTGATCCGGTAATGAATGGCATCGAAATCCCTCGACCGTTCAACCTGCACCGGGCGCTGGTAAACGTCGACTTTCTGACCGAAGGCCAATTGCGATACCAATGAACAAACTATAAGATACTTTGCTGTTTTCATATCCTCTTATGATGTTTAATTTGCTGTTATTATTTTTTTTCTTCTGCCATAATTTTTTCCATCTCGGCAACGGTTCGGGGTAGTCCGGCTGATAGCACCTCGCAACCGTCGGCGGTTATAACCACGGTATCCTCGAGCCGGATCCCTATATTAATTTCGGGATACATCATATTCATATCGCAGGCAAAAACAAATCCCTCCTGCAATATTTCGTCTGGTCCCCGAAATGTTCCCATTCCGTCGTGAACAGCCATTCCGATGGAATGGTTGTATCCGCCGTACCTGATTAATCCCCGAAACCGGGGCTCGTCCGGATCGTATCCGTTTTCGGTCAGATATTTTTTCACCTGCTCTCCGACCTGCTTCAGCGTTACTCCGGGTTTATAATTCTTCACGCATACTTCCCTGATGCCATTGGCCAGCTCGTACAAATCGCGCTGCTTCGGAGTGAACTTCCCGTTTGCCGGAAAGGATGTTGAAAAATCGATATCGTAATAGTTGTAATCCGGACCGGCATCCAGCACTACAAAATCACCATTCTGCAGGGTTCGGTTATACTTGTGATAGTGTCCGTAAGGGATGTTTTCAGCCGACATGATGATCGTATTGTAGGCAAGACCCTGTGCACCCAGTGTTCTGCAAGTATATTCAAACAGGTTGGCCAGATCGATCTCTTTAACCCCAACTCCGGTAGCACGGATGAATGCGATGTGAGCCTGTTGGCCGATACGGCCAGCCTCACGCATGACATCGATTTCCGCTTTGGATTTGATTTTTCTGAGATCGCTGATCATGTTCCAGCAATCTTTTACCTCAATCCCTGGATATTTTTTCTTCAACTGCTCAACAAACTGCAATTCCCGGGTCAGGCGGCCATCCCATTCGTCCTTAGTCATGGAATTCTTTAAGCTGTTTGTCTTCTCAGCCGACACTTCCGACTGCAGCTCCTCCGACTTGAACGGAGCATAGAATGTGTGGCATTTTTCCGCGCGGGCAGTCAGCCAGGGAGTAAATTGATCATAAGGAAGAACATTTTCGATCCCATTAAATTTCCCCGGATTCCGAACGAGGGCAATGGATATTCCCTCGCCTTTGGCACCATCCTCATCGAGGCTGAAAAACAAAGTGCTGGTTTTGGTCTGACCATCCATAACCAGTATAATGTTGGGAATTTCCATTCCGGTAAAGTACATCATGTTGTTATACTGATAGAAAGGACTGTCGCCTCCGGGGACCGGTGCTCCGCGAATGATCGCAATTCCATCGGGAATCTGGTTCATCAGTTTCTCCCGCCTGGCCGAATATTCATTCCTGTCGAATATCAAAGGCGAGACATCTGATTCTGAAGGAACCTTAGTCTTTCCCGTCAATTCTTTTAACAGTCTGATTTCATTACTATTGAAAGGTGTACCATCCTTTCTTAAAATATCGTGCTGCCATTGCTTGGGTTCAGGAGCTCCTTGGGGTGAACCCCAGGGATAATAGGTTTGAGTGCGACCAGCCACAAACCCCCAGTTCCAGCAACCGATCCTGCGATCGTGAAATATGGGCAGCAGGTTCTCAATGGAATTTCCTTCGCGGCGGATCATCCATTCGGTGCAGATGACCGGACGGTTAAAGGCGCTGCTTATGGCGAGTTTCGATAGGACTCCCTCAGTGGCGTCATATCCGTGAAAGGAAACGATATCCGAAAGTTCCATCAGACGTTTTGAGAAAGGGCTTTTCAAATCATCCCAGGCCCCGATAGTGAGCGGCTGCAAAGGATGAACCTCCCGGGCCCAGCTGAGACAGGCCTCTGCCAGTTCGGCACTTTCAGGTGTCGGCTCATTGTACAGATCCCAGATCACCACCCGCTGATCGGATGCAAAACTCGAAACCATGTCTTTCACGTATGCTTCCAGCTTCGGCAAGTTTGATTTATCATTCATGAACGGCCTCCCCGGACTGGCAACCCACTGACTGTTGTGCACTCCCGGGACCGGATCCTCTTGCTTGCCGACTTTAGGATTCTGCTTAAAACAGTCGTCCAGCAGGATAGCCATCGTAGATATTCCGTGCCGGGATGCTATCTGAAGGAACTGGTCGAACCGTTTTCGAAGGCCTGCCGGATCGGCTTCCCAAACCACATAATTCATGAATACACGAACGCTGTTGTACCCAATTTTCTCAGCCCAGCCCAGCTCCCGGTCAATGGTCTCCGGATCGAAGGATTCGGCCTGCCACATCTCGACATCGTTCACCGCGGAGCTTGGCAGAAAGTTACATCCCACAAGCCAGGGTTGCTTTTCATACCATTTATTGGCTCTTTCAGCCGTCCATTTTCCTCCGGACTCTATATTTTCGATCTGGGCACGGCCCAGTTCCCCAACACTTTTTCCCTTGCGGTCGACAAGAATTAATACCACAGATCTAGCCTCGTCGGGCTTTGAGATCAGGGTATCCGGAATAAATGGACGAAGCGGAGAAACGGAGCCCTGAAACATTGCCGTACTCAGCTTATTTCCTTCTGAATTAATGAATTCCGCAACAATGGTTCCTTCGGCAAATACTCCGAATCTGCCTTTCAGCGACACTTTTCCGGCTGATGCCACCGCCCTCAGAGAGTGTGCTGTAACACCTGCCTCAGTACAATTCACTACCGGGTAATCACCCCCGGTATTGGCTGCATACCAGTCGTAATGCCAGGTATAGCTTTTCCCGGGAGCCAGTTCTGCGAACGGGCTGAGCACTTCACTCTCCATGACATAAGGATTTTCAACAGGATCGGAAACATTAACAAAATCTTTATGATAGGCATGAAATCTTCCCGTTCCGTTAAGCCAATATTCTACAGATGAACCATCGGGATATTCCTTTTCAGGCTCAAAAGTGAAGCGCTGGACAAACACATCCCCGCTGGCACCATCGACAGTGGCTGACCAGCCGGAATGCGAATCAACACCTATCTTACCAACCTTATACTGGTATTGAACCCTCATCAGGTTACGCAGCAGGTCGGGCTGATAGGACGAATTATTTCTTTCCCCGAAAATAACCCGATAGCCATCAGGTAATTTGCTAGCAGGATTCAATGGACACCAGGCATTAAGTAATTCATTAAATCCGGTCCCTGAATTATTTGCAGCATCAAGCTGTGTATGAGCCCATATGCCCCAACGCCTCGGCTTGGTATCAATATTGGTCATGGTCGCATCGAAACTTACCCTGGCGTATCCGTCAAACATCCTGATGACCCTGGCAAACTGAATGCCGGATCTCATATCCTTTAGGCTTTCCAATTGCAAAGCCGCTTCTCCATTGCCAGATTTTACCTTTTTCAGGGTATACGGCTGACCATCGAGAACCGCATCAGGCGGACCCGGCCATTGCTGGTCATTATCCCAGCCCTGCGGTGCCGGCCAGAGCTTGTCGCCCCCGTAATTCAGCCAGCTGCCGTCGGCTGCCAGACCGGTGTCAGAATGCTCGCTTCCGGCGAGCTTGGGATTAACCCAGAGAAACTCTTTGGCGCCCAGACTAAACTGCATGATGCGTCCGCCGATCTCGGGTACAACCTGAACATCGACCAAACCATTAGATAGTTTTTGGGAATTCCAGCCTTTATATTTTGTTCCGGAAAGAGTTGCCTGATTCTGAGCTGATACCGTTAAGCCGGCAGCTGCCATCAGGAGAATTAAACGGGCAAATTTCGTCAACATGGAATGGGCAATTTTTAGAATATCCACTATATTAATTAAAAAACGCGGATTTCAGGAACAGCGTTAACCTCCTCGCTATTAAGATCATTTCTCAAAAACCGCAAAATCGGCCAGGCCTGCATTAGAGGTAGTTAGGGTAAAAGGCATCTGCATCCGGCTGCAGCATCCGATTTCCAGATAGTTGGCTGCCAGGGCTTTGGACTGCATTGCACTACCCTTTCCTGCGCGACCAAACTGACCAACGAAGTTAAAATCCAGAAAATCAGGCCTCCTGCAAAAAACTTTGTCCTCATAATTCTACCGTGTTTTAATTCGTTTCGCGTCCCGTCCCCCGTCCTCGGTCTTCCGTCTACCGTCTATCGATCTTCACCTGGTACGAGTAAGTTTGGTTGCCCCTGAAAAATTTCGGCGTGGCAGCCACAATCAGGTAAACTTCTTTATCCTCCGCCATCACTTTTACTTTTGTTGTGCCCTGCACGGCGTCCGACATTTTCACGGAATATTGTCTGGCTTTGGAGCCGGTCCTGACCACCACCCTGCCCCGGAATCCGGACTCAGCACCTTGGCTGCCTTTTTGATCTCCCTTGAGAATAAAAGTATAAGTGGCATTCGTGGAATTATTGATCTTATAAACGTTATAACCCCATCCGCGGGTAACAAAATCCTGCGAAGGACGAATCCATTCAGCCCCTGTTCCCGCATCAGTAAAAGATTGTACGATCGGGTGTATATCCAGGGAATCACCGTATTTCTTGAGTTCACGGGCTGCTCTTTCCTCAACGCCAGCAGGAAAACCGGGGTAGCCGCTTACATTATGTGCTGCAAAATCAGCATACAGATCACAGAACTTTCCTTTACCCAGTTGATCATACAGATATTCCTGCGGCAGCTGGCTGATATTGCCGTAAAAACTGCCGGCAATCAGGGCTTTCGACACACTTCTCACATCCGTGAGGTAGTTTATGAAGATATTCATGCCGTACTGATGGCATCCGCGCTGCCAGTTTTCCTTTTCACCCGGTTCGCGGTTTTCAAAGCTGTACCACATCGTAACCTGAGGATTAGAGGTTACCGCAGATGCAGTCACGTATTCATCTTTACTTTCAGGATGTTTCATAGCAGCATACCAGTTTGCGGTGGCTTCGATGAACCACTGACTGTCACCACTGTATTTGAATCCCGGAGAATTGGCTTTGTATTGAAAGATATGAAATCCTTCATGCTGGGCTCCGGAACTGCCAGTTTTGGCATAGGCAACCGGGATGGTCAGATAAGGAAATTTATTATCGTCGGTACCCTGCCCCATTGCCCAATCATCAGGAAACAGGTCCTTCTTCGGATTATGGATGTACACATTGTAATAATACCCCGCAAGCGGATTCGGAGGATCCGACATGTGATAGGTATCGATGCAATCGCGCCGCACATCCTCCAACGTGGCAAGCAGCTCCTCAGCCTGACTGCTGTAATCGTACGTTTTATCCCACCAGACAATAAATATTCCGCCCGTTTTGTAATTGCAGTTTTCGGTGGTTGAATAAGTTGATTTGATCGAATAGGATTTATTTTCCTGAGCCTCTGAAAGGCAATTTATGCCTAGTAAAATGATTACCAGAGCAATCTTGATTAATTTGTGCATACAATTAGTTAAGTCAGTGAAAATACGCCGCAGGCGAATGGACATCCGCCAATATATTACCTCCGATGTGTACTAAATTTGCGATGCGAGCTTTTCCCTCCTGGCTGAAAGGAACATCGTAACCGATGTATAAAGTACCACACCGCAAACCAGCCACTTCATGACATCCAGAGGAAGCGACTTCACGACAAACGCGGCAAGGAACACACCCAAAATTCCGGCAACAGTGAGCGCTATGGCAACTTTCCGGTCATAAGCAGCTTCGGTAATGAATTTCGATCCACCGGCTGCCATGAGCATGGCCGTAGCGGTCATCATGATTGGGAAAGCGGTTTTCGGATCCATACCGAAAGTATAAACCATGGCCATGCAAGGGGCATAAAATCCTACGCCAATGGTCTGAAGGGCTCCAAAAACAAAGCACATCACGATAACAACCGCAAGTTTCCAGCCAGTCAGTCCGATATCCATTCCACCGAGTGGCATCAGTTTAAGCAGGCCGGCCAGGATGGTGACTGCCACCGCAAGCAGGCCGAAACCCATACCCAGCTGTATTTTCCGTCTCGACATTTTGGCTACCACTCCGGCTCCCAGAACTGCTCCCAACGGAGCGGCAATGGACATGGAAACCAGGGTTACCGGATCGACTTTTACCGCAGTCATGAAAATAAAGGCCTGAGTCACCGTGGCAAGAGTATTGCCGACATTCATGGTACCGGGAATCAGTCGGTCATCTACCAACTTGAATATCTTGAAGATAGCCGTCTGTTGGGCAAAACTTCCGATACCCAGCGTATCCAGGAAATTCGTAACAAATCCGGTTGTGGCAAGTCCGCTCCAGGGCTTGTCGGAGAATGATTTTTGATTTTTATAAACATCCCGGAGGTAATAGGCCCCAAACATTGCGGACATGACACCGAGGACGGCTTTCAGGATAATCACCATAGTCTGGTTATTTTGAAGTAATTAATTGCTCTAAATTTAGCAGAATCTTTTTCAATACATTTGAATTTATAACCATTGCGTGATCAAGGGATCCAAACATTAATGAACTTATTGAATATGAAGAAATTATTAGTATTCCTGTTTATTGCTGTCTCCGTTTCGGCAATTTCGCAAACCAAATCGATCAACAAATCCCTTCCGTTAGCTGAGGGTACCCCTGAAAGTGTTGGTATGTCATCGGAACGATTATCAAGGATCGATGACATGTGCCAGAAAGCTGTTTCTGAAGGCTCAGTTCCCGGAGTGATCAGCCTCGTCGCGCGCAATGGAAAGATCGTTCACTATAAAGCTTTCGGCATGGCCGATAATCAAATGAAAAGAGCACTCAAGCGCGACGATATTTTCAGGATAGCCTCTCAAAGTAAAGCCATTACATCTACCGCGGTTATGATGCTTTGGGAAGAAGGCAAATTCCGGCTCGACGACCCTATTTCGAAATACATTCCTGAATTCAAGAATCCGAAGGTTCTTACCGGTTTCACTTACGCCGACACCACTTACAGCACAATTCCAGCCAATAAGGAGATCACCATCAGGCATTTGCTAACTCACACATCTGGCCTGGGCTACGGCGAGATCGATGGTGACGAGAGATTCCAGATGATATACAAGAAGGCAGGCGTAGTGGATCTGTTTACCACTGAGAATGTCACTATCGAGCAAAGCGTTAAACGGTTGGCCGCATTGCCTTTACATCATAATCCCGGAGAAAAATACACCTATTGTGAAGGATTGGATGTCCTCGGATATTTCATTGAGGTCGTATCGGGAATGCCATTCGATGTGTTCCTGAAAACCAAACTTTTCGATCCACTTGGCATGTATGATACCGGATTTTATCTACCTGCAGAAAAAGCCGGAAGACTGGTAGCGGTTCAAAAACCATCGGACAATGGCTGGGTGCGTTACCCGGTAACCTTTTACGATCCCGATTATCCCATTAAAGGGGCAAAGAAGTTCTTTTCCGGTGGTGCCGGCCTTTGCAGCACAGTTAAAGACTATGCAACATTCCTTCAGATGTACCTCAACGGTGGCGAGCTTAATGGAATTAGGATTCTCAGCCGGAAAACGATAGAAGTAATCATGGGGAACCATTTCCCGGCGCTCTGGGAAAACAAGGGCGAACATTACGGGCTCGCATTCGGTGTAGTGGAACAGAAGAACCAGGACCTTGGCGGCCAGGGCAGTGCCGGAACCTTCAACTGGGGTGGCTATTTCAATACGCAATATTTTGCCGATCCCAAGGAAAAGCTAATCGGAATCATCTTCAAGCAGACCCAGGATACCCGCACCGACAATACCGGATGGAGGTACAAGATCCTGGCTGAATCGGCAATCGACGATTGATTTCTACCCGCCTATTCGGCTATCTTTTTAATATCCAGGATAAAAATGCTTCTCCCGTGGGTAGCAGCAACCAGCTCGAGGTCTCTTGACTGCAGGGCCAGATCATGCACGGCACAGGTTGGAAGGTTACTACAAAGGGAAATCCATTGCTTACCCTTGTTGATGCTCACATAAACGCCCAGGTCAGTCCCGATATAGAGTACGTCGGCACTTCGTGGATCTTCAATGATGACATTAATGGACTCATTAGGAAGGTTGCCTGTTATCGACTTCCATGAATTGCCGTAATCCGTTGAAACAAAGAGGTAGCAGGTAAAGTCATCCTCGCGGTAACCGGTTAAGGAAGCATAAACTGTTCCCGCATCATGCTGTGAAGCCCTTACGCGCGTAACCCATTTTTCCGGCAGGTTCTGGTCAATTTTCTTCCAGCTCTTGCCGTCGTCGCGGGTAACGTGGATGTTTCCGTCATCGGTTCCCACATACAACACTCCTTGCCGGAATGGTGATTCTGACAGGGTTGTTATGGTTCCGTAAGGGACATTCCCCTGCTTATCAGGTCCGGGATTATTTGTTAGATCCGGGCTGATGGTTTCCCAGTGATCACCCCGATCCGGAGATTTCATCAGTTTTTGAGTTCCGTAATACAGCACATGTGGATCATAATAAGAGAGGAAATAAGGGGTCATCCAGTTGTACCTCAATGGAGGTTCATCTTTCTTTGCCTGGGGCTGAATATGAGCTCCTTCACCCGTCACCATATTTTTCCGTATGAGCTCGCCAAACTGATGCTCATAATAGATCACATTGGTATCGGTATGATCAAGCTCGGTAAAATAGCTGTCGCCTCCTCCCCACTGATCCAGATAAACATCTTTCCAGGCACTGTGGTCCGACGGGCCGTAAATGGCTGCATTATCCTGTGTGCCTCCATAAATATTGTAGGGCGTGGCATCATCCACCGAGACCGCATAGAATTCCCCGATGGGTATATTGTTGAGGTGAAGCCAACTCTCCCCGCGGTCATACGAAGTGTACAATCCTCCGTCATTCCCCAGTATCAGCCTGTCGGGCTGAGCCGGGTCGATCCACATGGCATGCATATCCAGATGCATTACCCGGATATCGTGTGGCAGGAGGTGAACAATCCTTTCACCGGTGGGTTGGTAAGTTTTCCCACCATCAGATGATTTAATCAGTTTATTGCCAAGCAGGTAGATTTCTTCGGCGTTGTCCGGTGAAACCTGAACGATGCAATAATCGGAATTGATGGCCGTAGGAATGATGGAATCATTCATTTTTGTCCATTTATTGCCGCGATCCATCGAGCGGTACAATTCTCCTCCGATTTTTTTACTGCTCAACGCCCGGGTCGACTGGTTATCAACCAGAGCATACACCATATCAGGATTTGTCGGAGCAAAGGCCAGTCCAGACCTTCCAACCTTGTCGCCGACGGGTAATCCGTTAGTCACCCTCACCCAGTTCTCTCCGGCGTCGGTTGATTTATAGATACCGCTCCCTGGGCCAAAAGTCAGATTATTCCAGGGCTTCCTGTCGCGCTCCCAGCTCACTGCCAGCAAGGTCTTGTTGTCATCGGGTGCCATAATGATATCCACCACCCCAGCCCGGTCCGAAACAAACAGAACTTTTTTCCAGGATTTGCCCCCGTCAGTGGTCTTATACAATCCCCTTTCCTCATTTTGGCCGAAATTTCGACCGATGGCTGCAACATAAACAACATCAGGATTTTTTGGATCGATAATGATTTTACCGATATGATTCGTACCCACCAGCCCCATGTGCTGCCAGGTTTTACCGCCGTCGGTGGATTTAAACACCCCTGTTCCCGAATAAGAACTGCGCGCCATCAGTACTTCCCCGGTACCCACCCAAACGATATCGGGATCCGATGGAGCAATGGTTACGCAACCGATGGCAAAGGCTGATTCATGTTCGAAAATCGGTTCCCAGGTAATTCCGTTGTTGACTGTTTTCCAGAGATTGCCGGAACCCACCCCAACATAAAGGGTGAAAGGATACCTGGGATGACAGGCGATAGACTGAATCCTGCCACCCTGGAATTCCGGGCCAACGGACCGCCATTGCAGATCGCCGAATATTGAACTGTTTTTCAATTCCTGATGTTGGTTCCAGGCTTTCATGCGCCCGCCGGGATCAGAAATGGCTTGAGAACTGGCAATTCCAATCGGCCATCCGGTAAGCACAACTAGGGTAATGATCAGGCGAATATATTTTGATATCATGTTTAAGGTTTTCAATTACTCCAGCAACGATCTGCACATCTTCCTGTATTCATTCTGACTTGCCGATCCATCGGGCAATTCGCTGCCGTGTTTCCAGGCTACGATGGCTTCTTTGGATTTGCCCATGGCAAGCAAGGTTTTGCCTTTCCAGAACCAGCCTACAGCCTCCTCGGTACGGACAGAATGGCCCACCCCCAGATTCTCCGGGAAGGTCAGTGCCTTCTCGAAATGCTCCAGTGCCTCCTTGTATTTTTTCTGTTCGAAAAGTGCTTTGCCTTTTCCGATATGTGCCTGATTAAACATATCCCAGGTAAGGGTTGAGCCTTCCCAATTCACGAAATAAGGGGTATTAATCAGCAAGGAATAAGCCTCTTCAAATCGTTTCTCATCGAGATAATTTTGTGCAAGATCCTGAATGATATCCGACCTCCGCATACCCTTGAACGAAATATTTTCCAGCACCTCAATGGCTTCCTTCCTACGGTTATTGTCGAGGAGAACCCTGGCCAGATCGCGGTAAAGAGTTTGATCATAAGGCCTTGACGTAATGGCATTCCGGAAACAGGCTTCTGATTTTGAATGATCATTTTTGATAACCCAGTAATACAAGCCCAGGTTCCGCCAGGGAATGCTCATTCCGGGGTTCAGCTGAACAGCCCGGTCCCAGTTCGACGCAGCATCATCCAGCCGACCAAAATTTCCCAGAAGGTTTCCCAACTGATAAAAAGCCTGGGCATCATTCGGATTCTCTGATGTTGCAAAAGCCAGTGCATCCAAGGTTTCCGGCCGTGATGCCATGATAAAATCCTGATAATTGCCGGCGGCCTTTTTCAGGTAATCGGCAGACTTGCTTTTATTCCCGTCCAACGCATTCAGCCAGGCCAGATGGTATTGTATCAGGAAATTCTGTTTCCCGGCTTCGACTCCGTTTATGCAGGCGTTCTCCAGAATCCAGGCGGCCTCCTTAACCAAGCCCAGGTCCGAGAACTCAATCGCCGTGCCCAGCATCTCAAAATCGTATTCTCCCAGATATTCCCTTGCGATTTTGGTAAAACCCACTGGATCATTATCGATAATAGCCAGCAGGGCGCGGGCCGTAAGGTCGGTTGGATTCGACACCAGGCAATCCTTCAATTCAACCGCGGCAGTATTTGACTGTCCGGTCATGTACAGTCCAATCAGGTAATGATGTAAGGCAGACTTATTATTGCCGTTCGAGGTGTATGCTCCTTTGAAAAAGCCGGTAGCCCCGGTATAATCTTTCTGGAGCATCAGTCCCCTGCCGACCAGGTCGAACCCGACAGACTCCGTACCCAGGCATCGTGATGCTTTATATCCGCATTTGATGGCATCATCAACCCGATTCTTTTTCAGGTCGCACAATCCAAGGAAATACCAGGCCAGGCCATCGTCGTTCGGGATCTGCGCGAGAGCTTTCATCAGCATTGTTGAGGCACTCCGGTACCTCGCCGATTCAAAATCAAGAATTGCCAGGTCACGCAACGCATTCAGGTGGAGCGAGTCGCGGCTGAGCACCATGCCGTAATATTTTCGTGCCATATTGCGATCGAGGGCCCGGTCGAATTTCTGTGCCTTGAGATAGGTCTCTTCAATGGTTAGCAGGCTGTCCGGCCTATTCACGTAGGTTGGCTGTTCCGGGGTGATTACTCTGGGCAGCGGCAGCGGACTATTGTATGATGCAAGAGTATTTCCGGTGTTGTTCTTAATCACCACCTGAACTTCCTGCCCAACAGGAACGGTAACCGAAACTAAAGAAGCGTTTTCCGGCGAAAGATCGATCTTCTTTGTATATATCTCCTTATTATTCTGATAGATAACGCAGCTAGCCCCGGCAATTTTCTCCGTCGCCATCATCCTGATTTCCAGCTGCCCGTTCTTTCTTTCGGTACGGAAGGCAATCTGCTGGTTGGCAAATTCAAAACCATCGCCCAAACCATGCACCGGGTACCAATACTCTTTCCACGACACCTGGCCCTTGGGAGGCAGAATACCGTAATCGGATTGGGTCTGCATCGGACCGCTCTGCACCTCAATATAGTTCCCGTCGGTATCCGTAAGCGCTTTCTGGCAGATACGCCCGTAATCACCCTGACCCCAGGTCCACGCCTTTTTCCCGCTGTGCTCAAAATGATTGGCCACCTGGATCACGCCGCGATCGAGGTCGACATCGTAAGCGCCAAAAAAGTCATACGCGCAATTCACGGCAAAGATTGAGGCAGCATCAGCATAGTTTTTGGTCCAGGAAAGGTCGATTCCCTTATTAACCGGCCAATTAAAAAACTCCACCCCGAAATGATCCGTACCGAGACTCATCGGATAGATGAACCGGGTCCCCGGCAACTGAGGAAAGGCGGTACAATTCCAGAAATAATAAGGATTCATCGCATCGGTGGGATTATAGATCTTCATTTCCTCATCGAGATAGGACTTACCTGGATGCAGGGTAACGCGCACGGTCCACTGGGTTCGCAAACTTTTCTCCACATTGCTGACTTCCAGATAAGCCGAACCGTCGGGATTGGTCCCGGAAATCACATCCACCGGCGACAGAATTGTGACTGTATGAACCTGCGGACCGGCATTCCACTCCACACCTCCGCTGATAAAAGCTCCGCGCATACCGATCATGCTGGGCTTGATCACATTGTTCTTGTGAAACACCTCATTATTGGTCGTCTTATCGTAAACTGAATGGAGGCGCCCGCCCAGTCCAGGCAGACAGGTGATCTTCAGGTATTCGTTTTCCAGGTATATCGCTTTATAGGTTTTGTCCTCCAGCTTCCTCGAAAGGTGATCCTGCATCCAGTAGGGGTAAACTATCGAAGCCCTGACGGTTGTTGAACCCTTTGCTCCTCCTTCCATTCCCCAGAATTTCGGGTTCACATCGTCCTCCCACCCGTAGGTCGGGATGGTTATGGTGCCCTCCCAGGTTTTCACCTGTGCACGTGAAGGCAGTGCAAACAAAAACATTACTGAAGCCAACGAAATATATATCATTGACTTACGCAGAATAACGGTTGTTTTCATAAACAGTTGGGTTTAGGAAGAGTATTGTCACTAAGATACTGATTTCACTTTAAAACGGCAGCAGGCACCTCTTGACACATTCTTCACACAACCACTTCGCTTCTTGACACCGGATCACCGAAATTGATCCATTTTTAAGGTTAAGTCGATATCTTAACGTCATGAAAGCCGGACCCGCCACAAACTAGCGAAGCCATCGTAAATCAGAAATCCGCAAATCAAATCCAGCCCATAAGCTGAGTGCCCCACTATTAATTTTAACCACAATTCATTCTTCGGGCTTTCTAAAATATCTTATATTTATTGATTTTAGAGAGGCATCCCGCCTGATGCAAATTTCAAAACGACTTCAAAGATCTGCGAAAGAATGCGAGCAGCCAGCCTCCGGTGGGGAAAAAACTCTTCGAGGTGAACTTGTTATTCTGTCTGCATTAAACACTTTATCAGGCAACTTCTACCGATTTTATACATGTTCTTTCTGGCCAACGAGTTATATTCCAACTACCTGCCTTCTATATCGTTTACCTGCATTCTTTTTCCTTTTACTTACATTAAGTTCCTGCGAAACCGAAATTGATATTATTAAAGAGTCCAGCGGTAGGCCGGTTGTCTATTGCCTCCTTAATCCACAGGATTCCATTCAGTATCTGCGAATCAGCAAATCATTCATAATTAAAGGCAACCCCGAAACGGAAACGATCAGTGAAGATAGCCTGATCCTTAATGAGGAATTCTATGCGTACCTGGAATATAAAGAACCTAATGGTAGCCGGGTGATTAGATATTTTGAATCCAGCGATATTAGCCATCGCGACAGTGGCTTTTTCCCCAGAGATGGTCTTGCCATTCTCCAAACAAAATACAAGGTCCTTGGTGGCCATGAGTATAGCCTTTACATCCACTTCCCTAAAATTCCAAGATTGGTTGCCTCAACAATTACCGTAGTCAACCCTATAGAAATCATGGATCCCAATCCCCTGCCCGGACGGGAAATTACCCTTTTGGAGGATCAGGGGTACCTTATCAGATGGACCAAATCAGTAAAATTTGCGGTTTATCAATCGTTTATAAAATTTATATATCTCGAGGGCGATAAAAATTCCCAGATGGTTCACGAAATTGATCTACCTCAAACCATCATTTATGGTGATACTGATAATACCGTCCTTACCAATAATCTTAATGGGGCAAGTTTCATTAAGGACCTCACGGCATACCTTTCACCACCGGATTCCGGCATGCGCCGTAAAATTATCGGGTTCGATTTCCTGATGGCTGCCGGAGGTCCTGAGTTGGCGGTATTTACCCGGTCGGGCGAAAATGCAATTACCTCATTTACTGGTCTTTACGAATACTCAAACCTTGACGGTGCTGCCGGGATATTCAGTTCCAGAACTTTTTCCGGCGTTTATAATAATCGGTTTTCAGATATCACAATCAATTATCTGGCAGATAGTGCCCGGACACGGCACCTTGGTTTTTTGCGATATAATGAAGATTTTAAGCCATGAAGAAGATAATCAGTATAGCGATTCTACTGGCTGGATTTTTATCCGCTTGCCTAAAGATCAAGAATGATGATGATCCAATAATTCCAGATAATCATGGCACCCTGGAGTTCCGGTTTATGTTGCCTGAATACAAGGTTCCCAAAGGCAGTATCCACCGGGTTTCGCTGGGTTTTGCGCTCTCTGTTGACTCACTCTACCGCGGTCAGTATTTTCAGAAAGTCAATGTGTCCGATTATCAGGAAAGTTATTCACTGCTTTTCCTGCCAGATGAATATTATTACAACGCTGTTATAACCTGTTCATGCGGTGGTGACACCTGCCTGAATGGAGGCTTTCCGGGAGGCCGCTTCGGTATGAAATACAATTTCGACAAATTCGAGATTGAGAATCAGAAGACAACGATTATTGAAACCCATTTTCAATAGTTTGCCATGAGAAATTTCATCCGTCTCCTGATCACCCTGTTAATCATCACCGCATGCAATACACTCTACAACACCGATATAGCGCCGGTAGCAGTTTACAAGGCGATCCCTGAAAGCGGAAAAACGATCGATACTTTTCAGTTCGATGCCAGTCTGACACAATCCGGAAGTGCAAAGAATAAGGCCTATTATCGCTGGGACTGGAATCGCGATGGCATCTGGGATGAAGAATTCACCAATCTGCCCGTTACTCCCCACCGATATTTCGCCAAAGGCACTTATTACCCACGGCTGGAGGTCATTAATTCGGGTGGGCTGACCGATACATTTTCGATGGAGATTAAGGTGGATCAGGGGTACTCGGCTCCACATCCAAGCTTTTCTGTGACACCGGAGTTTGGCAATATCAAAACCCGGTTTGTGCTTGATGCTACCGGTACCAGGGACGATGAAGATTCCCTCGGCAAGCTCCGTTTTATGTGGGATTTCAACAGCAATGGCGAATGGGACACACCCCTGTCATCCAGTCCGGTAACAAGCATAATTTATCCCGATACCGGGAAGTATGAGATAATGGTTGAAGCAGTGGATCCGAGGAATTTCCGCAGCCGGGCAACACGAAAAGTATGGGTAACCAATATCAATCCGAATCTGAAAGCCGATTTTAGCTGGACACCGGAGTATGGAACAACGGCCACCCTGTTTACTTTGGATGCCTCCATCTCAAACAATCCGAATGAACCTCAGGCACTTTTTAGGTATTCATGGAAATTGCCGCCTGATTACGAATGGACTGACTGGACATTTAAGTCCGATACCTCGCTGAACTTTTCACGCGAAGACAGCTACGATCTCGAACTACGTGTAAAGGATACCGCCAGCCTGATTAATTATTGCAAAAAAACCATCCGGATCTATCATAATAACCTCCCGCCAAATCCAAAGTTCGTTATTGGTTGTCGCCGGGGAAATATCCGCACCCAGTTTTTCTTTAATTCATGGTCAACACTGGATCAGGAATCGCTACCATCATCTTTGGAATTCAGGTGGGACTTCAACGGCGATCAACTGTGGGACACTGATTTTTCAATAGAGCACAAGATTTACCATAACTACCCGGAGCCCGGAACTTTTAAGGTTTACATGGAAGCACGCGATCCGGATGGACTATCCGATACAACTGCACAATTTGTGGAAGTATCACCCTGGACCAATGAAACCGGACTTATTTACGACCAGCGCGATGGTCAGTATTACGGATCGGTAAAAATCGGCAACCAGTGGTGGATGAGTCAAAACCTGAATTTCTCACCCTATGACACGAATAAAGATGCAATTCGGAAATATTGTTATTCGCGGTTTCCTGAAGACAGGGTTGCCTGGTGCAATATTCTCGGAGGTTTGTATAATTGTTACCATGCCACGAGGGAGGACTGGTACGGTGAGGTTCGCGGGATTTGTCCAATGGGCTGGCATATGCCTTCACGAAAAGAGTGGGAAACATTAATAAATATGGTAGGCGGCTGGGATCAGGCCGATAAACTTTTGCCTGGTGGGAGTACCGATTTTAATGCGCTTTATGCCGGTTTTATGGAAGAGGTTTATGACGCCAAAGAGGGTACCAAAATGGTGTTTAAGTGGCTCAATTATGGAACCTATTTCTGGTCGTTCAATAAAATGTCTAATCCCTATGCGCCGAATGCATGGAATATAACCCTTATCAAGGATGAAAAGAAATTTTTCCCCGGATGGTCATCGATGGAAAGTTACTTTTCGGTCAGATGCGTGAAGAATGAAGAATAATCTGACAAGATTATTAAATGGTGGAGTAGCGACTGGAAATCTTCCGCAATCCTTTCAAATGCTCCGGTCCAAATCACATACTGTCAAAAACCTTTAAAATACCCAAACCACGTTCAATCTGATTTACAGCAGGCAGCACCTTTTCATAAAGCTGTAAAACTGTCCAATTCCGGCTTTTTGTTTCTTTGGCTGATGTTACTTTCTCTCCGAAATCCTATACCCGATAGCCCTCCGCGGTTCGCTCTTTTTGTCCAGAAGTTGGCGGATTGCGCCAAAAACTGACTGAAACTGTTCGTCATATCGACTTTCTAATGAATCTATTCTCTTGTTTAAATCCACACTTTCAGTCATCATCTTTCGAATCTGAACGAATGTCCGCATTATTGCGATATTGACTTCAATGGCTTTCTCCGACCGTAATACCGAAGATAGCATAGCTACACCTTGCTCAGTAAAAGCCATCGGTTTGGATCCTCCAAGGACTTTCTTTTCTGGTATCACAAATTGTGATACCAGACGATTAATCTCATCTTCAGATAGTTCAAACATAAAATCCGATGGAAATCGATTCAAGTTCCTCTTAACTTGCTGTTTTAGCGCCCTGGTTTCAATTCCGTATAAAATCGCCAAGCGAAAATCCAGTATAACATACATACCTCTGATTTCCAGGATTTGCCTTGAAGTGTCAATAGCAGTATTTTGAGATTCCATAATAAGTTTTTGATTATATAGATGCTATCCCGACAGCCAAATGGAAAAATCCCGATAACATTTTAACGTATAATGACTTTCGATCTTTTTCTTCGTCAACCGATCCCTCCATCTGAAGATGGAGGCTATTGATACAGCATCCGCGTAATTCACCCACCTGTCACCTGTCACCCGTCACTCGTCACTTTTTAAATACCCCAGCCCCCGCTCAATCTGTTCCGCTGATGGCAGCGCCTTGCCATAATACTCCGGCAAATCAGGACCAGTGCTGTAACTCGCAATACCAATGGAACTCAGAGTTTTCTTCAATGAGTATTCGACCACAAAACGGTCCTTAGTTTTGCAAATAATAATGCCGATTGCCTCATTTTCATGGGGAAGCCGATGAATATCATTCAAAACATTCAAGTAGAATTCAAGTTTTCCTTTGTATTCGGGTTTGAAGGCTCCTGCTTTCAATTCAATCACAACCAGACATTGGAGACGACGATGGAATAAAAGCAGGTCGATATAAAAATCCTGAGAGCCAACAGTAATCTTATATTGGCTGCCGAGGAAGGCAAAATCGGCTCCAAGCTCCAGAAGAAATTGCTGAATATTCCGAATTAATCCCTTCTCAAGTTCGCGTTCAGTGTGTTTTTCAGATAAATCCAGAAAGTCAAAGGTGTAATGGTCTTTGACAGCCAGAATTTTTTGGTCCTTAAATGTCTCCTGCGAAACCTCATCATAGTTTGTTTGATTCAGCAAATACTTTTCATAAGTTCTATTGTCGATCTGGTGGTCAAGGACCCTTGTTGTCCAACCAAATTTCTTTGTGGTTTCTAAGTAAAATTGTCGTTGATTCGGATCCTTACACCTGGTAAAAACAAGAACATTGCTCGTAAAGCTAATTTCTCCAGTCAATGACTGGAGAAATTTATTGTCTTGATATTCATTGTAATACTGTATCATTAACCATAAGTTTGTTGTCGAAAAACCTCGTTGTAAGGGAAACTCTGATTTGAGATCAACCGATATATTCTCAACGACCGACCTTCCCCAACCCAGCTCTTTTTGCTTCTCACTGATCATTCTCCCGATATCCAAGTAAAGTCCCACCAGCTCTTTGTTTACTGCCTTTAACGCCTCATACTGAGCCGATCGGATCCGATCTTTGACCGAACCTATAAAATCAAAATATTCCTCTGTGGCTGCCATCATATTAGTTTTGATAATATAGATGCAAAACCAACAGCCAAATGGAAAATTTATAGAGAAATTCTGCGGTTCTTCCTCGTCACGCATTTAGAAGTCTAAGCTCGCCTGGCGGCTTGCTCCGTCTACCGATCCTCTTTTTCGTCAGCCGATCCTCTTTATCGTCAACCGATCCCCACATCTGAAGATGGAGGCTATTGATACAGCACCCGGGTCATTCACCCACCCGTCACTTGTCACTCGTCACCCGTCACAATCTTCTCATACGGAACCGGATACGCCGTAACCCACACCTCCGGCTTGAATTCCGAGACACCATTTTTTAGCACCAGCACTACGGCATCGATTTTGGCTCCGATCATATCAGGAGTGAGTGGAATGTAATAGGTATAGTTCGATTCGGCACGGGGAACGGGATATTCCCAGGCATTGCTTTTGTAGGATAAGCTGCGGTCGGGTGCGCCAACCGGCTTGCCGTTCACGCGGATAGCGGCGTAGGCGCCTTCATCGCCATGCTTGCCGTTGAGGGCGATTGCCAGATAGCTTCCTTTCGGGATCTCGTTCAAAGTGAAACTGGTTTCAAAGGCTTCTTTCGGCGCTGCCTGACGGTAAGAACTGAAAAGGTTTGATGCGCGCCAGGAACTGCGGTCGACCTGCTTGCCGCCCAGGTAACCTTCGATCTCAACCACGCGCTCCGGCGAGCCCGGCAACCGCAAGTATCGAACCGGATTCGTTTGGTTCAACGGCACTGTCATCACCTTCGCGGCAAGTATCAATACCGGTGACCAGATTTTTAAATCAGCAGAAACTTCTATCCTGATGGCCTCCCAGGATTTAAACGGCTGCAAACCCTGCTCATCGCCCACCAGTATTCTCATACTGTCGAGTTTCGTGACTTTCCCCATATCCAATCTAAGGGATCCCCCGTTGATCCGGATATCGTTCTTTCCCCATCGCCGGCCGGGATAAAAGGAAGTTTTCAGGTTGCCGTCAAAGAGGAATTTATCCCACAAACCGCGGTCGATAAATATCTGCTGGTTAAAAAAAGCATCCCTGGCTGCCTTAACCTCGGGAATGGCAGTTGGCCCGGAACGCTCCAGCGACCTTGCCTCCAGCGCGTTATTGTCGGCTGCAAAACAGGTGGCCTCGTACAAAGCCTCCGCATCAGAAGGAACTTTCACGGAGGTAAGATCTCCGACCTTGCGATGGTAGTTTTCTTTTAAAGAAGTGCCCGGGAAAACTACTTCCGAGGATTTTCCATTGATTCTAACTGTCTTCTTCTCACCCGGAAATCCCAGCATAGTAATCTTTGAATGTTGTCCAACTATCTCCTCCACTTCGTAATCACATCCTTCGACTGCCGGTTTTGGCATCTTCGCCGATGAAACGATCAGCAGGCATGAACGAAACGGAAGAACCTCAACAGTAACGGATTGCCCCTTTTTGAATTTTCCGATATACCGCTGCGACGGATGGTACTGACTGACTTCCACAGAGGATCCCTTAACCAGACCGATTTCTTCATCGAGATTAATCGTTCTTTTTACCGGCAGCCAGGTCAGGTTCCGGAGGGTGATCAAACGGGTTTGTGCATCTCCCCGTGATACCGCTTTATCCCCGTATTTTGCTTCGGGCAGTATTATTCCGTTGACCAGTATTTCCTTGTATTTACGGGTCAGATTAAAAATCCCGGCCAGTTTCGGATACTCATCATCCCTGAGAAACCAGGGATTACCGTAGATCTCCGGGGCCAAAATCAGGTTCCGGTTAAAAGCCTGCAAAATCAGGTCGTCTTCCCAATAATCCAGACAGGAGGAGAGGCAAACGCCGTGATCCTCGGTGAGCCGCTGAAGTTCGGGCACCAGCTCGCGGTTCAGAGCCCCTGCACGATGGTGCGTGGCGGTCTGCTGATTGGTCATGTGCACATCGATATAGGTTTCATCCCCCCCGAAAAGAAAGGTTGTTGCCTGCTTAACCGCTTCAGTTCCCAGATTAATCCTGTGATTCAGCAAAATCAGATCGGGACTGAACTTCCGGCATTCTGTCATCATTTTTATAAAGGCTTCCTGCTTATCATCGCGAAGATCTCCGCCCATGGCATCGAACTTGAACAGCTCAAAACGGTAGTCACGGCAAAGCGAAACCATGTATTCTGTCTGCCTTTTCTCCTCCTCCGGAGTATTACCAAAGCGGTCAGGTGCATCCCACACGCCAAGCCTGGTACCCATTTCAGCAGCACGATCGGCGATTGGTTTATACCCGTTTGGAAACTGGATATCAAGCTTGCTTACTTTGGATGATCCCCGGAATTCTCTTTTGTCGATATTGCCTGCGTCAAAAGCGTATATATCCAACTTCATACCGTACATATCATGCAGCCACCGGAAAAAGTTGAGGTTGGCCAGGGTCTGCGCCTCGGTCGATCCCTCCCCGGTATTATTGATCCAGGAAAAATATTCCGACCTCGACGGCGTCTTCTCATCAGCACCAGGAAACACCTTACCCGCACTCTGTGAAAACAGCGCTGTCGACGACACCAGTATCGCCGCCGTAATGGTTAGAATCTTATGTCTGAATATTGCTCTCATGGTTCAAATTAATTAAGTCCGTATTCCGCGTCTCGCGTCTCGCGTCTCGCGTCTCGCGTCTCGCGTTTCGCGTTTCGCGTTTCGTGTTTCGTGTTTCGTGTTCCGTCTTCCGATCTTCTTCTTCGTCCTTCGATCTTCTTCCTCGTTATTACTTGATCGTCAGCTCAAACCCATTCCGGCAAAAAACCGGTATATTATCCAATGTAACCGCATAGTCAACCGTCAGCCCTCCCTTGTAAACTTTGCCGGTTAGTGCATCTTTCCAGTTCGCCCCAACGGGAAAATAAATCTTACGGGACTTGACCTGGTATTCCAGAACCGGACAAACCAATAGGTCAGGCCCAAACATATACTGGTCCTCAACAGTATAACATTGGTGATCATTGGGAAAATCAAAAAATAGCGGACGCATCATGGGAATGCCCTCTTTGGAGGCTATCTCCATATTTTTGAGGATGTATGGCTTTAATTGTTCCCTGACCTGCAGGTACCTCGACATGATCTTGTATGTTTCATCGCCGTAGCTCCATACTTCGTTGGGTCCACCCGTCCCCTGCGGACTGCCCTCAATTTTAGTTGCCGGCGGCCGCTGGCCGTGCATCCGCATAACCGGACAAAAAGCCCCGAACTGGAACCATCTGATCAGCACTTCATGGAATTGTTCCGGTGTATCTTTCGACCAGAAGAATCCTCCGATATCGGTGTTCCACCAGGGGATCCCGCACAGCGAAATATTCAGACCGGCCTTGACCTGGCGGCGAAGGGTGGCAAAATCGCCATAAATATCGCCCGACCATAAAACGGTGCCGTAACGCTGACTGCCAATCCATCCGCAGCGAACCAGGTTAATGATGTCTTTCTGTCCGGCTGCAGTCTGGCCTTCGTACAGGGTCTGGGCAAAATTGAACGGATAGATCGATGACATCTCCAGTCCGTTACCCTTAAAATACCTGACATTTTCATAATCCAGCGGGTCGATCTCCGGCTCAGCTTCATCCATCCAGAACATCCGGATACCAATATCCCAGTAGTTTTTCTTAATCTTCTCCCACATGAATTTCCGGGCATCCGGGTTGGTAACATCCAAAAATGTGAGGTACCCGGTGAACGGAAGAAATGCATTCACCCCAACCTCAGGGCGTATCAGGTAATTCTTTTTCAGCATGGTAGCATAATTCTCGCTTTCCTGCTGAGCAGTTGGCCATATCGACACCAACAGTTTTATACCCATGGAATCCAGCTCCTTAACCATTCCGGCCGGATCGGGCCAGAATTTCGGATCGAATTTCCAATCTCCCGAATTGGGCCAGTGGAAAAAATCGGCAACAATGACCGAGATCGGCAGGTTGCGTTTCTTGTATTCCCGCGCCACCGCCATCAGTTCAGCCTGCGAGGAATAACGCAGTTTCGACTGCCACAGCCCGGTTGCAAACGCAGGCATCATCGGAGATTTCCCGGTGAGCGCTGAATAATGTTTAACCAGATCGGCCGGTGTGGATCCGCTGAAAATAAAATAATCGATTTGTCTGGCATAACGGGCGGTAAAGCAGGTCTGAGTCATCGAAAGTTCAGCTCTGCCTATCGACGGATTGTTCCAGATAAAGCCGTATCCCTTGCTCGACAAAAGAAAAGGAATGGATATCTGGGTATTCTTCTGCGCGAGTTCCAACACCGTTCCCTTCAGGTCGAGACAATCATTAGGATATTGACCCATCCCGTACAGGTGCTCGGTTTTCTCGGCCTCAAAGGTCAGGGCCAGCTCAAAATGGTCGCTGCCCCGGCCCTTATATTGCCTGGCAATTCGCGTAACATGATGATGATAAGACTCTTTCAAAAGCACTTCATTTTTATCGTTCAGATAGGTAACCAACCCATCTTTCTCCCGGATCTCCGCCCGGATATTGCCATTTGAAATCACAGCTTTCCCAACGGCAATTGATATGTTGGCTTTACTCTCAGCTTGCGGAAGGATATTCCAGATCTCATCTGAAATATGCAGGCTCCGCGATGATCTGAACCGCAGGGTATTCGCTCCGAACGATTCGATCCAGAAGACTTCTCCATCATTCTCCCAGATCAACCGGTTACCTGAAGTCCGGAAAAGACTTTCGGGTGCCGGTGCGGTCTGGCAATTGCCCTGGAAGACTGTAATTATCAGAATTGCCAGGAAGTAGTAAGCTTTCATTTCTTAGGTATTTACTGCAGATAGATTGATGCCTTTTCATATGGGATCGGATACGCCGTGATCCAAACTTCAGGCTTAAATTCAGATACGCCATTCTTCAGCACCAGAACCGTTGCGTCGATTTTTGCACCTGTCATATCCGGGGTGAGGGGTACATAGTAAGTATAGTTCGATTCCGTTGTCTGAACCGGATATTCCCATGCATTGCTCCGGTAGGAAAGGCTCCTGTCGGGTGCGCCCACGGGTTTGCCATTCACCCGGATAGCGGCATAAGCGCCCTCATTACCGTGCTTGCCGTTCAAGGCAATAGCCAGATAGCTTCCTTTAGGTATCTCATTCAGGACAAAACTGGTCTCAAAAGCCTCTTTGGGCGTCACCATACTGTATTGACTGAACAGGTTGGATGCTCTCCACCGGCTCCGGTCGACGAGTTTGCCATTTTTATAGCCCTCGATTTCACAAACCTTTTCAGGCGATCCGGGCAGCCTGACATACCGGACCGGTATAGCCGGATCCAGTATTACCGACATCTCTTTGCCGGCGATCATGGTTACCGGGGTCCATTTTTTCAAATCAGTCGAAAATTCGACAATGAAGTCATACCACGACCTAAAAGGCTGGAGCCCCCGTTCTTCGCCGATGATAAACCGAAGGCTGTCCAGTGAAGCAGGCCTTCCCAAATCTATTCTAAGCGCACCTCCGTTTATCCTGATGTCGTTCCTACCCCAGCGGCGTCCAGGATAAAAAGCCGTATTCACATCACCGTCAAACAAATACTTGTCCCATAATCCGCGGTCGATGAACAGCTGCTGGTTAAAAAATGCATCGCGGGCTTTTTGTACCTGTGAGATGGCAGTTGGTCCGGAGCGTTCAAGCGACCGGGCTTCCAGGGCATTATTGTCAGCAGCAAAGCAGGTGGCTTCATAGAGCGCCTCGGCATCGGCCGGAACCGGTACCGGTTTCAGATCGGCCAGCTTGCGGTGATATTTTTCTTTAAGGGGCTTGCCCGGAAAAACAATTTCTGATGATTTACCATTGATCCGGACAGTTTTCTTCTCTCCCGGAAAACCAAGCAGATTGATTTTTTCAGGCTTCCCGTCAACCGCCTGAACAATCTCATAATCACAATTTTCAACAACCGTCCCCCCTTGTTTAGCGGAACTTGCAATCAGCAGGCACGATCTGAAAGGCAGTACCTCAACGGTTACCGTCGCACGCTTCTTGTAACGTCCGATCAGGCGTTCCACAGGATGAAACTGCCTTAATTCAATGTCAGATCCCTTGCTGAGGCCGATCTCTTCATCAAGATGGATGGTTCGTATAACCGGTAGCCAGGAATTATTCCGCAGCGTAATAATTCGGGTCTGATCATCACCCCGCGAAACCGCTTTTTCCCCGTATTTGTCTTCCGGCAGGATAATCCCGTTAACCAGAATATTTCGGTATTTCCTGGCAAGGTTGAAGATCGATGCCAGTTTTGGATATTCATCATCCCTCAGCAGCCATGGATTGCCATAAATCTCAGGCGCGAGGATCAGATTGCGGTTAAAGGCCTGTAGAATCAGGTCATCTTCCCAATAATCCAGACAAGAAGAAAGGCAAACGCCAGAATCTTCTGTCAGACGCTGAAGTTCAGGGACCAACTCACGGGAAAGAGCACCTGCCCGGTGATGCGGTGCAGTCGAGTCGTTGGCCATGTGCACATCAATATAGGTTTCCGCACCCCCTAAAAGCCACGTAGTTGCATGCTTTAAGCCCTCTTTCCCAAGGTTAAGCCGGTGATTTAGCAATATCAGATCGGGATTGTATTTACGGCATTCCGTCATCATCCGGATAAAAACATCTTGTTTCTCTGTTCGGAGATCGCCGCAAACAGCATCGAATTTAAACAATTCGAACCGGTAGTCGCGGCAAAGGGAAGTCATCAGTCCAATACGTTCATCCTCCTCCACCTTGGAATTCCCGAAGCCATCCGGACCGCCCCAGATACCGAACCGTGTACCCATCGTGGCAGCTTGTGCAGCCAAAGGTTTGAACCCTTCAGGAAATTGCGCCTTGAATTTGGGCGAGTTGATTGAACCATAATATCCTGCTCCATCAATGGCCCCGGCATCAAAAGCATAAATGTCCAAAACCATTCCGTACTGATCCTGCAGCCACTTGAAAAAATCCAGGTTGGCCAGGGTCTGCTGAGCTGTTGTTCCCTCATTGGTATTGTTGATCCACGAGTAATATTCCGACCGTGATGGAGTTTTACTGTCGGCTCCCGGAAAAACCTTTCCTGATGCCTGTGAATCGCTGCCCACTATCCTCGGATCGATCCAATTGCCGATAATATCTTCTTTGCCTCTGAATTCCAACAAGATAAACTGAAGTCCCCTGACATCGATGTCTATATCAATAGCTTTATCTCCTTTTGTCATCTTGCCGGAATCAAAGAGTGGCTTGTTGCCAAACCAATCCTCAATCAAAACACGGAACCTGCCTGTTTCATTTCCGGCATAAGAATCGTCGATCCCCACCGAAGCCTGAAACCGGTCGGCCTTGCCGTTGAGCTTGTACATGATCCTCGATTCGGTTTTACAGCCCAGACCCTTGTCATATGGCACTCCTGCAACGAGGATTTTTTCGCCGTTGTAACTTTTATTTACCCGGGGTTCATCGCCGCTTTTCATGATATACCAGATATCCATCAGACTGGTTAATCCCGGTTTAGTGATCGAATATTTTTCCAGCGGTGCCGGTTGGGGACCGGGAATCGGGGGTCCACCGGGAGTTCCGACCTTTATCAGTCGTATCTCATTTTGCTTCATTCCCTTAACCGCAAAACCATCTTTTTGGTTGCCTAAATCCTTCTGCAGCCACAAATCTCTTACTCTTGGACTTCCACTCAGCCCGACCTGCTTCCACTCAACAGTCATATCAGCCGGCAGGGAATCTTTATTAAGAAACAGGATAGCCGTGGTTCCGTCAGCCAATGGCTTGTTGTAGATCTCAGCCCCACCCTTTTTATACACGATATAACCCTGATGGCCTCGCTTATCCTGGTTCACCGCTATCACTTCCTTAGCGGTAAATATCCGTATCACCGTGTCAGACATCGTCCGTAAATCGCAGCCCGCCATCAGCGGAGCCGCCAGTATGCACCAGAGGCTGAAATGAGCACGGTTCTCCGTCTCATTTTTCAGATTTCCCACTTCAAGCATGTCCGGATCGTTCCAGTGACCCGGTCCGGCGAATTGCCATAAGCCGTTGAATCCGGGATGTGTAGATTGACTGCCTCCGGAAGTGCTGGCACAATGGTAAGTCGACTCTAGCCATGGGTAAATATCGTACGAGGTACGCCACAGCTGGCCAAATTCCTTGCCACCCCATGCCCAGGCCCCGTTTCCAAAATCAGAAATGCTCAGGATCATCGGTCTGCCGGTACGCTGGATGCATTCGTGAAAAATCCTCAGGTGATCGGAAGTCAGAAGTCCGGTCTTCTCAGCATAGCAGGCATCAAGTTTGATATAATCCACACCCCAGGAGGCAAAAGAATTCATGTCGGCCTGCTCATGCTGGAAACTCCCCGGCAAACCCTGACAGGTTTTGAAACCCCTGCATTCGTAAATTCCGAATTGCAGACCCTTGCTATGGATATAATCACCGATAGCCTTCATGCCCGCCGGAAACTTTACCGGGTCGGCCTGCAGGTTTCCGGCTGCGTCGCGCTCGGCAGCCATCCAGCCGTCATCCAGCACCAGGTAAGTGTAACCTGCATCGCGCATGCCCGAACTCACCATGATATCGGCAATGGCTTTAACCTTGGCTTCATCAATCTTGGCTTCAAAAGCATTCCAGGTATTGAAACCCATGGGAGGTGTCATGGCAAGCCTGATGTCCTGCGCCATAACTTTCGGAATGGCAGACATCACGATAATGGCAGCCAGCATGCCTGTTAAGCCCGCATGCCGGACTCCGTTTCTATTTTTCATCAGAAAGGCCTTTTACGCGTCAGTAGGATTGTTTAACCAGTTCGATCATCTCCTCAGGGGTGGTCACTCTCGGATTTCCTTTATAATCAGGAAGTACCATGCACTGGATGGCCAGTGCTTCAATTTCTTCCTCAGGCATGTCAACCTGACGAAGTTTCTTGTGTAATCCTATCAATTTCAAGAACTTAACAACTTCATCCTTACATTGCCATGCGGCTTCCCTCTCTGAGAAATTCTTCAGGTGGGGATTAAGTATAGTTGCCAGTTTTGCGAACTGAGGTATTGCGTATTCCCAGGTAAATTCAACGCAGGCGGGATAAAGGATGGCCAATGCTTCGCCATGGGCAACATGCGGATACATGCCGCTGACCGCCATACCCATTCCATGCGGAAGGGTAACACCGGCGTTGGCAATGCACAAACCGGCAAGAGTATCGGCGTAGGCCATATGCTCCCTGGCTTCAACGTCATCGAGGTTGGTCAGCAATTTAGGTAGGTTAGCCGCTACAATCGATATCGCTTCCCAGGCCAGCAGGTCGACATAAGCGCCTGTTCCCGGATTTATCGTGCTTTCAAAGGCATGGCATAAAACATCGAAACCTGTGGTGGCTGTGACAAACCGCGGAACCGTCAGCATTAAGTCGGGATCCACAATACTCACCTGCGGATAAAGGATATTATTGTAAAGGGCCGATTTATCCCTGACTTCAGGATTAGTGACCACAGCAACCTGGGTAACCTGCGATCCGGTGCCGGAGGTCGTTGAAACGGCAATAACGGGAAGCAACTGTGAAGGATCTGGCTGCGGTGTCTTGTAAAACAGGTAATCCCAACTGGTTCCCGGATGTGTGGCTTCCACGGAAATGGCTTTTGCCGCATCCATGCTGGAACCTCCGCCCAGACCTACAATAACCTCTGCGCCAAATGACCTTGCCATCTGCGCACCGGCAGTTATCACCTCAACCGTCGGATTCGGTATCACCCCGTCAAAATGTTTGACAGCAATCCCTTTGGCAATCATCAAATCCCTGACCATAGAATATTGGTCCTCGAGTAACTTATTGTCGGCGTGGCAGGTAACCAGCAAAACCTTATTTCCATACTTAAGAACAGTTTCAGCCAATTCATGAATACGTCCCCGTCCAAAAAGGATTTTCGTTGACTGGTGGTAATTGAAATTCTTCATTTAGATTGTTTCTTTTAAAATACAGATATTGATAATTGTGGGGTGGCACCCTTTTTTGTGCACACCAATGCAGCTACTTCGGTAGCCCTCTGATGGACCCTGGACAATGGCAATCCCCGGAGAATACCCGCTGCAAAAACAGCCGTGAAAGCATCTCCGGCACCAACGGTATCGGCAACCATCACTTTAGGCGCCTCAACAAACGAATGCCCTTCCGGGCCGGCAATAATGCTGCCTTTGCCGCCCATAGTATAAACAATGTATGTCAGGTTAAACTGATTTCTGAGCTGATCGAGCTGATCCGGCACATTACCCCGCAAACCGGAAATAGAAGCAACAACGGGCAATTCATCGTCGTTCAGTTTCAGAACGTCTGAGATTCCGATCGACTTCATTATAATCTCTTCAGAGTAATAATGCTGTCTCAGATTAATATCAAAAATCTTCAGGCAATCCTGACGGGTCGCCGAAATCAGGGACTGGATGGTCTGTGCAGATTCTGCACTTCTCTGGGCCAGGCTTCCGAAACATACCGCATTGAGCTTACCTGCGAGCTTTTGCAAATCGGGAGTCCATGAAATATGGTCCCAGGCCACCTGCTCATGAATGGTATAATCAGGATGTCCATGCTCGTCGAGTTTAATGCTGACCGTGCTTGTCGGGTATTCATTTTTCTGAATAAAGGCAGTGGGCAGGTTCAGCTTTTCAACATTGGCAAGAAGTTCATTCCCGGTATCATCATTTCCCACCGCACTGATCACAAAGCTTTCACATCCGGCTTGCCGGGCATGATAAGCAAAATTACACGGGGCACCGCCAAGCTGCTTACCCGAAGGCAGCATATCCCAAAGCAATTCGCCAATTCCAGCTATCACGGGTTTTTCAATCATTGCGGGTCATTATAATTCGACCATTACTTTCATCGACTTATCTCCCTGATGCTCAATAAACTGATAAGCTTCAAGATATTGTTCGAAAGGGAAAATCTTTGTCAGCAGCGGAGCGGTAATAATCTTCCCGGATGCGATCATCTCAACCGCTGTCTCATAGTCTTCATGGCGGTACATCATGGAACCGAAAACATTCAGCTCATGTTCACCGAGATAATACATATTGACAACCGGATTCTTCGAATACACTCCGAGTATTACAATATCGCCGCCTTTTTCAACGTATTGCATCAGCACATCCAGTGATGCCTGAACACCGGCAGCTTCAAATCCGACCTGAAATCCTTCGTCTCCGAAATATTCCTTCACCGATTCTGCGAACGGCTTGTTCATCACATTGGCAACTCCTTCAATGCCGCACTGCCGGGCAATATCAAGCCTGAAATCGCTGACATCCGTGATGAGAACTTTAGCGGCCCCTCGAGCCCTGGCGAACTGGGCGACGAGATTTCCGATGGTGCCGGCGCCCGAAACAACCACGTTCCTGCCTTTCAATCCGGCAACACGATTCGTGGAATGCGCCCCAACGGCAGCCGGTTCAATCATGGCTCCCTGCTCAAAAGTCATTGAATCCGGGAAAGGAACGATACGATCCTCAGAAACAACAAAAAGGTCCTGGGCCACACCGGGTGCCTGAAAACCCTGCACCTTAAGTTCCTGACAGGCATTGTACTGCCCTCTCCTGCAGGGTCCGCATTTACCACATACCAACTGAGGCCGGGCTGTCGCCTTCATCCCAGGCTTAACCCTTTTGACGTGGCTGCCCACCGCTTCAACGACGGCTGAATATTCATGCCCCTGCACTACCGGATAGGGTGTTGCCGGATGCTGGCCATGAAAAACATGGATATCCGACCCACAAACGCCTATCTTTTTGATCCTCAACAGGATCTCATTTTCTTTCAACGGTCCCGGTTCAGCAGCCGTGCGGTGCTCAATGATTCCGGGAGATAATATAACAACCTGTCTCATAAAGTATTATTAAGAGAATATCGTATACAAACACACAAGAGTCAGCATTAATAAGCCAGCCCAAATCCGCGGATCCCTGATTCCTTCAATTTTACCTTCCATAACCACGGCTAGTGGATTTTTCCAGGTATACTTTTCGATGACTTCAGGATCGGGTTTAGGAGTCATGTAACTGACTGCAAAATAGATTACCGTGCAGATAACAAACAGCCACCATGCCTGAACCATGAAAGGAATGTGCAATCCCTTTGTAAGATACATATAACCGCTGATGGGTTCAAAATCGATGCAGAAGAAGGTTATCCCCAATACCAGTCCGGATATCATGGTTGCCAGTGCTGCCTGTTTGGTACCCCTTTTCGAAAAAACGCCGAAAAGTAAAACCGTAGCTACCGGTGGAGCAATGGCTGAGGCAATTTTATTGATAGCTTCGAAAATGCTTGAAAACTTATCACCCTGGGTCGACCACAGCATGGCAAGCAGCATGACTACAACCGCTGCTATTCGCCCGATCCTGATCTGACGCTGGTCGGTTGTTGCGGGTTTAAGTCTTTTCACGATATCCACAGCCACAAGCGTTGCAGAACTGTTGAGTGCTGCAGCAACCGTGCTCATCAGGGCAGCCAGCATGGCAGCTGCCACAATGCCTTTCAGGCCTACGGGCAGCAGTTGGTTGATCATCACCGGGAAAGCCTGATTGGCATCCGTACCGATAATGTCACGAAACAGCACATAAGCTATAACACCGGGAAGAACCAGAATGAAAACCGGCAGGATCTTTAAAAACCCGGCGAAAATCGGTCCCAACTGGGCATCACTTTGAGTTTTGGCACCAAGTACACGCTGAACGATGGTCTGATCGGAACACCAGTACCATAATCCCAGGATGGGATAACCCAGAAAGCACGCGTACCAGGTAAGACCGGATTCAAATCCTCCTTCGCCCAGCAATCCCAAACTTTCGCGGGTGTGTAAAATACTCAGCTGTCCGGGTTTCAGCACAGCCTTTAACTCAGCCAGTGTATGAACGCCTTTGTCGGGCAGGGCGAAAATGGCAATTGCGGTCAGCAGAACAGCCCCCCCGATCAGGATCACCGTTTGGATGGTTTCGGTAACCACAACGGCCTTAAGGCCTCCCAAAACGGTGTAAACGGTAGTCACGACAGAGATGATGATGATGGACGTAACCACATCGATGCCGAAAAAGGTTTCGAAAACCACCGCTCCAGCGTACAGGCTCATGCCGATATGCACAAACAGGGCGCCGATTAGTCCGATAAAAGCCAATACGGTTCTGGATCCCGGCCCGTATCTTTTTTCAAGAAATTCGGGAAGGGTTGAGATCCTGCTCTTAAAATAGAATGGAGCAAAAACCAGACCGAGCAATATCAGGGTAACCGCGGCGAGCCATTCGAAATTTCCCCAGACCAATCCTTCGTTATAACCTGATGCGGCGAGCCCGACGAGGTGAATGGTGGAAATATTCGAGGCAAAGAGAGCCGCCCCGATTACAGGCCATTTCAAGCCGCGGTTAGCCAGAAAATAACCGTCGCTGGTCATCTTCTTCAGCTTCACCGAAAGCACTCCAACCAGCAATATACCAACCAGATAGGCTAAAATGATTACGGCATCAATCGTACTAATCTTTCCAATCATATTTCTGTTATTAATTCCATGTTAGGCGAAACAAGAAACAGGTGGAGATTTCCACCTGTTTCTGCAAATTGAATCCGATAAATATACTAAACCTTGTGATTATTGGATTCCTGTTCTGGTATCCCACCAAACCTGCGTGCCCCAGAAAATATCACTTTCTACAACTTCAGTCGGGAAGCTGGTATTCAGTGATTTTTCCTCATCGGCATAGGCCATGCGGAATGGCGGACGGTTATGTTTCAATGCGTAATTTTCAGATACGGAAGTCATGAGAGGAACATCGGTTCTTCTGCTTTCCGACCATGCCTCAACACTTTGCTTGAAGATTGCCAGCCAGTTCTGAAGGGCAATCTTCTTAAGGTCCGGCATCGCACCGCTACCCCAAGCAACTTCTGGACGTGCCAGATAAGTGGCGATGTCGGCGCTGGAAATACCGTTTTCTTCCATGGATCTGGTGATCCCGGTTTCATAGGACGATTTGGCATTCCCTGCCACAAAATTTCGCTGAACAGCCTCAGCTATAAATAAATGAACCTGTGCACTGTTCATCATTGGTGAAAATCCTTTCGGATCATTACCGAAACGGTCAGCGATGAATGACACGTTATTACCATTGTTCATGGTATCCTTGGTCTGGCCGTAATAGAAGCGGTATCCATTGTAATTGCCGTACTTGTTCTTGTCGACGTATTTCGGCAGCCTTGGGTCACTGTTATCTTTCAATATGTTAACCATCACAGAATTGGTACGGTACTGGTCTTTTTTCTTGCCGTCGAGGGCACCCATGCGCTGGAACCAGGGCTCAACATCAGGGCTGACGCCCGGCCACCAGAAATAGGCATTATCGGCATTTTCAGTGATTACCGGATACGTGGCCGGATTGCCAAGTACTTCGGCAACCACTGCTTTGGCGGTTGCTTCATCAACATATGACATTCTCATGGCAACCCTCAGCCGGACCGAATTACAGAATTTCTTCCATTTTTCAATATTACCTTTAAACATATAGTCACCGCTACCCAAGGCGCCGGTTCCATTATTAAAAGTATCGGCAGCCTCCTTCAATTCCTTCAGGATGGCAGCATAAACTTCCTGTTGAGAATCGTATTTAGGGTAGATAATCCCCTCTGCCATGCGGAAAGCCTCCGAATAGGGAATCTTACCCCACATATCGGTGGTCTGTTGGGCAGCGAAAGCTTTCATGGTCAACGCAGCGGCATGAAGGTTGGTATTACCTTCCTCTTCGGCCAACCTGGCAGCATCCACGAAATAGGTCATGGCGATATACATCGACCTCCACATGCTGTTATTGATATCTACACGGTATTCGTAATCCCCGGTGCCGATTGCGGCAGTCTGGCCCGCATAGGATCCCGCATAATAGATGTCAAGCCTTTCACCGTACAGAGTGCCGATCATGGAGGTTGTTGCCCTCAGGAACACATTGGTAGCAGGAACCTTGGTAGGTGAATCCGGGTTGATGTTCATATCAGTAAAGTCTTTGGTGCAGGAGTTGGATAACATCAATACTGCAGCCATTAAGAGGAACTGTATTTTGATATTCGTTTTCATAATGTTCTTCATTTTTGAGGTTACTAGAAGCTTAAAGCCAATTTAAAACCAAGGCTTCTGGTAGTTGGTATCTGGAAATTCTCAAATCCGACACCTGAATCGCCGCCGCCGAGACCAACCTCCGGGTCAATTCCAAGTTCAGCCGTGCTTTTGTCGCGATAAAGAATGGCAAGGTTCCTTCCGAACGCCGAGATCGTGAATTTCTGGATCCACGGTAACTTTTTAACGGAGAAATCATAGCTCAGAACCATTTCCCTTAACTTGATATAGGTCCCGTCGAGGATCGAGTATTCATGATTATTCCACATCCATGAACCACCGTAATAATCCTGGGCCGAAACACGGATATCATTCGCGGTTCCGCCAACATATACCCCGTCAGCATTCTTCACGCCGTCGTCCTTGACACCGTCGACAATAAGTCCGGTTTCCCGAACATTATTCGCTGTTGTAATCTCGTAAGTTCCTGTCGGATAAGCATGCCAAGCGGTGCAGCTGAAGAATTTACCACCTTTGCGTCCGTCGATAAGGAGGCTCATGTAAACATTCTTGTACCTCAATACACTGCGCAAACCACCTGTCCAGTCGGGAGTTACGTTACCAAGATTTTTACCAACGTTGGTTGTGAGCGGTATACCGTCGCTTCCAACCACGATTTTACCCGCATCATTCCTGACAAAGGGAAGACCCCAGATAATTCCCCATGGCTGCCCGGGTATCCCTACCGTCGTTGCACCTCCGAAACCTCCGGAAATACGGTAGGATTCAAGACCTCCATAAAGGGCGTTGACCATGTTCTTGTTCTTGCCCCAGTTAAAACCAAGATCCCAGGATAATCCTGAAGGATTTTCGATGGCTTTCACGTTCAGCATGATTTCAAGTCCGCTGTTCTCGATTTCACCGGCATTGAGTCTCATGGCACTGTAACCGGTTGTCAATGAAGTTGCTACGGACAGAATCTGGTTAACGGTGTTCTGATCGTAATAGGTTATATCCAAGGCAATTTTATTGTTTAACAGTCTGAAATCACCACCGAATTCAAGTGAAGTGGTGATCTGCGGCTTCAGGTTTGCCGGGGGATAGGTCAGGCCCGGGCTGAAAGTGGAAATGGAGTTGAAGGTTCCCACAGTGTAAGTTCTCGCGAGTTCGTAAGCAGAAGCATCGCCCCCGACTTTTGCCCAGCTACCTCTCAGCTTGGCATAATTCAGGATTTCAGACTGGATCTTGAAAGCCTCTGTAACGTCGAAACCCAAACTGACTGATGGGTAAAAATAGGATCTGTTCGCTTCCGGAAGAGTTGAACTCCAGTCATTTCTGGCTGTAACTCCAAGGAAAAGGAAGTTTTTGTAAGATCCGTTTGCAGCAAAGAAAATACTGTTAGTTTCCTTCATGTTGGTATTCATGCTGACGGTGGGATTTCCCTTCACGTTGCCAATGGTAAAAAGATCCGGGACAGTCAGGTCGCTGGCGGCCATATACATGGATTTAACCAGCACATTCCGATAGTTGGCTCCGGCCAATCCATCAACGCGGAAATCTCCGAAGGTCTTGTCAAACTTCAGCATAAAGTCGGCATTCGTTTCATTGAAGTAATACTGGGTCTGATTAAACTGTCCGCCGCGTTTCCGGCTGATATTGCCCTGGGTACCCGACTGAGTGATATCTTTCCGGTACTCATTGTAAAAGTCGATACCTACCCGTCCCATGGCAGACAGCCAGTCGGTGATCTCATAATCGATGCTGGAGTTTCCAAACACCCTGTCACGGGTGAATCCCGTGAGGTTTCTAAGATTGTAGTAGGGGTTGTCGCCATCAGGAAACATATACCCGTTGTTCCCCTGTTCCTTGAATACCTTTTTGGTATAATCTATATCGTAATCACGCTGTGTCCAGGCATAGTCAACGCCGATACCCGAATAACCGTTATTCGGAATGTTGTTGCTTTTCTTTTTCAGGTAAGTAATGTTTGTAATGGCTGTCAGCCTGTCTGTGGGCTTAAGGGTAAAGCTGCCATTGAGTGTCTGCTGAGCCTGGTCGGTAAAATCGATGATTCCCTTGGTATCCAGGTTCGTGAAAGCCAGGCGACCGGTGGCCTTATCGCCGTTTGCCGACACAGCCAGGCTGTTTTCAGCATTCACTCCGGTCTGGAAAAAGTCGCGGTAGTTGTTCGGCCGTGAAATCCATGGGCTGTTTGGCCCGGTCGACCATTGATCAAGATTCAGTCCGATATCCATCCGTGGCCCCCAATTGATAGGCCAGCTGTCATTGACACCAGAACCTCCACCGTCGACCCAGTTGTATCCATAAGCTTTTGAATAATCCTGATAGGTCATTTCGGGATTGTCACGTTTCCAGATATATTCCTCTCCATTCCATCCCCCGCCGTATTCATTCTGGTATTTAGGCAGGTAAGCAACGTTGTCGAAGGTTAATCCAGAGGTAAAATCCACGCCCAGTTTCCTGCTGTCCTTACCTTTTTTTGTGGTGATAAGAATGACACCGTTGGTGGCACGGCTGCCGTAAAGTGCAGCTGCGTTGGCTCCTTTCAGTACTGTCATCGATTCGATGTTGTTCGGATCAATATCGGAAGCTGTGTTTCCCCAGTCGATACCGCCTCCACCACCGAGATTGGTGGTGTTGTTAAATATGGGCGTACCATCGATGACAAAAAGCGGCTCGTTGCCGGCAAAGGATTTATTACCCCTGATTACAATCCTGGATGAGGCTCCAACGGTGCTTCCGCCGCTGGTTACCTGAACTCCGGCGATTTTTCCGGACAGGGTATTTACAATGTTGTTGTCTTTTGCTTCAGTCAGTTCAGTACTGTTAACATCCTGAACCGCGTATCCAAGCGTTTTTTTAGCCCTGGTGATACCAAGAGCGGTAACGACTACCTCATCGATATTCATGACATCGGCTTCCATGCTGACATCATAAGTATTGGATGCGGTAATAGGAACATCCATTTTGACAAACCCAACCGAGGAAAACTCGAGCGTTCCGCCCTGTGTACTGACGGTGAGTGTATATTTACCATCAGTTCCGGTTGTAGTGCCGTTCTGGGTGCCTTTCACAATAACGGCAACTCCCGGAATCGGCTGTTTGTCAGTGGCAGAGGTAACCCTGCCTGTTAATTGGCGTGTCTGGCCGAAAACCGTTCCGGCAATGAACATCGCCATCAGAACAAGAAGAAGTTTTTGCTTCATAGGTGATTTTTTACATGTTAAATTTGATATCAATCCAACACATTAAAACTATCCCTAAGACAGCCTTTAACGGATCACTTTTTTAGCATTTCCATGTACTATGTTTGCACCATCCTGACCCGATAAATAAACCTCTTGTTCAGTAATTTATTCAGACAGCAACCTGATATCGCTTATCTTTCTGGGTATCCATACCTGCATCTGACCTTCACCGCGGTTTGCCCAGGAAAAAAATGGAATTGCAACGATTTTTCTATTATCCGTGGTTACCTTTTCTCCATTATCAGCCACCGTTGCTACCGGTGCCATGGCTTCCAAAACAACAATACCATTCAGCAGGTCAGGTTTGAAAGTGGCTGTAAAACTTGTATTATCCGGTAGTAAGATATTCAAGGCTTTTCCATTATTATCAGCATGTTCGAAACAATACACCAGTGGTCCGCGTTGCAGGGCAACGCGATTCCGGTCATCTTTAACTTCATTTCTGGCGATAATCCGACGGACAGGCATGGGCAGATTCAATTCCACCACATCACCCTTTTTCCAAACCTTCCTGATTACTGCATAACCGTTGACTATGGTGCAAGGTTCAGGCTTGCCGTTAAGCGATAGGGCAGGTTTCCCAGTAAACACATCTGAATAACGATAAGTATCCCCGGGAACCGGTTGTTCATCGGCCCACCCGGGAATCCGGATAAAAAGATCAAATTCCGCTTTCCCTTCCGGGGTAACAGAAATCTGAACTTTTCCATCCCATGGGTAATCGGTTACCTGTTTTACCTGAACTTTTTTGTTATTTGCCGCAAAAGACACCGAGCTGCCGACAAAAAGGTTTACCCACAATGAATTATCGGATTTTGCATAGATATAATTGCCGACAGATTCCACCAAGCGGGCAATATTTGAAGGACAACAGGCAGTTCCAAACCATTCATCACGGGAATCTTTCCCCGCGGACGCAAGCGGATTCCCATAGAAAAACCGGTCACCCTTTAACGACAATCCGTCCAGAGCCCCGTTGTACAGACTTCTTTCAAGCACGTCGACATATTTGCCTTCACCGGTCAGCAGGTTCATTCGCTGATTCCACAGAACCATACCAACTGATGCGCAGGTTTCGCAATATGCATCTTCGTTCGGCAGATCATAATCAACGCTGAATCCTTCATTTCTACCCGACGACCCGATACCTCCCGTGATGTACATGTTTCGGTATACCACATCCTCCCATACCTGTTTCATGGCATTCATGTATCCGGGATCATTTTTTGCAGCACCCACATCAGCTGCACCCGTATACAAATACATGGCACGCACGGCATGTCCGGTAATTTGCACCTGCTCTTTTACCGGGAGCTTATCCTGAGCATAATCCTGACTACCCGGCCTCTTTTCAAAATAACCGTGTCCCCGCTGTTCGAGGTACCATTCTGATAAGTCGAGATACCTTTTGTCGCCGGTCGTTTTATAAAGTTTTACCAATGCCAGCTCAATCTCTTCATGACCGGAAACCCAATGTCGGTTCGGCAGCCGGAAGGTGGAATCTATATGATTGGCCAAGCGGATGGCAACATCCAGGAATTTGCGTTTTCCCGTGACGTTGAAATATGCCACTGCCGCTTCAATTAAATGCCCCGCGCAATAATCCTCATGGTAATCCATATTTGTCCAACGCTTGTCGAGACCAGTCAGTGTGTAATAGGTATTTAAATAACCATCAGGCAACTGTGCCGCTGCTATTTTGGCTATCCATTCGTCTGCCTTCATCTCAAGGGCAGGATCGGGATGATTCTTAAGCGAGTAAGCCATGGCTTCAAGAGCTTTATAAACATCGGAATCGTCATAATAGATCCCTTCATGTTTTTCGCCTCTCTTCGCAGCCACTTTTTCAAAATTTCGTATGCGTGCTGTCTTGACTTCAGTCTGCTCTATGCATACCGGAATGGTGACCTTACTGACCGTATTGATCCGGGGCTTCCAGAAATTGTCTTCAATAGCGACTTGCGAAAAGTTTACCGGTTCAATTTTCTGAAGCGATTGCTGGGCTTCAATGGGGGACACGCCTGACAAAAGAAAACAGGCAGCGAGACTAATGGAGATTCTGTTCATAATGGGCTGTCGTTAATATTCTGATCATTTTTAGATTTTGCTTACAAGAATTTTTGAGGGCTGGCTGGATTTCACGGAAACCCAAAGCACTAAATTATCCGATTCCAGAGATCTTACGACTCCTGAGTTGTAGTCGGATTTAGTTTTCAATACCCGGCCATCCAACACTACGGAAATATTTTCTGAATTCCATCCCTTGACTACAAAACACACATTCACCAGTGGCGACGCGTCACTGGCATCCAGCTCCATTTCCAATCTTTCTGCTTGATTATCTGCACATTCAATGATGTATGCCCGTTGGGTTAGGTCGTAACCCTTATTTACAAAGTAGGTTCCTGATATTTTCACGACCGGCGACTGCGCCCATGACCTGGCGAGCCTGGCCAGTTCATCGGCAGATTGCAGGGAAGCGCCGTACATCCAGCTGGACCAATAGGTATTTACCGTTTTCATTTTGGGATCTTCCTGGTTCAGGCTGCCCTCACTACCCGATTCCCGGGCCTTAATTACCTTGCCATCCTCATCATGAAACGGAGGCCCGCCCCACGCCAGGGAGAAGTGAGAAGGCCGGTCGGAAGCCTGGCAATATCTTCCGTCAGATGGCAATTGTGCCACCGGCCAGTGATTCCACCAGGGAAAATGGGAAGCATCAGGTCGTTGCTCAATCCCATAAACGGCCATATTATTCCCCGGTTCAAAGATCATGAAAGGCTTATTCCTGGATTTCAGATTAACGATCTGGATCACAGGGTCTGGCGGGTTCTCACCCTTCTTAAAAACAGGTGCGCCCTGAGCCCAGGAATACACATGGCTCTCACCCTTCAGGTTGACAAGGGTCATCGCATCGAGGTTGACATTATCTTCCGGGGTTGTTCCTGGCTGGCAAAATGCAATGGCTTCCGACGGGCCAAGTGGCTCTCCGGAAGTATACTGCACCACTTTCCTGATACCGATGCCATCAGGATAAAACGTATAATATTCATCAATACAATCCGACCAGCCCGACTTTTCATCTACCTGCGACAACTGTTTTCTGACACTCACCGGGATGTAACGCCAATGAATAACAATCCTCGCCGGGGTATTCTCAATAATGCGCACGTGGGAGTAAAGGCAATGAGGATCAATCATATGCTCAAAGCAGCCATTGATGGTGTCGAAATACTCTGCACTCTGATCAGCCATCCATTGCCCGTTTTCCATAACCCATGCAGGAGAATATCGGGTACCCCGCCAAAAGACAACCCTGACAGGCGAATTATCGAACTGAACCACTATATCGGTGTAATCCCCTACCCGGAAGAGCGCATCCCATTCCTCGTAAAATTTCAACTTTGTATAATAGGCGCCAAACCTTCCCGGGCCTGCCGGACCGCTGGGCATAACCCTTTTTGGTATATCAGGAACAGATGCCGGCTGAAGGGCTAAGAAACTTTCCTTAACACTGGCGGGGGTCAGGGCACCTTCGTAAATTTTTATCTCATCATAGATTCCGTCAAACGAAAACCATCCGGGTAAAGTAGCGTAATCCCTTACCGGATTTGATGGAGCGGTCATTTCCCCATTCATCCCGATTAGCAGGTCAGATTCTGAGGCGGGTACAAAATGACCGGATATCTTAAGCTGCCCGGACAAATCTCCATCGATATAAATTTTAAGTCCGGTGTTCTCTTCAAATACTGCCGTCAGATGTGTCCACTTGCTTAGTGATATCTTTTTTACGGTCTCACATCTCTGCCAAATACCATCAAAAGAGGCAAATATCCCAACCTGGCCCTGCGGCCCGATACCAAAAAAATACCCTGCCTTTTCTCCGTTCCGCTGGGTAATAATGGGGCACCAGTTCCACGGATAAGTTGCTGCTGCAATCCATGCTTCCAGAGTGAATGATGCGGAAATCCCTGGAACCTTTGCAGCTGAACGCCGGATAACAGTGGTAAACCCGTCAAGCTTCAGCGCATTTCCATCAACCCCGCTAACCATTTTATAATTTCCCTGAATGGAATCCTTAATTGAGGAATTCTGATCGGCCAGCCTTCTTGAACTGGCTGCATCAAATTTCCACCAGGCAACCGTCACGGGCTTTCGATCTCCATCAGTTCCGCTTAATCCTGAAACCGCACTTAAAGCCATGCTGAGAAACAAGGCTGTTATCGCTGTGATTTTTACTTTTTGCCGTATTTTCATGTTTCGGTTTATTGAATCGATTTCCTTTTAACTGCCGTCGAGCAACAGCGATTCATACTTCAAAACTAACAAGATATTGAACTTAATGGATAACCCTGTTGTTTGATCAGATAGATACATTTGGTATTATTGTATATGAAGAAGAATTACATGAATCCCTATCTGGCAGGCACCCTGCTCGGGGTTGTCCTGCTTTTGGCCATGTACCTTTCGGGGCGGGGCCTTGGGGCAAGCGGAGGGCTCAAATACTGCGTTGTTTCAGCAGTTGGAGCTGTTGACCGTCCGCATGCTGAACAATCGGTGTATTACGGTAAATATTTCGAAGGCGGCAAGAAACCTTTAAAGAACTGGCTGACATTGGAGATTCTCGGTGTTGTTGCCGGAGGGTTTCTGTCGGGCGCTCTCTCAAAAAGGCTGAAATTCAAAATTGAAAAGTCACCCGCAATTTCCAACACCCGGCGTTTGATATTTGCTTTTCTGGGTGGCCTGTTCTTCGTTTACGGAGCCCAACTGGCCCGGGGTTGCACCAGCGGGGCAGCACTTTCCGGAATGGCTGTGCTATCTGTGGCAGGTTTTGTCACGATGATTGCCATTTTCGGCTCAGCCTATCTTTTTGCCTGGTTCTTTAGAAAAAACTGGATCTGATATTTAAACAATCATGGGACCAATAATATCCAATTTTCCTATTCCTGAATGGCTCGATTTCCTGTTCGCGCTGGTGATTGGCATCGGCTTTGGCTTTTCTCTGGAACAAGCGGGATTCTCGTCAAGCCGAAAACTGGCCGGAATGTTTTACGGTTATGATACCACGGTTATAAAAGTCTTTTTTACCGCAGCCATCGTTGCCCTGATCGGATCGCAGCTTTTAAGCTTTTTTGGCTTGCTGAACCTGAACATGGTTTTCGTCAATGAGTTCTATTCAGTGGCTGCCATCGTTGGAGGAGTCATCATGGGAGCAGGATTCATCATGGGCGGATTTTGTCCGGGTACAGGCCTTTGCGCCATGTCCATTGGTAAAATCGATGCTATGGTTTTCTTTATCGGGGGATTAACCGGTGCTTTCCTTTTCGCCGAAAGCTACCCCATTATCCAGACATTGGCTGAAGGATACTATAAAGGACCTATCAAGATCAATGAGGTTCTTGGCATCTCACCCGGCCTTTTTATTTTCTTACTTATCGTTGTTGCAGCAGCCATGTTCTGGGTAGCTGAGGCGGCTGAGAAAAAATTTGCACGTCCTGATATTACCAGCGAACTATAAATTTACCCCATGAATACCAGGGAAAAATTTTCGATGGGCATTATTGGTTTAGGGCTGGTTCTTGCCCTGCTGCCACAGCCTTCGGATCGTTCAGTTTTGGCTAAACCGGATCTTCTGCCTGCTGCAGCAATCGATGAGACCACCCATTTCACGGTTGATCAGGTTGCCAGATTCGTCATATCAGAGGACAGTACTGTCCAACTGATTGACCTCAGGCCCGAGGCGGAATTCGGAAAATCCAATATTCCGGGCGCAATAAATATTCCACTAGCCGAACTGCTTAATAATGATCTCAACAAGCTGCTGAATAAACCGGGGATGCGTACCATCTTTTATGCCAATGACGATCTCGAGTCCGATTATGCAAGTGCTCTAACCAGAGGAAGGAAATTTAACGACACCTATGGCATGCTCGGCGGACTGAATGAATGGGTCACAACAGTAATGAACAGCAGCTTTAGCGGTGAAAAGATATCGGCAAGGGAAAATGCACTTTTTGAAACCCGGACCCGCGCCCGACAAATGTTTACCGAGATCAACAGCCTCCCTGACAGCCTCCAGCTAAAATATGCGGAATCCAAGCGTTTAGCTGCAAAGAAGCTCGACGGTGGGTGCGAATAGGTAAAGCACAGATAATGGAAATATGCCTGGATAATCAGGTAAAGAAAGAAACTTATTATTTCTCCACCCCAAAATCATTTACGTCAGCAGCCGTGAATGGCAGCCAGGACAGGGCGGTTTTCTGAGCTACCATTTTATCGTGCATGAAGCCGTTATTGCCGTATTTAAGAGTTCGGGCATCATAGCCCAACAATCTCAGGTAAGCCGTGGCAAAACTTGAATTATGCCCGGTTCCGCAATAAACAACCACCGTTTTATCTGCCGGGATAGTCGCCATCTCTTCTGCCAGGCCAAGTGTTCCTTCAGGTTTATACCTGACAGCTCCCGGAATGTGCCCGTCTTCGTATTTATCCTTTCTTTCCAGATTGATGATAAAATACTTTTGCGGAGAATTGAAAACTTCCTCAGCCGAAATCAGGACACAACCCGTACCTTCTTCGAATAGTTTGCTGAACCTGGCTTTACCGACCGCTTCCCCGGTTGACTTTCCGGTTTTGAGATCTGGCAAGCTCAGCGCCGCCGGTCTCTCATTAACGCGGGTTTCCAGTGCGGATTCAAACTTTCCGGAAACTCCTTTCATCCATCCTTCAGCCGCATAGGAACCATTCCAGGAACTCATCCCCCATCTCATGGCGTAAACATTGCCGTATCCCATCAGCCTGAGCAAACAGGTGGTGTAGCTGGAAACCTGTCCATCCTCACAAATCAGGATAATTTTCTCATATTCAAATGGCTTAATGCCGGTCTCAAAATATCCGGGTAGCTCCTCAAAGGTCTTATTTACTGCACCTTTAATATGTCCATTCGAATATTGCACCGCCGTCCGCAAATCGAGCACCAGCATTTTGCTGTTCAGGCTTTCCTGAACAATCGAAGCCTTGATCAGGGAAGGAAAATTTTTGCTCTTGATGTAATCACCGTTTTGCTCCAGATCCTTCAATAAAAGCATGGTCTCATTGCCGATTTTAACCGGTGCGACAGACACTGGTGGTGCCACATTTTTGTTCTCCTGTTTTTTACCGGCACATCCTGCCAGGCTAAACAGGAGAATAATTGAAACAGGCAGAATGCTGAATATTCTTTTCATTTCCGGGTGCATAATTGAAAAGGTTATTTTTTCACAGGAACCATGTCCTTGTTGAAGGTCAGAGTCTCCGTGCGGTTACCGGCTTCATCATATTTGTATTCGGTTATGGCGATGCCCGTATCAGGATTGTCGGTAATGACGCGGTCTTTGTCCATGCTCACAGCCTTAACGACAGCACCATGTTCATCATAAGAATATTCTGTGATCGGAATCCTTTTACCTCCAAGAATTTCATTGTCCTGATCATAATAAACGGTCTCAGTCACATAGCCGTTCGCATCAAACTTATTGACACGTTTAGACCATCCCCAATAAAGATTTGACATTTGTCCGGTGACATTGAAAACCGAGAATAATTCAACATCTCCCTTTTCATTGGGATGGAACTCAAAATAGGAAACACCTATATCCCCGCAATTCTCGGCTGTGCAGTTATAGAGAGTGTCGGCCTTGTAATTGGCCATCCGTGTAACAAACCCCTTATCGTTGTACGAAAACCGCAACTCATAAAACGGGCAGAACGGATTCATGATAGTTTCTTCATTTGCAAGGTTATACCTCAGCTCGCGTACCATCCCGTCAGGAAGTATGTTCCAGACCCATGAGTGGATCTTGTTGCGGTTTTCAACTGGTGCTCCATCTTTGCCAAAGAACTTCAGTCCTGAACGTTTTCCGGCACTGTCCATAGTATACTCAGCGGCAAATACGCCGCCTGACTCGATCTGCTTATTTTCCTTGTCGAAAAAGCGCTTGATTTGCTTATCCCCGGAATACTCGTAAACAATTTTGGCGGCACCGCCCATGGAGGAATATCCAAGGAGGTTATTTTTCCGGACATACTCCACTGAGAGCAACCGTCCCGAATTATCGTAGGAGAATTTATAGCTGTTGATCGTTTTAGCCTGATCAGCTGTCAGCGGATGACCGCCCCGTTCTAAATCGTACGGTGTTTCGCTGAATAATAAGCTTCTGTAATACTCAACGCCTGAATGCGCTTTTTTGCCGGCACTATTCTCGCTGCATGAATTAAATCCAAAAGTCAGCGCTACGGACAGAACTGCTGTAAAAATAACTTTGTTGAATCTCATAAATATCTTCCTTGTTTTATACTCTTGATACCAACAGCTAAATAGCACAAAAGTTTCAGAAAAGTGCAAGGAAAACAGATTTTTAAAAACAGCAGCAGTTTGTCAGGTCATATTTTATGTAAACCGGCGTGCCATCTTTGTCGAAACGGAGGGTTTCTGTGCGGTTGCCCCGGCTGTCGTATTTATAGAGGGTACGGGCCACTTTATTCTCAGGATTATTATACAGCTGCCTGTCCTTGTCAAGGTTCCTGGTCTCTAAAACAGCTCCGTGCTCATCATAAATGAATTGCATTACCGGAACCCTCTTGCCACCGAGATATTCCCCGTCCTGGTCGAAAAACACAGTTTCCAGAACATATCCGTTCCCATCGAATTTATTGATACGCTTTGACCACCCCCAGTAAAGATTCGACGTCTGTCCGATCACATTGTACACCGAGAACTTTTCAACATCGCCCATTTCGTTCGGCTCAAAAAGAAAGTAGGATACGCCGACTTCCCCGCAATTCTCTGCGGTGCAATTATAAAGCGTATCAGCCCGGTAATTTGCCATTCTTGTAACAAAACCTTTGTCGTTGTAATTAAACCTCAATTCAAAGAACGGACAGAAAGGGTTCAGGACCGTTTCTTTGTTCTGCAGGTCATACCGGGTCTCCCTGACCATTCCATCATCGGTGACATTCCAGACGAACGAATGGATCTTGTTCTTGTTTTCCACTGCCTGTTCGTATCTTCCGAAAAATTCAAGTTTAGTTCTGATTCCTTTCTCATTGGTGGTATACACCGCTTTAAAAACGCCTGCCAGTTCGATGGGTACATTATTATCATCGAAATACCGTTTAATCTGGGTGTTCCCGGAATACTCGTAGGTAACCCGGGCGGCAAATCCCATGGATGAATAACCCAGGAGCATATTATTACGCACATATTCCACCGAAATAAGCCGGCCGGATGCATCGTAGGTAAACTTATAGCTGTTAATGGTCTTTGACTGGCGCGGCGTAAGCTTGTGAATGCCTTTTTCGATATCGTAGGGAGTTTGGCTGGGTTGCAAATGACGGTAATATTCAGTTCCTGAATGGGTGGTGTTATTGTCAGCACTCCCTGTGCAGGAGGAAAAAACAGCGATGATCACGAGGGAAACGATGACCGATAAAACAGTTTTATGCGCTTTCATTCAAAAATATTTTATTGTTGGATCTCAACAATCCAGTTTCCGGGTTCCGAAATCTCGATTTCCACAAGTATTTCTGTCTGTGTAGTTCTGAGTTTATTCCAGGCTTTGTACCTGATTGAGCCTTTAAAAGGGAATTGGGGTTCATCATACCCAAACTTCGGGCTCTGGAGCGTCTCCCTTCCGCTGGTACCTGATAACTGAAAATCCCCAAAATCGTCGGCAACCCCTCCCTGTGAGCTGGGATTAAACCAAACCCCGTTATTACCGCCCTGCTTATAAACCCTCATCCTGGCAACATTCCTCTGAGTAATAATTTTATAAGGGGCTGGCAATATCTCTTTCTGCCTTATGTCATTTTCCCAGATATAGGTTTTCTCAATGATTTTCCCATTCTCGGCAAAGCGGACCGTGCCTTTACCGTTTTTCATTCCCTTTTTCCAATTGCCGAAATAGGTGGTTCCATCGGGGTATTCGGCCCGACCTTCACCCTCCGGATATCCGTTGACGAACTTTCCCTTATAATAAAACTTCCCCCACGCTTCACCGGATCCATTGGCTAGTCCATTCTTACATTTCCCTTTGTAAATGGAATCAAGGGCAGGAAGCGAAACTTTGCACGGAGCTTGCGCAGCAGCAAACAGCGGGAACAAAATCAACAGAGGCAACAGTAAGTATTTCATGTCCTAAAAATATATAAAAAGAGAGGGACATTTTCAGCCCCTCTCAATTTACTTCACTCGTCTATACTAAAACATAACCTAATGCATCGAAAAAATAACAGTGTTCACATATTAATGAACATTGGTCCTAACATCCCACCACATTCTCTGGCCCCAGAAATATTCTGTTACATTTCCCAGATATTCCTCGACATTCGAGGAGTTCAGGGCAGTCTCACTTTGCGGATATGGCACCCTGAAAGGAGCGCGGTTGTGATCGGGGTAAGCACTGTTAAATGCCAACGGAAGAACCGGGACATCTGTACGTCTGGCTTCTGCCCAGGCTTCGTTCGACATCAGGAAAAGGGCAAGATATTTCTGTGTGTAGATCTTTTTCAGATCATCAGCATTCCCCTGCCAGGTCACGCCAGCGGTTGCAAGATAAGGTGCAATGGCTGAGCTGGCAACTCCATACTGTTGCAGAGAAGCCGTTATCCCTTTCTCGTATTCATCCTTTGCGTTTCCGGATTTTATGCCACGGAAAAAGATCTCAGCTTTCAGGAAACAGATCTCAGAATACCTGAAATAACCGTCGCTGACACCATATTCATTACCCCCGGTCGGATTGGGATTGCCGCTGACAAAAACGGGATTGAAATCAGAGATATCTTCCCTGATAAAAGGCGGCACAAATCCAACTTTTTCGGAGCCTCTGAATTTGCCATCTGTAGTAGCCGGTACAAACCAGATTGGCAGGCGCGGATCATTGAATGAATTCAAAATATCAACAACAACTTTACCTGCACCGTCATGATGGCAGCAATACCACCAGTACCAGTAATCTTCTTCCCACGGAGAGGTTCCTGGCCATGTCAGCTCAATGTTATCAGCATTGCTTTCCAAAATCGGATAATCAGCCGGGCTGCCGAGTACTTCATTGATAATGCTCGTTGAAGTTGCCAAATCAACATTTGATATACGAATGGCTACTCTTAACCTTAAAGAGTTGCAATATTTCTGCCACTTGGTCATATCACCGTTGTTCAGGATATCACCTTCTCCAAGGCCATCGGTTCCGCCAGTCTTAAACAGGTCGGCAGCTTTTTTCAGGTCGGCAATAATAGCAGCATAGATCTGCTCCTGCTTGTCATATTTGGGGGCAATAATCCCTTCAGCTGCCTTCGATGCCTCACTATTAGGCATGTCCCGCCAGTTGTCAGTAGCTATCTGAGTCATCTGTGCCCTGAAAGTCAGAGCCACTGCCAGCATATTGGTCTTACCACCTTCTTCAGCACCCTTGATGATATGGTTGATATTAGTCAACGGAGCATAATAGCCACCCCATTCTTCACTGGTCGACAAATAAGCCTGATTACCTACGCCAAGCCTTACCCCAACAAAATTGGAGTGTTGTCCCACACCTGTACCAGGATTCAGAAATCCGCTGAAATTAACGATTACAGCTCCGAACTGGTTCGTCATAGGAACAGAAGACGGTTGGTTCGGATTGGTGTTATACGTCTCGAAATTTTTGGTGCATGCCCCGATAATCATTGCCAGGGTTATGATCAGCAAAAATCCTATTTTATGTTTCTTATTCATAATTCCATTTTTTTAGATTGTAAATTTTACCGGTTCCCTCTGGCATTAAAATGAAATTGCCACTTTCAGACCCAGACTTCTGGTTGTCGGTATCTGCATCTGCTCATAACCAACTCCGGCATTGGCAGTGCCAAATCCGGTTTCAGGATCAATGCCGACATCATTGCTTTTGTCAACATAAAGAAGGGCCAGGTTCCTTGCCACGAATGATACTCTGGCTGAATAGATTCCGATCTTTTTGGCTACTGATCCCGGGATATTGTATCCGAAACTCAGTTCGCGCAGTTTAATAAAAGAACCGTCCATGATCATGAATTCCGTAGCTCTCGGATAATTGTTGAAAAACAGCTGAGCGGTAACCCGCTTGGTATTCGGAGTTCCATCAGCCAGAACGCCTGGAACAACAATACCTGTTTCCCTGACATTGGTTGCACCGGTGAACGGATCAACAAGCGTCAAGGCTGTGTTTCCCATGCGGCTTGCCCAGAATTTTGTTCCACTGATAATATCACCGCCCTTGCGGCCATCAATCAAAATTCCAAGGGAAAATGCCTTGTAGCTGAAAGTGTTTTGCATGCCACCAATCCAGTCAGGAGTGATATTTCCGAGTTCGAAATTACCCTTTGCCTGTTGAGTTAAGCCTGCTGAAGTGATAACCAGGTTGCCGTTGTCATCTCTCAGCCATTTTGTGCCCTTGATAACTCCGTAAGGCTGGCCCGGGCGTGCTTCAACGTATGAACTCCACATGTCGGATACCCATAATGATTCCAGATCGCCGTAGAGCTCATTGACCATGTTTTTGTTCTTTGCCCAGTTGAGGGTCAGATCCCAGTTAAAACCGCTCTTTGACTGAATGATATTTGCCGAAAATACAATTTCAACACCTTTGTTTTCAATTTCCCCTGCATTGATCAGCATCCTGCTGTATCCCGATGAAGGAGCGATATCAACGGGCATAATCTGGTTTCTGGTCTTAATGTCATAGATAGAAATATCCAACCTGATGCGGTTATCGAAGAACCTTAAATCAGCACCTGCTTCAAGCGAACTGGCTATTTCAGGTTTCAAACCAACTGGAGGCAAGGTTCCCGGAAGTGAGAACAAGGATACTCCGTTCCATGGTGAACCGATGGAGCTGAAGGTCGGGGAAATCTGGTAAGGGCCTGTGTCGTTACCAACTTCTGCCCAGCTAGCCCTGATCTTTCCATAAGAAATATACTTGGGGTCAATTTTAAATGCATCGCTGAACACGAATCCCGTGCTTACGGATGGATAGAAATAGGACCAGCTGTTTTTCGGCAAACTGGAACTCCAGTCGTTACGGCCGGTTACACCCAAAAACAGGAAGTTTTTGTAGGATACGTTAAATGATCCAAGGACACTGTTCGTTACTTTCTTTGAGTCAAACTGAGATACTCCGGGGTTTCCGGCGATGTTGCCAATCGTGAAGAAATCCGGGACGGTAAGGTTACCGGCGCTGATATCAACCTGATGTAATTCTTCAATCCGATAGTTTGCACCTAAAGTTCCATCGAATCTGATATCCTCACCGACCTTCTTATTCATTACAGCAATAAAGTCAGCATTGGTTTCCTGAGCAAATTTCTGAGTCTGCCAGAAATTCCCTACCCCGTTGCCTTCATTACACTGCCCGAGCTTGAATTTCTTACGCATTTCATTATAATAATCCGTTCCAAGACGGGCCGTAAATGAAATCCAATCAGCAGCTTTAAAGGTCAGACTGGTATTGCCGAAAAAGCGATTTCTCGTTCTTGAGGCAAGGTTGTGAAGTGATAAATATGGATTATCCATTTCACCAAGGGCATAGGAAAAGGTATGCCCGTTGGCATCAATTTCTTTCCAACGTTCTTTCAACGGCTGCATATCAACCTGTCTCTGAAAGAAAGCAAATGTTGCAGCGGGGTTGTCACCACCGCCATCATAACCCTGACTTGGAAGGTTATTGCTTCGGTTATTTACATACGACAAGGTTGCTGAACCTGACCATTTGTCGGAAAACTTCAGGTCGCCGCTCAGTGTTGCGGTATTCTTGGTGAGATCAGTATTCGGAGTGGTTCCCGTGATTTTGTTGTCAGCAAGGAAAAACCTTATGGAACCCATATCCGATGATTTTGATAAAGCAATTGAATTATCGAGGTTGAGTCCGGTTTCCCAGAAATCTTTCTCATTGTTCGGACGGGAAATCCAGGGCTGGTTTTTACCGGTGAACTGGTCGAGCATCAGACCTACGTCCAGACGCGGACCCCAGCTTCTGGGCACGCCGTCGTTAATCCCATTGCCCCATCCGTCAACATAATTGTATGAATATTTTTTAGCAAAGTCCTGATAGGAAAGATCTGGATTGCCAAGTGCGGTCTTCTTCAATTCCCAGTCATATTCGCTGCCATACATGCCGCCGCCGTATTCGTTCTGCCACTTTGGCATAATTGTTACATTATCAATGGTAGCGGAACTAACGATGTCAATACCAAGCTTGTTCTTCGGTTGCGATCCCCTTTTGGTAGTAACCACCACAACACCGTTAGCAGCACGACTGCCGTACAATGCGGATGCGTTAGCACCTTTCAGAACGGTCATGGTTTCGATATTGTTCGGATCAAGGTCCATGGCTCCGTTCCCGTAGTCCTGACCACCCCATGCGGTCATTTCAGACGGGAAGTTGCTGATCGGGGTTCCATCAACCACCCATAAAGGTTCATTATTACCGAATGAATGGTTTCCCCTGATGACGATCCTTGCGGATGAACCAACAGCACCGGTCGAGTTGGTGACCTGTACACCGGCGATTTTCCCGGAGAGGGCAGTTACAATGTTCAAAGGTTTAACGGCGTTGATTTCTTCATTGCCGATCTCCTGAACGGAATAGCCCAGTGCCTTTTTCTCCCGGCGTATGCCGAGAGCGGTCACAACCACTTCATCGATATTCTTAACATCAGCATCCAGGCTGACATCGTAGGTATTCGATGAGGTGATCGGGACTTCAAGCTTTGTGAAACCGACTGAAGAGAACTCCAGCGTTCCACCCTGGGTTTTTAACGTTAATACGAACCTGCCGTCTGCTCCCGTAGTGACACCGGTCTGGGTTCCCTTTACCAAAACGGTTACTCCCGGAATTGGCTGTTTATCAGCCGCGGAGGTAACCTTTCCAGTTAACTGACGATTCTGACCGAAAAGAGTTCCGGCAAAAAACACAGCCAACAATACAACAAGAAGTTTTTGCTTCATAGGTTAAAGTTTTACTTGTTTATTTTTCACACAATCCAACACACTAAACTATTCCTATGTCTTGCAAAAAAAAATCACTTTGTTACCATCTTGATGTACTATGTTGTTAATGTGGCCCCTGCCGACTGCCCCCGGCACTGAAGTGCCGGTCTATTGATAAGTCCACCTGCCGACCGCCTATTTCCCGCTCAGGTCCTTTGAGGTAGCCAGTGCGATCACCCTCCCCTCCTTGCCAACGGCACAGTAAAAATGATACACCACCCCATTGGAATAAACAACCCAGGGCTTGTGGGCATATTCCTCATCCCAGGTGGTTGAAGGCTCAACCAGGTTAGGTCCTTCCCACTTTGTCCAGTCGACCAGGTTATACGAACAGGCAAAAGTGTCGAAGGCCTTCGGTTTCCAGAAAGCACCGAAATAAAACATGACCCATACGTCACCTATCCTAACTACCTGCGGATCACCGGATATGCCGCTGCCATTGTCGACAACCGGATCTTTTCCGTAACGGACCCAGTTCCTCATATCATTCGATACGGCCATGCCTATACGCTCGTATCCGCTCTCGGTTTTGCCGTTATAATACATTACAAATGGCCAGCCAATTGATTCCGACTTGTCATATATAATATTGCTCTTGTATTGTGTCAGCTTTTCCCAATATCGGCAATCGGCCTGTTCGCGGGTGAGAACCGGGCTTTCCAGCCGGGTCCAGGGACCGGGATTGGAAGGATCGCTCGTCCAGGCAATCCCCACAGCCAGAGGATCGGTTTCATATCCCTTTAAGGCTCCTCCGATATAGGACATCCAGTATTTTTTGTCGTACTGAATCAGGTTATAAGCTCCTTTCCAGTCGGGATTCTGGAGTGCAGGATATCCGGCCGCCTGAAATGCATCCCAGGTACCTTCCCGGAAACTGAGAATCTTTCCAAGTTTCTTCCAGTGCAGCAGGTCATCGCTCACTGCCAGGTGGGTTTCATAACCTACCTTGTTCATGCAGATGTAAATCATGTACCATTTGCCGTTATGGCTGAAAACACCCGGACAATCAACCGGATCACGATCTTCGCCCGCGATAACGATACCATATTTATAAGGAGTCTTAACCTGATTGTACACCTCATTCATGACAGCCTCAGGAACAACACGATTTTCAACCGGGGGTGAAAGCATTATCCGGAAGGGTTTGTCACGGTCACAAACGAGCGTACCGTTGATCACCTCAAGTTCCGCTGCCTGCAATGCGGTATGCCGGTTCGAAGCAGGCGAAACCCCATTCCGCTCGGGTGCAAATTCAGTATACGGATGGGTAAAATAGATGATAAAGGCACGATCGCCGCAAACAACGACATCGGCATGCTTGCCAATGGTTCCGTCGCTGTTACGGGTACCGGGTTTATCCAGTATTTTACCCTGATAAACCCACTGTTCTAGGTTATCCGAACGATATACATCCAATCCGCTGTTGGGATCCTTGATAAGCCAGTAATGACCCTTAAAACGAAAGGTTTTGGGTCCTTCCCCGTATAGTTTCGAAACACCGGGATCCTCCACCGCTTTCCACTCCTTGAGGTCGCTGCTTTCAACGGCAAAAGTTTTTGAACCGTGGCCCTCATCCTTGTACCACATCCGCCAGTAGCCGTCGGGCTTTCTGACCAGCGTAGCATCAATACAATAATCCGAAGCCAGCGGAACCCGCTTTTCAAAGGACCACTTCATCAGATCCCGTGAAATATAATGAAGGATATGCCGCTGTCCGCCCCAGTCGCGGTGCGTATTTGCAGGCCCGGGTACGTAACTGGCAAACATGTGAAACATACCCTTGTCGTCCCTGATAATGTCGGGAGCCCAGAAAGAATAGGCTGAATCGGGGTGCGAAAGCGGGGCCGTTCCGATGTATGTCCAGGTCAGTCCCAGATCGTTGGATTCAGCGATGCCGATCTCTGTTCCGTGGCACCATTCCACGCCCGGTAAGTCGAGTTTTGCCCTGCGCTGGGTATAAAACATCCACCATGATTTTTTAAACGGGTTCCAGACCAGGACCGGATCGGCCGCACCGTCATAAACCGGGTCGCGGTATAAGGGAGCCGGGGTGCCGGAAGCTATGGCAGCAGGATCAGTAATATTAACCCGGGTTAACAGATTCTGAGAAAAAACGTTGGTCACGCCCGACATCAGAAAGGCAACAACTATAATAAATGAAAACAAAGGAGGACCCTCCGGCCCTCCCCTATTCAACTTTTTCATACTCTAATTAGCAAATTATCAAATTAGCACATTAGCAAATTAAAGTGACCATCCATTCCTGTATTCGCGCTGAATGTACTTATTGGCAGCTTCGTCATTGGTAACTTTCATATTATCACCGTCCCAGAGCAAACGCTTACCAGAGACCCTCAACGAAAGGTTGCCCATGAGCACCATTTCTGTCAGCGGACCCGAATAATCGAAATTGGAGCAGGGAAGTTCGCCGCCCTTACAGGCATTGACCCAGTTCATCTCATGACTGGTCTCTATTCTTTTCAGGGTTTTCGGAAGATCTTTGTATTCCAGATAGCGTTCTTCCGGGAACATCTGAACATCGCCGCCATAAGTAGAACAAACAATGATTCCCTTATCGCCAATGAACAGTGAGCCGCCTTCGGCAGGTATCTTGCTCGGATCCACCTCAGCAGGCCAGGTAGGCATCAATCCGCCGTCATACCAGGTAAGTCTTACCGGCGGCATATTTTCCCGTGCGGGGAACTGGTATGTGATCATCGAGGCACTCGGGTAGGTCTCCTTATTGTCGACCCGCTTCCACATTTCACGGACTTCAAATGAATGCGAGCCCTGCACCCATATTGGATATTTCAGCTTCAGCGCATGGAAAACCGGATCCAGCACATGACAGCCCATATCGCCCAGCGCACCTGCTCCGAAATCGTACCACGCTCTCCAGTTGAATGGCAGATAGGCTGAATTGTAAGGCCGTTCCGGGGCAGGTCCCAGCCAAAGGTCCCAGTCGAGGCCCGACGGAACAGTCATGATTTCAGCCGGCCGGCCGATACCTTGCGGCCACACCGGACGGTTGGTCCAGCTATGCACTTCCTTGATATCACCAATGGCTCCGGCCCATATCCATTCGGCGAGGCGACGGGTTCCCTCACCGGACCGGCCCTGGTTTCCCATCTGGCTGACAACCTTGTATTCGCGGACAGCCTCGGTCAGCTTGCGGGCTTCAAATACTGAATGAGTCAAAGGCTTTTGTACATATACGTGCTTGCCACGCTTGATGGCAGCCATCGCAGCCGGGGCATGGGAATGATCAGGAGTGGCAACGATCACGGCATCTATGCCCTTCTCCTTGTCAAGCATTACCCGGTAATCCTTGTATTGCGAAGCATTTGGATATTTTTTAAAAGTAGCCGCCGCCTGGTTGAAATCCACATCGCAGAGCGCAATAATATTCTGAGAATTGACATTATTGATATTTCCGGCACCCATCCCACCAGAACCGATGGCTGCAATATTCAATTTATCGCTGGGAGCAACATATCCCTTTCCGCCCATGACATGGCGCGGAATAACAACCATTCCTGCACTGGCAACTGCTGATCTGGTAAGGAATGAACGACGGTCAAATGTTTTTTTCATACTTGGGTTTAAGTTTCTTATGAGAAGGGTAAATTTACAGATCTTTGCATAAAACTATATAGCATGCGGAATCGCATTCTCATTTTATTGCTTATTATTTTTCCGGCCGGGAAAATTGCCATGGCCCAGGCACCTGAACTGAGTCCGATGGCTACCATCAGCCTGCTCACCTGCGGTCCCGGTCCTGAAGTATACTCCTATTTCGGACATAGCGCCCTGCGGGTGACCGATCCGGCAATCAATCTCGACCGCGTATACAATTACGGAACATTTGATTTTAACGTGCCTGATTTCTATGGCCAGTTCCTCGACGGGAAGCTGTGGTACATGCTTTCTGTTGTCCGGTATAAGGGATTTATTCCTGAATACATGGCCGAAAACCGGTTTATCAAAGAGCTCCAGCTGAACATCTCACCCGAAGACAGGCAGGAATTGTTCAATCTGCTCGAGATCAATTATCTGCCGGAAAACAGGCATTACTGGTATGATTTCTTCAAGGACAACTGCTCCACCAGGGTCCGCGATATCGTTGTTAAAGCCACCAAAGGAAAATTCCAGTGGCCACCAGAACCGACTGAACATCTCACTTACAGACAGTTGATAATCCCTTACATCAGCCTGAACAACTGGGCAAAAACCGGAATCCTGCTTACCCTGACCGCCGGTGCCGATGAGCAGTCCAGCCAGGAAGGCTATATGTTTCTGCCTGATCATATGCACCGACTGTTTGCCGAGGCGAGGCAAGCCGACGGAACCCCGCTGTGCAAGCCTGAAAAAATCCTTTTCATGCCCGAATACCCAAAACCCAAGGGGACGGGCCTTCTTCATCCGTATTTCGTATTCAGCCTTCTAGTGGTAATTTCCTTGATTATCCTGATCTACCGGAAGACACCGGTATGGCTGGTTAAATCTTTTTCCTCCCTGACTTTTGCCCTGGCGGGACTCCTGGGGTTTGTATTCTGCTACATGTGGTTCTTTTCGGGGCATCTGGTCTGCCATGCCAACCTTAATATTGCCTGGGCATTCCCACTCAACGCGATCCTTGCCGTAACACTCTGGTTTCCAAAACTTGACTTCATTAACAGGTGGTACAGCAAGGCCATGATCATCGTGATTCTTCTTTTTCTGATCACATTCTCCTTTTTCAGACAAAGGATTCCCTTCGAGGCAATTCTATTTTGCCTGACTCTTCTGCCTTGCTTTATCCGGTTTTCTGGACTGCAAATACCCGGAAAGCGTAAAACCAATGATCAGACTAATTAATAACGGTTCCATATTCAACCTCCTGTTTAAAAATTATTTCTTTCATCTCGTTTAATATATCCGACACTTCTTCCCCAATCAGGTAAAGGGCCTCAGAATCGGATTTCATCAGCATGATATCCTGAAAAGCCCGGTTCAGCACCGACCTGAAATTCAATCTGATCTCAGTCGTTTTCCAGGCTATCCAGCCCGGCGCCTCAAAATCCCACTGCCTGCCAGTCTCCACGAGCATGCTCATGACCGATCTCAGAGAATCAACCGACTTATCACTTCCCTGAACTGCAGTATCCTCAGCCTGAATACCAACGATAAGTTCTTTCTGGTTCTCAATCAGCAGGTTGAGGGTTGTTCCGTTCACCTCTCCAAGAGGAATTCTTATCCCATAAAAACCCGGAAATGAGATATCGCCGTGAAAACGTTCCATCAACTCGGTAATCCTCTTCCGTGGACAGGGGTAACCCAGATAAGCCCAACCCGGCTCAAACCCCGATTCAACGGCAATCCTCATCAGCATTTGCCAGAATCTCTTTTCAGCATTTGTGCGTTCTTCTTTCATGTTGTTCATATTTTATGATTCAAAAGAATTACCCCGGAACGTAACCTATTTACGTTGGAGCTTTTTTTATACTATTGATGCATAATTGCACCTGAATTGGAAAAATGGCACTGAATAAATATGCCGCTATACGATACCGGATCATCGACGAATGCATCCGGAGCCGCTCAAAACCCTTTCCCAGCAAGGAAGAACTGCGATGTGCATGCGAGGAGGCCCTCTATGGATCCAGTAACGGGTCAAACATCTCCTTGTCAACCATTGAAAAGGATTTATGGGCTCTCAAGAACGAATCCGTTTTCGGATATGCTCCGATAGCTTTCGACCATACCCATAAAGGATATTATTATTCCGAATCCGGGTTCAGCCTCGACCTTCCCCTGACACCCGAGGATATCGATCTGATCAGACTGGCACTGCACACCCTGAACCACTTCAGGGAAAGTCAGGTTTTCCATGACCTCGAGACCGCCGTGAACAAGATTCAAGGAAGAATTATACTGGCAGACCGCCTGTCCGGATCAAACCTGGAAAAAGTTATTCAGTTTGAGTCGATTCCAGAAAGCAAGGGACACGAATACTTGCCGATACTACTGGATGCGGTCCGCAATAATCAGGAGACCGAGTTTGATTACACGCCCTATGTCGACGGTCGCGCGCGCCATTACATTTATCATCCTTACCTGCTGAAAGAAAATAAAAACCGATGGTACCTGGTCGGGAAAGAGATGGCTAACAACAAGATAAGGACATTGGGACTCGACCGTATGAAAAACATCCGTGCCACCGGCAATACGTTCTTTACCGATCAGGATTTCAACCCCGACCTGTTCTTCCGCTACAGTTTCGGTATCGGAACCTATTCTGGAATTCCTGAAGAGATTATCCTACAGCTCGATGAGGTACAGGCTCAATATATCATTTCCAATCCCCTGCACCCTTCCCAGGAGATCAGCCAGCCAAATAAAGGAACATACCTGGTAAAACTGTACGTGATTCCATCGGATGAGCTGAGAATGCAAATTCTCAGCTATGGAACAAAAGTTGAAGTAATTAAGCCCGAATGGCTTCGTGAAGAAATAAAATCCACCTTAACCCGTGCACTCCAGAATTACCGGTAGGTTCGTTCTTCCGGCATGCTCACTCAATCTTGAGCAACTGAGTCCGGGTGTCAGTGAGTCCCTCCGAATCCCGCACCTGCACTCTGATAATGTAGGTTCCGGCAGCATTGAAAACATTGGTGATCACCTTAACGGTACTGAATGACGTTTCATAGATATTATCATTGTTCCAGTCCCAGCGTACCTCGAGCTTGTCCAGACTATCTTCTTTATCGGTGGAAAGGGAAGCGTCAAACGTGATCATCTGATCAACCTTGCCAGGTGAAGGGTTAATGATAAAATCAGCTATTGGCGGAGTATTAAGCTCTTTAACAATCAAATCCCTCGAAAAAGTGGAACCGTAACCTTCAAGGTCAAGCACCTCTAAAACCACAGTGTAGGTTCCGGCAACCGCGAAAGTATGCTGGATGGTTTTATTTGTTGAATAATCAGTATCGTATGTCCCATCATTATTCCAGTCCCAGCGAATCCTGAGGTCTGCCGGTGCATCCTCCGGGTCAGTCGATCCGGAAGCATCAAAGTCAAATTTCGTTTCAACCGTTCCGCGGTCAGGTGTTACGGTAAACAGGGCGGTAGGTTTCACATTGGCTTTGGTGACCGTTATGATCCGTGTCGTTGAACCGGAAAGCCCCTGGGTATCCAGAACTTCAAGCTTGGCAACATAAATCCCGGGTACCGGGAAAAGATGATATTCAATTTTCCGGGTCGACCAGTTAGTTTCCCAGATACCGTCTCCATCGAAATCCCACCTGACCTTCAGTTGATCTGTACCATCCTGCGCATCGTAACACCCTTGTCCGTCAAAATAAAAAACATCACTTACGCGTCCCGACTCCGGAGTAACCGTAAAATAAGCAATCGGGGCTGAAGAGGAAAGGCTGACTTCCAGGGTTAAAGAAGTGCGGGCAACCAGCCCGCCTTCATCCTGAACCTCAAGTATTGGCTGATAGGTCCCGGGAAGGGGATATTTATAAAATATCGATTTTACAGTCGAAAATTCAGTATCGAAATGATCGTCCGCATCGAAATCCCATCGAGCTTTCAGGTTTGCCAACAGAGTTTCTAGATCAGAAGATGCACTGGCATCAAACTCAAAATTGGTATCTGTAAATCCGGTTTTTGGACTGATGGTGAAGGAAGCAACCGGTTTTTGGTTCTGAAGAATGCCGGTCTGGGAGTCAATGTAAAGCAAAGATTCTGTTAGGCCAACCTTATCCGGCATATCGGAACCAAATACGATTCCGGCCTTTGTCATCGCTGCCTGTTCGGAAATCTTTTGAGAAGCTGCCCAATTTGGAATATCCACAGAAGAATCAAATCTGGCTGTTAAACGATTCCCGGTCTTGAAGCCGGACTCTCCACAGAACAAGGTCGTTATGGTCTGATTAACAAAAATTTCCCCAATATACGAGGTTAATTTCGGGCCACCGTGAAATTCGACAATTGCCGCTTTCCCAGAACTGGTATTATTAAATTTCCAGTTATCCCAGTAATCATATTTCAGGGAGAGCTTACCCGTTGTTTTCTCTGAAAATTGCATCGAAAACAGCGTATCAACCTCGCTCAAAATATGAAAACCCATCCAGGTATCAACCTGATAGGATACTGGAAATCCATCCAGGAGAACTGGGCCATAAACGACGCTTTCGAGCCTGATACTGTCGGTGGTTTCCATAGCCCCGGATGGCTTTATGATAACTTTCCCGGCTACGCTGAGGGAATATTTCCCGGAAAGGGCAAGCCGGTCGAGCCAGGGTCCCCCACCCTGACCCTCAAGTAAAAACTGATCGGGTGTTGATGAGGCAGTGAGTTTTCCGGATTCAAATTGAACCTGCAAAGCCCTGCTTTGCCAGAAATCATTATAAACGAACAATCCTGTCAAATCCAGGGTATCCGATTTCCAGCGGGAGGGAAACAGCCTGGTTCTTGACCTTACCAGGCTCTTGCTGCTTTCGTCAAAAACCACAATACTCTTGAAAATCTCATCAAGGCCTGCCTTTTCGAGCTGCAGAATCATTCGGGAACCTGCTGTGGTAGCAGAGACCACCTTGCCATAAAGCTCCCCGGTACCCGGATAAAATACCACATCCCCGGTCTTTATCTGGGGAGGAGTACCTATCAGATCGAACCTTACCTGGCCGTTTGTTCGGACCGGGTTGGAAAACACCAGTGTATCCAAACGGATCACATTGGGTTGAAAAGAAGAAATGTTTTTCCCGGTTGTCATCGGCTCTTCCACAACCGGCTCTCTTTGGCATGCCATTATCCCGATGACAGCCGCCATCAGGGCGGTTAACAGTCGATAATATGAGATTTTTGTACTCATTCTTTTCCTAACGGATATGGACCGTCATGGTGTGGCGTTTATTGACCGAAAGTGAAACAAATGTCGAGAATTCATCCAGCGAATTATCTTTCCCATCGAATCTCACATAAATGTAATACCTGACTTCTTTTAGATCTACGAAAAGAACCTTTCCGTCGGCACTCGTTTTTCGCCAAACCTGCGCGGGATTGTCGCGGTTTATCCATTCCTCCTGGCTTTCGAAAAGCCCAACGTATGCACCGGATACAGTTCCTCCGGATTCATCCAGGACCTGGATCTCCAATTGAGGCATCGTATCAACCTTCAAGCAACCGGGTGACAAAAACGCTAGGGTTAGTGCAAGTAATAGCAGAATATATGATTTCCTGGTTTTCATTTTGTCTTCTGCCCCCTTAATCGAAATGAGACTCCCAGATTAGCGTAAACCGACTGGTTAAGGGTGTTTCCGGGTGCACCCCACAGTGGATTATATTGTCCCAGGTATTTCGCGTTGGAAAAATCCTGCTGACTGTATGTATCCAGCCCGGTAAGCCCCTGCCTGATGCCACATCCTATCACGACACCAATCTGGCTGTTCACTCGGTAAACCATTGACAGATTTCCTTGCAGACCCATATTCATGCGGGTCAGCAAGCCTATCCAATCTGCATCGCTGAAAATGTTTTGAACGGGAAGTCCGGTATTTAGGTTTACAGCTGAGGAGGAGGAAGTTTCAAAAATCCGCAAACCGGCCGAAAGGCCAAGGTCAGCGTGAAATTCCAGTCGTTTCCCGGTATTTGTCCTCCATGCAAAAAATACCGGCAGCTCAATAAACCATAAACGGTTGTTAACCGACACATTCCTCATATTTGGATCAAAACCTCCAAAAGCATCAAACTTGTCCAGGGAAAGTTTTGAGATATAATCAGAAAATTGCAGCCCGGAGCCAAATCCCCAATGATCTGACAGATAGTAAGTATAAGACAATCCACCGCGAAAAGCTCCCCCACCGCTAAGACCTATCCGGTTATCCGTTGCGATCGCCGAATTCATAAAGCCCGTGTAAGATGGTGAAAGGGTTGCCGTTACAAAACCCTGCCCCTTTGGAGGCAGCTCAATCCCGTAAATCGTAAAATTATCGGGAGAATTGTTATTCATAAAAAAGGCAATCAGGTAAATCACTTTCTGATCGGATGAAACAACTTTCCCGCCCGAGATTCCGGAAACAGCCCGATGCACCCTGATGCGAAAAACATAGCGGTTATTACGGTCATATTTAGGTTGCCCCACGGCAAGTCCCGACAGATCTAGGTTAACAGTCCGGCCTTCCGGAAATACCTCACCCATCCTGACCAGGAACTCCTCAATACTTATTGTTGAGACCTGGTCATCACCATCCAAATCATCCACCACCTGTACTTTCGGATTGGAAAACAGATGCATGAATTCCCATTCGACCCGCGATTCAGAACGGCTATTAAGTTGATTATGAAGGATCTGATATTTTGACAGTAGAGCGGTAACCGAATCGCGAAGGGTGCTCTTATTCCAGACAGGGGTTTCCTGCGACATCAGGTATTGCCCGGGTATAAGAAAGATAACCAGGACTATACAGCCTAATTTCCACTTGCTGATCAGTCTCATCAAATAAGCCCGCATTTACAATACCGATATAGGTTGGTATCGCAAAAATAGAAATTTACCGGGAGAGAAGACTGTTTAGTTGATATTCTTCGGTTTCAATAGTACTGTTATTCATTTCGAGAGAATGTTTGCGGGTGAAAATTCTCAGTTCACCGGTGATTGGGTTTACCAGGCAGGCGAAGTGATAGGCTTCCCTGAAGGTCTTCTCATGGAATCCAACAGCCGAATAAAGGTAATTCATCACGTCGACATGGGATTGCCCCCACCAGCCGACAAGTGCCAGCCCGGGTAATTCACGCGGAGTCAATTCATTGGCCAATTCAATGAAGCGGCTGACATAAACATCAAATTCATCCGGCTTATTGTCCTGAGGGGAATGGCTAACGACTTTGCCATACAAATACCCTACAACCTGGTAATTATCTTTCGGTATAGCCTGATTTGCAGCCATATTCATGATCTCTGAAACTACGTTCGGATCAAAGTTAACTGAGGTTACGATAGAATCGCCCCAGGTATTGTTGAGCTCAATCCTGGAATAGCTCTTCCTGTCCGGATCCAGATCTTCCGAATCCCGTTTTGAGCTGGACGCAGGATTCAGTGCAAAGCGATATAACTCGTCCCACTTGATAAACGCTGCAGGATCAGGCATAGGATCAAGATAACCAGTTTTGCGCCTTAAAAACCCGGCACCCTGCAAGAGGTCCGAAGCCGGGTTAAGCAAAATACCGATCTGCCATTTCTCCTTAAAAAATGAACGATGCACCTTCATGAGGCCTTCAGGAACTTCCATGCTTGCATCCAGGCTCGAAGTAAACCAACCGATCAGCCGCAGTTTTTTATTATCAGCAATTACGGCATCCAATTCCTCCACGAGATCCGCTCTTTCACTTATTTCATTGGCGATGGAGGACCTTAAATATTTGGAATCGCATACTTTTTCAACAAACAGCTCATTGCGTGAAGCTCCTTTTCCATGCAGCCGGTATTGGCTTCCAAACAGGTAACCGCCAAAATCATTCCCTCTCTTTTCCAGCAAAGCCGATTGAATCAGGTGATAAACAGACTTTATGGAAGACGGATTAAAATGAACGATCCCGACTGCCGATTCCGGAATAGAATCCTGATAATCAAGTGTAAAATATTCATCAGCAAGTTCATTGGCAAACAACCCTGTACCCTGGAATTTTAAAGGTTGTTGGGAGCCATTTCCGGGGTCCGGGGCTGCCAGTCCTTCCATCAGTATCTTCCGGCTCCTTGCAGAGCTCCAGATAGCTGAAACAAAAACAAGCAGCAGAACAACGATCAGGGCTACCCATAACATTTTAGTTGACAGGTACCACGGTGTATCCGACTGCTCAGGCTGAACAGCTGCGATCCGCCTGTCGGCCAGATCAATGGCAGACTGAAGATCGTTCTGCGCGGCGATGAATGACGAATGAGCGCTCTCAATCTCGCTAACCGGCAGCAGGTTGCCCAGTGCTATACGGTAGCTCTTCCAGGTACTTGAATGAGATTCCTGCAAGGCTCCAAAATCATCCTTCAACTTCTGGTGATCGGCAATCAGTGAATCAACCTTCTCACGTGACTTTCTTTTTGCCTTTGAATCCGATAGTAAAGTCATGATGTCCGACGATACCGATTTTTGGGATTCAGCCAGGAGGTTGAGTGAATCGTATTGTCCGGTCACTAATTTCTCAAATCGTGTCAGGATTAGGTTCCTCAGGCTATCATTGATCCTCTGACCGGGCAGCGACCCGGCGTTTCCTGAATTCTCCGGCTGGGAGAGCAACATTTTAAGCACTTCCGACCTGAAATCAAGAACTTTGATATTGAGTTTACTGAAAAGCTCACGGTACAGCTGTATCGAATCAGAAGGCAGGCTATCGGGATTGAGAAGGGACTTCTCGAAGTCGATGTTTTCCGATAAGGCGTCAAGAGATCTCAGGTAATCTGGCTTCCGAGTCTCTTCGGAAGATGCCTTGCTCTCAAATTCGCTAAACCTGAAACGCAGTTTCCGGTAACTTTCCGACACGCGACGAAGGGAAGAAGCGCTGGTTGCCTGAGCCACCTCCTGCTTACGGTTGTCCTTTGCGAGGTCGGTCCCCAAGCCCGCACGCTTAACTGCGAACACCATCTTAACTTCGTTAGAACCTTTAGCAGAAATAGCGTCCAGTTTCCCTGAATCATAATCGCCCTTGTTCAGAGCGTATTGAAAATGGGCAGTAATCCTGACTTCCCCCTCATAATTGCTTAAAACCTGAAAGTTCAACCGGTCCTGGGTTTGAAACCCAAGACTGGCCGGTTTCTTTTGCTCGAAAGTCGTACAACGGATTAATTGCGATGGATCCTTTGTAAGGTCATACTTCGAAAGTGACAAGAAAGGCATCTTGTTAACATCCAGGATGGGCTTGCCATCCTCATTAAACCAGGTCACCGACATGATCAGCTGATACAGCCCGTCCCCGGCTTGAGGAACCAGATTACACGTCAGCGAACCGGCCATTTTATTTTCATTCCGGTCGAGCCAGGTGAATGAATATTTATTCTCCTGGGCAAAGGTATTTGCCAGTAAAATGAATATTAGAGTTATGCTGATCAGGTACTTCTTGACAAAGAATTGCATACGCCTCAATACTTGTAAGTTACCACAGGCAACGATAGTTCCTGTGCGCAACAAAAGTATTAAATTTTAAAACGGATTCGTCAAATAGCCGGAGGAATACAAATCACTTCTCCAGTTCGACTAACTTCTCGTGAGCCTCCGTAATTTTGAGGACCAGATCCTTTTTGATTTCGTGGAAATAGGCTCTGGATTTCCCATTAGCCTTCCTATCAAAACTATTGATACGCTCAACCAATCCATCTTTAAGCGTAATAATCTCATTAATAATCTCTTCGTAGGCTGAGAAATCCCTTTCCGGATGCTCTTCCATACAAGCATAACAATCAAGGATCACCTCTGTGATTAAATAGTCGATGTCCTTTTTAAGGGTTTTCTTGCTGGCCATAATATTAATTGATAGTTTTTCTACTTAAATATAGAGAATTTTTACTTAAAAACAATAGCTGAAAAAAAAACACCTGATTGAATCAGCGAATTTGAAACCCGGCAAATTCTCTGGCAGGGCAATCCTCAATTTCAACAGATTCCACTTCCGCACGTGGAGGACCTGTCCGGCACCATTCAATGAGTTGTCCCACTGATTGAGGGCTACCCTGTGCGTGAATATAAACAGCCCGATCGGGAAGATTCTTCACAAAACCAGTCAGGCCCAGGTTCCTGGCTGCAATCAGGGTGTGGTTCCTGAATCCTACACCCTGAACACGGCCTTTCACAATGATAACCTTGCTATCCGTCAATTTTGATTTTAGTTGAATCTGAGGCCACAGGCGCAGGGGCCACCAGCATTTTCTCCGGCTGCGACTTATCCTGATCGGCTTCTGTAACGATTTTCAGGAAGTAAACGCCATCCAGCGAAACCGTAAGCCGGCACCAGAGGGTTGCCTTGTCAAGGGGAAGCGTAAAAAGCAATTCCCTTGGCCGGCTTTTGAGGACTTTTCCCCCTGCCTTGGTGCAGGCACGAAAATAACTCTCCATGATCTCAACGGTTGAGACCTGCTTATCCACCGTATTCTTGTCATTACGCACCTCACATTTGATATCCCAAAAAGGGCCCATGACTTTTTCCTTGTACAGGGTATCCTTGACATTCCAGGAGAATTGCTGATGGTCGTACTTGCTGTATTGAATTCTGGTGATGGCAGATTTGGGCAAATAGTTGACTCTTGGCGGTAAAGCCACGGCATCGACAAATTTCTCAAATACTACAGTGGGTTTCACATCGAACACCAATGTATTGACGAAAGTGGTTTCACGTATGAGTCGCATCCGGTAACCCTTATCATTCGAGAGCACCATCCTGCCCCAGATGTTTCCGGCCTCTGACGGAATAACAAAATTCACCTGTGTGGTGTCCTGATAAAATACGCTGCCATTATTCTCGGCAACGTGGGTCTGCATGAAGTCCCTGAATTTATTTTTCTGCCGAAAGACGGAATCGTAATTGTAAGCGATCTCCCAGTAATGGCCCAAACACTGCCGATTGTTCTTGCCGGCCTCATCCCTCACGTCCAGGTAATTGAAATTATTATATTTTGATATTTTACCCGGCACTCCTTTGTATGACTTTAATTTAGGCGGTTCGGGGAAGGTTTCAGCTTGCGCCAGCACACGAACGGCTGGGAGCAGAAAGAAGATAAATGTCAAAATATATAATCCTGATTTCATGGCTTTTCAGTTATGCTTTACGAAGAAGTTTTGTCTGTGTTTCGCCACCATTGAGCAGGTATAACAGCGGCAGAGGACGGTCGATATTTTCACGGAAGGCCGGTTTAGTCTGCCAGGGAGTAACTGAAAGCACATTGGCGAGGTCCATCCAGAACTGCAGACGGGCAACGGGAAGATCCCAGTTCATGTGCAGGTGGTTGGCCGGGGCATAATGCTTGTATTCTGCCATCGAAGCAAAAGCAGGAGTAAGAAAGGTATGCGGCCAGTTCGGGTCGGTTTTATTGCAAACAGCCGTTGCCAGAGCTGCTGGCAATTCCACGGTTTCCGCCTCATCCCAGATCATCGAGAACATGCCCGACAAGGCACTGTATGACAGACGGCCGGCTATTCCCTTGATCCCTCCGGGGGTAAGGAAGGTAACCGAGTTACCCATTCCCGGGAAATAGTCGGAATCTGCCAGCGGGAATGTAATCCTCGGTGTTATCGCTTTAGCAGCTTCGCCAGGCATTCCGGCCCAGTTGAACGATGCCGAACCGCTGTTGTTGCCATCGACAAAACCGCGGGAGGCCCACTTGGCTCCTTCAGGTATACTGATATTCAGCTTTTCGGCCAGTGACTTGATCTCCCAGGGTTCCCATACTTTGCGGAAATCCATAAAAAGCGGAGGATTGCCACCGGTCAGGTAGGTAAAGAACAACATGGTAAGTAATCCCTGCATGTCGGCTTCGGTAGCGAAAGGAAGAGCGGCTTTTGGGCCGTTATGGTCAAATGTTGAATTGAAAAGCGATTCCATGGCATCGGCAACCGGAAGCGGTAAGCCCCGGCGATCGGAGCCCCATTCCAACTGCGACATGAATCCACCGCCAACGCCGTCAAGGTCCTTAATCAGATCCCTGGTGATCAGGTACATAGCCAAACTATCATTGAATCTTGCATCATCCTCCGCGCCGTTCGACTTAACCTTGCCGAAGTCTGTACCGATCCAGTTACGCAGTGCTTTCAGCTCCTCCTGGTTGTAAGCTTTCTTCTTTAGCATGTCAGCAAGCAGCTTCATATCCAGGCGGGCAATCTCAATGCCAAAAGTATTCCGGGTGGGAATGATATGCTGCAAAGCGGTTTCCATGCCCATTGAATCATGGCCAAAAACCACCACTCTCTTGCCTTTCAGGTATTGATAGGTAACCGCAGAATAGAGCCAATCCACCAGCGCATCAAACGTACCCTGGGTCATTTCGGGATTCATGCCGTCATCGGGCCATGTTCCGACATTGATGTGCATCAGGCGTCCCGATTGTGCAACTGCTCCGGAAACTGCATGGGTAAAAACCACACCAGGCTTCGGGCCGCTGTTTCCACAGGTAAAGTTCAGCGGGGTATCTTTTGGGAATTGCGACAGGAGTGATATCAGGGTAAGCTGCGGAAACGACCAGGTATCCGGCAAGCCCACAAGAACAGTAACACCGGCTGCAATAAATGATCTCGCAACTTTGTCTGCTTCCTTTTCCGTATCAATCAGCAAGTCCGAATAAACTACCGGCACGTGGCTCCCATCGGGGAGTTTAACAGCGCCAGCCAGCTTGTTGGCATGCAACTTAACAATGTTTCCGGCACGTTCGCGTGCTGCCGGGTCAATTCGGGGATCGCAGGTAGCAAAAACACCAATCACGGGGATAGCTTTGCTGGTTTCGGTTTTTGAGGAGATACAACGGGCTTCCATAATCTGATTCTCTTTTCTTAAATTTACCGCTAAAAATATACATTTTCAGCAATTCGCTAAACAAATGAACCGAGAGTTCATCCTCACTGAAGACGGTTCCCACACAATTTTTGTACCTGAGATGGGGGAACACTTTCATTCTGTTCACGGTGCGCTTCAGGAGAGCCTTCATATTTTCATTAAAAACGGTTACAAAAAAATCCAACAGACACCGGTATCCATCCTGGAAGTTGGATTCGGCACCGGATTAAACGCTTTTCTTACCCTGCTGGAAACTCAACAGGACGGCCAAAGCGTTTATTACGAGTCATGGGAAGCTTTTCCATTGACAATCAGGGAGTACAGTCAGTTGAATTATCCCGGGTTACTAAAAACAGGCAATGACCACTTCAGATTGCTTCACGATTCCGCCTGGGGTATCGATGTTCAGGTAACCCCATCGTTTACTATTAAAAAGATACAGGATGACATCCGGAATTTCAGTTCCGCGCTTAATTTCGATCTCGTCTATTTCGATGCGTTCGGTCCGGATTACCAGCCCGAACTGTGGGAAACAGCAGTTTTCCGGAAATTGTCCGATTGCATGCATAAAGACTCAATACTCGTAACTTACTCCGCCAAGGGACAGGTCAGGAGAAATCTCCGCGAGGCCGGCTTCACAATCACAAAAGCTCCCGGGCCGCCCGGGAAGCGGGAAATAACCATTGCCATAAAAATCTAGATTATGAGTACCAGAATGATCATCCTGACAGGCTTAGCCCTGATATCCATTCAGAGTTTCGGCCAATACAACAATCACCTGGTACTTAGAAAAAACGGATATCGCGACAAGCTCAATTATCTTGCTGGCGATCCGATAACCTTCATCAGGGAAGGAAACGGTTTTGCCGAAGAGTATTATATCGATGGAATCAGCACCCGAAGCCTCATTGTAAACGGTCAGGAAGTTCCGATCAACAGGATCGATTGCCTGGTATACCGGAGGAAAGGTTTCAATTTCAGAAGCTCAGGCAAAGCCCTTTTAGCCGCAGCTCCCGGCTACCTCATCATCGGGGCGATCAATAATCTTTTTCAGCGTATCAGTCCTGTTCCCACGGTTAACAATCTACTGGTAGCAGGCTCCCTGGCCTCGGCCGGAGCGATTCTGCCTCTTTTTCAGGTCAGAAAATTCAAGCTGGGAAAGCGATATTCACTGATCATTGTGGAATCGGATCCGTTGCTGAACAAATAAAAAAAGAGGCTTACCGGTCCGGCAAGCCTCTCATAACGGAGAATATCAATCTTACTTGGTAAGCTGAGCTTTATTCAGATTACTGTGTTTTTTCCCATAGGTAAAATACACGATCAGACCAATGCATAACCAAATTCCCATTGCAATCCAGGCATAAAGATTCAGGAAAGTGGTAACACCCAGGCAGCAGATGATTCCAAAGAGCGGAACCCACGGCGACCACGGTGTTTTAAACGGGCGGTGCGTATCGGGCTGTTTCTTCCGGAGAATAAGTATTGCAAGGCAAATCGATGAGAACGCCAGCAAGGTACCCAACGAAACCAGCTTGCTGAGAACGCCGATCGGGAATAATCCGGCAAGCACCATAGCAAGAACACCAACTATGATCGTTGCGGTATAGGGGGTTTTAAATTTCGGATGAACCTTGGCGAAAACAGGTGGAAGCAAACCGTCCTTGGCCATGACAAAAAATATGCGGGGCTGTCCGAGCAACATAACCAGGATAACAGAGCTTAATCCGGCAATTGCACCGATCTTGATTAAAGGCGACAACCATTTAACACCGATGGCATCCACGCCAACAGCGATAGGATCAGGCACTCCAAGCTGAGTGTAAGGAACAATACCGGTAAGCACAACCGCAACTAAAATATACAGGATGGTACAAACCAGGAGCGATCCGAGGATACCGATAGGCAAATCGCGCTGCGGATTCTTCGACTCCTGCGCCGCGGTTGAAACCGCGTCAAACCCAATGTAGGCAAAGAAAATTACCGCTGCTCCCCTCAGGATTCCGCTAAAGCCGAACTGACCGAAACTTCCCTGGTTTTCAGGGATGAACGGATGCCAGTTAGCTTTATTCAGAAAGAAAACACCCACAAGAATGAAAGTGATAATAACGAACAGCTTGATGAATACGATGATATTATTGAATCGTGCAGATTCTTTAACACCGGTAACCAACAGAATCGTGACCAGGAATATGATAAAAATGGCAGGGATATTCAGGATACCTCCCTGCGACAATTCAAAACCGTTGGTGACGTCGTTGTATATTACCGGGGCGGTCGTCAGCGCGGTTGGAAGATGTATTCCCATGTTTCCAAGGAGGCTGACCACGTAGCCAGACCAGCCAACACTAACCGTGGAGGCGGCAAAAAGGTATTCAACGATTAATACCCAACCGATCACCCAACCAAACAATTCACCGATGGTGGCGTATGCATAGGTATACGCACTTCCGGAAATCGGTATCATGGAGGTGAGCTCGGCATAGCACAACCCTGCTGCAGCGCAGGCCAGGGCGGCGATGAGAAATGAGATGATGATGGCAGGTCCTGCGTAATTCGCAGAAACCTCACCCGTCAGTACAAAAATCCCGGCCCCAATAATGGCCCCGATACCTAGGGTAATCAGGTTGGTAGCAGACAGAGCACGTTTGAATCCGTGACTGTCGCTTTTTGCCTCTGCCTGGAGCTGAGTAAACGGCTTAATTCTAAAAAGCTGATGAGTCATTTCCTTTGAAATTAGTATGTGATAAAAATAGTTTTATTTCTGAATTTTCATTTTACTCCAACCTGGTTAAACAAAAAAGTGTAGATCATGGCCGTTTCCCGATAGCGCTGAAACCTACCGGAAACCCCGCCATGCCCAGCTTCCATGTTTATTTTAAGAAGCAAGATATGATCATCCGTCTTAAGTTCCCTGAGCTTGGCAACCCATTTGGCAGGTTCAAAATACTGTACCTGCGAATCATAGAGACCGGTAGTAACGAGCATAGAAGGGTAATTCTGCTTTTTAACCTGGTCATACGGGGAATAAGAAAGCATGTAATCGTAATACTCTTTCAGGTTCGGATTTCCCCACTCGTCGTATTCTGAGGTCGTAAGCGGAATTGAGCTGTCGAGCATGGTGGTAACCACATCCACGAAAGGTACATTGGCGATGACCGCCTTAAAAAGCTCGGGACGCATATTGACCACGGCACCCATCAGCAATCCACCGGCACTTCCGCCTTGTGCGCAAAGCTGGTCGGGGGAGGTGTATCCAAGCTTGACCAGGTAATCACCGGCATCAATGAAATCAGTGAACGTATTTATCTTTTTCAGCAATTTGCCGTTCTCATACCACTGACGCCCCATCTCCTGCCCTCCCCTGATATGGGCAATCGCGAATACGAATCCGCGGTCGAGCAAGCTGAGCCTGTCTGGACTGAAACCCGGATTGGTACTGTAGCCGTAGGATCCGTAGGCATACAACAAGCAGGGATTTTTGCCGTTCAGTGAAAGACCCTTTCGATAGACCAGTGAAACCGGAACCTTAACGCCATCCCGGGCATCGGCATACAATCTCTTTGATTCGTAATTCGCGGGATCAAAACCACCCAGTACCTCCTGCTGCTTCAACAATTTCCTTTCCCTGGTAACCATGTTATAATCAAAGGTTGAACCGGGAGTGGTGAGTGAGCTGTAGGAGAACCTTAGCAGGTTGGTATCGAAAACCTTGTTTACAGCTATCGATGCCGTATATGTTTCCTCACCAAAATCAAGATAATGCTCCTTGCCATCGGCAAAATTGATTATCCGGAGCTGAGTGAGCCCTTTTATACGCTCCTGAACAACCAGGAAGGAGGTAAACAATTCGAAAGACTCCAGTAAAACATCTGACCTGTGCGGTATAACGTCGATCCAATTTTCTTTAGCGGATTTATCGACCGACGTTTTCATCAGCTTGAAATTTGGTGATTCCAAATTCGTACGGATATAAAAAAATCCACCGAAATGATCCAAGGAATACTCATGATTCCGTTCCCTCGGCTGAAGGATCGCAAATTTCCCGGTTGGGTTGTCCGATTTTAAATACCGGTATTCAGAAGCCAGGGTGCTGCTCGACCCGATCAGCAGGTATTCGCCAGATTTTGTACGTGCAACAAAGAGGCTAAACGTTTCATCCGCTTCGAAGAAAACCAGCGGATCAGATTTGGGATCAGCGGTTATAAGGTGGCTGAACACCTTTTCCGAACGAAGGGTTAACGTGTTTTGCCGGGTATAGAAAACCGTTTTGTTATCGTTCGCCCAGGCAACGTTGCCGGTAGTTTCAGGTATCCGGTCGGGAAGATCCGCCCCGGTAACCAGATTCTTGAACCGTATCTCGTATTTGCGACGGCTTACCGTGTCCAGTGAATAGGCAAGAATGTTATTATCAGGCGAAACTTCAATGCCGCCAACGCTGCAATAGGCAAAACCTCTGGCCAGGTCATTGACGTTCACAAGGATCTCTTCCGCCGCATCCAGGCTGCCCTTCTTTCGGCAATAGATCGGGTATTCCTTGCCTTTCTCGAACCGGGTATAATAATAATATCCGTTGTCGAGGTAAGGAGTGGATGCGTCGTCCTGCTTGATCCTGCCCACCAGTTCATTAAACACTTGTTCCTGCCGGGTCCGTGATCCGGCCATAACGGTATCGGTATAACGGTTCTCCGCCTTCAGGAAATCCAGGACGGCAGAATTTTCCCTCTCATTCAGCCAATAATAGGGGTCGATGCGGGTATCTCCGTGAATGGTAAGTTCCTTGTTGATTTTTTGTGCACGCGGAGGTTCGGGAAATGACGATTGCCGCCAACCGGAATCCACGGTGCATCCGGCTATCAGGACAGCCATCAGAAATGCGAAATACAGACTAATCTTTCTCATAGCTAGTTTTCAAGATTCCCTAAAAGTGTAATTATTTATCCGGTTGAACAAATGATTCCGGATGCTCCGCAACAGGGCTACCAGGATAACTTCACAATAGTAATCCCCGTTCCGCCGAAGCGCACATCCTCATCGGCAAACGACTTGACAACATCCACCCCCGAGAGATATTCGCGGATGATCTGACGCAATATGCCATCACCCTTGCCATGCAATATGCGCAATTCCCCAGAACCGACCATAACGGCTTCATCGATGAATTCCGTGACTTTTCTGAGAGCCTCATCTGCACGCAGCCCTCGGAGATCGAGACTGGGCGTGAAACTCAGCTTCCGGTTTTCCATATCGACCCCGGCAAAGCTCGTACCGTAGGTTTTTGTGCCGGTTGCCTTCCTGAAATCAGCCTCTGAAACCGGTTCTGCCTGATCCGCCTGTATCGTGGTAATCATCTGCCCCATGGCAATAAGGAGGCTGTTTCCGCGGGTTTCAAGCACCTCGGCCAGGATATCCTTGTCCTTAATGCGAATCTTACATCCCGCGGCGAGCCGGGTTACGACCTCTTCCTTTGGCTTTTCCTGAACAGCAGGGGTTTCCTGATGAATCTTCTTTTTTACCCGGATGCTTTCATGGGCAGCCTTCTCGATTCGCTGACGGCCTTCCTCCAGGTTATGGTCCAGGGTTTCCTTAACGGAATTTCTCAACGACTCCAACTCTTCCCTGACATCCCTGACACGCAGCTTTTCGGCCTGCGATTCGCGAATTTCCCTAATCGACTGTTCAATTTTCTTGTTAATGCCTGAGAGCATTTCATCCGATTTCTGGCGCGCCTCCTGGATAATTTTCTTACGTTCCTTCTCAGTTACAGCAAGCGTTTCCGAATATTTAGCCAGCAATTCCTCGATCTCTTTTGAGTTTTGCCTGATCTTCTGGCGCTTGTTTTCCCAATATCTTTTATCCCTTGATATTTCACGCAGGTGCTTGTCGAACTGAATGTGATTGTCACCAACCAGTTCAGATGCTTTCTGGATGACCGATTCGGGCAACCCTATGTTACGCGCGATCTCAAAAGCGAATGAACTGCCCGGCTTGCCGCTCTCCAGCTCGAACAGCGGCTGCATATGCTGGACATCATAACGCATAGCCGCATTTACCACACCATCTGCAGAAGCTGCAAAGTGCTTGAGGTTAGAATAATGTGTGGTGACGACCCCGTATGCGCCCGAGGCTGAAAGGTCGCCAAGAATGGATTCAGCAATGGCACCGCCCAATTGGGGCTCGGTACCGGAACCGAATTCATCAATCATGAACAGGGTGCGGGCCCCGGCTTTCTTCAGGAAAAATTTCATGTGATGCAGATGAGAGCTATAGGTACTGAGATCATTCTCTATCGATTGCTCATCTCCAATGTCTAAAAGAAACTGATCGAAAATACCAGACCGCGATCCTTCCTGAACCGGAACGAGGAATCCGCACTGGATCAGGTACTGGATCAATCCTGCCGACTTGAGGCAGACGGATTTTCCTCCGGCATTAGGACCGGATATCAGCAAGATTCTCTGTTTGCTGTCGAGATGGATATTTTGAGCGACCACCTTACGTTTCTCGAGGCGGAAAGCCAGGTCGAGCAGCGGATGTCGCGCCTGTTCCCAATGAATAAGCTGATCTTCGCTTAAAAGGACCTGAGCACCTTCCCAGCGAAGCGAGATCTTCGCTTTGGCAAGAGCCAGGTCGAACCCCGCCATCACCCGGTCCCAGTTCTCCATTTCGGGGAAATAGGGACGCAGCTGGTTGGTCAGCTCAATCAGGATTCTTATTATCTCCCGTTGCTCGGCCAATTCAAGTTCCCGAAGTTCATTATTCATCTCAACGAGTTCGAGAGGCTCCACAAAAGCAGTCCGTCCTGTAGCCGACTCGTCATGTATCAATCCGTTAATCCTTCGCTTGTGGGTCACGGGAACCGGGATTACCAGCCTGCCGTCACGCACGGTGGGCTGAACATCCTTCTCAATCCATCCTTCGGTTCGCGCCTGCTGAAGCACATGATCCATCCTTCTGCCTATACTGGACTGCAGATGGATCATTTCCTGACGGATACGCTTGAGATCGGGCGAAGCATTATCCCTGATCTGACCGGTTTTTCCGAATATCTGATCGAGTTTCTCCTGAATGAAAGGGAATGTTTTAAGCTGTTTGGCTTTAACCCGGGTTACGGGCAGCATTTCGACAGGTTTTTTGTCGAAAAAGACCTCGATCTGCCTCACGGATGCGAGTATTCTCCTTATGTCGAGCCATTCAGTTACATCAAGATATGATCCGATAATTCGTCCCTTGTTTATCGCATTGCGTATATCTACCGGAGCGAGTTCGGGGAAATCGGAATGGTGAAGGATAATCTCGGTAAATTCAACAACATCCGTCTGGTTGGCAACTACCTCCTTAAAATCGCCGGATGCATGCATGGATTCAGCCATTTCCCGGCCGGAGGGTGTCACACAGTTATCCGCAACTTTTTGCCTTACCTGGCTAAAACCTATCTTATCTTCAAATGTATCGGGATATACCAACATGCCGGGATCAATTTGCTGTCAAAATTAGCAAATTGGAGCAGTTTACGACAGGATCGGGCGGAGGGCCTGCAATAGTCGGGCAGGCATGATCGGTTTACTGACAACGGTACCGAAGCCCAGATCATGACAGGTTTTCACGAGCGGGGAACCTTCAATCGGGACAATGGCTATCGAAGGAATACCGGGGAGTTTGGCTGTTAATGAATTAAGGGCCTCTTCCAGAGATTTTTCATTAAGCTGGGCAGAAGACAACAGCAGGTTAACCGGATTTTTCTTATCGAGATAATTGGATGCTTCGGTAACTGATTTTACCCAAACCAGGTTCACATGGGTCTGCCTGAGAATCATTTCAATGTTGAGGTATCCTATTTCTTCAGGCTCCAATACCAGGATTACCCTATTTCTCCAGTCATCCTGAGGTACTAACTGGCTGGTTTCAGCCGATTCGGAAATAATTCCTGCTTCGGTGGGAATCTCTGGTGCCGGAACATGAAGAGCCGACGCTGCCCGTTCGTAAATATCACGCAGTGACTCTTTTACGGGATGCTCTTCAACCTGGCTGACCGGTAATGAAACATAGAAGGTAGAACCGGCGCCAAGATTCGACTCCACCCAGATCCTGCCGCCCATCAATTCGGTAAGTCCCTTGCAGATAGCCAGCCCCATTCCGGTACCGCCGTATTCCTGGCGGGTACCTGTCATAACCCGGCTGAATCGTTCGAAAATCATTCCCTGCTTTTCCCTCGCGATGCCGATACCACTATCCTGAACATAGAACTTAAGTTCATCAGGGGTCTCCATTTTTACGCCGAATTCGATGTAACCGGAGCCGGTAAACTTCACTGCGTTGGAGAGCAGATGCCGGAAGATCCGGTTGATTTTAATGCCATCCGCCATTACGGTCCAGTCAACGTTCTCGCGGATGCCGTTCACCAGCAACTGAATATCTTTTTTCCCTGATTCCTGGAGTTGTTCATTATAAAAAGCGAAAAGTTCAGCCAGCAATCTGGTGATGGATAAACGGCTGTTCTCCTGAACAATCTGCCCGGCATCGAGCTTTGAAATATCAATAATATCATCAATCAGCTGAAGAAGTGAATTACCGCTGTTCTTAATATGTTCAACGAATTCATCCCTTTCCTCCTGGCTTACTTCGGAATCATTCAGCAAATTCGAAAATCCGATTATCACGTTCATGGGAGTACGGATCTCATGTGACATGTTGGCGAGAAAAGCGGACTTGAGGTTGTCGGACTGTTCTGCCCGGTCCTTGGCTTCGTTAAGCTTTATCTCCGTGATCTTAAGGGAGGTGACATCATGCAATATCAGGGTCTTTCCCATAACTTCACCCCGCTTGTCAAATAATGGATTGATATCAAGCAAATAGTAGGAAACTTCTCCGCCCACCTGAATCTGCAGGTTCTGGTTTTTTCTTGAAGAATATCTAAGATTATCGATCAGGTCACTGAATGACCGAAAAACAACGTCCGCCGAATGGCCAAGGGCATTGGCAGGCTGAATCCTGAGAATCTTGCCCGCGGCAGAATTCATGTCCAGAATTATGTTGTGCATATCAAGCACGATTAATCCCTCGACCATTCGATCAATGACAGAACCGCGCGCTGCGGCAACAATATTTGCCGACTTGTTAAAATTCAGCCCGACAGCCAGCAGGGTTCCGGAAAGCGTGTAGGCCATAGGTGCTGCCATAAGGCTTGTGCCTCCGGTTGCGCTGACCAGTGCAGAAATATTCCCAAACCAGGGGATCAGGATACCCAGGGTGATTATCAAAGCCTGATTGACCTTTATCTTTGGATGCCGGTACAGGTAAATACCAAGTAAGACAGTTGCTATCAGGAAGTAAACCATTGAATAAACACATTGAATCACGGTCCAGGTGAGGAATCCCTGACGCCCGGGTTCGGCCACAGAATTACCGAACATATAAATATTTGATGCGCCAATATCTGAAATATTGATACCAGGAAGATTATACAAGGCCGCACCGCCCAATACCATAGGCACAAGTAAGGTTATTGCAATGTTATATGGTGATTTCCACCCCTTGACCCCGGTAAAATCAAAGGCAAAATAGAGCCAGGTAATTGGCATCAGGATGGTCGTAATATATTCGAGCAGTGAAAGAATTCTGTTAGGATGCGGATCCCCGGTCAGCATCGTAGCCAGGTGAATCGTTATCCAGATCGAGAGGTTCAATATGAGGAGGTAATAAACCGGACCGGTTGAGGCCTTTCGTTTAATTAATCCGGTTATCATCAACATGAATGAAAACGTGGCCAATATAAAAAGCGGCAACGCAAATTTCCAAACCTGATATGTAGATTCCAATTCCATTTTTCCAATTATTCCATAATCCTTCCAGTTAATGGAAGAAAATGGAAATTATTCATACACCCAGTTAATACAGGATACAATCCATTAATCATTTAACAGACTCATTATTTGATATTTAACAGAGAATAATGGTTCACTAAAATGCTCTCAAATTTTAAAATCTCTATTTCCATTAAAAAATGGCCAAGAATGATGCCAATTTTTTTTCTTTGCAGGCATGGAAAAATCTAATTTCCCTTACCGCCATATCATCTGGGATTGGAACGGTACCTTGCTGGACGACAAATGGCTATGCATTGAATCGATAAATGCCTTGCTGAAGCTGAGAAACCTGCCTATTATTGATGAAAAGACCTACGACAGGATATTCCGTTTTCCGGTCAGAGATTATTACCGTGATGCAGGCTTTGATTTCAGTGTGGAACCTTTTGAAATCCCGGCTTTGGAATTTATCCGGATTTACGATTTCCGAAAAAAGGAATGCCAGCTGCAGCCCGGTGCCGTGGATGCTCTTGAAACCTTTGCCAGGATTGGTGCAACGCAATATTTACTGTCGGCCAGCGAGACCGGGATTTTAGAAGAAATGACCAGCCATTTTAAGATATCGGGTTACTTCAGAAAAATTGTCGGCCTCGACAATCATTATGCGCATGGAAAAATCGATCTGGGAATGGAGCTGCTGCGTTCAATGGATGCACCCGAAGGTTCTGTGGTGATGATCGGCGACACCTGTCATGATCAGGAGGTTGCCAACAAATTAAACGTGCCGGCAATACTCCTCACGCACGGTCATTTCCCTGAAGAAAGGCTTATCGGCTGCGGATCGCAGCTCATTAGCAATCTGCGGGAGTTAACAGACCTCGCTTTAAACAGTTAAACCCTTCATGGTCAGCTGGATCCTTTTCCGGGCAGCATCAACTTCCAGGACTTTCACTTTCACATGCTGATGCAGTTTAACTACCTCTGCGGGATCAGTTATGTATTTATCCGCCATCTGAGAAACATGGACTAAACCGTCCTGCTTGACCCCAATATCGACGAAAGCCCCAAACCGGGTAATATTGGTGACGATCCCGGGCAAAATCATACCGGGCTTTACGTCTTCGATTTTCTGAACGTCCTGCGAAAATTCGAATAGCTTTATTTTCCCACGCGGATCACGGCCAGGCTTGCTGAGCTCGTTCATAATGTCCACAAGGGTCGGCATGCCAATCTCCGGAGTTACATATTTTTCAGGCTTTATCTGCGCCCTTTTTTCAGGATCATGAATGAGTTCAGCAACAGTACAACCCAAATCTGCGGCCATTTTTTGCGCAACAGGATATGCCTCCGGGTGTACAGAGCTATCGTCCAAAGGATTGACAGCTCCGCGGATTCTCAGGAATCCTGCAGCCTGCTCATAAGCCTTGGCCCCGAGCCGGGGAACTTTTTTCAATTCCTCTCGGCTTTTAAAGGGTCCGTTTTCCCTGATATATTCAGTAACATTTTTAGCCAGTGCCGGCCCCAGCCCGGAAACATAGGTCAGCAAATGCCTGCTGGATGTATTTACCTGAACACCAACGCGATTCACACAACTGATCACCACACTGTCGAGGCTTTCGTGAAGTTTTTTCTGGTCCACATCGTGCTGGTACTGCCCCACTCCGATGGATTTGGGATCGATTTTCACCAGCTCGGCCAGAGGATCCATCAGACGGCGTCCGATGGATACCGATCCGCGCACCGTAACATCATAATTGGGAAATTCTTCACGGGCCACGTCGGATGCCGAATATACCGAAGCTCCATTCTCGCTCACGACATACACCTCCACATCACGGTCGAAGCGGATATAATTCTTGATAAAATACTCCGTTTCCCTGCTTGCGGTGCCATTACCGATGGCTATTGCCTCAGTTTTGTAAGCATCAACCAGCGACTTGATTTTCTTCGCCGCAATGGAAGTCTCACGCTGCGGAGGATGCGGGAAAATGGTCTCATTATGTATCAGGTTGCCCTGCCTGTCGAGGCACACAACCTTGCACCCCGAGCGGAATCCGGGATCGATGGCCAGAATGTTTTTCTCACCTAATGGCGCCATCAGCAACAATTGCTGCAGGTTATCGGCAAAAACCCTGATCGCCTCTTCATCTGCCTTATCCTTGTATATATTCCGGTATTCCGTTTCTATCGAAGGCTCCAGCAACCGATTGTAACTGTCTTTCACAGCGAGCTCAACCTGGCCGGCGCAAGGGTTTTTGCCCCTCAACACCGAGCGGTTGATTTTCTCCAGTGCATCATACTGGTCCGGCTGGATACTGACACGCAAAAAGCCTTCCCTTTCTCCGCGGAAAAGGGCCATCAGCCTGTGAGAAGGGCATTTGCGTAGTGGTTCGCAGAAATCAAAATAATCGGAATATTTAACCCCTTCCTCCTCCTTTTTCTTCACCACGGTGGAAATAACGTACGCTTCCCTCTCAAAAAGATTACGCAGGATATTACGCACATGCTGATCCTCATTAACCCATTCGGCAATGATATCCCTGGCTCCGTCAAGGGCTTCCTCTTCCGAAGACACCTCGTTATTCAGGAATTTGGCAGCCAAATGAACCGGATCGCCTTCACGCTGGCTCATGATCATTTTAGCCAACGGCTCAAGTCCCTTTTCCTTTGCCTTGGTGCCCCGGGTTTTCTTTTTGGGCTTGTAGGGCAGGTAGAGGTCCTCCAGCTCGGTGACCGTAGGGGCATTCTTTATCTTTGCCTCCAGTTCGGCAGTGAGCAGGCCAAGTCCCGAAATGGTTTCGAGGATCGTCTCCCTCCGGGCGTCGAGCTCAGCAAGTTTTTCCGCTTGCTTCCTGATCTCCATCAGAGCCACTTCATCCAGGCTGCCGGTCTTTTCTTTTCGGTACCTGCTGATAAAAGGAATGGTAGCCGCCTCCTCGAACAGGTGCAGGGTGTTTCGCACCTGCCATTGATCTACTTTCAGATTCGAGGCAATGATCTTTATGTGGTTGTCGTTCATGAGATTAATTCATCGGTTCGTCTGACTGATAAAACACCTTTTGTTTTCTTAATCCGGTTGATGGTGGTTTCCAGGTGCAGCCGGTCCTGCACGATCAGGGTATAAGTGCCCTCAAAAAGTCCATCCTTCGAAACGAGATTCATAGAGCGCATGCTAACCTTCAAATCGGTAGCAATCAGCTTACTTATCTCGTTAACCACCAATATATTATCTTTTCCGGTAATCTGAATATTTACAGTAAATCCTGCGGTAGAGCCATGACTTTCGGTCCATCTAACCTTGACGATACGGTACGGAAAGCGCTCGATCATCTGACGCACATTCGGACAGTTGACACGATGGATCTTCGTACCTTCCTTGACAGTGACAAAGCCATACACCTCGTCCCCGAAAATGGGGTTGCAGCATTTTGCCAGCTTGTAGTCCACGTTTCCGAGGGTATCGTCGATCACGAGGTAATCCTGCGCCTGCGTTGTGGTTTTAACAAAACTGTCAACCGTTTTCAGGGTCGAGAGCTTCTCCTTAATCAGTTCGGCAGGAGCCTTATCCTTCATGTATTCCCGAATCGATGCCAGGTCGATCTTATTGTCGGAAATCTGCTGATAGAGTTCCAGTGCATCCTTCAGGTTAAGCCATTTAACGATGCGCTGTATCGTCGAAACATCAACCTTGATCCTCCACTGGCTGAGTTTCCTGATCAGCATTTCCTTTCCGGCATCAGCATCCGCATAATCCGCCTGTTTAAGGAATCTTTTTATTCTGGCTTTGGCTTTGGAAGAGTGCACCCAGTTCAGCCAATCGGTTTTGGGCTTTTGGTTGGTTGAGGTGGTGACTTCAACCAGGTCGCCGTTGACCAGTTTGTGACGGATCGGAACCATGCGGCCATTTACGCGGGCACCCGTGCAATGGTAGCCGACAACGCTGTGAACGGCAAAGGCAAAATCCAGGACGGTTGCTCCGGCGGATAGCTTCAGCAAGTCACCCTTGGGAGTGAATATATAAATCTGATCGGAATAAAGCTCGGTTTTTGCCTTGGATTCTTCTTCCACTTCGCTTACCGCAGCAGTCGACAATGCATCCCTGATTTCAGAGAGCCATTCCACCCCCTCGGCATCACTTCTTTTCTCCTTGTAAAGCCAGTGTGCGGCATGGCCCTTCTCGGCAATGGCGTCCATTCTCTGCGTCCGGATCTGCACTTCCACCCAGCGACCCTCGGGACCGATAACTGTGGTATGCAGCGACTCATATCCGTTGGGCTTTGGTGAAGATATCCAGTCTCTCAGCCGGTTCGGATTGGGCTGATACAGGTCAGTCACGATACTGTATACCAGCCAGCAATCAGCTTTCTCATTCTCTGAAGGATTTTTCAGAACAATCCTGATGGCGAAGAGGTCATAAACTTCATCAAATTCAACGGACTGATGAACCATCTTCCTCCAGATGGAAGGAATGGATTTTGTTCTTCCCTTGATATCGCACTGATAGTTCTTGGCTTTAAGTTCGCGGTTCAGCGGGCTGATAAACCGTGCGATGTATTCATCCCGGTTTGAGCGGGTTTCAGCCAGGTGCCGCGATACATCGCGGTAAATATCGGGATAGAGGTATTTCATCGATACCTCCTCAAATTCATTTTTGATCAGGTAAAGGCCCAGTCTGTGGGCTATGGGGGCGAAAAGGTCGCCCGCATCGTGGGCCAGCTTCAGTTGCCGTTCTGCGGGGAGGTTTTCTATCGATCTGATTTCCTGAAGCCGCTCTCCGGTTTTTATCAGGATTACCCGCACATCATCGGAAATACTGAGCAGCAGCTGAATGAACTTCCCGGCGTGGATCTTAGTGCGGCTGGTATTGAGGCGCTCAATCTTCCTGAGTCCTTCGAGAATATTTACCATCTGGGTTCCGAAATGCTCCATGACCCGTGTGGCATCAAGCCATCCCTGATTGTACGCAACAGTAAGCAGACAAGCGGCATGGGATACATCGCCGAGCCCGAGCTCCCCGGTGATGACTGGAATTAATTCTGACACTTTCTTCCGGATCTGATCGGCTTCATTAACGGGTATGCCGCTCAGGTAACTGTTCAGCCAATCCTGCGCCAGTTCCGGTAAATTTACCTCCTGAGTATTCATAGCGTGCCGTTTTGAATCAGCTTCAGATAGATTTCAAGGGAAACCCACGCATCAGTGGCGGCATATACCATTTGAGCCTCCGTGATCGTTTCGGCATCCCAGTTTGAGAGCTGCTGGGATTTTGATATTCGGAAGCCCAGAACAATGGCTGTCATTTTCTTGACACCGATATTCTCAATGCCATAATTCTTGACGATATCCTGGAGGTCGAGAAAACCGTTGGCTTCAATATTATATATCGCCTTCAATGCACGGATATCCTCATGGATGGCTGCACCGATCTTGACCGGAGTTTTACGCGAAAGAAGCTTTTCGAGGCCTTTGTGATGGCCAAGATTGCCAACCCTGAAAAGGTATGCATCCTCCCTGGTAGCTAGCTGCAACAGGGCAACGGTATTCAGTTTTCCCTTTTTAAAAGTCGGGCGCGTTTCTGTGTCAAAACCGACCATCGCTGCCTTGGATAACCTTTTGATCGCTTCGTCAGCCTCCGCCTTGTTATTGATTACATGAATTGCACCTTCGAAGCTCCTCAGAGGCAATAAGTTCAATTCATCATGCTCGATATGACTGGCGAAATTCATTAATAAACTAGGTTAACCGGTCCAAATATATCCGTTTTATTCCTTTTCACCCATCCATTTGAGGAATCCGTCAGACCAGGTTACGCGTTTTTCGTCAAACATATCGTCGAGGACCCGGGCGATCTTGTCAGGATCGGCATCAATTTTCACATTCAGATCCTGAACGGTCAGCGCTTCCGACAATAAGGCTTCGCGTATCTGCATGGCAATCTGGTCATTGTCATACCGATTGATAGGCTTTTCTTCGCTTTCCATACAAACATCGCACTGACCGCAGCGGAAAGGATCCTTTTCACCAAAGTACATCAGGAGCATCTGACTTCGACAACGGTGTTCTTCCGTGGCATAATGGATCATGGTATCCATGCGCATGCGGGTAAGCGATTCCTGCTCCTCATATTCCTTTTTGGGAAACAGCAGCGATTTGTCGGTCAACCTTTCAGCGGTGAATATGATCTGAGGTGTCTTTTTGGGCTGGATATAATACATAATGCCCATCTTGTTTAGCAAGTTAAGCGCGCTGGTAATGGTTTGAACGGGCACCTTGGCTTTTGCGGCCAGATTATGCTCATCGATTTTAACAAAATCGGAAAACATTCCAGAGTAAACCCGCAGAAGAAGTTTTATTACCGGATCATATCCCTCATTCAATATCTGAAATTTATAGAGCTCATCACGGTCGACCCGGAAATGGATACGGGCGGGAAGGTCGATATCTTCCGTAAGCTCAATATAACCTGCACGTTCCAAATGTTTTAATGCATGAAAGGCTACGAGGGAATGAAAGTTGAACTTGGCACAGAAATCCATCAGATCGAAATCAAATACCTGGTTTTTACCTGCCCCCGGCACCACTTCATAATAGTTGCCGAGCGACTGGTACACCCGTCTGATCAGCTCGATATCCGGGAACCTCACTTGATGGCTCTTCTCTATCGAGAGCTTGTCGGCAGGCTGGTAGAGCAATACTGCGTAAGCCTTCTTGCCATCCCGGCCGGCCCTCCCGGCTTCCTGGAAATAGGCTTCCGGTGATTCGGGCAGGTCCATATGAACGACCGTTCTTACATCGGGTTTGTCGATACCCATACCAAAAGCATTGGTAGCCACCATTATCCTTACTCTGCCTTTAGTCCAGTCTTCCTGCCTGGCTTTGCGGTCTTTCTGGTCGAGACCGGCATGATAATGCTGAGCCGAGATACCGTTCGCGACCAGGAAATCCGAGATCTCCCGGGTTTTCTTCCTGTTCCTCACATAGATGATGCCGCAACCCTTCTGGCTTTTCAGTATCCTGAGAAGGTATGCCGATTTATCCTCAGTTTTTCTCACCAGGTAGACCAGGTTTTTTCGCTCAAAAGTCTGCCTGATCTCGTTCTTCTCCTTAAACAGCAGCTTCTCCTGTACATCAGCAGCGACCGTGGGTGTTGCGGTTGCGGTAAGTGCAAGCACGGGAACGCCGGGCAGGTATTCGCGGATTTTGGCAATCTGCAGGTAGGATGGCCTGAAATCGTATCCCCACTGCGAAATGCAGTGCGCCTCATCAACCGCGATGAGGTTAACCTTCATGCTTTCAAGTCGTTTCAGGAAGATTTCCGAAGACAGCCTTTCCGGTGACAGGTACAGGAATTTGTAATCGCCGTATATACAGTTATCCAGAGCAATGTCGAGTTCAAATTTCGTAAGGCCGGAATGGATAGCTACTGCGCGGATATTTTTGGCCTTCAGGTTGTCCACCTGGTCCTGCATGAGGGATATCAGCGGGGTAACAACCAGGCAAAGTCCATCCCGGGCAAGTGCAGGCACCTGAAAGGTTATCGACTTGCCCCCGCCGGTAGGCATCAAAGCCAGGGTATCCTTGTCCTGCATGACGGAGCGGATGATCTCCTCCTGCAGGGGACGGAATCCCGTGTACCCCCAGTATTGCGACAGTATTTTGCGATAGGTCTCCAATTCGGCAAGAAATTTGTAATTTAGCGCAAATTTAGCAGAACATAAAATCTCCGATATGTCATTTGTTTCAGATAAAGTTGAATTCGAAGGCTTAACCTTCGACGACGTTTTATTAATACCGGATTATTCTGATGTCATGCCCCGCAAGGTAGATGTATCAACCCGGTTTACGCAAAGAATCATCCTGAATACCCCGATAGTTTCTGCCGCCATGGATACCGTTACGGAGGCTGCAACAGCCATGGCCATTGCCAGGGAGGGCGGCATCGGAGTCATTCACAAGAACATGACCATCGAGGAGCAGGCGAGGCAGGTACTCTCGGTAAAAAGGGCTGAAAACGGAATGATCATGGACCCTGTCACCATACATCCCGAACAGACGGTTGGTGATGCCCGGCACCTGATGAACGAATTCAGGATTGGAGGCATTCCCGTTGTCAACAACAAGCACATTCTGGTGGGCATTATTACCAATCGCGACCTTCGCTTCGAAAAGGATCCGACGCGCCTGATTGCTGATGTCATGACCAAGGACAACCTGATCGTCACCTCCGAAAATGCAACACTGGATACCGCAGCCGAGATTCTTCAGAAGAACAAGATTGAAAAATTGCCGGTGGTCGATAAGAATTACAAACTCATCGGCCTGCTCACCTATAAGGACCTTACGATCACCAAGGACCGTCCGAACGCATGTAAGGATGAACGCGGCAGGCTCAGAGTGGCAGCCGCCGTGGGAGTAGCCGCCAATACCATCGACCGTATTGCTGCGCTTGTTGAGGCCGGAGTGGATGCCATCGTCATCGATACCGCTCACGGACACCGTTCGCAGGTCATCGAGATCCTGAAAACCGCCAAATCAAGATATCCCGATTTTGAATTTATTGCGGGCAACATTGCAACCAGCGACGCCGCCAAAGCACTGCTGAAAGCCGGTGCCTCCGCGGTGAAAGTCGGCATCGGACCCGGATCGATCTGTACCACCCGGATCATTGCCGGCGTAGGTGTACCCCAGTTGAGTGCCATTTATGAAGTGGCAAAGGCACTGAAAGGCGAAATTCCGGTCATTGCCGATGGTGGAATACGCTATTCAGGCGATATCGTAAAAGCGCTGGCTGCCGGAGCCGATTCGGTGATGGCAGGGTCACTTTTTGCCGGAACTGAAGAGTCCCCGGGTGAGACCATTATTTATCAGGGAAGAAAATTCAAGTCATACCGGGGAATGGGTTCCATAGAAGCGATGAATGAAGGCTCCAAAGACCGCTATTTTCAGGATGTGGAAGATGATATCAAGAAATTGGTGCCTGAAGGCATTGCTGCCAGGGTTCCCTACAAAGGCAGCCTGAACGAGGTTATCTACCAGATGGTAGGCGGTTTGCGTGCCGGAATGGGGTATTGCGGCGCTAATAATATCAAGGAACTTCAAAAAGCCAAATTCGTACGGATAACCAACAGCGGCATCGTTGAAAGTCATCCGCACGATGTCACCATAACGCGTGAATCGCCTAATTATTCGCGGGAAGCTTAGTCTCCATACCAAACGAATAAGCCAAACGTTATAAAAGGGCATTTCTTATAAACAAGTAAATAAATATGAAGTACAGTTCATTACGTACAGTCTGCGCAATATTGCTGCTTTTTCCAGGCCTTGCTGGTTTCACCCAGGAATCCGTAGTTGCCACAATTGGTGACAAACCGTTGTATACCAGCGAGTTCGTCAGGATATTAAACAAGAACAAAAACAACCTTTCCGGCCAGAAACCCAGTATTCAGGAATCACTGGACATGTTCATCAATTTCAAGCTGAAAGTCAGGGAAGCGGAAGCCCAGGGGCTCGATACCTCCGCCAGCTTCAAGAAGGAGCTCGCCAATAACCGGGAACAGCTTGCCAAACCTTACCTCATGGATCAGGAAGTGACCGACGAGCTGATTAAGGAAGCCTATGAGCGCAGCAAGTGGGAAGTGAGGGCCAGTCACATTCTGGTTGGCGTAAAGCCCGATGCACCTGCAGGCGATACCCTGCTGGCATACAGAAAAGCCATGAACATCCGCGACAGGCTGGTAAACGGTGAAAAATTTGAAGATGTGGCCAAAGAGCTCAGCGATGATATTTCTGCTGCCAATAATGGCGGAGACATTGGATACATGCCGGTTCTTAATGTTGTTTACCCCTTCGAAACCGCCATTTTCACCATGAAGATCGGTGAGATGTCCATGCCTGTAAGAACTCAGTTTGGCTACCACATCATCAAGGTTACCGACAAGAAACCCGCACGGGGAAAAATACATATTGCCACTATCTGGAAATCAATCAATTTCACCACTACCGATGAAGAAAAGGCGAAAGCCAGGGAAGATGTCCAGAATATCTACCTTCAGTTGAAATCCGGTGCCGATTTTAACGAGCTGGCGCGTAAATACTCCGACGACCGTACGATGGCCGTCAGGGGTGATGCCGGATTCTGGATCGGCCCGAACCAGAAAGAGCCAGCTTTCGACCAGGCTGCCTATTCACTTAGGAATCCTGGCGACATTACCGAACCGGTGGAGACCACACTGGGGTGGTTCATCATTCGTCTGCTGGACAAAAAGGACGCAGATACCTGGGATGAGGCAAAACCCGTTCTGGCCAATCAGATCGCCAGGGATTCCAGGTCGCAGAAAAGTGAAAAAGTGGTCATCGAAAAACTAAAAAAAGCCTACGGATATAAATTAAATACCCAGAATCTCGAAGAATTTTACCGGCTGCTAGATCCTTCCGTTTTTGAAGGAAAGTGGGATCCGAATACGTCATTGCAAAAGATGGGTGAATTATTCTCCCTGGGTGACCTGAAGGTATTCCAGTATGAATTCGCCAGCTACCTGGCATTGAACAACAAGAAAGGTACCGTAAGAACCATTGCCGAGTACGTTGATGATCAGTTCAAAGAATTTTCCAAAATCAAGATTCTTGATTACGAAAAGGCCCGTCTGGATAAAAAATATCCTGAATTCCGCGACCTGTACAATGAATTCAGGGACGGCAACCTTCTCTTCGAGATCACCGACAAGATGGTTTGGACCAAAGCTTCCAGGGATACCGCTGGCCTGCTTGAATTCTTTAAGGCCAATCAGGCAAAATATTACTGGCCTCAGAGGATTGATGCAGTCGTCATTTTTGGAAAAGGGGAAAACAACCTTCCGAAAATGATGGAAGAATATCGCAGCGCATTGCAGAAAAAATGTAAGGATGGCTGCGACGGTGTTTCGGTTCAGAACGTATTGGCAGAGGTTACCGCACGGTACTCAGGCAACAGCTTTGAGATTGAAGACAAGCTCTATGCGAAAGGCGATAACTGGATGGTTGACCAGGTAAAATGGAAATCAGGTGCTTCTGAAGTCCTCAATGAGGCGAACGCAAAGATCATTGTTTGGATTAATAAGCTGATCGATACAAAACCAAAGAAACTGGATGACATTCGTGGCCAGGTTACAGCCGACTATCAGGATAATCTCGAAAAGCAGTGGATCAAGGATCTGAGAGAAAAATATCCCGTAAAAATCAACCAGGATGCACTTTCCAAGATTAAACTCTGAAAAAAGTCTGATTAAGATTATTCTTCTGGTATTGCTGGTACCTTCTTTAACCTTTTGCAAATCCGATCACAAAAGGAAAAGCGACGGCACCATCGCGAGGGCTTATGGTAATTACCTGTACAAAAGCGACATACAGGGCCTTGTGCCTGCAGGAACCACTCCGGAAGACAGTGCCCGGCTGGTAAAGTCGTACATCGAGCTATGGCTTAAGAAGAAAGCAGTGGTGAACAAAGCCGAATTCAACCTTACCGCCGAACAGAAAAACATCGACAACCTCCTGGAAGAATACCGGACCTCGCTGCTCACTTATGAATATGAGAAACAAATGGTTGCCCAACAGTTGGATACGACGTTAACCGATATTGATGTCCAAAAATATTATTATCAGTACAAGCAGGACTTTCTTTTAAGAGATCCGATAGTCAAGGGCGTTTACTTCCGTGTTTTAAGGTCATCGAGCCGTTTGGGAGAGTTCCGCAACCTGGCGCACTCCTCGGGGGACCTTAATTACAAGAGGCTTGTTGATGTTGGAGCTCAAGTGGCGGATTATACCGATTCCTTTGAAGAGAACTGGCTTTCTTTCCCCCTGTTAATGCAGAAAATGCCCGGCAGCGTATCGGATCCCAAGCAGTTTCTTCAGCGTTACAAATACCTGGAAGCCGAGGACGACCGGTACTTCCATTTCGCCCGTATCATAGACTACAAATTACCGGGCGAAGAAGCCCCGCAGGAATATGTTAAACAGGAAATCCGGGATATTCTGCTGAACCAGCGCAAAATGGATTTTCTGAAACAGCTGGAAGAATCAATTTATAATGAAGCGGTTATACAAAATGATGTCGAAGTGTATCAAAAATAGAATACTGGCAATGGGTGCCCTTTTTCTCCTGACCGGTCTTACCGGCATGCTGAGTGCCCAGATTGTCAGCAAGAACGATTCCATTGTAATTGACCGGGTGGTTGCCGTCGTAGGCAAGCTTCCTGTTCTGCAATCAGAACTGGAGAACGCACTCATTCAATACAAGCAACAGGGAATGATGGCTCCGGGCGACCCCAGGTGCTTCGTTCTGGAGAACCTGCTGATTAACAAGCTTCTGGTTATCCAGGCCGAGATCGACAGCGTGATGGTTACTGACGAGGATGCCCAGCGGGAAGTTGAGAACAAGTTGCAGGAATTTATCCGGATGGCCGGATCGCAGGAAAACCTGGAAGGATATTTCAAGAAATCACTGCTCGAGATCAAAAAAGACCTTTTTAAGCCTCAGAAAGAGGTGCTGATTGCTGAAAAAATGAAGCAGACCATTGCAGGAAAAACGACTGTTACTCCGGCTGATGTTCAGAAGTTTTACAAGCAGATTCCTGCCGCACAGATTCCGCTTCGTCCGGCTGCCATGGAAATCAGGGAGATCGTACTGAAACCCTCCATATCACCTGAGGAAGACCTTCGCGTACAAAACCGGCTGAAAGATTTCCGCGAGCGCATTCAAAAGGGAGAGAGCTTTACCACACTGGCGGTTCTTTATTCCGAAGATAAGGGATCGGCTCCCACCGGAGGCAAATTGGGTATGCTGCCGCGAAGCACCCTGGCCCCTGAATTTGCCGCAGTGGCATTTAACCTCAAAGGCGATGAGATCTCGAGGGTGGTAAAAACCGAGTTCGGTTATCACATCATTCAGCTGATCGAAAGGAGGGGCGATATGATCAATGCCCGCCACATTCTTCTGACACCGAAGCCGAGCGCCGAGGAAAAAGCTGCCGTTCGCCAGCGCCTCGACAGTCTTTCGCAGGCCATCCGGGAAAACAAGATCAGCTTTGAAGATGCAGCCTTAAAATACAGCACCTCGAAAGAGACCAAAGCAAATGGCGGCCTGCTTGTCAATAATGGCAATCCCCAGGAGCCCAACTCCATGAACGCGGGTACAACCTGGTTTGAACCCCAGGAAATCAGCCCGGAGATGTTCAATGCGGTTAAAAACCTTAAGATCGGTGAGATATCAAAAGTCATTGAGACCTACGACAGCAACAACAACCAGGTTTACAAAATACTGTCAGTTAAGTCGAACCGGCCGGCTCACAAGGCTGACTTGAAACTGGATTACCAGTTCCTTCAAAGCCTCGCACTCAACAATGCAAAGCAGAAGAAGCTTAACGAATGGATCGAGAAGAAGCAGGAGGCCATGTACATAAGAATCGACAAGGATTACCAGGGCTGCACATTTGACCATAAAGGATGGATGAAGTAATATGGGAGATAAAGAAGCGGTAGATAAATTAAAGATTTCGTACGAGCAGTTTTTCAACGAGATCTCGAAGGTCATTATTGGCCAGGATGAAGTTGTTAAACAGGTATTGGTCAGCATCTTCAGTCGCGGACACTGTCTTCTTGTCGGAGTTCCCGGACTCGCCAAAACCTTATTGGTTACGACCATTTCGAAGATCCTTGGGCTTGATTTCAAAAGAATACAATTCACTCCCGATCTGATGCCATCGGACATCATCGGAACAGAAATTCTGGACTCTAACCGCGATTTTAAATTCGTTAAAGGGCCCTTGTTTGCCCATATGATACTGGCCGACGAGATCAACCGTACTCCTCCGAAAACCCAGTCGGCGCTGCTCGAGGCCATGCAGGAAAAATCGGTTACGTCAGGCGGGGTCCGTTATGTATTGCAGGATCCCTTCTTCGTGCTCGCCACTCAGAACCCGATTGAACAGGAAGGAACCTATCCGCTGCCGGAAGCCCAGCTCGACCGATTCATGCTGAATATCCTGCTCGATTATCCCGCTTTTGAAGATGAGATCACGATTGTCAAAAGGACAACTTCCGATATCGAGGCCAAGCTAAGCCAGGTCATAACAAAAGAGGAAATCCTGTTCTACCAGGATCTCATCCGGCGTGTTCCGGTAAATCACAGCGTGATTGAATGGGCGGTTAACCTGACCTCCAAAACCCGTCCAACCAGTCCCCTCGCCCATCCGATGGCCAAGGAGAACCTGGTATGGGGTGCCGGTCCGAGGGCATCGCAGTTCCTGATTATCGGGGCAAAAACCCATGCGGTCCTGAATGGTAAATATTCACCCGACATTGAAGATATCAAGGCTATTGCGCCGGCTATCCTGCGCCACAGGATTATCCGGAACTATAAAGCCGAGGCTAAAGGCATTTCGGTTGAAGACATTATCAATGAGATGCTGGCATAAATCAGGCCTGCTGGCAGCATTCATGCTGTTTTCGACCCTGGCTGCCTTTTCCCAGGAAACACGGATTGTTGATTTCGGCGCGGATATTATATCGGTGGATCCTGCCATCGGTAACGGCATCAAGAGACTTCTTGGTAATGTTAGGATGTCCCATAAAAACCTTACCCTGACCTGCGACAGTGCCTATCTGGATGAAAAGATAAACCAGTTTAAAGGGTACAGTCGCGTGCATATAATCAAAGCCGATACTCTGCATGTTTATTCGCAGACCATCGATTACAACGGCCAGACCGAGTTAGCCAAACTTGACGGAAACGTATTGATGGACAATGGAAAAGAATCCCTGAAGGCACCCCGGCTCGATTACAACATGAAGGAGGAGATCGCCTATTATTACGGAGGAGGGCAGGTGATCGACAGTGCCAATACGGTGGAAAGCTTTTGGGGTTATTACTATCTGAAGCTTAATGAATTTGTGTTCAAGGAGGGGGTCACGGTCACGAACCCAGACAACACCTTGTTTACCGACAGTCTACGGTACAATTCAAAAACCGAAGCCATGTCCTTTGAGGGACCATCACAAATCTTCAGCGACACCAATTATATTGCCTGCGAGCGAGGTAATCTGGATACAAAGAACCGCATATCGACCTTTACAAAAAACGTGTTCATGCAGGCCAAGGAGCAGAACCTGCATAGCGACAGCCTGATATACGATCAGGGGAAAAAATTCACGCTTGCTTTCGGAACCGTGGAAATGAAGGATACCGTTGAAAACATGATCATTCAGGGCAGACGCCTGTTTTATGATGAGACGGGTAACCGGTTTCAGGTGACGGAAGATGTATTGTATATCATGACCGGCGAGAAAGACAGTCTGTTCCTGCATGCCGACACCCTGATTTCATCGCGTGAGGAGACTACCAAATCCAGGCGGATCAAAGCATTTCCAAATGTTCAGTTTTACCGCTCCGACATACAGGGCAGGTGCGATTCGCTTGATTACCTGGTCGTCGACAGCCTGATTCAACTATTCAAGGAACCGATTGTCTGGGCCAGTGGAAATCAGCTGACAGCGGATACCCTCGGGGTTTACCTGGGTGATAAGGGAATTAAGCGGATGGAAATGAAAACCAGGGGATTCATGGTTTCGCGAGAAGACAGCACTTTTTATAACCAGATAAAAGGCAAGATGATCAAAGGGCATTTCCGGAACGACAAGCTTGATCATATTGATGTGACCGGGAACGGCGAGTCGATCTTTTATCCTAAGGACGGGGAGGAGATTATCGGGCAGAACAAAGTTCTGAGCAGTAATATCAGAATATATTTTAAAGAGGAAAAGATTGACCGGATTGCATCCATCACGGATCCGGATTCTAAATTAACTCCACTTAAAAACCTGGGAGCCAACGATTATTACCTTGAGGGATTTATCTGGCATGAGGAAAAAAGGCCGATATCCCGTGAGGATATACGCACCTGGAAATAAAACAGGCACCGTCTCTGGTGCCTGCCTCATTTAATATTCTTCTTCATTAAAGAAAAAGTCGTCCTTGCTTGGATAGTCAGGCCAGATGTCCTCTATGCTCTCATAGATTTCACCCTCATCCTCAATCTCCTGCAAATTTTCGATCACTTCCAGTGGCGCTCCGGAGCGAATTCCAAAATCGATAAGCTCGTCTTTGGTTGCTGGCCAGGGAGCATCTTCAAGCTTGGATGCTAATTCAAGTGTCCAATACATATCTGTAGATTATTAAGGCAATTTTTTCGCAAATGTAAATTATTTAAAATAATATACAATAGATAAAAAAAATGCTTAGGCTACGCGATCGAGATTTGGTTTGTCGCTTTCGATATGACCATCGAGTAACCTGATGATCCTCTGAGCCCTGCGTGCAATATCTTCCTCATGCGTCACCACTATGATCGTGTTGCCCTGCTCATGAATATCCCGGATCAGATTCATGATGTCGACCGATGTTTTGGAGTCGAGGTTACCGGTAGGTTCATCGGCGAGAATGATGGAAGGATTGTTCACCAGCGCCCTGGCGACGGCAACGCGCTGACGCTGTCCACCCGACAGTTCGTTCGGTTTATGGGTTACGCGGTCGGACAAACCAACTTTTTCCAGAACCTCAAGGCCTCTGACCCGGCGCTCATGCTTGGGCACACCTCCGTAGATTAACGGAAGAATTACATTTTCAAGAGCATCGTATCTGGGTAAAAGATTAAATGTCTGGAATATAAATCCGATTTCCTTGTTACGGATCACTGCCAGGTCATTATCGACCATCTGGCTTACGTCTGTTCCGTTCAGGAAATAATGACCGCTTGTCGGGGTATCAAGAGCACCCAGAATATTCATCAGGGTTGACTTTCCGGATCCGGATGGGCCCATGATAGCTACATACTCACCTTTCTTGATAACGAGATCGATGCTTCTAAGAGCCTCAACAACCTGTGTACCAACCATATAATTCTTTACCAATCCCTTCAGGGTGATCATTTGTTCCATAATCAAAGCGGTTTGGGTGCAAAAATATCTGTAAATCAGGATAAGTGGGCACAAAGCGGAATTATTAACAATATTTAACAAAGCCGCCGATAACTGCTAAATTCGTCCGCCATGGATTCGCTGATGCAAACCGACATTAAATTTCTGCCCGGGGTGGGTCCCAGGCGGGCCGAGATGCTGTTCGATGAGCTGGGCGTGAGCACCTTCGATGATCTGCTCCGGCACTACCCATACAAGTATACCGATCGAACGCGGTTTTATACTGTCAGTGAAATCCAGACCGAGGAAGCCTTTATCCAGGTGCGGGGCAAGGTAGTGAGCCTGGAGATGGTCGGAAAGCGGCCAAAACAGAGATTAACCGCGCGCTTCGAGGATACTACCGGCTCCATGGAGCTGATCTGGTTTCAGGGCATCAAATGGATCCAGCAATCGGTGAAGCTGGGAGTTGAATATGTGATTTTCGGCAAGCCTACTCTGTTTAATGGGAAATACTCGATTATGCACCCCGAGATGGAGGAAGCCTCGAAAGCCGAGCAGGTGGCCTATCCGTATACCTATCAGGCGGCCTACCCCACGACCGAGAAGATGAAATCCAATTTTCTGACATCGAGGGCAATACACAAACTTGAATACCAGCTTCTGCAGAAAGTTTACGGAAGAATTCCGGAAACTTTACCCGCCCACCTGCTGCAGACCCTTAAATTCCCCGGAATCAACGAAGCCCTGCTGAACGTTCATTTTCCAAAAGACCAGGACATTCTGAAGAAAGCCCGTTACCGCTTGAAATTTGAAGAGTTTTTCGCTATCCAGCTCGGTTTGCTTAGGCAAAAGAACTGGAAGAACACAAGGATAAAAGGATTTGTTTTCTCAAAGATTGGTGAGCTGTTCAACCGATTTTACACTGAGAACCTTCCCTTCGAGATGACCGGAGCCCAAAAACGTGTGATGCGGGAAATCAGGAAAGATCTGGGTTCCGGCATGCAAATGAACCGGCTCCTTCAGGGGGATGTTGGAAGCGGCAAGACCCTGGTGGCCATACTGAGCATGCTGATTGCGCTGGACAACGGATATCAGGCCTGCCTGATGGCTCCCACTGAAATTCTCGCCCAACAGCATTTTCAGACTTTCTCCAAAATGCTCGAGAACCTTCCGATTCACGTGAGGCTGCTGACCGGTTCCACCAAATCGAGTCATCGGGAAACGCTTCACGAAGAGCTCCGGGAGGGTGAGCTCGATATTCTGATCGGTACACATGCCCTCATTGAAGATACGGTGCAGTTCAAGAACCTGGGCCTCGTTGTCATCGACGAGCAGCACCGGTTCGGAGTCGCCCAGCGCGCCAGGCTGTGGGAAAAGGCCGACGGCATCCTGCCGCACATTCTGGTCATGACGGCCACTCCGATCCCAAGAACTCTGGCGATGACACTTTACGGCGACCTCGACATTTCGGTGATCGATGAACTTCCTCTAGGCAGAAAGCCGATCAGGACAGCCCATTATTACGATTCCAAGCGACTGGTGGTGTACGAGTTTCTCAGGAAGCAGATTGAACTGGGGCGTCAGATCTACATTGTTTATCCACTCATTCAGGAATCTGAAAAACTTGATTTTAAGAATTTATATGACGGGTACGAAAGCATTACGCGTGCATTTCCCGCACCGGAATATGCGGTATCGGTGCTGCATGGTCAGATGAAGCCGGAAGAGAAAGCCAAAGCCATGGATTATTTCACCAAGGGAATAACCAAGATTATGGTTGCAACCACTGTCATTGAGGTTGGTGTTGATGTGCCGAATGCTTCTGTCATGCTCATCGAAAGTGTCGAAAGGTTCGGTCTGAGCCAGCTTCACCAGCTCCGGGGCCGCGTCGGGCGCGGCGCCGACCAGTCGTATTGTATCCTGATGAGCGGGTTTAAGCTGTCGAAGGAGGCGAAGATCCGGATCGAGACCATGACCCGCACCAACGACGGTTTTGAGATTGCGGAGGTCGACATGAAGCTCAGGGGTCCCGGTGATCTCGAAGGCACCCAGCAGAGCGGAGTACCTTTTAACCTTTCGATCGCCAACCTTCTGACCGATACCAAGATTCTCGAACATGCGCGGCGTGTGGCTCAGGACGTGCTGGAGAATGACCCGCTGCTGGAATTGCCGGAAAACCAGCTCCTCGTGCAGCAGCTGGCTCTTAAGAAGAGGGAGATCAGGGATTGGAGCAGGATTTCGTAGGCAGTTGTTAACGCAGCTTGGTGAAGACCTGGTCCATGATCTTGACTGATTGTTCCATGACCATGGTGCGCCAGACAGGTGAGCTGGGCGAATACATTTCAAGCGCCCATTCCTTCACTTTGCGCTCAGTTCGTTTGTTGCGGTAGCCGTGATGGAAGCCCTGGTTTTCTAGGATCATGTTCTGGATCGACCGTAGCGAACCCATCGTTTTCTGGCTGTCCATGGTCCCGTACTCCAGTGTCATCGGAACGATCGGCTTACCTGGAATCACATTGGCCACCAGGTTGGCAAAATCGCCGGTTATCGTGTAAAAGTCCTTGCTGTTGCCCCAGTCGATCTGATAGCCTTCGTACAATTTTTCTGTAGCTGCCTTGATTTCAGGAGACTTTGCCGGATTCGGGAACAGGTGCATCTTACCCCTTTCACCATATCCCGTGTGCAGATCAATTTGAATGAGCTGGTCGTATTTTGCAGCATATTTGGCTAGTACAGGACGCAAGGCCAGAACCTGCGGTTCAAATCCCTTACCGCCGAAATAAAGTCCCTCCGGATATTGATATTGGCCCTGCAAAACGGCCTGACGAAGCACGGGCATCGTTGCTTTTAGAATTTTCAGGATCGCCCGCTCCACGAAAAAAACATTCTGGCAACTCCCCAGGCTTGCAGGTTTATCCGGATTGATGAAGGAATAGAGTTTGGAATAACCGTCATTTTCAGTCGCAAACAATTCAGGCGATACGTCGCAGTTCCTGTTGATATCAACATTATTCTCCGTTACCCTTCGCAGGTAGTTAAATCCGTAAGGGTTGTTTGCATGAATCAGGAGAATACCCGTCTGAGTGAGATTCTCTTTGGTCAGGTATTTCTCCATGACCATCCGCTCGATCGCACTTCCGGCAAAGCCCTCAATCCCATGCGTGCCGCAGGAGAGGATGATCAGGTTTTTAGTATTCTTTAGGGCAGGTATGTAAAAGACATCGACAAAAAGCTCATCAGCAAGTTTTGATGGAACCCGGATCGCTTTCAGCTCTGTTCCGGTGAAAGTGCGTGACAGGACTTCTGCTTTTTTAAGAAAATCCGCCCGGCTGGACTTATAATCGGCTTTCCAATATCCGGTGTATTCATTTACCACGGAAATCTTCGGATCCTTGGGAAACCTGCCGTCTTCCGGAATCGACGAGAATATCGGGATGGTGATCAGGATCAGTCCGAGCAGGACAAGTGTGAGATGTTTAAAGGTGGGTTTCATGGGGTATCAGGTATCAGGTATCGGGTATCAGGTATCAGGTATCGGGTATCGGGTATCGGGTATCGGGTTTCGGGTATCGGGTTTCGGGTTTCGGGTAATATTTCAACTAATCTAAAGTGTTTCTGGTAGAATAACAAGTTTTCGGCACGACGCTGAATAATCACCTCTAAAATGCCTATTTTGAACGATTATTCTGATTTTGAATAGTTAAAACATATCCCCAATGGAAAGATTTAATGACAGAGTTGAAGAAATCATCGGATGGATACAAACCCACCTGAAGCAGGTACTGCTCGGATTGCTGGTCCTGGCTATTCTGGGTACATCCGTCAAAACCATTAAACCGGAGGAACAGGGAGTTGTACTGTTTCTTGGTAAATTTAACCGGACAGTGTCCCCGGGACTCAGTTTTATAGCACCTTTAGGGTTGGAAAAAATTTACAAAATCCCAGTACAGAGGCAACTAAAACTTGAATTTGGATTCCGGACGGTAACTCCTGGTGTAAGGACTGTATATTCAGATAAGGACTTCACTGATGAGTCGTTAATGCTGACTGGAGACCTGAACCTCGCGGATGTTGAATGGGTGGTGCAATACCGGATCACGGATTCCTATAAATATCTTTTTAAGGTAAGGGATGCGGAGGATGCCCTTAGGGATATGTCGGAAGCCGCCATGCGCAAGGTTGTTGGAGATCGTACGGTGAACGAGGTACTGACTGTAGGCCGACAGGCGGTGGCTTCGAACGTTGAAATATTGCTACAATCGATGTGTGTGGAGTATGAAAACGGCCTTCAAATTGAGCAGGTAGTACTCCAGGACGTGAATCCGCCGGAAACGGTTAAGCCCTCTTTTAATGCCGTTAACCAGGCACAACAGGAAAGAGAAACACTGATCAACCAGGCAGAATCGGAATACAACCAGGTAATTCCGAGGGCGAAAGGTGAAGCCGAAGAAACAATTCAGCTCGCTGAAGCCTATGCCCTCAACCGTGTAAACCGCGCTATCGGAGAAGCCGACCGTTTTAACTCATTGTATGCTGAGTATATCAAGGCTCCGGATGTAACGAGGAAACGACTCTATTTTGAGATCATGGAAAGGATACTGCCCAAGATCGGTGATAAGATCGTGGTGGATGAAAAAGGCAACAGCGTATTGCCATTACTCAATCTGGATAAAAAAACCATTACACCCCCACCCACAACCCCAGCCAAATAAGCTATGAAAATAAAATTAATACTCTACGGCATCGCAATTACAGTTATTGTGATCCTGGTTTTCGGCGGCGCATTTGTGCTGGATGAAACCGAACAGGCAATTGTCACACAGTTTGGAAAACCCGTTGGAGGTTCAAGGACCCAACCCGGCCTGAATTTCAAGCTTCCAATCATTCAAAAAGTTCAGCGGTTTGATAAACGATATCTCAAGTGGGATGGATTTCCGAACCAGGTGCCGACCCAGGACAAGAAATTCATTTTTGTTGAAACTTATGCAAGATGGCAGATAACCGATCCCCTTCAGTTTTATGTACGCCTGCGCGATGAACGCTCAGGGCAATCGCGTTTAGACGACATCCTTGACGGAGAAACCAGAAATGCTGTGGCTAGTTTTGAATTGCTGGATATCATCCGCTCCACCAACCGGACGCCTGAAGTATCAGAAGAATACCTCCAGGAAATAGAATCACTGGATACGATAAAAGTCGGACGTGAAAAAATAGAGAAGTTGATACTTGAGAAAGCCACTGTGCGCTGTAAAGATCTCGGAATAATTATCCTTGACTTCCGTATCAAACGGATCAATTATGTTCCCGAAGTGCGCGCCAATGTATACGACCGGATGATCAGCGAACGTAACAGGATAGCGGACCGGTTCAAGTCGGAAGGACAGGGTGAGGCCCGTAAAATTCAGGGGAACAAGGAACTCGACCTGGCTCAGATCCAATCGGAGGCAGTGAAACTGTCGGAACAGATACGGGGCCGCGCCGACGCCAAGGCTACTTCGATTTATGCAGCCGCTTATAACCAGACTGCTGCATCGAGAGAACTGTACGGATTTTCAAGGGCAATGGAAGCGCTTGAAAAGTCGTTCGACGACAAAACAAGCTTAATCCTTACTACTGACAGTGAGCTATATAAATACTTAAAGAAAATCAAGTAAGTTTCAATGGGCATGCTCAATAAATTGAACACACTTGCCACATTGCTGCTGCTGACAGCATTTTCTGGCCGGCTATCGGCCCAGGACGGGTATCCGCGAAATCCAAATATGGATGTACTGCATTACAGCTTCAGTATTTCACTGAGCGACAGCACTGACCGGATCGAGGGCACTGCCGGAATTGAGCTAAAGTTTACAGGAGATCCCGGATTGGTCAGGCTCGACCTGAATGGACTCACTGCCAGTGGCACCGGCATGAAGGTGAGCAAAATTTTAGCTGGAACTATCCCGCTGACTTTTCACCATTCTAATAATCAGATCGGGATTAATATTCCCGATTCCTTAAAATCGGCCGAAACCTGCTCGCTTTCGGTCTATTATTCAGGCATTCCGGCTGACGGACTGATCATATCGAAAAACAAATTCGGAAAACGCACCTTCTTCGCGGACAACTGGCCCGACCGGGCGCGGAACTGGCTTCCGTGCGTTGACCATCCTTCAGACAAGGCTACGGTTGAGTTTTTCGTTTCGGCACCCGACAAATACGAGGTGGTGAGCAACGGATACCTGGCAGGTGAATACCCCGGTCCGGCATCAGGGAATGGACAGATCAGGGTGACCCACTGGAAAGAGGATGTTGCGATCCCCACCAAGGTTATGGTGATCGGTGTCGGCGACTTTGCATGGACCACAGCGGGTATTTCAAAGGGCATCCCGGTACAGAGCTGGGTTTATGCTGAAAACCGCGAGGCCGGCTTTATCGATTATGCCCCTGCAGCAGACATACTGACATTTTATCAGGATCTGATCGGCCCCTACAGCTATGAGAAACTCGCCAATGTACAGTCGAAAACCAAGTTTGGCGGCATGGAGAATTCAGGCTGCATTTTTTATTACGAGAACTCTGTTAAGGGTAACAATCAGTTGCAGAGCCTTTTGTCCCATGAGATCGCTCATCAATGGTTCGGGGATGCCGTAACTGAGGCTGACTGGCACCATATCTGGATCAGTGAGGGGTTTGCCACTTATCTCGAAGCCGTTTATGCCGACTCCATGATTCCGGGAAGATCGCTCAATGCCAGCATGGCCGATATGAGGAGAGAAGTAATCAGATCGTTCCAGCGAAGCCCCAGGCCCGTTATCGATACCACCATCACCAATAAGATGGACCTTCTCAGCACGAATTCCTATCAGAAAGGTGCCTGGGTCCTTCATATGCTCAGGGGAGAAATCGGCGACAATGATTTCTGGACCGGTATCCGCAAATTTTATGCAACCTATCGCGACAAGAATGCACTGACGTCTGATTTTCAGGCTGTAATGGAGGAGGTTACCGGAAGAGAACTTGGCTATTTCTTCAAACAGTGGCTTGAAATACCCGGTCAACCTGTCATCGATTGGTCATGGACGTATGACAAATTGAAAAACTCCATTAATATCGAAATTGAACAAAAACAGCAGCAGCACTTCGATTTCACTCTTTCTATCCGATTCCTCGGCACTCCGGCTGAGAAAGGCAATCCGTCCAGTGCAAAATCAGCGAATTTTAAAATCTGGGTTGACAAAAAGAATATCCAGCTTCTCCTGCCGGCTGACTTCCCTGTTGCTTCGGTAGTACTGGATCCGGATACCCAGCTGCTCTATCAGGAAATCCCTGCCAAGGATAATTGATCGAAAAATCTGGCATGATTTATGTTCTTATCGATATATATAGATATGTATTAATAATTACATCGAAAATGAAGAAAACAGTTCTGGCAATCTTGTTTATGGCCGTCACCCTGTCAGGGTTTTCAGCCCAGCCCACCAAGGAACCGGCCGCATTGGAATCAAAGCCCATCTACCTTACCCGCAGTGAATTCATCAAACGTGTTATGGACTTTGAGAAAAACAAAACCGAATGGGTATATAAGGGCGATAAGCCTGCCATTGTAGATTTTTACGCTGATTGGTGCGGACCGTGCAAAAAGGTTGCGCCAGCGCTGGAAGAATTGGCCCAGGAATATGCCGGTAAGGTGTATATCTATAAAATCAATATTGATAAGGAACAGGAACTTGCCGGTCTGTTTGGGATTCAAAATATTCCCACATTCCTGATTATCCCTATGAAAGGCAAGCCGACCCTGTCATCAGGCGCCAGTGCCAATCATGCGGAGAATAAAGCCAGGTTTAAAAAGGCTATTGACGATCTTTTAAAATAAGGTCCGGAGTTTACTCATTCAGGTACCGGAGCAATCCGGGTTTATCGAGGATGCCGACGACCCTGTTTTGTGCGGAGATAAGTCCCTCCTGCTCAAGTTCTCCCAATGCCCTCGCCACCGAAGGCCGGGCAACTCCAAACAGGTCAGCCATTTCCTGTTGGCTGGCCGGGAGCCGGATGGTACCGTCGGCATCTTGTTTTAATCCGATCAGGTAATGAGCGATCTTGCCTTTGATGGTTTTAAAGGATAGGAATTTTATCTTTTTCGATAAGAACTGAGCTTTCGATCCAACCAGGTTAAGGTAATTCATCTGAACAATTTCATTCATCCGCAATAACTTCAGGAACTCATCACGATAAATGACCAGTACCTTTACCGGTTCATTGGCCAGAACATCAACAGGAAAATGGTTCTCGTTTCCAAAAAGGAATGCTCCTGCAAGTGGTTTTGGAGCTGCAACATCTTCAATCTTTATAACGTGTCCGGAAAAATCGGTCATCTCTCCGCGTACTGATCCATCGAGAATAATCATCAGTCGGTTGACTTCATCGCCCTGAACAGCAATAACTTCATCCTTTGTGAATGACTTTATATGAAATTGAAGCTTTGAAAAAAGCTCCAGAAGCTCCTGTGGCGGAACTCCCTTAAGAATAGGACATTGCGCTGCTTTATCGATCCAATCCATAATACCGTCTTATTTGTAACAATTGTAACATTTTTTAAACACAAATGGCCATATGTTTGTCACAAAGAATGACATCCATTAAACTTCAAAATTACAAGAAAATGAAAAGGGAAATTATCAGCATAGATGAAGATTTGTGCACCGGCTGCGGAGATTGTGTGCCTAACTGCCACGAAGGGGCCTTGCAGATCATCGACGGGAAAGCGCGCCTGATCAGCGACCTCATGTGCGACGGGCTTGGCGCCTGCATCGGTCATTGTCCGGAAGGGGCCATCACCATTGAAGAACGCGAAGCAGAACCTTACGATGAGATCAAGGTAATGCAGCAGATCGTAACCAAAGGAAAAAATACTGTTATTGCCCATCTAGGGCATCTGAAGGAGCATGGAGAGAAAGGTTTTTTGCAACAGGGCGTGAGATATATGCTTGAAAACCAGGACAAGCTCGATTTTAATCCTGATGAGGTACTGGAAGCCGTTCACAATTTGCCGATGGGCAAAGGTGCGTCGGCCGAAAAAGATCCGGTACCGGTACCCCATGATGGTCACGGGCATCAAGAGCACCATGGTCACCACGACCATCATGGTCATAAACACGGTCACCATGAGCATCACGGTCATAAACACGGTCACGGCCATTCGGAAGAAGGTGGCGGGGCATGTGGCTGTGCCGGCTCGAAAACCCAGACTTTTGCACCGGTGGCTTCAGTAAATGCCGGTTCAACGGGAACTATTCCTTCAGCCCTGACTCACTGGCCGGTCCAGATGCATCTGATCAATCCGCGCGCAAGTCATTTTCAGGGTTCCCATCTTTTGTTGGCCGCCGATTGCACCGCTTTCAGCCTCGGAAATTTCCATCCCTCATTCCTGCAGGGAAAAACACTGGCTATCGCCTGTCCGAAACTCGATTCCAACCGGGAGGTTTACGTAGAAAAACTGAAAATATTAATCGATGAGAGCCAGATCGACATGCTTACCGTGATGATCATGGAAGTTCCGTGCTGCGGCGGACTGCTGCAGATGGCTGAAATGGCTGTTTCGCAGTGCACCAGGCAGATACCGGTCAAGCTGATCATTGTTTCCGTTGATGGTAAAATCCAGCAGGAGAAATGGCACAGGGTTGCCTGAAGGCAAATTCGATAATTCGATAATTTGACAATTCGACAATTCATTATTTGCAAATTCGATAATGGAATACCGTTATTAATAGCCCCGGGTTTGAACCCGGGGTTTTTGTTAATTTAGCGGATTATCAAATCCTCCCTCAATGGTGCCGGTTAGTTCCGTATTTAAAGGTGCAGTTCTGCCATTGCTCCTGATCGTTTTTTTAACCGTTTTTCCTAATTCAGGCCAATCCCAGGAATTCGGCAGGTTCAGGCCCGGGATCAGTTGGCAGCAGATCGATGACCCGGCTGTAAGGGTAATATTTCCCAAGGGTCTGGAAGATCAGGCTTCCAGGGTGGCATCCAATATCCGTTTCATTAATCAAAACCACCTGGCCGCGATTGGTCTGCGAACGAAAAAGATCAATCTGATCCTGAATAACCAGGGCATAATATCTAACGGTTACGTGACGTTAATGCCTTACCGGTCAGAATTTTACACCACCCCACTGCAGAGTGGATTTGAACTGGGAAGCCTTCCGTGGCTCGACCTTCTATCGCTGCACGAATATCGCCATGCACTCCAGTATATCAATGCCCGCGACGGCCTGACCAAAGGATCGTGGTGGCTTACCGGCGAATCCGGCTGGGGAGCAATGATCAACCTCAGTATCCCGGGATGGTTCTTTGAAGGAGATGCCGTTGCAACCGAAACTTCACTTACCAACCAGGGCAGAGGCCGAATGCCATCATTCCTGGAACAGTACAAGAGCATCTTAACCGGTGGCAAGCCCTACAGCTATATGAAAGCCCGTAATGGATCCTTTCGCGACATTGTTCCCAATGAATACGAGCTGGGTTACCTGTTATGCAGTTACGGCCGGGAAAATTTCGGAAACAACCTCTGGGCGGAAGTGATCAAGGGCTCATCGCTGTTAACCGGCGTGACTATATACCCCTTTGCCCTGGCTCTCTGGACGCAAACCCAGCTGACTACCGGCATGCTGTACCGGAAATCATTTGCCGATTACCGGAAAAAATGGACCCAGCAGCTTACCCTGACAGCCCTGACGCCGGTTAAACCCCTTTCTCCACCCATTAAAACGGTTACCTATTATCGTTTTCCCGTGTACCTGCCGAACGGCGATCTTATAGTATACAAATCTTCCTACGATCAGCCCGGCGCAATTTATCGGATGTCTGGCAGCGGCAAGGAAGAAAAGATTTGCAACACAGGAATTACCCAAGATCCCTATTTCACGGCAGCCGGAAATTTGATTACCTGGTCGGAAGTCACCTGGGACCCTAGATACTCATCTGTAAATTATTCAGATATAGTTATTTATCAGACAGATATCCACAAGAAAAAATACCTGACACATAAACAGCGCTATTTCTCTCCAGCCCTTTCCCCCGATGCCACCCAAATCGTGGTAGTAGAAACGGACCCCGCCGGCAAGTGCCTGCTTAAAATTATCGACAGCAATACCGGTGAGGTAATCACGACTTTACCAAACGAAGAAAACCTGTTCCTGACTTATCCACGGTGGGATCCCGACGGCAAAAGCATTTTTATCACAGCCCGGACTGCAACCGGCAAAATGCTCATTATCTCGCAAGACCTTTCAGATGGCCGGATCAGGAAGATTACTGCGGAGAGTTCCCAAGTGATCGGAGAATTGCTGGTGCTTAAAGATTCCCTGCTGTTTTCGACCGGGCTGACCGGTACCAACAACATTTATTCCCTCAACCGGTCGGATGGCACTATACGCCAGCTCACCAGTGCGAAATTCGGCGCTTACCATGCAGCTGTTGACCCTGCTAACAGAAAGCTGATATACTCCGATGTGGAAAAACGCGGTTACCGGCTCGTCTCGGCTCCGATGGATTCCCTGGCAGGCATTTCGGCTAGGCTATCGCCGATAAACCAACCCAGCCCGCTGGATTTCAAATATTTTGGCGCTGAAGGAGGTGATATGTTAAGCAAGGTCCCGAAAGAGGAATTCAAGATAACCCCTTATCACCAGTTGCGGCATGCCGTAAAGGTACACAGCTGGTTTCTGACTCCGGGATTCACCTCGATCGATGTTGGAGCCGTTTCCGACAATATCCTGAACAATGTTCACATCGAGGGAGGTCTGAGCTATTTTTATAACGAGAATGCACCGGGAATTAATGCCACCATTCAGTACGGAGGTTTCTACCCCATCCTCTCAGCGAGCCTGACGAGAAATTTCCGCTACACTTTTGCGCAGGATTTTCTGGGGATATCAACCAACCCCACTTTACAATCCCTCGACAATGCCATTTCTCTTGGAGCTGAGGTGCCCTTGAACTTCTCCAGAGGGGAATTCTACCGGCAAGCAGCTGTAAAAGCAGGTTACAGTTATATTTCTTCGCAGGGCAAATCGATCGGTTCGGAAAACTATGGAAAAACCACAACGGTTAATGCACTGAGTGCCGAGGCAAACATCTCCAGTGTGCGTAAAAAGGCTTACCAGAATATTACCACACCACTCGGAATCAATCTGGAATTATCAGCCAGACAAGCATTTGCCTCGCTCAATTCCAGTCAATACCAGGCAATTGCCGACTTCGCTATCCGTGGATTGAAAAGAAACCACAATCTTGTCATCAGTGCCGGATGGAAACAGGAAGCCACGGATAACGAATACCGCTTTATGGACCTGTTCATTTATCCGAGAGGGTTCACTATCCCTTCCTACGACAACATGTTTACCATCCAGAGTTCCTATCATTTTCCGGTACTCTACCCTGACTGGGGGTTCTGGGGTATCTTTTATTGCAGCCGCGTAAGAGCATCATTGTTTGCAGATTACGGATACGCTTCCATTGACGGCCCGATGGCCTCAACTGGGACGGAACTCACATTGGATACGCGCTTGTTCAATATTGTCGACCTTCCGCTTGGAGTCAGGGTTTCCTTACTTTTAACCCCGGATATAAACAACACAGGAAAGAGAACCAATATCGAATTTGTAATACCAATCATACGTTTATAACCTGATACCTGATACCCTATGAAAATATTTCAAGTGGATGCGTTCACCGGCCGACTTTTCAGCGGAAACCCCGCAGCAGTAGTGCCTTTAGAGGACTGGCCCGAAGATGAGATCATGCAGCGGATTGCCATGGAAAATAATCTTGCTGAAACAGCTTTTTTTATTCAGGAAGGCGACGGTTACCATATCCGGTGGTTCACCCCGAAAGCTGAAGTCGACCTGTGCGGTCATGCCACAATGGCCACTGCGCACGTACTGTACAACCATCTCGGCTTTGCCGGAAACGAGTTGAATTTCAACTCCAGGAGCGGTCCGCTCAGGGTTTTCCGCGACGGCAAGAAATACGTTCTGGATTTTCCTGCTGATGAGGTCGATCCTGCAGAAATACCGGATGGTTTGCTCGAAGCTTTGGGTGGCAAGGAACCTATGTTCTGTTATATGGGTAAAACCGACTATATGCTGATCTATGAGAAACAGTCGGATATTGAAAATATCAAGCCGGATTTCGCCGGTCTGGGCATGATTAAGGCCCGGGGGGTCATCGTTACTGCTCCTGGAGACTGGGTCGACTTCGTATCGCGTTTTTTTGCCCCGCAGGTGGGTGTGAATGAAGATCCTGTTACCGGATCGGCACATACAACACTGATACCCTACTGGTCGAGGCAACTGGCAAAAACCGAGCTAATCGCGCGTCAGCTTTCAGAACGCGGTGGCGATCTCTTCTGC
>CAYHCO010000007.1:140728-144807 GCA_964355105.1 uncultured Porphyromonadaceae bacterium
AATTCGACAATTGATAACTGATATCAATAACCGCCGGTTTCAACCGGCGGAACAAATCAAACCGTGTGAAGGAGAGGTTGTTTAAAGGCCAGGAAAAGGAATTTCTCATTGGAATCAGTATCACGCTGGCCCTGCTCCAACTCGGTTTACTGCTTGTGATGCCTTTTCTGGCAGTTTCGGCGAAGGGCTGGGCTTTAAACCCAGGCTCAAGGCGCAAGGAGTTGCAGGAAACAGTAGGTAGTCAAATTCACCTAAGGTTAGTCTATTTTTGGGTGTAGGTGAAGTTGATTGCAGATGCAGTAGCCTTGGTGATGGTGCAGCTCACTGAAGCAGCCTTTTTATTGTCGGGCAGCGCCTTTGTTTGCGTGGCGCCGGGTTCAATGCTGGTGAATTCGGCATTTTCGGAGGCTTCCGCCCCACCCTTTTTATCCAGATAATTTACCCGCACAGAAATTTTATCAAAAGCATAAGCGCTATTGTTCTTTACCGTAACCTTCAGGTCTGCAATACCCCTGGCCTTCTTGCCGTTATTGGTCGTTTTTGAGATGACGAGAAAGTCGGAAATACGATCTGCCATTTCCTTTTTATCGCTTTCAACCTTTTCCAGGCTGCTCCGTTGTGCTTCCTCGGCAAGCCGTTTATCAACAATTGCTTTGGATTCATTGTATAATCCGTCATAGGTAAAGTTGGTCTCGCTCAGGAAAAAGGCTGTTTTACGGGATCCGTCGGGCTTGCTCCAAACCCCTTCGATCCGGGTAGCCGAAACGAACTTGCCCTTAAAAACACCAAAGAGGTTTCCTTCGCGATCAAACTCATTGATCAGGATACTGTCAGATCCTGATAATGAACCGGTCAGATTAACTTTTTCAGAATTTTCCTTCAAAAAGTAAGTCCCTTTTATGCTGCCCTCTGTTGAGGTTAAGCTCATGCACAGGTCGGGGCTCCGCTCAAGACGCCCTTCAAAAACCTTGTTGAAATTCTTGTCTACTTTACTGTTGTTGCACGAAATAAATAATACTCCTGGTGTCAGAAGGGTCAGGATAACTAAAGCCGGGAAAAGAGATTTGTTTTTCATAACAAGGATCCTTTCAATTGTTTATAGTCCCAAAACGCATTGAATTTACGAAATATTTATAATTCGGTAAACAAGCTGAACTGGCAGTATAAAGGCGCCTATCTATGGTCTCCGGGGCTCTGGGGTCAATCTTCAACCAGAAAATCTATCAGATTTTGCCATTTTATCCCATTCCTGTCGTATTCGGGAAACTTATCAAGGGATATTACAATTTTAGGATGGCTATCATTAATTTTCTCCAATGCCACGAATTCACGCTCGACAGTTTTAGGATCGGCAAGCAGATAGGCAACCTGGATGTAGAGTGGCCGGTGGTTCTTTGTCGCAATGAAGTCAATTTCCAGATCATTAATTTTGCCGATATTTACCTTGTAACCCCTTGACAAAAGCTCTAAAAAAACAATATTTTCGAGAAGCCCGGAGATGCCTTCCGGTTTATACATGACCAGATTATGCTTTAATCCGATATCTCCCGAATAGTACTTCTCATGTATCTCCAGCAATCGCTTACCTTTTATATCGTATCGATGGACTTTGTGAAAAATATAGGCCGATGATAAGATTGCAAGATAGTTTTGCACCGTATCGACTGATCCCTTGACTCTTTGAGATCTTAGAAAATCCGCAATTTTCTTTGAGGAAGTGATGTTACCACAATTATCTGCAGTAAAGCGCGATATGCTTTCCAGCAGGGAGATCTCACGTAACCCGTTCCGCTCCACAACATCTTTAAGTAAAATAGTATTATACAATGAGGAAATGTATTGCCCTATCACCTCATCGTTGTATTCCATGTGATGAATGCCCGGAAATCCGCCGTACTTCATGAATATGGCAAACTCCTGTTCCATATTGTCACGGTTGGTGACCCCGCGGAATCTCAGGAATTCGGAAAAGGTTAAAGTATACATTCTGAACTCAACGTAGCGTCCGCTAATGTAAGTGGCCAGCTCCGAAGAAAGCATTCTCGAATTTGAGCCCGTAATGTAAAGATCTGCAATCTCGTCAGTTAGAAAACCAGAGAGTGCCTTTTCCCATCCTATGATCTCCTGTACTTCATCGATAAACAGATACTTCTTTCCATCAATACCATTGAATTTATCGGTCACATATTCAACCAATTGCTGATAATTAAACAGCCAATCAAATTCAAGTGAATCCTTATTGACGATCAGTATATTCCTTGCAGCAATCCCTTTTTCAGTCAGCAATTTGCTAAGCAATTTCAGAAATGTGCTTTTGCCGCACCTGCGAATCCCCGTGATAACCTTAATTACCGGCTTATCAATAAAAGGGGAAATCTGTCTAATATAACGCTCTCTATCTATCATGATTTTTTTAACTATGATCGTAACTTTGCGAAGATATGTGTTTTTTTCGATTACGATCGTAATTTTTCATATTTTTGTATATTGTTTCGATTATAGTCGAAATTTTATCACAATTTTTCTTGGTCAAAGTATGATGCCCTACAGCATTTTTATTGATGAAATTAGCTAATTTTAATGGTGCACCCCGCCTATAATATTATTTAGCATCCCAATCGAAATGATTTTACCATTCATGAAACGCATTACTGTCATTTTCCTGATTTGCAGCATCCCATCGTGCCTCCTTGCTCAACTGGATTCTTTTAATCTGGCCAGTTATAAAATGGCCGATATAAAAACTCACCGGCTGGATTTTAATTTGTCGGGTAGTGAGTCGGGTAATTCCAATTGGTCAAAGTCGACCGACGGGGTAAAAAGCAAGAACAATGATTTTAATTATCATGGAAGTATTATGGCGCGGTATTCGTTTATCCGCAACAGCGAAAAATATCAGGGTGAGTTAAATGCAAAATTTAATGCAACGACCAGTAAATATGAAGATTATAATGGTGACCACCAATCCGTTAATCCATCAATATCAGTTAATTCCATTAACCGAAATTATATCAGACCCGGTCGGTTTCTTGAATACGATATAATAGCTTCCGGCTATTTGATTAAAAACATCAATAACTGGACTAATGGTTTAGGACAAGGAACCATCTCACAAGAACTGTCGCTAGAGATTCCTTTGCTTTTTGGAACCGGCAGGATTGATCCGGTTCAGGATGCACGCCTGGCAGTGTATATTTTACAGGACTTGCAAAAAATATCAGGACTCAGCCGTATTCCCGATCAGGCAGAGATTCTGGAATTTGCACGTTTAATCTCACAAACGAAAAGCAAACGATTTTTTGATTCCCGTGATAAATTGATCTGGGAAATGGAAACCATCGACACTTTCCTTAAATCAAAAAACATCCTAAAAGGCACTGATGCTGCCTACTTTACCAGACTTTATGATAATTGGCTCTATGCCTCCGGACCGTTAAGAGAATCAGGCAAACGATTTTCCTCAGGTCTGGTTCCGATGTTATACACCTTCGACTATTATTTGATTAATCCTGATTCCATAGTCAAAAAACCAGTCAAATATTCTCCCGTTTTAAAGGCGGTGATCCGGCAAGAGCAAACCAAACCGGTGAACCTTTACTGGCAAACCGGACATCAATTTGAACTTTCAGCAATATTTGTCCAGGACAATGAAAATGCATTAATTGAACCAACTTCGGATGATCCCATCATGGTAATGATAACAGGATTATTCAAATACAACCTGGGATGGTATCCCAACTCGCGCACCAGCGTTACACTCAATACAGGATTTGAGGCTGATACCTATGCCGGGATTCCCAAGGTGAACAATACTCTGGCTTATAGTCTTAGCCCCTCTTTAGGAATGAACTTCAGATACTATTTCTCTCCACAGCTCCAGCTTTATGTGAATTATAGTGTTCTATATTCATTCACCAGTCAACGGTGGAAAGTTCCGCTTTGGCCATTTCACCAATCAACATTGCACCACGGACTTAACCATTCCTTTAATGTGAATTTATTTTACAGCCTCTTCTAACAGATGTTCCGTCTTCTGTCTTCTGTCTTCCGTCTTCCGTCTTCCGTCTTCCGTCTTCCGT
>CAYHCO010000008.1:0-100597 GCA_964355105.1 uncultured Porphyromonadaceae bacterium
GTTTCCACAAATGGCAGAAAGGGTTTTGGCTTGGATCCAGTGAGTCAGGATTCGCTGGCCAACGGAAGGATTACCAAGAAATTAAAATTTGTGCGCTGGTGATTTATTATGGAGTATATCAATAATAACAACAGAGGATTCTACCTCAAGCTATTACTTCCAGCCTTGATTTTGCTCCTCCTTTGCGAATGTTCTAAAGACACCTACCCTCCTATCGCCCGATTGACCGCATTCCCGACGGTAGCCGATACCACGTTTTCCTTTGAATTTAGTGGGTCTGGTTCCTCCGATGACAACACCTATTTTGAGGGACTTCAGTTTAGGTGGGATTTTGAAACAGATGGGATCTGGGATACAAATTTTCAATATCAATCGGTTGCGGTCTTTCAGTTTAAGAGTTCAGGTTTGAAGACCGTTACCATGGAAGTGAAAGATTCCGGTAATAAATCATCGAAAACCTCCCTACGGGTAGAGGTTAAATCAGCCAATCAATGGGTTGATACGCTTATCGATCCCAGGGATGGCCAAAAATACATGATTGTCAAACTGAATAAACATTGGTGGATGGCCGGGAACCTTAACTACGGACATTGGATTTCAACAAATGCGGAACAACTGGACAACCGGATTCCTGAAAAGTACTTTTTGTCGGATGATTCTTCCAGATATGCACCACTTGGCGGCCTCTACCGATGGGGAGAAGCAATGGGATACTCAGCCGGAGTAGTTCAGGGCTTATGCCCGCCGGGATGGCACATCCCTTCGGCCGATGAGTGGCGCTCCCTATTAGATAATATGGATCCCTGGTATGCTTGGACCTATTATGGGATTGGTGGTTTATCGCATTTAGATATTGATTTGGGAGCTTTTGCCAGGAGGAGGTATAATAAAATAGAATGGGAACCGGACAGCCATTTCCATTGGTCTTCCGATTATCAGAGGCTTGATTTTCTTAATGAAGCAGCTCCATTGTTTTTTTTTCATGTAGCTATATGGGGTAGTATCGGGTTAAATTATTTCAGTTCCTATTATGATGGTAGCGACGGGCTCTGGTCATTGGGAGTTGACTATGCCAGTGTGCGTTGTGTGAAAAATCAATAAGGCTATGAGCAAACGAAATCTATTAATTCTAGCCCTGTTAATTCTTCCGCTACTAGTTCTGGAGTGCTCAACCGAAGTTATCGTCAATACACCAATGAATTCTATTCCAGTTGTTTATGGTGTCATTGATCCCTGGTCGGATAATTACCTCCTTTATATCGCAAAATCGGCCCAAGCTGAAGAGGACGTTAATCAGGTTATTCAGTACCCTGGCCTTTTTAGGCCAGATTCCGTGGTGGTAAAAATGGAATTGTGGAATGATTCCTTAATGTTATGGTATACTTATTTCCATCCGGACACAAGGGAAAAGTTACCCGGATTATTCCCAAACGGATCAGGATTGGTAATGGTGGCAGACAGGGTAATTCCGAGAAAAGTTACGGATGATAAGGTCGACTTTACATATCCTGATTTCCATAACCTTCGGTTTTTTGTGACATCACCAGATTTTTCGCAGCCTGCCTATGCACGGATTAAATACAGCAAGCCTGTTCCAATCCTCCAGCCCTATTTTGCGGATCAAAATGTGCGTCTTTATGGGCCTGATCGTCTCGCAATTGTCTGGCCGGAAGATACCAATTTCAAGTACTTTGACCTTTATTTTAGAGTTCGGTACTCTGAGGTTTCCGATTCTACCAGGAACTCATCGGTTTCCTTCTGCTATTCACATGATGTTCAGTCATCTAACAACCAATTTGAGGTTAGAGTGGAGCCTGATCGCTTCCTATCTGACCTGGCCAATGAATTGAGTCGGGATACCTTACCATGTGAGATACGGCATATCAAGGACTTTGATATCATTGTTGCCGGTGGTGATATCAATTTTGAATACTACTTGGTTCAGGAAAGATTTGGTTCAGTGATTTACCAAAAACCATGGTCCAATATCGTTAATGGTCTGGGCGTAATTGCCCTGAAATCCGAGAGTAGGAAGAATTCTCTGAGGTTTCATCCTCTTACGATGGACTCAATAGCAATAGGTCAATATACTAAGCAATTCAAATTTGTCAGGTGGTAATTGCTAATCATAAATTGAAAAGGCCCCAAACATTTATGTTTTTAGGCCCAGGTAAGGGAGTCCTGATTCATAAATTGCCTATATGGTTTCAGCCAAGATCACAAACAATCCCGCCGGGACGGTGTATATTGCTTTAGATTTGGACCTCACTCTCAAAAACCTTTATTGTCCAAGGTTTTACCAGAACCTTTGCCCATCCTCTAAACGTTTTGCCAGATTCCGACTTTCGGAAACCGATGTAGGTGGTGTCATAAGGGAAGAGGTTGCAATCTTGAATTCGCTTTTGATTCATCAGCCATACAGTGTCTGCGTTTCTGGCAATTTCAGATAGCCAGTATTCATTGACAAAGGTAAATTTGTATAAAAACGTCTCTCCTTTTGACCATTCGCCTTTCGCGTCCTGTTTGCCGCAAAACGGATAAGATTTTATTCTGACGGTGTGATTGATGCTAAGCGGTGAATCGTTAAAGTGCAGCTGCCTGCAGGAGACAGTTCGGGTGATCATTGCTGCTATTTTGCTTGACCAGTAAGAACCATCACGGTATAAAGTTGTGTCGGATTGCCAGGTAGTATCCTGTTTTGTGTAAGTGTTTAAATCGTATGTTCCATTCAGACAATAAATACTTGCGTTAGACCAACCACCACCGCTCAGTTGCGACCAGGCATCAAGTCTAAATTCAAAGTCGCCATTCCCATCGCCGTCAAAGTCCAAACTCATTGAATTCTCTCCACCGCGTCCGGTTATGGATATCTCCCTGTTGTGAACCAGATGGATTGTATGCCCAAATAATTCGCAGGGTCCATTATTACCTGATCCAACCACAATCCTTACGCTGTCAGAGTCAGATTCTTTCAGGTCGCTAATCTTTAAAGTCAGATGATATTCTGCCGGTTCCGATGGAGCGATCCATTGTTTTGGTAATCCGGTACCCAGGTTCATTATCCAGGTACCTGCTGGTTTCTGGAATAGATAAACAATTTCATCACCATCAAAATCAGAGACTCTGAATGCTAGATTTACAGTGTCACCGGGATAAACCGAATCGGGTTCGGCTACAAAACTCTCAATCGCAGGCGGGTTGTTCCTCGGTCCGACCCAAAAGGCCAGTGTCTCGAAATTAGCCAACCCATTTACATCCCGAACCTCCAGCTTGGTATTATAAGTTGCGGACTGTGCGAATTGGTGGGTCACTACTGAGTTTGCTGTCAACTCCGTGTCCCAGGAACCATCACTATCAAAATCCCAACGAAAACGCAATTGCTCAACAGGAGTCTCAGCATCATAGCTCGCACCAGCATCAAAAGTGAACAAGGAATCAGTAGTGCCTGTTATGGGAGTAACGGAGAATGTGGCAACCGGAGGCGTGTTCTTTGTACAGGAAAAAACAAGGGCTGTACCCAGGAGGAGCAATGTCAGCCTTTTCATGTTTTTTGTGGCTTGGTAGAGTTGCACTAAAGTAGTTAATTATCTTCTCTGATTCATTGGGCCTTGCCTACATTGCATTGGGGATTAACCGCTCAGTAGAAACACGGGATTACGGCTTCTCGGTTAGGTGCGTGCGCAATTAGAAAGGGTTTTTTCATTAGTTTCGTTTTCTGAACGAAACACTGAAGAACCATGAAACGTTTGCCTCTTTTTCTTACTGCACTGCTGGTGTTGTTTAATGGCGCCTATTCTCAACCGAACCTTAAGGATATCATCAAGCGGCAATCCCAAATTGCCGGTGAACTGAGAAATCCGGTTGAAGGATTTGCCCGGAGAATTTCCGGCGAAGAGATCGCCTATACCAGCCCCCGGCAGGATTGCCCGAATGCCTTGCTGGTGAGGGCAACCGACGGTAAGATGAGTATCGTATGGGAGACTCCCGCGATCAATGTTTCGGGAGATGTTAAGGAAATTCAGGTTTTTTTGATCACTGCGATGAGTTTGCAGGGATACAGTACAAAAGCGGTGGATCCGGGCTTTACTGTGAGTATAAACAACAAGCCCTATTTCCATTTCAAAAACAGCCAGGGTGAGAACTGGTCAGTGAATGGACCGGGAGGCAGCAGCATGCTTTTTCAGACTGTTTTCAAGGATCAGGTTGGTGATGCGTTTGGTTATTCCCGGATTATCCTGCCGGTGTCGCAGGTTGAACCCGGAAAGCCCTTGAAAATCAACATAACGGGGGATGCTTCAGATACACGGCACTGGTTCATGGGTTTCCAATGTACTGATGCTCTTGACTGGTTTCACCGAAAGACCCAAATAGAAACCTGGTTTGAAATACACCTGGCAAAATCAGGTGACAAATTCAATGGCACCATTGATGCAGCTGATAACTGGGCCGGTCAGCCTGTCGAAATTTCCGGCAACTCCGGGAAGTCTCAGAAACTCGCACTTATCAAACAGAATAACCAGGCATTGGCCAGTTTCGTCATTCCATCGGGTACTACCGGTTTTTCAATCAAAGGGCCTGGAGGTTTAGCCATCAATGATATCAGCATAAACACATCATCCAAAAAAAGTATCATTCAATCCGACAGGCTGCTCAGCTGGCAGGTGGGCGCCGATGAGAATGGAAATCCCATAATACAGGGGCAAGTGGCAACCAGCAGCGTGGCAAATGATTTGAAGAGGATAGCCGGCTCTGCGTTTTCCCGGGGCAGCATGCTGATAATGGCTTCCTCGCATCAGGATATCGCCTGGATGGATTCACCTCAGGCATGTGTGGAAAACAGGGATAACCTGCTGATTACTCCGGCACTGAAGAAACTGGAAGACAATCCCGGTTATTACAACGATATGGAGGACATTCTCATGCTGCGCGAATATCTGGCAAGGCACCCTGAGAAAAAGGACCTCATTTACCGCCTTACCAAGGAAGGACGGCTCACTTGGGGGGCCTCCTATATGCAGCCGTACGAAGAGATGTATTTTGGCGAGCCGCTCATCCGGCAGTTCTATCTCGGCCGAAAATGGTTCAAAGATCAGTTCCCTGGCTGCGATGCCCGCATTTACTGGAATGTTGATGTTCCAGGCAGGACCTTGCAGATGCCACAGATTCTGGCCAAAAGCGGAGTTCCGTACATGATCATCAGCCGCCAGGACAAAGGCCTTTTCAACTGGCTCTCGCCGGATGGCTCAAAAGTGCTCACGTATTCATCGGATCACTATTACAACAGTTATGTGAATCTGAAAAAGGGTTTCTTTGAGTCGGTCAAACATTTTGCCGACCTATCGGATTTCTGGGGTAAGTATTATCAAAATACTGATAAAAAGCCTGTTATGCCAATTCTCTCCGATGCAGACATGGCGGTTCCGGATTCTTATTTCGATTACATAGAGACCTGGAATTCGCTCCGGGATTCAAGCCTTCGCCTGCCTGAACTGATTCATTCAACAGCTGAGAAATTTCTTGATGAATCCGTTGCCACAGGCATTGATTTTCCGGCCATCCAGGGCGAACGTCCGGCAGTCTGGCTTTACATTCACGGCCCGTCGCATTTCGAAGCGCTTAAAGCTGGCAGAAGTGCCGGCAGATTGCTTCCGGCAGCGGAAAAGATGGCCAGCTTCCGCTCATTGATATCAGGGAACTGGGAGCAGTATCCTGGTGAAAAACTTACCAAGGCCTGGGAATCAGCAATTTATCCGGATCATGGCTGGGGTGGGAAAAATGGCGATATCACGGACCAAACTTTTCTCGATAAATTCAGGGAAGCCGACCAGATTGCTAAAGAAATTATCAGGGAGACCACTGAGGATATAGCCGGCAATATCGGTTTTGACAAAAAAGGGTTACCGTTGGTGGTTTTCAATTCGTTATCATGGGAACGAACCGACCCGGTTGAGGTGAGGCTCACCTTTGATGACAAGGTGAATAAAGGCGTATCGCTCCTGAACGAACAGGGGAAGCCCATTGCATTTCAGGTTTCAGGTCCTGTTGATTATTACCCATCCGGTTACCTGAAATCAGCGACAGTGTCATTCATCGCAGATCATGTCCCTTCTCTGGGTTACCAGACCTATTATGTGGTGCCTGGTAAAAAGATCGTATCCGCTGCCCGCTCAATGCCTTGCAATGAGGTCATCGATTCGAAATACTACAAGATCCAGCTGGGAAATGGCGGAATTGAGTCTCTTTTTGATAAGGATTTACAGCGGGAAATCTTTAAAACAGATCAATTCAAAGGAGGCGACCTGTTTTCCATGCACTCTTTCGGGAATGGGGCAGGGGAATTTTCGGATATACAACAGCCAGATATGGAGGGATTTGAAATTCACGGCGTTGGCTCAACCTGGAATGTAATAGAATCGGGACCCGTGAAAATGGTTATTGAAGGATACGGGGAGATGAAGCACAATAAAGCCAGGATCACCTGGACCATTTATCAGGATTTGAAAAGGATTGATGTCAGGGCTGACCTGATCGATTGGGATGGGACAGCCTACCGCGAGTTTCGACTGGCGTTTCCTGCACGCCTGCAGAATCCTGAAATTACTTATGAGGTGCCTTTTGGGGTGGTCAGGGTAGGGAAGGATGAGCTGGCACAACCTGCTGGTGAACGCTATAATACGCTTTGCAAGGATATTCATCCCAGGGGGATAAATAATTGGATCAGTGCCAGTGACAGTGAAATCGGTCTGACGGTTGCTTCCGGTGTGGCGGTTTGGGATTATGTTAACATGACTAACCTCTCAACAGATGCAACGCTGTTGCAGCCTATTTTATTGGCATCCCGGCAAAGCTGTCACGGAGAAGGACCACTTTATCACCAGAAGGGTAGCCATTCCATGGAATTCAGCCTGTTTACCCACCTGCCGGGATGGCAGAATGGTTATCATCAGGCTCTTCAGGCCAACGAGAAACTGATGACGGCATTTAATCCGCTGATGAAGTCAGGATCGCTTCCGTCCCGTATCTCCTTCATAACAGTCGACGATCAAAATTCGATCGTAAGTACGGTAAAAAAGGCTGAAGACGGTAATGGAATGGTTTTCAGGCTGTATGATCAGGAAGGCCGCGACCGTACGGTAAATGTCGGTCTTTTCTGGGCCCCGCAGTCCGTTGAGCAAACCAATATGATCGAGGAAAATCCAAAATCGCTGAAAAAAGAGGAAAAAGGAGTAACCCTGAAATTAGGTCATCATGCCATCGAGACCTATAAAATCAAGTTTTGGTGACCTTTCCGAGGAGCCAGGCCATATTTGCTCCGAGAGTCTTCATGGTCCTGATTCCCTCAGCATCAGCCAGGACTTCACCTGGATTTCTGCCAATGCCCTGGTTCCAGTAACTGGAGCTGACGATCATGATCTCGGACACGGTGAAGAAGTTGTTGATGGCATTAAAGGTTTCCAGGGCACCATTTCTTCTTACAGCTACGACAGCGGCACCTATTTTTCTCCTGAGCGGGTGATCATTGGCTCCATTAACCATGCATGCGCGATCGATAAATGCCTTTAATTGGGAGGTCATTCCTCCAACGTAAACCGGTGAGGCAAGAATGATCCCGTCGGCTTCGGTACACTTGGCAAAAACTTCATTAAACTCGTCATGATAGTACATGCAGGAATTGTTTTTCATGGTGCGGCAGGTGTAGCATGCTTTGCAGCCAGTGAAATCGCGGTAGCCGACCTGAACCATCTCAGTTTCTATATGATGTTGGTTCAATTCCTCGAAAACCATATTGATCAATGAAGTCGTATTTCCATTGATGCGCGGACTCCCGTTTATTGCCAGTACCTTAGCCATTAGTTGCTGTTTTTGATGCACCGGATGCTGAGACCTGATTCCTTTACGAAGTGCTTTTTGGCAATCATTCCGTTGCAGGCAGCAATTTCGCGACAGTAACCCTCGTTGGCTCCTTCGTAGGACCACACGCCGGATACCCACCAGAAACCTGTAGATCCATTGCTGAAAAAGTCGCCCATGGCGTTTCGGCTCCCGGCAAAATGGCCTTCAAATCCGCTGATCCCGCCTATTTTAAGGGCATGTCCTGCCACATTGAATACGAAATTCTCGTCAAGGATATTCCAGTCCTCATAGGTTGGAATGTGCCAGCCCTCCGGACAGATACCCCTTGCTCCTTCAGTTGTTACATAGCCCATAGCCTCATTCCAGTCATACAGCCCGCCGTAAAGCTTGCAGCTGTCAGGATTATTGGAAAAGCAATATTTTTCTATAATACCGTTGTCTTTCATGTCGGAATGGTCTTCCAACCCCTTAACACTGGTTACGAACCGGCCAACATTGAGGTTCTTGCCCATCCAGCACTGGTTGCCGATCTGTACCGTGGGATAGATATTCCCGTCGGCATCGGTCATGGTGGGTGCATTCGGACAAGGATTTTTGCTCAGCTGGAAGAAGGTCAGGTTGACATCATCGTAGGAAGAGTTGCATTTGCCTGCTATGGTCCATCTTAATGTGAAGTGAAGGTTGGTTGAATCCTTGATGAACCAGGTCCTTGAAGAATGGATATTGGAAAAATGACCGTAGCTGCCACTGACAATCGACCACGTTCCTATCCCGTTCTGGGCAGTATTGGATTCCAGTAATATCGAATCTGCGGCAATAAACGTGACATCCGTGCCTGCGGAAGCCCGGTTAACCAGGTCGGCAACCTGAATCAAGGCATAGGCGGTGTCGGCACAATGGGTGACCGGATCGCGAAAGCGGTAGAAAACCTTATGGGAACCCGGACCTGCTTCAGAAGGCCAGAACTTGCTGTCGTACACGCCATTTCCCCAATAGGTGCCCCCGCCGGGAGCTCCACCGTTGAGAACGAAAGGATTGGCATTCACGCAAACCGAATCTTTTAGAGACAGGGATACACTTGGAAGGTCATATACAGTTAGCAGCACGTTGTCGGAGTAATAAGGCTGACAGAGCCCTTCAATGACCTCTGTGCGGTACCAGGCGCTGTTGTTGGCAATAACTCTTAACGTATCCCCCGTGTTGCCGGGAATCCGGGTCCAATCGGCACCGTTGGCCGAAGTTTGCCAGGTAAGGATGCCCCGGTATGCGGGTTGGTAAAAATTCACGGTATCCTGTTTGCAGGCCGTTTGCTGCGAGAACCCGTAAATTGATATGCAGGTTATATATATCAGTATGATTGTTCGTTTCATTGCTGTTTGCATTTATCTGATAATCAATCTTTTCGAAATGAGTTGGTCAGAAAGGGAAACTTTCAGGTAATAGATTCCGGCTGCCTCAATACGCGTATCAATTTCCAGATCCGTGTTGGTAAATTGCGGCTCATATATCTGGCTGAAAACAACTTCACCCAGTTGATTGATAATTTCAATTTTCTGCAAAGTTCCGTTGTATGAACTTATTCCCTGAATTCTGAATTTCCCCGAGGATGGGTTAGGGTACAAGGTCAAGGAGGGATTCAGGGCATTTAGGTTAACTCCCAGGCACAGGTTGATCTCCACCCTGACAGAGCTAACAGCCTGACAACCATTGGCGTCTGTTACACTTAAACTATAGGTCATCGATTCATCAAGAGTGGCTACCGGGTGAGCAGCAGTAGGATTGTCGAGTCCGGTGGAAGGGGTCCATAAGTATATATAGGACTTGTTTCCACCTTGCGCGGTAGGTTCGCCACCCAAAATCACCGGATGTCCTTTACAACAGGTCGTATCGCGACCGGCATCCGCAACCAGGGCGGCCGGCTGGTTAAGTACCATCTGGATAAGACCCTGCCCATAGGAATATCCAGCTATACTGTTGATTATCAAAAATATGAGAATAAATTTTCGCATAGCGTTACCATTTCTTAACTTCCAAAGTTAAATAGAGCACAAAATAATCCTAATTTTTGTTTTGAACCGGGATTCCCATTTGTTCACAAATCAGTCCGGTTTAAGGAATAACTAGGTATAATTGCCTTCTGATGAAGGTGGAGCGAAGATTGTTAAATCAATGTTAAACCCTGGGAAAATGAAAATATCTGTCTGTTGGTTAAGAAGGGATCTCCGATTGGAGGATAATTCCGCATTGTATCATGCCCTCTTATCCGGGTATCCGGTTCTGCCTGTTTTTATTTTTGACAGTGATATTACGGCTGAATTGGATCGAAGCGATAAGAGATTGATATTTATATATAATACGATAAAAGAGTTAAAGCAAAATCTGGAATCTCTGAACTCGGATTTAATGATTTTTCATGGCCGTCCTGTTGAAATTTTCAGTCAGTTGTTCCAGGAATATGAGATCGCTGGCGTATATGCAGGCATCGATTACGAGCCCTATTCCATAACACGGGATCTTGAGGTAAAGGAACTTTGCAAGGGCCATGGAGCTCTATTTCAGGAATATAACGACCATGTTGTTCTGACGCCTACAAGCATACTGAAGCCCGATGGAAAGCCTTACGGCGTATTCACTCCTTACAGTAAATCCTGGATGCAAAGGTTTAAGTCGGATATTGAAAATAATTATCCATCAGAGACTTTACTGGATAAAACACTAAAACTTTCAGCGGTCACTTTACCTTCCCCTGAAGAGCTGGGCATCCATTGGCGCCCTGTAGTTTTCCCCGGTTCAGTGCCAGCTGTCGGGATTATTGAGAATTACGATAAAACCAGGGATTTTCCAGGTCTGGACAAGACATCGCATCTGGGACTTCACCTTCGTTTTGGGACTATTTCAGTCAGAAGGCTTGCCCGTTCGGCTTACTACCTTAACCACACATTCTTAAATGAGCTGATCTGGAGGGAATTTTATCAGATGATCCTCTTTTACCATCCCCGGGTGGTTACCCGCTCGTTTAAGCCTGTATACGACAACATGCAGTGGCTGAACAAGCCCGGGGATTTTGCTGCGTGGTGCGAGGGACGCACAGGGTATCCGATCGTTGACGCAGGAATGCATCAACTTGTGCAAACCGGATTCATGCATAACCGGGTAAGAATGATTACCGCCAGTTTCCTCACCAAACACCTGTTGATTGACTGGCGCTGGGGTGAGGCATTTTTCGCGCAACATCTGCTGGATTATGAGCTGGCATCCAATAACGGTGGCTGGCAGTGGGCAGCGGGCTCCGGCTGTGATGCAGCACCATATTTCAGGGTTTTCAGCCCTGCAAGACAACAGGAATCTTACGATCCGGATGGAACTTACCTCCGTAAGTGGCTCCCAGGCTATTCCGCGGCAAAACCCTATATCAGGCCGATAATTGAACATTCGTTTGCGAGGGAGAGGGCTATAAGTATCTTTGCCTCTTTAAACAGATCATGACGAAAGATATTTACGATAATGGCCGGTTATTGCCGGTAATGGAGGAATTTTACACACTGCAGGGGGAAGGTTTTCATACCGGTACAGCTGCCTATTTCCTCAGAATTGGGGGATGCGATATCGGATGCAACTGGTGCGACAGCAAGGCCAGCTGGTCTCTAGGAGGCCATCCGCTAATCCTTGTGGATGAAGTGATTGAGCGTGCGGCTTCCTTTCCGGGTCGTGCCGTGGTAGTTACCGGCGGTGAGCCCTCTCTTTATCCGCTTGATTATCTTTGTGATAACCTTCTGGCTGCCGGTGTCAAAACATTTATTGAAACCTCCGGAGCTTATCCACTTACCGGAACATGGGATTGGGTATGCCTTTCTCCAAAATTCCAATCGCCGCCGGTACCAGAGAATTTGTCCCGGGCAAATGAATTAAAGGTTATTGTGGAAAAGACAGCCGACTTTGAATGGGCTGAGAAAAATGCCGCTCTGGTTTCCCCATCATGCCACCTCTTTTTACAGCCCGAGTGGAGCCGAAAAGGAGTTATGTTGGAAGAGATTATCCGTTACATTGAAGAAAACCCCGCGTGGAGATTGTCGCTGCAGGCACATAAATATATTGGAATTCCCTAATGAACAGGTTAATAGCCATCCTGATCTTCCTCACCGTTTCCTGGTTTTCCTTTGCACAAACCTCTGGTAAGATTCCAACCTCGGCTTTAAGAAAACTGGAGAAGGCTAAAGAAACTTTATCCAATCTTGATTGGTCGGCAGCCATGCAGCTGTCAGAGAAGCTCGTAACCCAGTATCCCAATTGGGCTGAAGCCTGGATGATCAATGCACAGGCCTCTCATGAAGCCGGAGACGAAGCCAGGAGCCAGATCGCCCTGCAACGGCTGGTCAGGCTGGATTCAACCTCCTATCCTGAGGCTTTCAGATGGCTGGCGGAAGGCAAATTCCAGAAAGGTGATTATCGGGCCGCTTCAGCAGATATGCGCTCGTATTTGAGCCTGGTAAGAGATACTTCGGCGATACCGTCAAAGGTTAAAATTTTGAGCCGGAGCATTGATTTTGCGCTCGAACAGACAAAAGGCGCATCAGCCGTCATGCCAGCCAAGGTTGGAGGGAAAGTTAACTCGGCTGAAGATGATTATTTTCCAAGCCTCTCGGTCGACGGCTCGGTTCTTGTCATTACCAGGCAAGTGAACAAAACCGGGGAACCCGCTCAGGCATCAGGACACGAGGAATTGCTGTATTCTGTTTTTCGTGATTCAACCTATACCCCTCCGGAAGCCTTTCCTTACCCCATTAATTCAGCAGGCAACCAAGGTACCCAGAGTCTTAGTCAGGATGGCCGGATTATGTTTTTCACAGCCTGCAACCGGCCGGATACCAAAGGTGGCTGTGATCTTTATTATTGCATGAAATCCGGCGATGCCTGGTCTAATCCGAAAAATATCGGAAATCCGGTAAATACAAGATACTGGGAATCTACCCCATTCCTTGCACAGGATGGCAAATCCCTGTTTTTTGCATCCAACCGTCCCGGTGGATTAGGAGGAATGGACTTATGGATTTCAGAACAGGATACTAAGCGGGGCTGGTCGGCTCCAAGAAATTTAGGCCCGTCAGTCAATACATCCGGGGATGAAATGTCACCGTTTTTGCTGGTCGACGGCAAGACCCTGTTCTTTGCTTCGAACGGTGGGGTGGGCATGGGAGGCTTCGACCTTTACAAATGCGACCTTTCCAGCCTTTCCGTACCTGAAAACCTGGGATACGGAATCAATACCTTCAATGATGAAGATGCTATTACCATCAATGCGGGATCGAACCAGGGTTTATTCACTTCCAACCGCGACACGCGTACGGGAAAGGATATATACCAGGTGGACCTGCACAGTTTTATGCCAGCTCAATACAATTATACCATTTCCGGCACGGTGCGGAACGGGATCACCGGAATGCCTGTGGGAGCGGTGGTCGAAATCCGTCCGTATGGCGATACCCTGGTGAGCAGGGTGGAATCGGATCCTGCCACCGGATTATATCTTCTTGGAATACCTGAACGGCCTTCATACCGGATAGGAGCATCCTGCCAGGGATTTCTGCCATATTCAAATTTCTACCAGAGTGATACCCTGAAAAGGGGAGGCCGGATATCTTTCACCATCGATCTGAATCCCATACAAGCCGGGGCAACCATGGTGCTAAAGAATGTTTTTTTCACCTTGGATTCCTATGAGATTTTACCTGAATCCGGCAAGGATCTGGAAGAAGTGATGTCACTGATCCGGCAGAATCCGGGAATAATTCTTGAAATTTCAGGTTATACTGATGACTCTGGTTCCGATGATCATAACCTGGCTTTAAGTCAGAGTCGGGCCGAGGCAGTCAGGCAGTATCTGGTCGACCGGGGTGTTAGTCCCACGCAACTGATCGCTAAGGGTTACGGAAAATCCCGGCCGGTGGCTTCCAACGAGACGGAGGGGGGCAGGAGCCTCAACAGGAGAACCGAAATGAAAGTATTAAGCCTGAAACAGAATTAACGGTCGATTAATCTCCCGATGGTGTTCAGCAGATCTTCGAGGCGAATAGGTTTTGGTAAATAAGCATCGCAACCGGATACAAACAGCCGGTCGGTATCAACATCCTCAGTATAGGTTGTTTGAGCAATTATAGGTAAATCCGGACGGAATGCCTTGATGGCTTCAGTGGCTTTAAACCCATCGAGTTTAGGCATCCTGAGGTCCATCAGCACTACATGGATCTCCGGGTCATTCTGGCACATTTTAATGGATTCGAAACCATCGATCGCCCAGAGCAGGGTTGCTTTGGTTCTGGCAAGCGCTGCCTTAAAGAAAAGCATATTGGTTTCCACATCTTCAACAATCAGAATCTTTTTCCCAGTCCAGTCGGGTATTTTCAAATTACTCGGAGTACTCATAAAAATTCTTATTACTATCGTGCAAGTGTTAATATCGATTCTAAATCATTCATTTTGAATGGTTTGCTAATGTATCCGTTCATGCCCTCAACCATGAAGGATTCTTTATTACCCTTCATGGCATCGGCTGTCATGGCAATGATTGGGATGGGGTTTGACTGTTCGGCGGAATTTTCCCATTTCCTGATAGCATGAGTGGCATCAATACCACTCATGATCGGCATTTGAATATCCATGAGCAAAATATTGTACCTGTTCGTCATTGCCATATCAGCTGCCTCCCGACCATTCTCGGCTATGTCAACCTTATGTCCCATTTTCGTCAGGTAATACAAAGCAACCCGCTGGTTGACCGGATTGTCCTCGGCTAACAATATGTTGAGTTTTCTGGAATCCTTTTTCTCATCATTTTCCAACTCATCCAAGGATTCAGGGAGAGAGGCTGATCGTTCGAATTCCGCGGTAAACCAAAAAGTTGATCCTTTGCCTTCTTCACTCTCAACGCCAATCTCACCATTCATCAGCTCTACCAGACGTTTGGCTATGGTCAGCCCTAATCCGGTACCGCCGAATTTTCGGGTGACAGATGCATCAATCTGCGAAAATGACTGAAACAGCCTGGTCTTTCCTTCCTCTGAAATACCCGGCCCGGTATCCGTAACCCTTATCATCACTTTAACTCTGGAATGAGTCAACTCTGAAAGGGCAACCTCACACCGGACGCCTCCCTCACTGGTGAATTTCAAGGCGTTATTAATCAGGTTGATAAGTATCTGCTTGGTTCTCAGCGGATCACCATTCACAATGGTAGGTACATCGGGGTTGATCTTACAGGTAAGGAAAAGGCCTTTTTTTTGTGCCTGGTAACCGAGCAGTTTAATAGTTTCATCAATCTTTTCCTCAATGTTAAAATCGATCCTCTCCAGACTTATCTTTCCGGATTCAACTTTGGAGAAATCGAGGATATCATTGATTATGCTCAGTAGATTATCGCCGGATAACTTGATAATCTGCAGAAAATCAACTTGTTCAGCACTGAGGTCTGTTTCCATCAGGATATCGGTCATTCCGATGATGCCGTTCATTGGTGTTCGGATCTCATGGCTCATATTGGCCAGAAACATTGATTTCGCCATGTTTGCCGTGTCCGCATCGTCCTTGGCCTTATGAAGTGCTTCCTTATCGTTATGGCGCTCAGTCGTATCGCGGGCAATGCCGATCATCCCCGTAAGAGCGCCGTTGTGGTCCAAAATGGGATTTATCCGGTAATCCAGCAGTACTTTTTTTTGTTTACCCCTATCAACCCACAATTCACGCTTTACGGTAAGCATGGATTCTTTCAACTCAGCTTCCAGGTTAAGGAGATCGGCGGCCAATTCAGGCGGAAAGATCTCTTTGTCGGACTTGCCGTATATCTGTTTCTCACTTAAACCAAAAAAGGTTTCAAAAGTTTTATTGCAGCCGCTGTACAACCCTGTGTTCGATTTGTAAAAAACAATATCCGGGATAGACTGGAGAAGGGTATTGAGGAGAAAATTGCTTTGCTCCAATGAGTTCTGTATTCTTGTCCTTTCATTTATTTCCGATTCCAGTTCCCGCTTTTGGTTATATAATTCCAGGAATATCCTGATTTTACCTTTCAGAATGTCAGGATTTATCGGCTTGGTAATAAAATCTACTGCTCCTGATTCCAATCCTTTGACCACATGAAAGTCTTCGCGGTAGATCGCAGAGACAAAGATAACCGGCAAATACCGGGTGGAATCGTTCAATCTCAACAAGGATACGGTTTCGAAACCATCCATGTCAGGCATCTGTACATCGATCAATGCCAGGGCAAAGTCATTGTAAAGGGTCAGTTGCAATGCCTCGTTGCCGGAAAGCGCCCTGATGGGCTCCACATCAAATTCCACCATTAACCGTTCCAGGGCTATAAGGTTTTCAAGCTTATCGTCGACGATCAATATTTTGGTTTTACCTGACATCCTATTTTTTAGACTAGTGCTGTAGATGCAAATATATCGTTTTTAGGAGATGAATCCGGTTTATGGGTTTTGTGATCTTGCCGTCAGCCCAGCGTTCAGCCGACTGGTCAGGAAACCCTTGTGCCACACTGGCTGTCTGAATGACAACCGGCAAATCGGGACGGATGGCTTTTATCTGTTTCGCTGCTTCAATTCCATCCATTTCGGGCATCCGGATATCCATCAGGATCAGGTCAATATCCGGTCCTTCAGAAACCAGGTGAATGCAATCAATCCCTGTTTTAGCCCACAAAACCTTGATACCTGTTGACCGCAGGCTTTCCTTCAGGAAAAGAAAATTCAACTCTTCATCTTCAGCAATTAAGACAGTTTTCGTTGACCAATCTAGATTCTCCGGCAATTCTATGGAGTCCGCCTTGCCGGAGGGAATTCCTTGCACTGCAACAGTGCCAAGCGGCAAGGTAAATCGGAAGAGGGATCCTGAGCCTAATTTCGACTCTGCCCATATTTTGCCACCCATCAGTTCTACCAGGTTTTTCGAAATGGACAACCCTATTCCCGATCCGGTAATTTTTGATTCGGCGAGATTCTCTGATCTTTTATAACGGTCGAAAATGTGCGGAAGCTCGTCTTCTGCTATTCCCAGCCCTGAATCTTTTACATAAAACTCTAATTCGTTAATTTTTACGGTGTAACCAAAGCTGACGAATCCTGATTCGGTGTATTTGATGGCATTATTCAGAAGGTTTGCCAATACTTGCCGTAACCTGTTCGGATCCGTGCATGCAATCACTGTTGTTTCAACAGGGCTCCTATCAAAATGGAAGAGTAGGTTTGTTTTGCCGTTCTGGGTTTTAATGGTCTGAAAGGATTCATAAAGCTCAGCACACAATGCATTTATATCAACCTCCGACCGGATAATGTGGAGTTCTCCGGCTTCCAGCCTGGAATAATCAAGGATTTCATCAACCAGGAAAAGCAGGTTCTGACTGCTGTTGCTAATATAGCGGGTATATTTTTCCCTGTCACCCTCCGAAATGGCAGGATTGGTTATTAATTCAGCAAATCCCAAAATACTGTTTACGGGCGTTCTGATTTCGTGGGACATGTTCACAAGAAGCCTGCTGGCATGTTCACTTTTTTGTTCCGCATGGAGAGTTTTTCTGTGATAATCCTCCCGTTTCGTCAGGTAAATTACCTTGGCGCGAAGAATGTCGGGATTAACGGGTGTGAAAACGATATCTGCAGTTCCGTCGGATATTCCGCTAATCAGGTCAGGCTCTGCTTTCCGCGGATCAGCAATGTAAAGAAACGGGGTTTGTCGCCAACCTGGAATATTTCTTAATCCTGCCGATAATTCACTCCCTGGATCTGTCCCAGATGCAGTGTCAATGATAACCAGGCGGAAATCTTTTGCAGACGCAAGCCGCAGCGCTTCGTCAAAATTGGTTGCAGTACTGATCCTAAATCCCACAGGACCAAGCATCGCAATTAAGTGGGTCAAATTACGGCGGTCATATTCAACTACCAGGATCTCGTGTCCGTCTTCCATGGTTACTTTGTCATTTTTTTAGCCAAACACGCAGGAGTGACAGCAATTTATTCACATCAATGGGTTTCGATAAATAATCGCTGGCACCCGCTTCCAAACATTTTTGCCGGTCTTCCTTCATAGCCTTGGCAGTTATCGCAATAATGGGCGTATTCTTGAAACGCTTGTCCTTCCTGATTTCCTGAATTGCTTCGTAGCCATCCATCTCAGGCATCATGATATCCATGAGGATGGCATCGGTATCCGGGTTCTCGTCGAGCGCCTTCAAAGCCTTGATGCCATTCACCGCCTTGACAACTTTAATGCCTTTTTCTTCAAAGACTTTCGATAACGCAAAGATATTGCGCATGTCATCGTCAACCAGGAGAATTTTCTTCCCCTCAAAAGTGTCTTCTTTTTCGTATAGTTTCTTCAAAATGGTCTGCTGTTGCTGGGGTAGATCCTGTACTACCCGGTGTAGGAACAGCGTGGCTTCGTCAAGGAGCCGCTCCTCAGATCTCACACCTTTGATAATGATTGATTTTGTGTATTTGTTCAATTCTTCATTTTGTTCCCGGCTCAGTTCCTGTCCGGTATAAACGATAATTGGTGGCCTTTGGGCAAGCTCCATTTCGCGGATGTCATTGATCAGGTCGAACCCGTTTTTATCGGGCAATCCAAGGTCGAGAATAATGCAATCGAATTGGTTCACCATTAGCTCGTTTTTGCATTCCTGGGCTGTGGCCACTTCGGTTATTTCGATGTCAGATCCTTTGAGCAACTGCCGCATGGTTTTGCGCATGAGTTCATTGTCTTCAACGATCAGCAACCGCTTCATTTTCTTCCTTAAGAAGTGCTCTATTTTATCAAAGGCACCAGACAAGGAGTCGGCCGTCACAGGTTTCTTGAGGTATCCTATGGCCCCTTTGTGATAAGCCTCGATGGATTCGTCGAGTGATGACATCATGTGCACCGGAATGTGCCTGATCAAAGGATCATGTTTAACCAGGTCGAGTACTTTCCAACCATCCATTCCAGGCAGTTTTATGTCGAGAATTATGGCTGAAGGCAAAAAGTGCCTTGCCATCTGGTAACCGATCTCGCCGTCGCCGGCTATTATGCATTTGAATTTCTGGCTCTGGCATTTGTTATATAGAATCTTGGCAAAAACCGGATCGTCCTCAATAACCAGGATATGCTCCTGGCCAGGTGCCACACTGTTGCGGTCGTCAGGTATGATGACCGGAAAGGTCTGACTATCCGGAGTATCATTCACGGGGCTGATCTTGTCCGTCATTTTTCCTGATTCGATCACCATAGCCGCCGGTTCAGATTCTTTCTGGTAAATTTCATCGGAATCCACCTGGCAGGGCAATATCAGGGTAAACTCCGAGCCTTGACCCGGCACGCTTGACACGTGGATCTCTCCACCTAAAAGACGAGCCAGTTCTTTCGAAATCGAAAGTCCTAGGCCTGTCCCGCCAAATTTCCTCGAAATGCTTCCGTCGGCTTGCTGGAAGGCCTCGAAAATATCTCTTTGCTTTTCCGCAGGTATGCCGATCCCCGTATCGGCCACTTTAATAGCCAGGTTGGTCTGACCCTTCAACGCCGCAGAATGATAAGTAAGGTTGTCCGGAGAACGGCTGAAGATTACTGAAATAGATCCTTTTGAAGTGAATTTAATGGAATTTGAAACCAGGTTCTTGATGATCTGTTCCGTTCGCTGCTGGTCGGTGAAAACATGAACTGGACTTCCGGATTCAATGGTAACCGTCCATGCCAGGCCCTTATCTGCAGCCGCGGCACGGTAAAGGCTGGATATGCTCTCGGCAATCTGCCTGACTTCTATCTTGGCAGGATTGATGGACATTTTACCCGCCTCAATCTTCGACAGGTCAAGTATTTCATTGATAAGATTATGCAGATCATTCCCGCTTTTAAAGATGATCTGGGCTGATTCTATTTCATCCGGTGTTAGATTACCGGATTGATTTTCAGCCAGTGACTGTGAAAGTATAAGCATTGAATTGAGCGGTGTGCGCAATTCATGTGACATGTTGGCCAAAAATTCAGATTTATACCTTGATGCTTGTTCCAGATCCCTGGCTTTCTGCTCGATTTCCCGGGAGGCGATCTCGAGGGAACGGTTTTTTTCGGCAATTTTTTCTGATTGTTCTTCTAGCAGCTGGGCGTTCTTTTCCAGTTCGTGGTTGGCCTCGCGCAATTCTTCCTCCTGGGCCTGCAATTCCTCTTTTTGTTCAAGAGTCTTGCTGAGTAACCCTTTCATATCCTCCTTGGCCTTGACCGTTTGTACCGTGATTGCAATGTTTTCAGAGAAACTTTTCAGTAAATCCATTTCTTCATCGGTGAACGCATCAAGTTTTCCAAGCTCCAGAACCGCCATCAGGTTATTGTTGAATATGCAGGGAACGACGGCTATCTCCCTTGGAGGCGCTGATCCTATTGCTGTTTTGATAATAAAATAATTATCCGGGATTTTAGACATCCTGATCGGTTGCCTCAGCACAGCACATTCCCCTGCCAGACCTTCTCCAAAACTGATCGCTTCAGCCGTTTCTAAAGGTTTGGTGTATGCATAACCCGCACCGAGCCTTAGAATCTTGTGGGTTTCGTCAGCGTAATACAAAACGCCGACCGGCAGCGAGAGATACTGGGCAATGTATTGTATACATTTTTTGGCCAGGGTATTGAAATCATGATCACCCCGGAAAGCAACGTTAAGTCCTGCTATTCCGGATTTGGCCCAATCCTTTTTTGCCGTTTCCTCATTAAGCTTGATAAGATCGGTTTGCATTCGTTCCAGCGACTGTCCAAGCTGGTCGTTCACAGTATTAAACGGATAAACCGTGTCAAGTTTGCCCTGCCCGATGTCGGCTGCAAATCCTGCAATGGCTTTGAACCTGGCCCTGATATTATTGACAGACACTGCCATTATTCCCAGCTCATGCCGGGTATGCGCGTCAAGAGATGTCGTTTCGTCTATTTTGCCCTGCGACAGTGCATCCAGTACCCGGGTGGTTTCTTTAACGGGCCTGACTAAAGGGGTGGATATGTTATAGATCAGCAGAACCATGAGGATGATGCCAATCAGTCCTATAATCAGGGAATTAAGAAATATTTTATTCGCATCCCTCAGGATTTCCTGTCGGGTAGCAATAATGCAAACAAACCAGTCTTTCGTTGATTTTCCGATTTTTACAGGGCTCAGATGATAAAAGAGCTGGTGCCCCGATTTATCGGTAAATTGTCCGGATTGCCTCACTGAATCCTTTGACATCCGGTCCAGATCCCGGGATGACCTTGCGGGGAAATCAGGAATACTGCTAATTTCAGAGCCCACCAGAGGCTTTTCCGGCGCTACAACAATCTTTCCGTCATTGGAAATCAGGTAGGTGTGGTAATGCAGGCTCCTGTCGCTTTCCTTAATGAAATTATCAAACTGGGTAAGCTTGAAATCGATGCCTGCCAAACCAACGACATTGGTATCATTGCCGTCGGTTTTAAAAACAGGAACAGCGATTGTCGCTTCAAGAATTGAATCATGCATTACCCCAAAAGTCCTGGGATTGTACCAGTACGGATCAACCAATTCTTCCTTCTTGGTTTGTTTGATAGCCAGATATTGGTGAGATTCCGGTATTCCTGCCGTACCTCTGAATTCATACCTTTTTCTTAATGATTCACCAAAACGGTCAACAACCCAGGTTTTTCTTCCAGGAACATCCTTCTGCGCTGCGTCGATATACTTGATTTCGAAACTGATCCAGAAAGCCAGGTAATTGGTGTCGGCTCCCATGGCTGAATAAAGTAATGGATCGATAATAGCCTTCTGAGTTATACTGTCTTTCAGGGCTATACTTTCGAATATGCTTGCAATGGAACGTGTTCGGCCAAGTCCGATATTCAGGCGCCGCGATACTTCCGAGGAGATCTTATCACTGGAGAGTCCCATCATGGCAATGGCATGATTCTTATCAGTCGTTCGGTTGGTCAATGACAGGTATCCTACCAAAACTGTTGTAATGAGAGCTGTAGCGGTAATTATACCAATTGTCAGGCGGGCTTTGATGCCAAACTTTGCCATAAGCTGTTAATTTAAGTCTCAAAAAATACGAAAAAAAAAGCCGGAACTTCCGGTCCCGGCCTTTATTTGTGAAATAGCAGTCTTATTTGTTCTTTTTCGGGTATGCGGGTATTTGAGGAACAGTTTTAGAATAGTTCTTCATATCTTCCCTGATGAGTTCAATAGCTTTATCAAGTTGACGGTCAATTCCTTTGTATTCCTCATGAGGATCATTGTCAATAATAACGTCTGGATCCACTCCATGACCTTCGATGATGAATCCGCTGCCATCCGCTGCATAAGGCGCAAAAGAAGGTGTAATGATCGATCCTCCATCGATGCAGGGTATCTGTCCGCTGTAACCAACCACGCCACCCCAGGTTCTTACCCCAACGAGTTTACCGAGTTGAAGTTTCTTAAACCGATAAGGGAATAAATCGCCGTCAGATGCAGAATACCTGTCGATGAGGGTGATCTTCGGACCTGTAAATGTTCCTGATGGATTTACTGAACCCTTTTTCTGATTGGCTGCCACCGTGGCATAGGTGATTTCGCGCTGTAACCGCTCGATGATCATCGGCGATACATTGCCTCCGCCGTTGCCGCGATCGTCGATAATCAGGGCTTTCTTCGTCAGCTGCGGATAATAGTGCTTGACAAATTCATTCAATCCCGTGACTCCCATATCGGGAATATGGATGTACCCGACGTCACCGTTGGTTGCTTCATTCACCTTCCTGGTGTTCTCCTGGACCCAGTCATAATAAATCAGCGAAGATTCACTGCCGATGGTCTTCACCAGGCAGGGTTTCGCGTTGGAGCCGTCAGCAGAAGAGGATACCATGAGCTCTATAAGCTGATTTGCCTTGCCGATCAGGAGCTGGTAAATATCCGCGATTCCTTTTACCGTCTGGCCGTCGACAGCAGTTATGTAATCCCCGGTTTTAACAGAAACACCGGCTTCTGTGAGTGGCGATCTGAGTTCCGGCGACCAGCTGGCGCCTTCCATGATCTTGTCGATCCTGAAATATCCGGATTCGGCTTTTGACAGTCGTGCTCCCAGAAGACCCATCGGAATTCTCTCAGGCATCGGCCGTTCGCCGTTATTAACGTATGCATGGCCAACATTTAATTCGCCGATCATCTCACCGAGAAGGTAGGAAAGGTCGGAACGATGGCGGACGTATTTAACCAGGGGCTTGTACTTGTCGTAAATAGCCTTCCAATTAACCCCGTGCATGTTCCGGTCATAGAAAAAATCTCTCATATGGCGCCAGGTCTCGTCAAAAACCTGCTGCCACTCTTCCTGTTTGTCAACCATGACCTTCAGTCCCGATAAATTAACCGATTCCTCAATGACTGCTTTGCCTGCGGGTATATCGACAACCCCATATTTCCCACCCTGGCTCAGCAGCATTTTCTTACCGTTCGAACTAAGGGCATAGCCCATATTCTGGCCCAATTCAGTCTCCTTCTGTTTGGCAAGGTCAAAGACCTTAAATCTGGATCCCTGGGTTTCGGAAGAATTGAACAGGTAATAGAGCTTTTCATTGATAAGTTCCAACCCGTAATAATTACCGGCTGCGGTTGGTATTTCAAGAATTCTCTCACTGATCCCGGTGGGATCCACCTTTGATGAAGCCTTTTTTGTATCCTTGGCTGCTGGTGCTGTCTTAACGGAATCACCGGTAATTGCCACCTGGTCATCTTTAGGTGCAAAAGGGGAGGGGGTTTCAGGATTTAAGGTAACCAGGTACATCTTGTTCATATCCTGATAGCTGTGGTTCCATTCCGTAGCTGAGTAAGTTGGATTAAACGTTCTTGCCGATACAAATACCAGATATTTCCCATCCCGGCTGAAAACCGGGCTGCCTGAATTGTACCAGGCATCGGTCACTTCAAAAACCTTTCCGGTTTCAATCGAGTATAGCCTGATGATGCCCATGCCCTGCTCCGGAAGAACGAATGCAATCCATTTGCTGTCTGGCGACCAGGAATAGGATCCAACCGGACCCATCTCGGATTCAGCAATTTTTAGTTTTTTGCCTGATGCGATATCTACATGCCATAAGCAGAATTTCTTGTCATAATAAAGGATCGACTTACTATCGGGCGACCAGGTGAAGTCGAAAATATAGTTATCACTGTTTTTGGTCAGAGCCCTGGCTGATTCCAGCGATTTGGGGTCTGAGATGTAGATCTCGAATTCACCGCTTTTATCAGAAAGGTAGGCAATGTTTTTTCCATCAGGTGACCAGCCAGCATTGCGCTCATGCACACCTGAAGAGTTGGTCAGATTTCTGGTTATGCCCTGTTTGACCGGGGTATTGAAGATTTCACCCCTGGCGGAGATGATAAGCCTTTCACCGTTTGGAGAGAGATCTGCGGCAGACACCGAGCCTGAAACATCCTTCCATTCCTTTCGGTCGTAGAGAAAATCATTTCCGATGACAATTGACAGACGGGTGATTTTGTTATCGGCCAGGTTGAAGGTGCAAAGTGAACCGGCATTCTCAAAAATGATGTTCTGATCGCCTACTGATGGGAATTTAATGTCATAATCCTTGAAATCAGTGACCTTGGCGGATGTTTTAGCTGTCAGGTCGTAGGAGAAAAGGTTCATGATCCGGTCTCGGTCGGACAGGTAATAGACCTTGTTGCCTGCCCACATGGGGAATATGTCCTGCGCGGTGTTGTTGGTGATGTTTTCAGATTTTTCGGTTGCGAAATCGTAAATCCAGATATCATCCGCCATGCCTCCCTGGTAATATTTCCAGGTCCTGAATTCGCGGAATACGCGGTTGAAGGCAAGCTTTTTACCGTCAGGGGAGAAGCTGTTGGAACCAGCAACCGAGAATGGCAGCTGTTCGGAGATTCCGCCGGTAGCCGGAACCTTGAAAACCTGTCCCTTAAAGTCATTGAAAGACTGCTTGCGCGATCGGTAAATGATGTATTTTCCATCAGGCGTCCATCCCATGACAATATTGTTCGGACCCATCCGGTCTCCTACATCATCGCGGGTTAATGTTGCCGTATAGGTAATTCTAGTGGGCTCACCTCCGGAGGCAGGAATGGTAAAAACCTCGGTATTCCCGTCATACTGACCCGTGAAAGCGATGGTTTTTCCATCCGGGGAAAATTTTGCGAACATTTCGTAACCGGGATGGGAAGTCAGCCTGCGGGCGATGCCACCCTTATCCGAGGTCGAATACAGGTCGCCCGCATAGGTGAAAACAACCTGGTTCTTGTTGATCGCCGGAAATCGTAAAAGTTTCGTTTCTTCCTGGGCTCTTATGATTCCAAGGGATCCAATAAGAGCCAGGGCAAATAAAAATTGTTTCTTCATGCCTTAAGTGTTATGTAATCAGTTATTTAATAATATTTTCGATCGTTTTGGAGAGAAAATTTCTAAAATTAAAAGTAGGGAAATTGTTAAAGCCTGAGAAAAATCATGAATGCTAATGAAAAATAATAATTAACCCTCTGTAAAGCAGTGAAATAAATCCCAATTCCTGATAAAAATCATACGGTATCAGGCAGTATGATTCAGATTGGGAAAGTACTTTTGTGACAGGTCCAATAAAAGTAAATTACTATGAACATTGAACGTATTGAACATATCGGAATTGCAGTCAGCAATCTTGAGGAGGCCATCGGATTTTATGAGAAGGTTTTAAACCTCAAATGTTATGCAATTGAGGAGGTCGCCGATCAGAAGGTCAGAACGGCTTTTTTTCAGGTCGGAGAAACGAAGATCGAACTGTTGGAATCCACAGATCCGGAAGGTCCGATAGGCAAATTCATTGAAAAGAAAGGCGAGGGGATACATCATTTGGCATTCGCCGTCGACAATATTGAGGAAGCCTTGGCCGAAACGGAGGCAAAAGGGGTCAGGCTCATCGACAAAACGCCACGCAAGGGAGCTGAAGGATTGCAGATTGGCTTTCTCCACCCGAAAAATACCCTGGGCGTACTCACTGAATTCTGCTCCAACAAATAATACAAATGACTATGTCTGGCCTGGAAAAGATCAAAGAACTGATCGACAAGCGGGAAGTTGCTAAAATGGGTGGGGGCCCAAAAAGGATAGAATCTCAGCATGCCAAGGGAAAGATGACTGCCCGGGAACGTATTGATATGCTGCTGGATGAAGGAAGTTTCGAAGAGTACGATATGTTTGTTACTCATCGCTGCACTCATTTTGATATGGATTCACAGCTGGTTTTGTCGGATGGGGTGGTCACCGGACACGGAACTATCGATGGACGTGTCGTTTATGTATTCTCCCAGGATTTCACTGTTTTTGGAGGAGCGCTGTCGGAAACATTTGCCCAGAAGATTTGCAAGGTAATGGACCAGGCAATGAAAGTGGGAGCACCGGTAATCGGTATCAATGACAGCGGTGGCGCGAGAATTCAGGAAGGTGTGAATTCCCTGGCCGGATATGCCGAGATATTTGAGCGGAATATTCTGGCTTCCGGGGTTATACCCCAGATCAGTGCCATTTTCGGGCCCTGTGCCGGTGGGGCTGTTTACTCCCCCGCGCTTACCGATGCCATCATCATGAGTGAAAGCAATTCCTACATGTTTGTCACCGGTCCCAAGGTTACCAAAACAGTCACCGGGGAGGATATTACCGTCGAGAATCTTGGGGGACCATTGGTTCACGGACGAAAATCAGGTGTAGCTCATTTTATTGCACGTGATGAGGAGGAAGGGCTTATGCTCATTCGTAAATTACTCAGTTACCTCCCAAGCAACAACCTGGAAGAGGCACCGGTAGAAGAGTGTGCTGATTCACCGGATCGCATGTGTGATTTCCTGAACGATGTTATCCCTGAAAGTACGACCCAGCCTTACGATATTAAAGATGTGATCCATGAGATCGTTGACAATAATGAGTTTTTCGAGATGCATCGCAACTATGCCCAGAACATCGTGGTCGGCTTTGCACGTTTTAACGGTGCTTCCGTGGGAATTGTAGCCAATCAGCCCAGCCACATGGCCGGTGTTCTCGATATCGACGCTTCCAAGAAAGCCGGCAGATTTGTTCGTTTTTGCGATTGTTTTAATGTTCCTATACTTACGCTGGTTGATGTTCCCGGTTTTTTGCCCGGAAGCGCTCAGGAGTTTGGCGGAATCATTACAAACGGGGCAAAACTCCTATATGCCTACGGTGAAGCCACAGTGCCCAAGGTTACCGTAACCCTCAGGAAATCTTACGGTGGGGCTCATGATGTGATGAGCTGCAAGCAATTGAGGGGTGACATTAATTATGCATGGCCAACGGCGGAGATCGCCGTTATGGGAGCACGGGGGGCTATCGAAATCCTGGAAGGGAAAGCCCTCTTGGATATTAAGGACCCGGAGGAGAAGAAGAAATATTTTGATCTGAAGGAGAAGGAGTATCGCGAAAAATTTGCCAATCCTTATGAAGCGGCCCGTTACGGATATATCGATGATGTAATCGAACCCAGGAATACCCGGTTTCGCATCATCAGGGCTTTTCAGACTCTCTCAACCAAGAAGGATTCCAATCCGCCGAAGAAGCACGGGAATATACCACTCTAACCGCCTGAATTATGAAACTACTCATCCTAGTATCCTCAGCTGATCTCAGGCTAGGGCTTGTCATCGCCATAGTTGGTATTGGCGTGGTTTTTTCTGCTCTAGCCGTGCTGACCATCATTTTCAACCAGATCCCCAAATTTTTCAGGATCCAGATCCGAAGCAAACTTCGGAAGGCCGGAAAAATCAAGGAAGATGAAGAATGCTGCACCGATCTGAGCGGTGAGACCAATGCTGCTATCGCACTGGCGCTGAATCTTTACCTGGGCGAACTTCATGATATGGAATCCAATATCATGACTATTGAAAAGGTCTCTAAGCGTTATTCACCTTGGAATTCCAGGATCTATGGACTCCGAAATCTGGCTTACCGCAAATAGTTTATAATTGATTGAAGAATGAAATCATTCAAATTCACCATTCAGGGTAATAATTATGAGGTTGATATTAAATCAATCGAGAATAACCTGGCCCAGGTCGAAGTGAACGGCACGAATTACGAGGTGGAGATCCACCATCAGGTTCAATTATCCAAAACGCCTGTGCTGGTCAGGAATCCGGTTAAGGCGCCAGAGCCTGCGCATATGTCTGCCGGTACGAAATTCCTGGCGGTCAGAACGCCGCTGCCTGGCAATATACTATCAATCAGTAAAAAGAATGGAGATCCGGTCAAGCAGGGTGAGGTGGTTCTTATTTATGAGGCCATGAAGATGGAGAATAAAATTTTGGCCGAGAAAAACGGCGTGATCAGGAATATGAAGGTGAACCCGGGTGACAACATTCTCCAGGATGATATTTTATTTGAAATTGAATAACGTCCGATGAAAAGAGCTTTAACGGTTTTTGGTATTATCCTTACTCTGGGGCTAATCAGCTGGATGGTACCGGGTCAGGGTGTCAGTGACCAGGCACAGGGAGGAATCAGTAATTTCCTGCATTTCAGCGGCTTTGCGAACGCATCGCTCAAACACCTTCTCATGATTGTTGCTGGCCTGGTTTTCCTTTACCTGGCCATTCGTCATGGATTCGAGCCGCTTCTGCTCGTACCGATCGGGATGGGCATATTAATTGGAAACATACCCTTTTTACTGAATTCGGGTATGGAAATCGGGATCTATGAAAAGGGCAGTGTACTGAACTACCTTTATTTCGGGGTCACTGCAGGGATCTATCCGCCTCTTATATTTCTGGGATTGGGGGCTATGACTGATTTTTCTTATCTCATTTCAAATCCGAAGACCCTGTTACTCGGTGCTGCGGCGCAACTGGGAATATTTGTCACCCTGATTGCAGCGATATATCTGGGATTCAGTCTTCCGGAAGCGGCATCCATCGGAATTATCGGTGGTGCCGACGGGCCGACGGCTATTTATACCGCGTCCCGACTGGCTAACGGGGTTAAAATGTGGAATGGGGTGCAAACTGCCAACCTGATCGGGCCAATCGCTATTGCAGCCTACTCTTACATAGCCCTGGTACCGGTAATTCAACCACCGGTGATGAGGCTCCTGACAACGAAAAAGGAGCGCAAAATCCGGATGAAATCTCCCCGGCAGGTCTCCCGGACTGAAAAAATCCTTTTTCCAATCATCGGCCTGCTTCTAACCTGCTTTATTTCGCCGAGTGCCCTTCCTTTGCTGGGGATGCTGTTCTTTGGTAACCTCCTCCGCGAATCAGGCGTTACCCGCAGGCTTGCGGATACGGCAAAAACATCGTTGATCGATATCGTAACTATCCTGATCGGCCTTACTGTGGGTGCATCCACCCAAGCGGACGTATTTCTTACCTCGAAATCCTTGATGATCTTTGCATTGGGGGCTGTTTCCTTTGCGGTGGCCACAGCAGGGGGTGTTTCCTGTGCAAAACTGATGAACCTCTTTCTGAAACCGGAAAACCAGGTGAATCCACTGATAGGATCCGCCGGAGTATCTGCTGTTCCCGCAGCTGCCAGAGTTTCCCAGGTTGAGGGTCTGAGGGCCGATCCTACCAACCATTTACTGATGCATGCCATGGGCCCCAATGTGGCAGGAGTAATCGGAAGTGCTGTTGCAGCGGGGATTATGATCAGTTTTCTCCTCTGATATAAAATAAAAAAAGCCGGCAACAGCCGGCTTTTTTTATAAGAAGTTGCTGTTATGCCGGATGAATGGCTTCAACAGGGCAAACATCGGCGCAAGCGCCACAATCCGTGCATTCGTCCGGATTAATTTTGTAAATATCACCTTCAGAGATTGCTTCAACCGGACATTCATCAATGCAGGTTCCGCATGCGGTGCAGTCATCATTAATTATGTATGCCATTTTTTGTTTTTTTTATTTTGCGGTACAAAGGTAAACCAATTTATAAAATAAACAATCGCAATAGTTTTTTGTATTTGTATTAGTTAAAAAAAATGCTCAGGGCAATGGAAATCTGCCATTTATTGGGTATTTTGAGACTCTGATTTTACCAATCATTATAAAACTCCTATGAGCTTTCTGCAATTTGATAAAACTCAGCTGATTAACCTCGAATATAGTCTTTCGAAAGAAATTATCCTGGCGAATCCCACCGGTGCCTATGCCAGCTCAACTATAATCGGCTGTAATACAAGAAAATATCATGGTCTTCTGGTGGCACCGATCACAGATTATGACGGGGGAAGGCATGTGATCCTGTCATCCCTTGACGAAACGGTGATTCAGCACGATCAGGAGTTTAACCTGGGAATTCATAAATATCCGGGTGAATATTATCCCAAAGGGCACAAATATGCCCGATGGTTCGAAATGGATCCATTATGGAAAATGATTTACCGGGTGGGCGGTGTCATGCTTCAAAAAGAAATTCTTCTGGATGAAAAGGAACCGCGACTCTTGGTCCGATATACCTTACTGGAAGCACACAGCCCGACACTCCTCAGGATTAAGCCGTTCCTCGCATTCCGCAATGTTCATGACCTCTGCAAAGCAAACATGAATGTCAATAAACTGGTGGAACCCTGCAAGAACGGTGTATACTTGAAATTATACCAGAACTATCCCGGACTTTACCTGCAAACATCGAAAGCATTTGATTTTATTCAGGCACCTGATTGGTACAATAAAATCGAATACCTGAAAGAGCAGAGGAGGGGATACCCTTATCAGGAGGACCTATATGTACCCGGATTTTTCGAATGTTCCATTAAAGCCGGAGAAAGCTTTGTTATGGCAGCGGGATTCGACGAACAGACACCTTCCGTCCTGAAAAAGCGATTTTCTGCACAGGCAGAGAAAACACCGCTTCGCCATACTTTTGAGGAAGTTCTGGCTCAAACGGCTAAATCTTTCCTCCAGGAAATTAATGGGGTGCCGGAAATCGTTTCAGGCTTCCATTGGTTTGGATCCTACGGAAGAAATTGCTGGATTGCTTTGCCCGGACTGACCATTGCTACCGGCCAGCCCGAGCTGTTCGACAAGCTGGCAAAATCACTCGCAAAAAAACTGAAGAACGGACTATTTCCAAATCATTCTCCCGACCGGAACAATCCTGTTTACCGAAGTGTCGACGGGTCGTTGTGGATGATAAGCGCAATTCAGCAATATGCCGATTACCTGAATGACGGAAAAGCGATTTGGAAGTCTTTCGGTAATGCAATCAAACAGGTCCTAAATGCATACCGCAGTGGGGTAAATCCCGGAATACGCATGCAGGATGACGGCCTTCTTTATGCCTACCTACCCGGCCAGGCATTAACCTGGATGAGCGCCTACCTGAACGGAGTACCTGTAACTCAAAGGCCGGGTCTCGCAGTTGAAGTTAATGCATTGTGGTACAATGCTATATGCTTTGCCCTAAAAATTGCCGGAGAGGCAGGGGATAAAGCTTTTATGGAAGAATGGCAGGCATGGCCCGTAGTGATGGAACGAGCCTTCAGGGAGACCTTCTGGGGCAGCAAACAGAATTATCTCGCCGATTATGTATTCGAAGGTAAGGCAAACTGGGATGTAAGGCCGAACCAGGTGATTGCTGTCTCCGTGCCTTTCTCTCCACTTGAAGATGAGCAAAAAAGAGCCGTTCTGGATATTGTCCAGTCTGAATTACTGACCCCCAAGGGCTTGCGGACCCTGTCGCCAAGGCATGAGGATTATAAGATGAGTTATGAAGGCGACCATGAAACCCGCGACCTCGCATACCATCAGGGCACGGTCAGACCCTGGCTTCTCGGACATTTTTCGCAGGCATGGTTAAGTCTGTACGGAAAATCGGGCAAACATTTTATTAATGCCCTTGTCCATAACTTTGAGGAGGATATGTTTGAACATGGTCTTGGAACCATTTCTGAAGTATATGACGGAAACCCGCCACATACCCCTTGCGGTGCCATTTCTTCAGCTGCCAGCGTGGCTGAAACATTGAGAATTATGTATATGCTCAAGAAAATTTAGAACCTATGCGTGTATTAATGTTTGGATGGGAATTTCCGCCCCATATCAGCGGAGGATTGGGGACTGCCTGTTATGGAATGACGCGTGGGCTTGCTTACTGTGGTGTTGAGGTGATTTTTGTTGTTCCGAAATCTTATGGGGACGAGGATCAGTCATCGGTTAAACTTGTTGGCGCCTCACAAGTTCCAATCAAGCGGAGGACCTATGCCTTTAGTCAGGAAACCCTTACTGGCTTGTCAGAAGCTACTGCAAGCCAGTCCTATGAAATGACCTATATCGAAGTTGGATCAAAGCTTCTTCCTTACCTGTCACCAGAAGAGTTCCAGAAATATTCACATGAACATTTTCAGACAAACGAACTGTCGCTGACCGAATTTGAACGTGGAACCACCGCAGGTACTTCGGTGTTGACTGAGGTGGTTGGTACTCTTGATTTCACGGGTAAATACGGTCCCGACCTGATGCAGGAAGTCTCCAATTATGCATTGGTTTCTTCGGAGATAGCACACGAACATACTTTTGATGTCATACATGCCCACGATTGGCTGACGTATCCTGCCGGAATCGCCGCCAAGCGAATGTCGGGAAAACCACTGGTTGTTCATGTGCATGCAACTGAGTTCGACCGTTCGGGTGAGAATTATAATACCATTGTTTACGATATTGAGAAAACGGGCATGGAGCAGGCCGACCTGGTAATCACGGTCAGTAACCTGACCCGGAATATCGTAATCAACCGCTACGGTATCAACCCGGATAAAGTGGTCACCGTTTATAATGCCGTTGAACCGGGTACCGGAGCGGATGCTGAAGTCTTCGAAAAATACGTCGATGAAAAGGTTGTGACTTTCCTGGGAAGGATCACGTACCAGAAAGGTCCCGAATATTTCATGGAGGCTGCGCATAAAGTATTGAAACATGCCAATAATGTCCGTTTTGTAATGGCTGGAAGCGGCGACCTGCTTCGGAAGATGATCCGATATGCCGCTAGACTGGGAATGACGGAAAAGTTTCACTTTACCGATTTCTTGAAAGGTCGGGATGTCGACAATATGTTTGCTGTCAGCGATGTGTATGTCATGCCTTCCGTTTCGGAACCATTCGGGATCAGTCCGCTGGAAGCCATGCGGTCGAATGTGCCGGTAATCATCTCCAAGCAGTCAGGCGTGTCGGAAATTCTAAAACATGCCATTAAGGTTGATTTCTGGGATGTTGATGCAATGGCTGATGCCATTTACGGACTGATAACCTATGAATCACTGCCACTGATGTTTCAGCATTACGGAAGGGAAGAGGTCGATAACCTCAAGTGGGAAAATGCAGCCCTTCTGATTAAGAAAGAATATTCGAATCTGTTACAATCCAGAAACAAAACGTTATGAAAAATATCTGCCTGTATTTTCAACTCCATCAGCCATTCCGGCTCAAGCGCTATCGTTTCTTTGATGTCGGCAAGGATCATTATTATTATGACGACTACCTGAATAAACTTATTCTGAAGAAGGTGGCACAGCGGTGTTACTTACCGACCAACGAGTTGATATATAGTCTTATAACGGAATTTAACGGCCAATTTAAGGTGTCGTTCAGCCTTACCGGCATTCTTCTCGACCAGCTGGAATTGTATGCACCCGATGTGATAACCAGCTTCAAGAAACTGGCTGCCACCGGTCATGTGGAGTTTCTTTCCGAGACCTATTCCCATTCCCTGGCTGTGCTGGGAAGCCACGATGAATTCAAGCACCAGGTAACCCTGCACAAAGAAAAAATTGAATCCCTGTTTGGCCTGACCCCAACGGTATTCAGAAATACAGAACTTGTTTACTCAGATGCCATCGGCGACCTGGTCTCGAAAATGGGCTACAAGGCCATGCTTGCGGAAGGGGCCAAGCACGTATTGGGCTGGAAGAGTCCAAATTTCCTGTATTACAATGTTTTAGATCCGAAACTTAAAGTATTGCTTCGAAATTATAAACTGAGTGACGATATCGCTTTCAGGTTCTCCAACCAATCCTGGTCGGAATGGCCGTTAAAGTCGGAGAAATACCTGCAATGGATCAAAAGCTCGCCTGCTAATGAGGATTTTATTAACCTGTTTATGGATTACGAAACCTTTGGCGAACATCAGCCCGTGGAATCAGGCATCCATCAGTTCTTTGATCATCTGGTCAGGTTGATAATCAAAGATCCGGATACCGGTTTTACCTTGCCCTCCGAGATTGTGGAAACACACCAGTCGGTGGGTCCGTTGTCCGTTCCTTATCCAAGCTCGTGGGCTGATGAGGAGCGCGATCTTTCCGCCTGGCTGGGTAATGAAATGCAGAAAGAAGCTTTCAATAAACTGAATTCCGTCCGCAACCTGGTACTGCAGGCTAATGACCCTGAACTGCTGAAGGATTGGCGCTACCTCCAGGCCAGCGACCATCTATATTACATGTCTACCAAGTTTTTTGCCGACCAGGCGGTTCATAACTATTTTAACCCTTATAACAGCCCGTATGATGCCTTCATAAATTTTATGAATATAGTGTCAGATTTCATCCTGCGCCTTGAAAAGAAAACCAAGCGGGTAGTGTATAAGGGGATTCCGATTGAGGAGCTGTCCGGTGCCCCGCTGGAGGATGCCATCAGTGATTATGAGACAATTCTAAAGATCCTGAAACAAAAAAGAGGCACGGTAAAGAAAGTCTCAGATAGTAAGTCTGTTAAGCCTGTCAGTCAGAAAGCCTCACCAGCTAAACCGGCTAAAGAGAAAAAAAATTAGTTAATTCGCCCCCTAATTTGACTGATTACTATGACTGAAAATGCTATGCAGAACAGTCCGGAAATACTTTTTGAGGTTAGCTGGGAAGTTTGCAATAAAGTTGGTGGGATATATACGGTTTTAACATCAAAATGCCAGGAGGTATTGAGCCGTTTTGGGGAGCATTACCTTTTTATCGGTCCTGACATATGGCGTGAAGACCACGATAATCCTGAATTTATAGAAGATAACACGTTGTTTCTCGGATGGAAAGAACATGCTTTTGCGACCGGGATGAAATTCAGGACTGGTCGTTGGAACATTCCCGGAAAACCGCAGGTTATCATCATCGATTTTACCCCTCTGATTTCACGCAAGGATGAGATATTCAGTAAAGCGTGGGAGGATTACCGACTCGACTCCATTTCAGGCGGATGGGATTATATCGAAGCTGCACTTTTTGGCTATGCGGCCGGGATGCTGATTAAGAGTTTTACAGAATATTACCGTTATAAGCAGGTTGTTGCTCAGTTCCATGAATGGATGACTGGAATGGGGGTTCTATACCTGGAAAAGGAATCTCCTTATATTGCTACCGTTTTCACCACTCATGCCACTACCATTGGCCGGTCCATCGCCGGCAACGGACTGCCTCTCTATTTGAAGCTGGCTGAGTATTCGGGTGATGAGATGGCTGGCCGGTTGAACGTAATGGCCAAGCATTCGTTGGAGAAGCTGGCTGCTGTGAACGCTGATCAGTTTACCACGGTCAGCGAGATTACCGCCGGGGAATGTTCCCAATTGCTGGGCCGAAGACCTGATCTGATTACTCCCAATGGATTCAATCCCGACTTGGTGCCGGATTCAAAAACTCTCAAAACGGAGAGAGTGACAGCACGAAAAGTAATCAGGGATGTTGCACATGCATTATTCGGGTATGAGCTCACTGATGATTTTCTGGCAATCGGGACGAGCGGGAGATATGAATACCGTAATAAAGGCCTCGACGTGTTCATCAGTGCACTGGCCAAACTTAACGAAGACGAAAACCTAACCAAGGAAATTGTTGCCCTGATTCTTGTTCCTGCAAATAATTACGGACCGCGCCGCAGCGTAAGCCAACGGCTGAACGGTGAGGATGTCGGGCTCAGTGGCAGTATGTACCTGACTCATAATCTTCATGAGGCTGAGGCCGATCCGATTATCCGGTTGCTTCAGGAATCAGGATTGAATAATGCCCAGGGAAATAAGGTAAAAGTGATGTTTATTCCATGCTACCTCAACGGTCAGGATGGAATATTCAATCTAACCTATTATCAAATACTTACAGGGCTTGATTATACTGTTTTCCCATCCTATTACGAGCCATGGGGCTATACTCCCCTGGAAAGCATCGCCTTTGGTGTGCCAACTCTTACCACCGATCAGGCTGGTTTTGGTAACTGGATGTCAGCATTTGAAACTGAACTGCCCAATCTTCCGGTTGCTGTTGCACCGCGGAACAATAATACTGATGAAACCCTTATTGCCTGGATTGCGGAAGCACTGCTGAGCTTTTCAAAACTGGACGATGCAAAGCGTAAAAGTCTCTTCGATCTTTCGCTGGAATTCTCAAAAAAAGCATTGTGGGAAAACCTGGTTAAAAATTATGATCTAGCTTATTCTTATGCCTTATCCGAGGTGGTTTTTGAAGACAGGCCGGAACCGGATTTTTCCGATGAGGCATTGATACAGGGCACCGTTGAATTGCAGAATACCAATGAACCGGTATGGCAGCGTGTACTGGTGGAATCCTCTCTCCCGGAGACCCTCAGCGGCCTTGTAGATATCTCTAAAAACCTTTGGTGGACATGGAATTATGATGCCGAAAACCTGTTCAGATCCATCGATCCCGTAATATGGGAACAGGTTGAGCATAATCCGATAACGCTCATGCGGCAGATTCCGCTTGACCGACTTATTGAGCTTGAACATGACCAGGATTTTCATGAAGCCTATAAACTGGTTTATGCGAGGTTCAAGGATTACATGAGCCAGGTAAATGAAAAACCGGGTCCTATGGTAGCCTATTTCAGTATGGAATATGGCTTCCACAGTAGTTTGAAAATTTACTCAGGTGGCCTGGGAATCCTTGCCGGGGATTATTTAAAGGAAGCAAGCGACAGGAATGTACCTATAATTGGCATGGGACTGTTGTATAAGTTCGGCTACTTCAGACAGGTTCTTACCCTTAATGGTGATCAGATATCAGAAGATCTTGAAGAACGGTTCTCCGATCTTCCTGTTGAACCCGTGCTTGATGCTGACGGACAATGGATTCAGGTCCCGATTGGCATGCCCGGCCGACTCATACATGTTAGGCTCTGGAAAGCCATGGTGGGCAGGATTGCCTTGTACCTTCTGGATACCGATTATGAGCTGAACCAGCCGGCCGACCGGTCTATCACTTATCATCTTTACGGAGGCGATGAGGAAAACCGCTTGAAACAGGAAATGGTTCTGGGCCTGGGTGGTATAAGGATGCTCAGCAAACTATCCATTTCTCCTGATATTTTCCACTGCAACGAAGGTCATGCCGCATTTATCGGACTTGAGCGGATACGCAGGCTGATGGAGATAAAGAAATTTACTTTCGATGAAACACTTGAGGTAGTGAGGAGCTCAACCCTCTTTACCACCCACACTCCGGTACCTGCCGGACATGATACATTTACTGAAGACATGATCCGCGCATACCTGGGACATTATCCGGAACGCTTTAATATATCTTGGGATGATTTCATAGGCCTGGGTAAAATAGAGCAGAGCAATCATTTTGAGCGTTTTTCCATGTCGCACCTGGCTGCCAGACTATCACAGGAAATCAATGCAGTAAGTGAGCTTCATGGCGAGGTAACCCGGAAAATGTTTGAGGTTGTTTGGAAAGGTTATTATGCTGATGAATTGCCTATAGGCTTCGTTACCAATGGTGTACATTACCAGACCTGGGCGGCCGAGGCCTGGCAGAAATTGTATCAGGAGGTATTCGGTGAACAATTTCTTGAAAACCAGTCCTCAACCGACTTTTGGAATAAGATTTATACGGTACCGGATGAAAGGATATGGAGTATCAGGCAGTCCCTGCGAAAATCATTGATCGACTATATCAGGCAACGTCTGGAAAAGGTTTCCATCAGGCGTCACGAACCTCCGAAACAGATCATCGAGATTCGTCAGAAATTAAATGAGAGAACCCTGACCATCGGATTTGCCAGGAGATTTGCAACCTATAAGAGAGCTCACCTTCTTTTCAGTGATCTTGAACGCCTGAAAAATATTGTCAATAATCCAGACAGGCCGGTGCAGTTCGTATTTGCCGGCAAAGCTCACCCCAGGGATAAAGCTGGCCAGGATCTCATTAAGTACATTGTCGACATTTCCCGGCGTCCTGAATTCAGGGGTAGAATCGTATTCCTTGAGAATTATGATATGACAGTAGCCAGGAAATTGGTGCAAGGTGTTGATATCTGGCTTAATACTCCCACACGACCGTTGGAGGCTTCGGGTACCAGCGGCATGAAAGCCGTTATGAATGGGGTTATGAATTTCAGTGTTCTCGATGGCTGGTGGTGCGAAGGGTACAAACCTGGAGCCGGTTGGGCTCTTCAACAGGAAAGGGTATACGACGACCAGAATTTCCAGGATGAACTGGATGCAGCCACCATATACAACCTACTTGAGGAGGAGATTGTTCCCTTATTTTACCAGGTTGATGAAAATGGCATTCCCGTTGGTTGGATCAAGCACATCAAGAATACCATTGCTCAGATCGCACCCGAGTTTACCACACGAAGGATGATCGATGATTATTACGAACGGTTTTATAAGGCGCTGGGCAACCGATCAAGCGATATGAGGGCGGATAATTATCATTTAGCCAGAGCAATAACAAGGTGGAAGAAGAGGGTTGCAAGGATTTGGGATAAAATTGAGATTACGGAAGTGAACTACTCCAACGACCTGACAAAACCGCTTAAAATGGGTGGTGGGTTAACCGTTGAGGTTGTTCTGAAACTAAACGGTTTATCACCTGACGATATCGGAGTGGAACTCGTGATGGTGGAAATATTGCCCAACGGAAAGCAGAAATTTGTCCTCAAAGAGGAATTTCCAAATGTTGAGAAGCAAAATGGGCATACACGCTACGAGCTGTGTACTTTCCCAACGCAGACCGGTGTTTTCAATTTTGGTATCCGCCTTTTCCCAAAAAGTCCGTTAATCCCGCATCGTCAGGATTTCAGTTTTGTGAAATGGATTTAGGAAAGGGTAACTAAACCGTAGCCTGACTGATTCACCTTAACGTCGATGCCGATCGTGATGATCTGGCTCATTAACCTGATATCCGCCGTTGGATCACCGGATTCGATGGCGGATATTTTTATCCGTTGTTTTGATTCCAGCCCAACAGTTTTTAATGCGTGTTCGGGAATTTTTATCCTGACGGTTTTCACGGCTTGATCAAAAGAAACAATAACCAAAAATACAGCATCCTCTCCGGTCCCGCCGTATCGTAAAAAGGCAAATATCTTATGGATGAGGGGATTATCACCATTAAAATACATAAGGTCATATAATCGCCCGTTAGCAAATACCGGATATCTTGAGGACAAAAGGAGCAGGTCGGAATAAGCCGTTCTCAATGATTTACCGGTTTCCGACAAGAATTGTCCATCGCACCGTCCCTGGTTGTACCATTTTTGAAATTCCGGCATCGCAGTATAATCAAATATCGATGTCCGACCATCATCACCGCTGAATCCACTGATTCCTTCAGCTCTTTCCCCGACTTCCTGACCGGAATAAATCATAACCGGACCCTGGTTCAAGAGTGCGGCAACGGCCATTCCCGGAAGTCCTTTCCACGAGTCGTGCGCAAAATGCCTGGATGCAATCCTTTGCTCATCATGGTTCTCCAGGAATCTCAACATGGCATCATCTTGTCCTTCAAGCGATTGCCATACCTTCGATATGGCTGTAGTGGAGGATCTGCCTTCGATAACAGCTCTTAAAGTATCATACAGATCTACTTTATCATATAAATAGTCGAAGAACCCGGTCTCGAGGTAATCCCGGTATTTTGAGGGTTCGTACAGCTCGGCTATGAAGAGAATATCAGGAAACTCGGTTTTGACCTGGCTGATGGAATAGTGCCAGAAATCAACTGGTACCATGCCGGCCATATCACACCGGAAACCGTCGACCCCTTTTGCCGACCAGAAAAGCAGGATCTCGGTCATTTTAATCCAGGTATCAGGAAGTGGATAAAAATGAGTCGCATTATTCAGATAATCAATGCCATAGTTTAGTTTGACCGTTTCGTACCAGTCATTTATATCCGGGTCCGGACGAAACACGTCGTTACCAGTGGCTCTTGCTGGCATCTCGGAATACGGCTCGTTGGAGCGGTTGACCAGGTTTCGGATTCTAAATCTCTCACCTGGGAAATAGTAAAAATTATTCGATGCGCTGAAGAATTGCCGTTGATCATCATTTTCACCGAGATCCCTGCAGCCGTGAGGGAGCTGATGTGAGCGGTAGTCCCGTGCAACGTGATTCGGAATGAAATCAATGATCACTTTCATCCCGGTATCGTGTATTCGCTCAATCAGCTGCCCGAGTTCTGACAATCTCCCTGGAACATTAACTGCGAGATCCGGGTCAACATCGTAATAATCATTGATGGCATAAGGTGAACCGGCATTACCCTTGACAATATCAGGATGACTCGATGGCAAATTGTATTGCGGATAGCCGGAAAGGGTGGCATGGCGGATGATGCCGGTAAGCCAAATATGCGTAATTCCAAAGGCCTTGAGTTCGCGGAGTGCCGTCGTGGAAATATCATTGAATTTCCCGCAGCCGTTTTCTTCTCTGGACCCGTTAATTATCACCTGCTCAAAGGTATTGCCGAATAACCTTGGCAGTAACTGGTAAATAATGATCTTCTCTTTCATCAGTTTCACCGAATTCCCCTGGTTGGTATTTTCCGCAGCGCCAAACCTGAGCGGGAAGGCAGGTAAAGACGGATCTGGAATCCCGAGCCAATTTTTCCCAGCGGGAAAGCCATATAATCGATCTTTTCATCGATTCTGCCAAATCCTTCATACAAAGGATTATCGGTGTTCAGGATAATGCGGTATTCCGATGCATCTGATTCGATACCGTAATCTGTATAAGACTTTACCGAATTAAAGTTGAAAACGAACAGGTAAGGGCCTCTTACAAAAGCCAATACCTGATCCGCCTCGTTGGAGAGCAGCAGCCTGGGCTTTTCCATCACAGAAATCTCATCTTTATTGAAAAGGCTGATCATGGCCTGGTCAAAATGTTCGAGTCCTGCATACCTCAATAACGGATCTTCCGCAAGATGCCACTGGCGGCGTGCGTATTGGTAGGTCCAGCCGTTGCCCTCCCTCGGGAAATCAATCCATTCCGGATGTCCGAATTCATTCCCCATGAAATTAAGGTATCCTCCTCCATGCGTCGCCAGGGTCAGGAATCGTATAATCTTGTGGAGTGATAGGGCACGGTCGATGATCAGGCTTGGAGTGCTTTTAGACATGTGTGTATACATTTCCTTGTCGGCCAGCCTGAAAATTATCGTTTTGTCGCCGACCAGCGCCTGGTCGTGAGATTCAGCATAAGAAACCGTTTTCTCATCGTGCCTCCTGTTGGTGAGCTCATAGAATAATTCTGATGTATTCCATTGTTCATCAGACCTTTCCTTTAATATCTTAATCCAGAAATCCGGTATTCCCATGGATAGCCTGAAATCGAAACCCAACCCTCCGTCGGAAAGGGGTGAGGCAATGCCCGGCAATCCGCTCATGTCTTCCGCAATGGTCATTGCATCCGGGTTGATTTCATGGATAAGCTTATTAGCCAACGCTATATAAACTAATGCATCCTCATCAACCCCGGCATCGAAATAGGCGTCGTACGAGGTGAAATCCCTGCCTAAACCATGATCAAAATAGAGCATGCTGGTCACACCGTCAAACCGGAATCCGTCGAATCCGTACTCTTCAATCCAGTATTTGCAATTTGAAAGCAGGAAATGAATGGTTTCGTTCCTGCCGTAATCAAAGCAAAGGGAATCCCAGGCCGGATGTTCCCGGCGGTGATCGGAATGGAAAAGCATTCCGGGAATACCGTCAAAAAGTCCCGGACCCTCAAGTAGATTTTTAACAGCATGAGAATGAACGATATCCATGATCACTCTGATTCCTGCTTCATGAGCGTCCGATATCAATAACCTCAGATCGTCAGGAGTTCCGAAACGGCTCGACACCGCAAAGAAATTAGATACATGATAACCGAATGATCCGTAGTATGGATGCTCCTGTATAGCCATTAATTGCACGGTATTGTACCCGAGTTTTTTTATATGGGGCAGGATAGTGGTGCGAAATTCATCAAAGGAACTGACCTTTTCGTCTTCAGAGGACATGCCGGTGTGAGCCTCGTAGATCAGGGCGGCATGTTTCTCAGGTTTGTTGCTCTTTGGAGGCTTAAGAGGCTTGCTTACCCGGGTTGGTTCCCTGGGATTCCAAACCTGCGCATTGAACAACTTGGTGGTATCATCCTGCACAACCCGTGTCGCATATAGTGGAATGCGGTAATCGGCGCCACCTGGCCATGAAATCCAAAGCTTGTATTCATCCAGGTGATGAAGGTCGTTCTCCTCCAGAACCAATTCCCATTGTCCGGGTTCTTTAAGTTGGAACTGGTATTTGGTTTCCAGCTTCCAACCGTTAAAGGAACCGGTCAGGATTATCGAAGTGGCATTGGGAGCCCACTCATGCAGTAACCAACCCGTATCCGTTTTATGCAGTCCAAAGTAATGATGACCATTCGCAAAGTTGCTCAGCGTATCTTTTTGAGAGACCAGCTGGCTTATTTTCAGGTTTACTTTATCCATTCTACCCTGAATCCGGCTGATAAAGGGAGACAGGTAAGGATCGCGCTGAATGATGCCTGGTATGCCCATGTTTTAAATCCTTTCAAGAACTTCAACCAGGAGTTTCCAGAATTTTACCGTCGAGGGGATATTCAGCCTTTCATCCGGCGAGTGAACTCCCTTGATGGTAGGGCCGAAGGAAATCATATCCATCCCGGGGTACTTTTCAAGGAACAGTCCACACTCCAGACCCGCATGAATCGCTTTCACAAGCGGTTTTACACCGAATAGTCTGAGGTAAGCCTGTTCCGTTATTTTCAGGACCGGTGAATCGGGATTTGGATTCCATCCTGGATACCCGGTTGATCTCTCAGTATAGGCTCCTGCCAGGAGAAAAACGCTTTCAACCATATTGGACATATCGATTTTAGCTGATTCCAGCGAACTTCTCTGACTGGTCGTAACCTTTATGCGGTCATCAATAAACTTTACTGCAGCCAGGTTTGTGGATGTCTCAACCAACCCGGGTATGGTCTGGCTCCAGGCATGAACTCCGTGAGGGCAGGCATATAAGGCATTCAAAAGGTTGCACTGGCAGTCTTCATCGATTATCCAGGGTGGCATCGGGCTATCAGCAAGCCATAATTCAAGCCCGGGTTCGGTTCTGGCAAATTCATTCCTGACCTCTGCCAGAAATTCTTTAAATTTCTCTTCCATCCTGACCCGGTTGGCGGCAGGCAGGGTAATGGTTGCCTCAGCCTCCCGGGCAATGGCATTGCGCAGGTTACCACCGTCGAAACCATGAATCCGGATATCAAAATCATCCGAGAATTGCCATAAAAACCTTCCCAGGATCTTATTGGCATTCCCTAATCCCTTGTGTATGTCATCACCTGAATGACCACCAACCAATCCTTTTACCCCCAATTTTACTGACACATGACCTTCGGGAATATATTCCTTCAGATAATCAAACCAGGCTGTCAGGTCCATTCCGCCGGCACATCCGATGAACAGCTCTCCTTCATCTTCAGAATCCAGATTCAGCAGTATGTTACTTTTCATGAACCCGGGCTTGAGGCCAAATGCGCCGTTTAATCCTGTTTCCTCTGCCGCTGTAAACAGACATTCCAAAGGTCCGTGAACCAGATTGCCGGCATCCAGAACGGCCATCTGTGCTGCGATACCGATTCCGTCGTCGCCCCCGAGAGTGGTGCCTCTGGCTTTTACCCAGTCGCCATCTATGTAACCCTGTATCGGATCGGTGAAAAAGTCAAAATCTGTACCTGCATTTTTTTCACACACCATATCAAGATGGCTTTGGAGACAAACCCAGGGATCATTCTCCTTGCCGGGGGTGGCCGGTTTTCGTATAAGCAGGTTGCCTGCCTCATCTGATTGATGGAACAAGCTTCTTTGCGCTGCAAAACTGATCAGGAAATCCCTTATTTTTTGCTCGTGATCGCTGGGTCGGGGTATCTTCAGAACCTCATCAAAATGATTCCAAAGAGCGGTCGGCTCGAGATTCTTAATTTCTGCCATATTCTGTGGTTTTTTGTAAAGATATACGTAATCCCCGGCCATTGATTAAGGAATAAAAAAAACTATATTTACTGCACAGGCTAAAGTAAATATAATGAAGGTTTTGCCGATTCCGCGCTTTTCAGCGGTTGTTATTCGGTTCCTTATGTTTCTCCTCATTTTACCGGTTCTGACCGGATGCAAGAAAGATTATTCTTTCCTGATAGCAGGATCTGTCATGGATCCAAACCAGAATATCAAAGTTGAAGGGGTGCAGGTTCAGGTTTGGACGCAGCGAATCACTTCCGGTATATTTGAGGCCAATTACAAACTTGCAGGTGAACAGGTCACAGGCCCCGACGGAGCATTCAGTATTGAATTGGAAGCGGCCAATTTTACCAGTGTTAAACTGATTTTTTCCAAGGCCGGATATTTTGGCTGGGAGGCACCGCTGAACCTTGATAATCTAAAGAACAATCATGGAGTCACTGCAGATTATCAGCTGCTCCCAAAAGCCTGGGTTCGATTGCATGTCTATAATAAAGATCCTTTCGATACCGGCGATTATTTCGACTATCGTCTGCTGAATCCTTTCAGTGATTGTGAGGAATGCTGTAAGGAGGCCGATTATGAATTTTTCGGCATGTTGGTCGATCAGGTGGTTGAATGTCAGACTGCCGGTCAACAGGACCTGATCATTCGATGGTCCAAAAGAAAGAACAAGGAATTGACGATCCAGACGGAAACATTTTTTATCAAAGCCTTTGATACGACAAGGATAGAGCTGACTTATTAAGGTATCGATAACATTCTATCGGTAATTCACATTCAGGATCTTCCTGTAGTTGAAGCCATAATAGAACGCTTCAAACGGATCGGAAGCGGTGATGAAAATCTTTTCGAAGAGGCTCAGGTGATGGTCTTTCAGCAATCTCTTTTTAACCAGGTAAATGCCTTCTCCAAGAATACTGCCAAGTATTGGGGTAACAATCAAGTCGTTAAAGCTTGGTTGCTGGGTAGCCCCTGCAATCATGTACTCATAGATTGCTGAGTTGAGGGCTGCACCGGCGAATGCCTCAGCCCAATGACCGCCGCGGTTCCGGTAGGCTAGATAGGAAAACGAACCCATTCCGGGATGAACAAAATAATTCCATTGGATATCGTCACTGTCCCAGACTGGCGGAAGGGTGAATGTCCTTCGCAGGGTCTTTATTTTATAGATTTGATCAAGATTGCCGAGCTCACCATCACGGAGGTAAAGGTAAAAGTGTCCTCCGATGGATGATGGCCACAGTATTGCCTGGCTGTATGCAAACCGGCCAAAAACGGTGTTCGTTTTCTTAAACCAGATTCCGTCAGGCTGATTGAAACACGAAACGGTCACACTGTCGGTTGACTGCGCATGCACCTGCGCGGCACGATGGCCTAACGGGAGTAATGCCAGAGCTAAAAACAGGATTAATCTCGGTTTCATGGCTTCCGGAACCTGAAACGGCTACATGCCCTCGATGGTCTTTTTGATAATGCCGGCAGCCTCCATTATCTGCTCCTCAGTGATTACGAGTGGCGGGGCAAAGCGAATAATATGATCATGGGTGGGCTTGGCTAGCAATCCGTTCTCTTTTAAGGCCAGACAAACATCCCATGCGGTCTGGTTTCCTTTGGGCTTGATGACTGCAGCATTCAGCAATCCCTTACCGCGAATGAGTTCTATCCGGTCGGATTGGATTTTTTTCAGTTCATTCCTGAATATTTTCCCAAGCTTTTCTGCATTCTCGGCCAGTTTCTCATCCCGTATGACTTCCAGAGCAGCAATGGCAACCTTGGCTGCAACCGGGTTGCCTCCAAAAGTTGAGCCGTGCTCGCCTGGCTTTATGCAAAGCATGATGTCATTGTCGGCCAGGACTGCAGAGATAGGATATACACCGCCGGACAGTGCTTTTCCAAGGATCAGGACATCGGGACGTACCTGTTCATGGTCGCACGCGAGCAACTTACCCGTCCGGGCAATACCGGTCTGAACTTCATCGGCGATGAATAAAACATTCTTTTCCTTGCAAAGCTTGTAGGCCGTTGACAAATATCCTTCGTCAGGAACAAAAACTCCGGCTTCACCTTGTATGGGTTCAACAAGGAATCCTGCCACGTCGGGATCCTGCAGTGCACTCTTCAGAGCCGGGATGTCATTGTACGGTATCTTGATAAAACCCGGTGTGAATGGCCCGAATCCGCCGTAAGAATCCGGGTCGGTCGACATGGAGATCACGGTAATGGTTCTTCCATGAAAGTTTCCGTCGCACACGATTATTTTTGCCTGGTTTTCTGCGATCCCTTTCTTAGTATAGGCCCATTTACGGCAAATCTTCAGAGCAGTCTCATCACCCTCCGCACCGGTATTCATCGGCAGAACTTTATCATAACCAAAATATTTGGTGACAAATTCCTCATACTCACCCAGCGTGGAGTTGTAAAATGCCCTCGATGTAAGTGTCATCTTTGATGCCTGCTTAACTAGGGCATCAATAATTTTAGGATGGCAATGTCCTTGGTTAACAGCTGAATAGGCCGATAGAAAATCGAAATATTTTTTCCCTTCCACATCCCATACGAAAACACCTTCACCCCTGTCAAGTACAACCGGAAGTGGATGATAATTGTGGGCGCCATATAAATCTTCACGATTAATGTAATCTATCGGTTTCATAATTCTATTGATTAAAAATAATTATACAAAGGAATCACTTTTTCGTGTTCATAACAAACGACTCAGCAACTAATGCCATTAAAGCCATGATTAGAAAGTAGTACCAGACTTTTTTTGCAGCGATATCGTTGACAATCTGTTTGGGATTATCGAAATCGAATGAATTATTATTCATGGAAATATTCCATCCTGCCCCTTTTAGCCGATTCCGGATAACCGAGTCGGGAAGGTATTTCATTGCAGATTCCAACCGTGAGGTGTTGAACGCTATCTTCGCAACAGTGTCGATACCGGAAATGCTGCTGTATATGCCCGCTGAAGGTAACCTTCCCGGAAAAAGAATGGTTTCCTTCCCGTTTCCCTGATGTTGGACGGGAATGGTTTCAAATCCGGTTTTCAGGTTTTTGATTTTTATTACGTTGCTTCCATGAATCCCGGAAGTTACCGCGACAGGCTCATTGCTTCCGTTTACGAGGTAAAGGGCTGTGTTACTTTTACTCAGGGTAGCTATTCGGTAACATATTGGGATAAACAACGGATGATACATGAAATCAGTTAACCTTTCTTCGAGGGCAAATGCTGAGAGGATGAACGATCCGGTGCCGATTCGGAACCTGGTGAGAAGAAGATCTCCGGACACCGAATTTAAAAAGTCTGTACGGTCCGGGGAGAGGGGAGCAATTCTTAAAGACTGGTTAAAATAGGGAAGCCGGAGTCGTTTGTCGACATTCACCACTACACCTTGCAGCCACAATTCCTGCCCGTTCCCAATTCTTGACTCCACCCGGTAAGGCACAATTCCCTGTAGCTGAGGAACATTTATTGATTGCAGGAATGCGTTGTAGCTACTTAATTGCCCGTCGAGTTCCGGGAAGAACCACACCGTTCCCCCGGATTGCATAAAATCTTTGATTTTTGCCGCGGTTCCTGCCTCAATGTTTCTTATACCCGACAGTACGACCAGATTGTAATCCTTGAAATCCGATCTGGGAAAGCCCTTCTCACTGTAATTCTCGTAACTGAAATAGGGGTCATTGCCAAAAACGTTATTCACAAAATTGTTCTCGACAGCACCATGCAGGTGAACAACACGGATGTCCGATTCTATATTAAAACTGAATAATAATTCATTGTCAAATACGATCGGGAAATCGGATAACTCAACGGATCCTGTCTGCCAGCCCAAAGAAGTAGGATAGAAACCCAAACTTACCTCAGTTGCTGAATTGGCCGGCAACTTAATAGCAGTCTCATTTCTGAGTGTATCATTGATGATGAGTCTGACGGGGAAATCATCATAATCCTGGCCGGATCTGTTATTGACCCTGGTTATAACAGCGTTGTTCTGGCCAAGCAGAGTCATTGGGTTATCAAGCCAGCAGCTGTCGACACTGATATTGGATGTTGTTGCAGATTTTACAATAATCGGGAATAGGGTGGTGGAACCGGAGCCAGGTCCTAAAGGCTTTATGAAAAGCGACTCTTGAAAATCAGAGATAAGAATAATGGAGGCGATTTTTATCTGCTGGTTGTTATTAACCTGGCTGAAAAAGGTCAGAATATCTTCCATGGGCAGCTGATTCGCGGATAGCTGAATCGCGTCGATAAGGTTCAGGGTAAGTTCCCTGTCTGTCTGCCCCGGTAATTCATTCGAGGGCGCGGAGACCAGGAGCTGGAACCGGGTGTCGGGCGGACAGGCTTTCACTACTTGTTTGGCTTTGATTTTCGCCCTGGCGAGGAGGGATTCTCCCTTTTCCGATAATTCCATGCTGAGCGAATTATCGATGTACAAACCGGTGATGGAAGCCGGAGAATTAATAGCCGTTTTTTCCTTTTGTATGACCGGCTGTGCAAAGGCCAGGATCAGACAGGCTATAATGAGCAGACGCAGAAAAAGCAACAGCAGATCAGTGATACGTGTCCTTTTCCGGTAGGTGCTTTTAACTTCCTCGATAAAGCGTAAAGAGCTGAAATAAATAGTTTTGGAGCGCCTGAAATTCAGGAAATGAATTAATACAGGTATGGCTAGCAGAAACAAACCGTATAGGAATATTGGCTGCAGGAAAACCATACTTTAAAAATTAGCCTGGAGTTTAACATTGAATCGCCTGCCAGTCAGGTAGTTGGGTACCGAATACTGGCGATTTCTTATATCCTTTATCCAGATATGCGATATTGTATTGTCAATATCCAGCATGTTGAATATTTCGAGACTGAGCCAGAGAGATTTGAAATTTTTCAGGTACTTATTGGTTGATGGATTCTCTCCGTCAATCAGGACTTTCGTGAATCCGATATCAACCCTGCGGTAAGGCGGAATTCGCAAAGAGGATTTCTGGGACTGAATGCCCGGAGGACCGAAGGGTAAGCCGGTTCCGAAAACCAGGTTTAGGTTGGCTTTGTACGACTTGCTTCTTGGCAGGTAGTCCCGGAAAGAGATGCTGACATTAACCCGCTGGTCAGTTGGCCGCGCAATATATCCAACCGTGTCACCTTCAATATCTTCCTGCGTTTTCATGACCGATAAATTTGCCCAGGATTCAATGCCCGGAACAAATTCGCCGTTCACCTTCATATCGAGACCGGTAGCGTAGCCGTGTGCCAGGTTAGCTCCGTAATAGCGTATCCTTACATTATCCACTTCATAGGGTACCAGATCCCACAGATATTTGTAATACAACTCGTTGGTAAATTTGAACAGTCGTCCCCAGGCAATGAAATAATAGTCGGTGCCGCCCACAAAATGCAACGATTTCTGGGCTTTCACATCTGTATGTATCTGCCCTTCCTGATCCTGGAATTCCTTAAAAAAGGCGGGCTGGTGATAGGCGCCGGCTGAGAGTCGCAGTTGAAGGTCCTTTATGTTTGAAGGTAGATAGGAAATACTGACCCTTGGGCTGACGAGGAATTCCTGGTTGTTGTCGGTATAAGTTGTTCTGATACCCCCATTTAGTATGAGTTTTCCACGTCGCAGCATCTTTTCGTATGAATCACGGATATATCCGTTCACCTGGTTGGTGCTGAGCGTTGTATTTGAGAAATGGGTGTTGTAAAGGTAAACGAGTGAATCAGAGTAGGGAAGAGAGTATCCTGCTGAATCAAGCATGATCCATTCCTGAATATCGTCCTTAAAACTACTATGCTGATAACGGGCTCCCCATTGAAGCCAATGGTCGTCAGACTTATAACTTCCTTTGTAATCGAAAGAATAAACGTTGGCATTCAATACGTTGCGGGCATGGTCGAGAAATGTTCCGACACCGAGGTTTAAAATACTGTCGGCATAAGTATCGGAGTTCAATCGCTTGTCCAGCTCATTTAACGCGTATTGTCCTTGAATGTCAAAAGATTCCGCCTCCTGTGTCCGGAAGGCGGATGCGATCCATTTCATGTCGAGACGGCTGTTGGGCTTGAACGCGGCGGTAGCTGCACCCATATAGGTCGTAAAGGCATCACTCTCCCGCCCGTCGAAATATATTTTCAATTGCAGTGCCTCATTTACAGTCCCGAAGGATGTCTCCCGGTCGACCGGCTCAAAATCGTATTTGTTATTGGCGATATTTCCAAGAAAACTGATTTCCCATTTGGGCGACAGGTCATACGATACGTAAGTTTGAATGTCTGCAAATTTAGGATTGTAATCACCTTTGGTCTCCAGGGTGTTCAGCAGGTATTTGTTGCTTTTGTAACGTATTCCGGTGATATAGGAAAGTTTACGATTCTTTGTGGAGCCCTCAAAATGCAGGGTTCCGCCCATGAGGCTCATCGATGCCGACGCAGCAAAATCATTGGGCTTGCGATATTTGATATCCAGTACGGAAGAGAGTTTATCACCGTACCGGGAGTCAAATCCACCGGCGGAGAAAAGCACGGAGCCTACCATGTCGGGATTGATAAAGCTTAATCCTTCCTGTTGACCTGAACGAATAAGGAACGGCCGGTATATCTCGATATCATTTACATAAACCAGGTTTTCATCAAAATTCCCGCCACGAACCGAATATTGCGACGACAATTCATTGGATGACGATACGCCTGACATCTTTTTAATGATACCCTCAAAATTACCGGATGGATCGGGCAAACTGAAGATCAGTTTGGGATCAACCCTGACCAGGTTCGATCCGGGATCGCGATCGGGCCTGATGATGGCTTCGTTGAGTTCTCTGGTAGATTTTGCAATATCGAGGTCGACAACAATGTTGTCAGGTTTGGATGGATCGGATGCCTTAACGGTCAATTCTTTATTGGTAAAACCGATCTTGGTTAACAGCAGAACATATTCCGGACGCCGGGGGATTTTCAATTGGTAGAATCCGGTTTGCGATGTAGTGGTTTTGTAGTTGGTGGATTTCACCGACACATTAACATCGGCAACCGGAAGCCGGTTCTCATCCCTCACATACCCGGAAATGGTGGTCGATGTTGTTTGCCCGTTCAATAAAAGGCCTGATAACAGAACCAGAACCCAGGCAGCCAGGATGCGATATCGGAAATTACTGTTGTTCAAAAAGTTACTTCTTTTTAAAATCACCGTCTTTCAGAGCTTTAAAAAACTGGGCCCAGGCCAGAGGATTGGTAATGTTTACCGGGGGTAATTGTCCCGCCCAGTATAAACGGTCGTTGTACACTTTCATTGTATTCCTGAATGCCATTGTCGGGGTTGGGGGAGCATTGATCAATAGTGCTTTCAGGTCCATCATGGCAAGATTCTTCTGTGCACGGTCGAGTTCAGTGACCGGCAGCTTATAGGTAAGTACAGCCTGCTTGAATCGCTCGTAATTTCCCTGCCAGGTCCTGATCACCATCTCGCGTAGCTGAATGGTATCTTCAACCATGGTGATGGGAATGTAGGGATAGTTTATTGGAAATGTATCCCTGACGATCAGGGTTGAATATTTGAAACCTACCGCCCTGAAAAGTATAGTGTCGTTCACCTCTGCGGGGAAGGTGAAATTTCCTTTCAGGTCGCTTGCTGTCGCCAGTTTTTTGTTGACCAGTATGATATGTACGTAAGGAACGGGCTTGAGGCTGTCAGTGAGTGTCCGGCCGGTAAGATGGATGATATTGGTCTTCTCGTCAGCCTGTGAATAAACGGAACCGACAAATCCGAAAGTCAGAAATGAAAGGCAAATAAGTATTGAAATTTTTCCATTCATGAGATGGCAAATATACCTTAAAACGTGTGCCGTCAAACAAAATTATGGTACTTTTGCAGGGGGCAGCAAATGATTAGCTGCCTTTTCGGTTTAAAACAATCAGAATGCAACAATTAGTATTGCTCGGCGCGGAAGCGATCGCACAGGGCGCCCTGGATGCAGGGATTTCAGGAGTTTATGCCTACCCCGGAACTCCATCAACAGAAATCACCGAATATATTCAGCGTAACCGCCAAACCAGAGAAAAGGGAGTACACAGTCAGTGGTCCTCCAATGAGAAAACGGCCATGGAATCCGCATTGGGAATGTCCTATGCAGGTAAGAGGGCTTTGGTGTGCATGAAACATGTTGGCCTGAATGTGGCAGCCGATGGATTCATGAATGCTGCAATTACGGGAACCGGTGGCGGATTGATCGTTGCTGTTGCCGATGATCCTTCGATGCATTCCTCGCAGAATGAACAGGATTCCCGCTATTATGCTGATTTTGCCCTCCTTCCCGTTTTCGAGCCAACCACCCAGCAGGAAGCCTATGATATGGCGTTCGACGCATTTGAACTGTCTGAGAAATACCAGGTTCCTGTGATGCTTCGGATAACTACCAGGCTTGCGCATTCAAGGGCGTCGGTGACCACCCGCAAAGGCCTGGATCAAAATCCGCTCAAGCTACCCGAAGATCCCCGGCAGTTTGTCTTATTGCCGGCCTTGGCCAGAAAGCGGTATAAGCGTCTACTCGGACTGCAGCCCGATCTGGTCAGTGAAGCGGAAAAATCGAAATACAATGTATATCAGGATGGGTCCGATAAATCACTTGGAATTATCGCTTGCGGCATCGCCTATAATTATGTCCTCGAGAATTATCCTAATGGTATTCCTTTCCCGGTATTGAAGATCAGTCAGTATCCGGTACCAGCCGGTCTGCTCAGGAATCTCGCTCAATCCTGCGGGAGTCTGCTGGTTCTTGAGGAAGGTTATCCGCTGCTGGAGAACGGTTTGAAAGGTCTGCTTAACAATAGCCCGGTTCCGGTGCATGGCCGCCTCGACGGCTCTATCCCGCGCGACGGAGAACTTTCTCCGGATATCGTTGCCGCAGCACTGGGGTTGAAATCCACAACAGGACCGGCCGTTCCGGCTTTTCTGGCCAACCGTCCCCCGTCGATGTGCAAGGGATGCGGCCACATTGATACTTACAATGCCCTTCTTGAGGCTATTAAACCGTTCGGCGGTGGCCGTACCTTTTCCGATATCGGCTGTTACACTCTCGGAGCCCTGCCGCCTTTCGAAGCTATCAATACCTGCGTGGATATGGGGGCTTCCATTACCATGGCAAAAGGTGCTGCAGATGCCGGCCTGATTCCCGCGGTGGCAGTAATCGGGGACTCAACTTTTACCCATTCAGGAATGACCGGTTTGCTCGATGCAGTTAATGAAGGAACTCCGGTAACGGTTATCATCTCGGATAATGAAACTACCGGAATGACTGGCGGACAGGATTCTTCCGCCTTGGGACGCATAGAGAGCATATGCCTGGGTTTGGGCGTGGCTCCGGAACACCTGAGAGTAATACTTCCGTTCAGGAAGAATCACGAGGCCAATGTTGCCGTGATGTCTGAGGAACTGAATTATCGCGGTGTTTCCGTGATCGTCAGCCGGCGTGAATGCATCCAGACTGCCATAAAGCACAAAAAACAAACTAAATCCTGAAAATTTTCATCAGATGAAGACAGATATCATTCTTGCAGGCGTGGGCGGACAAGGAATTCTTACTATTGCCGCCGCCATTGGATTTGCCTCACTGTATGAAAAGAAATTTGTCAAACAATCCGAAGTTCATGGTATGAGCCAACGGGGTGGGGCAGTTCAGTCGCATCTCCGCATATCAGACCTGAATATTGCTTCCGACCTGATCCCGCTTGGCCATGCCGACCTGATCCTTTCGGTTGAGCCGATGGAAGCGCTGCGTTATCTGCCTTTTCTGGGTGCAAAGGGATGGGTGGTGACCAATTCCGTTCCTTTCGAGAATATTCCTGATTACCCTCCGCTGCCAACCATTAAGAGTGAATTCAACTCATTGCCCAATTCAGTCTGGCTTGATGCCGATCAGCTGGCCAAAAATTGCCTGTCGCCAAAATCATCCAATATCGTGATGCTGGGTGCTGCTTCACAATATCTGGGTCTGGGCTTCGATTCTCTGAAAGTCGGAATTGAACAGGTGTTCAGCAGAAAAGGGCAGAGTGTTGTCGATGACAATATCCGGGCTCTTGAAGCCGGAAGGGCATTTATATCGAGTCCAGCCTAAATCCAAAGGTCTGCAGGGTACACACCTTCCTGGTACATTGCTTTAATCCTGTCTTGAACATGCTGTCTGTCAGCCTGATAGGTTACGCCAAACCAGCGTGCAGTGCTTTCCAGAACCTTAACGTCGATTATGCCTGACTCGATCAGCAGATTGACTGCATAAGGAATATAAAATTCCGATTTCAGTTCCATGCCTTTCTCAACCATGAAACCACGGAACAGATCATTAAAGTATGGCATTACAGCCGGGGTAAAACCCCAGAAATTCATCGAGACTATTTCATTTCCCGCCAGGCCAACCTCCCTGCTGTTTTCATCAAGGTAAATGATCTTGTCTTCCTTCCGCTCAATATGTGTTCGTTCGACGACGCCCGTAAGGATCATCTTTTCATTGACTGAACAGATGCCGCGAGAAACGGCCCCATGTTCCGATAGTGTATTGGATATTCCGTAGCCAACCATCGATTGAGACCTCACTTTATTGGGGTCCAGTTTGCTCAGAAAGTCGGCCATGACCCGGAAGGCATCTTTGCCATAATAATCATCACCGTTGATGACCGCAAATGGTTCGGCGAGAATGTCGGTAGCTGCGAGCACCGCATGACCGGTTCCCCAAGGCTTGACCCGCTCGGGATGGACCGGAATGCCGGGTGGAATGTCGGTAAGCCGCTGAATGACATGGTCGACGGTAATGAATTTCTTATATCGATTGGCAAATAATTCGTAAAAATCATCAACTATTTCTTCGCGCAGTATGAAAACCACTTTCCCAAATCCGGCCTGGATTGCATCGTATACTGAATAATCAATGATCGACTCGCCCTGCGGACCCAGAGGATCCATCTGCTTGAGGCCACCGTATCTGCTGCCCAGTCCTGCAGCTAAAACAAGTAATGTGGGTTTCATTTAGTTTTGTTTAGTGAGATGCAAAAATAGGTTATTTGTATATTTGATCGTTAAAATCAAATCAAAATGGATATACAGGAAACAATTCTGCTCGCAATGTCGAAAGCCGGGAAAGCGTTAAAACCAGGTGAATTAGTTGATTTAACCGGACTTACGAGGCCGGAAGTTGATAAAGGCATCAAACAGCTCAAGAAGGAAGACCGTATCAGCTCACCCAAGGTTTGCTACTGGGAACCTAAGAAATAACATTGAATATGCTCAAGTTTGCCCAACGGGCCGCAAGTACGACATTGCTGGTCTGTCTATTATCTTGTAGCGAGGTGCCCAAGCCGGCAGCCGATATTACTTCGTCACTGCCCCCAAAGCCGCAGCCCCGGAGTTATGTCTGTTACAAGTCGGATGTTCCCATTATTCCCGACGGAATTTTAAACGAGAGCGCATGGTCGGCTGTTCCCTGGACCGATCCGTTTGTAGATATTGAGGGATCAGTCAAACCGGTTCCCAGGTTGACTACTCGTGCGAAGATCCTTTGGGATGATACCAATTTATATATAGCGGCCGAACTTGAGGAGCCACATGTATGGGCAAGGTTGAAACAAAGGGACACCATAATTTTCTATGACAACGATTTTGAGGTCTTTATAGATCCTGATGCTGATACACATGCCTACTACGAGCTTGAGGTTAATGCTTTCGCGACCGCATGGGACCTTTTGCTACTCAAGCCTTACCGCGATGGCGGTCCTCCGGTTTATGGCTGGGATATAGCCGGATTAAAAGTCGGAACGCATGTTGAAGGCTCCATCAACAACCCCACCGATACTGATAAAGGGTGGTCGGTGGAGATAGTCATTCCGCTGGCAGCATTGAAAGAATGCGCCAGAGGTGCTGCTCCGCCGGTTGCAGGAGATCAATGGCGAATCGATTTTTCCCGAGTAGAGTGGAGAACCTTGATTGAGAACGGTACCTATAAAAAGGAGATCAATCCCCAAACTTCAAAACCTTACCCGGAGGACAACTGGGTTTGGTCGCCACAAGGCCGCATCAATATGCATATGCCCGAAATGTGGGGCATTATGCAATTCTCTGCACTTAAGGCTGGTGAAGGTACCGAAGCTTTTAAAGAGGATCCCGGTCTGGATGTCAGATGGGCTTTGAGAACGGTATATTATGCAGAATTCGATTATTTCGCCAGACATGGATGCTATTCATCCAATCTTGCGGAAATCGGACTTGGCACTGCTAATTTTCCTGAAAAACTGGGTTTGCCGGTAGTTCATGCCACAAATACCACCTTTGAAAGCTATTATCCGGTGGAAAAAGGAGGCGATGGCCTGATCATTTACCAGGACAGCAGGATTGTCAAGCACTAATCCGGATCAGTTGTCAAACAGGGTATTCAGTGCTTCATCAAAAGTGGGTACGATAGATTCATCCTGCACTCTTGCCAGATCGACCAGGGGAGGTATTGATTGAGCCAACATCGAATTTAGCAGAATAAAAGATTTCGGATCCAAGTGAGTTTCTTTCAATCCGGGCCCACGATTGAGAAGCGTTCCCATTACTGCGGCCTTTTCCGTTTCTTCCAGTGATCCTCCCATCAGGTAAGTAGCTCCTGCCGCCGCCATTGCCGCTGAGCAGGCTACTTCGATGTGCATATCCTGGGATGTTCCGGACCTGTTCAGCCTGTTAAGCAAAATCGAACCGTATAATCCGCTAATAATCAACCCTTCAATAATTTTTTCATCGGAAAACAGGAATTTTTCCTGCATCAGCCTCAGTATAGCCGGCACAAGAGCAGATCCGGTGCAGGTTGGAGCTGTAATGACCTGACGGTTTTTAAGAATTTCTTCCGACAGGGCCACTGCATATATTGCGCCTCTCATATTGTCGCCGCCAAAAACCGCGCTGCCTGCTGAATGGTTCAGGAATTTTCTGTTCATGTTTTCAGCAAAGCCCCCTGGTAAATCACCCGGATTCCCGCTCGATTTAAGGCCCCTGTCGATATTGGTTATCATGATTTTCCAGGTGACTAGCATTCTTTTGTGGAAATGATCTACTGAAATCTGATGTCTTTTACACTCACTGTCAATAACGTATTCGGTCAGCGACAATTTCCTGCTTTTGATAATACCCTGGATATCTTTAAAGTTTTCCGGTGCGTTTTCAATCACAAAGTTTATCGGATCAACGATGCCTGTGCCTTTGATCAGGCCGTTGCCAACAGGAAAGTACTCTGCATGATACAAGGGCTGGCCTGCCTGACTGATCACATGAAACCTGATCATGTCAGGATTCTCCGGCCCTGCATCGGCAAATTTAAAGATCAGGTCGGATTCAGGATTAAACGGCCAAACGTCGCCAAAGAATGGGAAACTGCCGTTCTCCTTGATTTTCGCAAAAAAAGCTTTTAAAAGGATCCCGGTTTCTTCCAGCTTGTATCCACCCAGGCCGGTAATGACTGCCTGGTCTGAATTATTCTCGCGACCCGACTTTGCGAAATTACCTGATAATTCTATCAATATCCGGTTCGGTGGCCGGTAGGGACTGGAAAGCAACACTTCGCGAAAAGCCTGGCCAATGCGGAGGGCCCCGGTAGTAAATACCGTACTGGGCCCTATGGCAAGTTGAAATACTTCGAAAATGCTTGGCAGACCCATCCGACGAGATCCTTTCCCGGCTATTTTAGTGCATCTGTTATTTTTGGTAACCTTTTACCATCCTTATACGCCACGACAAAAGCGGAAGCTATGCCAAAGCGGGCGATGAAATTATCGCGGTATTTGGCAGCCTCATTATAAGTGCGGAACGATCCAACAGTATATTTATACCAGCCATCCACGGATTCTTCCTGAATGGTTTCGGTGATTTTGTGTTTGGCCGCCAGTTGGGTTTCAGCGCTTTTATTTTCCTTGAAAGCACCGATCTGAACCCTGTATTCTATCCCGGGCAGCGTTTGGGCGGGTTTAATGTTGCCTCTCGAGGTTGCCGGCGCCTTGGCTACAACAACGGGTGTTTTGGCTTCTACGAATATCGAATTGGTAAAACGAACGATATCGACGCTGTCAGGTCTGTCAAAATCGAATGTGCCCGCTAAAACCTGATTCCCCTTTAATTCTTCCCCGACCTTAACAGAATAGGTGTAATTAATTATCGATTCGGCAGGCATTTTGTCCCATTCAATTGTCACCTTTTGATCTGCGAAAGAAAACGTTGTGCTTTTGGATATATCCGTTGCGGTAAATCCTTCGGGCAAAGTCTGAATTAATTTTCCCGGGCCGGCATATTTCCCTTTGTTAATGCGCACCTTAACTTCAGCGGACTGGCCTGCGCTTACGGTTTCCGGCAGCACCGATTCAACATAAACATTAAAGGCAGGTGGTGTTGCCTTAGCCGGGGGTGGAGTTTTGACTACCGGCTGCATCGGAACTGCATTTTCCTGGATTTTGGTTTTCTTAACCCGATCTGATTTTTCGGGGACGGAGAATCTCAAGCCAAGGCTGGTAAGTGAATATTGATCGTTTCTGGTCCCCGGCCCCTTAACACAGTCGAGCAGGTCGGTATTGGTCAGGCGCTGGCTGTGCTCCAGCTCTATCTGAAGGAAAGGCAGTACCTTATAAGATAATCCGATGGCAAGCGGAATCGACATGGCAGTCTGAAATCCTGAATTCGTGACTCCGTCGATCTGGTACCCGAAGTTGGGCAATAAAACCAGGTTGCTTCCTTGCACGCGATGCACACTTCTGAACGCGAAAAGTGCAACTCCGGCTGATACGTAGGGTGAAAGATTGTGGGAACGCAACTTGACAAGCTTCAATGGTTCAAAGCGGGCAGCAACGCCAAGCTCGCTCAGCGAACCGGTAAAATAGGTGTTATCAGTTGCATCGGTATAAAGGTTACCCGTGGAAAACTGGCCTTCCACCCCTAAAAATGGAAAGATCTGCTGGCCAAAGGCAACGCTTCCGCCAAATTTTGAACCTGTAGCAATCCTGCTCAGAACAAATTGACTGGAAGGACTAAGGTCACCATAATAAGTCAGGGCTCCTGGACTAATTTTCAGGTAATATCCTTCGAGGTTGGTTTTCTGGCTTAAGGATTCAACACTCCATAAAGGTGTCAGCAGAAAAAACACTATCAGCAACTTCAATCCATTGATTTTCATATAGCAGAGTATTAGGGCAACAAAGTTACAAATACATTACCTTCGTGAGGGTCATGCTTCTGTCCGCTAATCAGACCAATTATAAACTTTCTTATCAACATGGTTGTTTAACGATCATAAATAAAACGTAAAATGAAAAAAATAATTGCAGTAATAATGATGGCTTCATCCTTGATCCAGGCTTATCCCCAGGCTAAAGACAAAACCTCTTTTTATGATTTTTCCGTTAAATCCATTGATGGGAAGGACTATTCCCTGGAGCAGCTGAAAGGTAAAAAAGTGATGGTTGTGAACACCGCCTCCAAATGCGGATTTACACCACAATACGAGCAGCTTCAGGCGTTGTACAAGCAATTTGGCGGCGACGAATTTGTGATTGTTGGTTTTCCTGCCAATAATTTCATGGCACAGGAACCCGGAACCAATGAGGAAATAAAGGAATTTTGTACCTCAAAATACAGTGTGAGCTTTCCCATGATGGCCAAGGTCTCTGTCAAGGGGGATGATATGCATCCATTGTACAAGTGGCTAACAAAGAAGAGTATGAACGGGGTTATGGATTCAGAGGTTAAATGGAATTTCCAAAAATACCTGATTGATGAAAAGGGTAAACTGGTTTCCGTTATTCCTCCTAAAGAGAGCCCTTTGAGCGATGAGATTATTGCCTGGCTGAAAAAATAACACTCAATTGTTTGTCTGGATAAAGCTTGCCGTTGGCAGGCTTTATCTATTTTTAGCCATTTAATTATGGAGTGAAGGATATTCTGCGCAACCTGACCCGGGAGGAGAGGAAAGCTTTCGGTTTTCATCTGGTCTATTCTGTGATAGAAGGAATCATTCTGGGACTTCTGGCCCTGAATGAATTCGTATTGATCAAAAGCTTGAAGGGAACGGAGATCCAGATTGGCATTCTCTTTCAGTTTGGCTCGGTATTACTGATTTTTTCAATTCTTTTCAATGAATGGATACGACGGTCGTCCAATAAGATAAGGGTTATACGTATTCTGGCCTGGGTGACCCGGCTGCCGCTCCTGCTGATGGCTTTTTTCCCGCATTCACCTCAGGATCCTCAGAGTCAGCAGCTTTTTGCAGCTGTCTTTTTAATCATCTTTCTCCTGTTCTACCTGGCGAACCCCATCATTTATCCGATCATCAATCTCCTGCTAAAAAGCAATTACAAGCATGAGAATTTCGGCCCGTTATACAGTTATGCAACGGGTCTTAATAAGCTCGTCATGCTGGGAGCCACTTTTGTTTTTGGCATCTTGCTCGATGCTGATCCCTATGCTTTTACCTGGGTATATCCGTTAATGGCCTTGCTGGGAATTGCATCGGTATATATCCTGCTGCTAATTCCTTATGTTCCGGAGATTGGGATCGATGTTGCCAGGAGAGGGCTGTGGCAGTCCATTGTCGACTCCTTCAGGAATATGGGCCGCATATTCAGGGAGAACAAAGCCTACCGCGACTTTGAAACTGGTTTTGCGTTGTACGGGTTTGCCTGGATGACCACAGTTGCGGTCATTACCATTTATTTTGAGAAGGAGCTGCATCTAAGTTATTCTTCAGTTGCTTTTTACAAGAATGCTTCCAATTTACTTTCCATACTTTTGTTCCCTTTTTTCGGGACTCTTATTGGCCGGATCGATCCCCGTAAGTTTGGTATATATACCTTTTTGGCACTCTTTTTCTATTTCTTCTTTCTCGTGTTGACCCGGGCATTCCCCGGGTACTCCGTAATTGCCGGGATCCAGGTTTATTTCATGCTCATCCCGGCTTATCTGCTGAACGCCGTTTTTGCAGCTGCGATGGGAATACTCTGGTATATCGGTTCGGCTTATTTCAGCAAGAATGAGGAAACTGCTGATTATCATTCCATTCATCTTACCATGACCGGAGTAAGGGCATTATACGGGCCCATTCTGGGCGTGTTGTTTTACCAGTGGTTCGGTATCACGATAACCTTTCTGATTGCGATGGGGGGATTATTGGCAGCAATCGCGGTCATGCGGGTCAGCATGCGCAAACATCCCGTTTAGCGTCCTATGCTGGTTTTTTGTATTTTTGCAGCTATAAATCGATAACCATGAATCAGCGAATCAACCCTGTTTTATTTGTTCTGATTTTCTTTTTTACCTGCGCCTTCCCCGTTTTTTCTCAATCAACTGCCGACTGGATCAATGGCTTTCCCGACGGTTGCACGTCAATAACCGCAGGAAAACTGGCTACAGCGGACGGTTCGGTGTTCACATCGCATACCGACGACAGTCACCGGACCCGTTCCTCTATCGATATTATACCTCCGGCTGATTACCCCAGGGGCTCCACTACTGAGATGTACAGGCGTGTGAATGATGATACCAAGGCGATGCCTGCCTACGCATTTGTGAAAACAGGTGATATTCCGCAGGTTCCCAATACCTTCGGCTTCATCAATTCAGCCTATCCGTGCATGAATCAATACCAGTTGGGAATAGGGGAGTCTACCTTCGGAGGGCGACCGGAGCTGAGATCCGACAAAGGATTGATAGATTGCCAGGATCTTATCAGGCTGATGCTTGAACGTTGTAAAACTGCCCGGGAAGCATTGAGCCTGTCAGGCTCAATGCTAAAACAATACGGTTGGAATGATGCGGGTGAATGTCTGACCATTGCAGATAAAAATGAGGTCTGGCACCTGGAGATCGTCGGTCCGGGAAAAGGGATTGTAGGTGCAGTATGGGTTGCCCAGAGAGTTCCGGATACTCACGTCTCCGTAAATGCGAATGCCAGCACCATCAAAGAGGTCAACCTGGCTGATCAGGCGAACTTCCTGGCATCTGAGAACCTTTTTGAGGTGGCAAAAGTCAATGGTTGGTGGAATGAAAATGAAACCTTCCGCTTCTGTTATGCCTATGCGCCGGAAAGCCGCACGAGCCTGGCATCGCGGCGGAGAGAATGGAGGGTACTCAGCCTGTTCGCTCCCTCATTGAAGTTAGATCCGTATGCGGAAAATTATCCTTTCTCGGTTAAGCCCGACAAGCCCATAACCAAGGAAGACATGATCGGGGTTTTTAAAGATTATTATGAAGGTACCGAGTTCAATTTTATCAAAGACATTACAGTCACCGATGAACAGGGAAAGACAGTGATCTCACCCATGGCCAACCCCTTCATGCCTTATGACATGAACAAGATATTCAAGATCAACGGGGGCTGGGGTTGGATGGGAGAGAGGACCATTGCCAGGTGGTATACCATGTATGCGACCATCATACAGTGCCGCAGCTGGCTTCCGGATGATGTAGGCGGCATTGCCTGGATAGCCCTCGACAATACGGCAACATCTATTTACATTCCGGTTTTCTGTGGCGTAACTGATCTGCCAGCCTCCTACAAAACTGATGGCAGGGTTACCGGATTCTCAACTGAATCAGCCTGGTGGGCATTTAACCGGTTGGGCACTCTGGCCGCTCAGCGTTGGGGAGATATGAGGAAGGATGTGGATTCGGTATGGTTGCCCAGGCAGAAAGAAATTTTCAGCCGTACGGTCGAATTGGAAACCCATTTGCAGACCGTTACTGCCCCTTCGGACCGAAGATCCATACTCACTGAATTTACTTCCGGATGGGGGCACGATGTAGTTAAGAGTGCCTGGAAACTGGGTGATTTCCTTTGGACAAAATATGATGAGAAATTCTAATCGATATACTGGTGGTTAAAAAGAAATTCATCCTGGACGCATTCAAGTACATATTCTTTTTCGGAGTAGGAATCGCCCTTTTTATCTGGGTTTACCGGGGTCAGGATCTTGGTAAAATAGTTGATGGTTTGGCTGAGTTTAATTATGGCTGGATTGGAGCTTCTCTGGTGGCTTTTCTTTTTAGTCATCTTTTCCGTGCCATGAGATGGAGAATGCTGATTGAATCCATCGGTTACAAACCCCGGTTAGTGAACACCTTCCTTTCGATCCTGGTTATGTATCTCGCAAATTCCGCCATCACCAGGATGGGTGAAGTGACCCGTTGCGGCATTCTGAAAAAGTACGACGGAGTTCCTTTTACCTCGCAACTGGGTACAGTATTGATAGAGCGAATCGTAGACATGATTTTCCTTCTTATCCTGTTGTTTATTGTCCTGGTGCTGAACTGGAGTGTTTTGTCGACTTTCGTTAACCCCGATCCGGCAATGGTCACCAATAAGTTCGGCTTCCTCTCATCTACACTATTCCTGACCTTAACAGGATTGCTTCTCCTCGTGGCAGCCGGTGCCATTATTTTCAGAAAAACCCTGCTTGAATTAGCCATAGTAAAAAAAATATTGTCTTACGGCGAGAAATTTGTGGTCGGACTGAAATCGGTATTCCGACTGAAGCAGCCCCTATTTTTCATTGTGTTGACTGCTGCGGTTTACGGATGTTATTACCTCAGTACTTTCTTTGTGTTCAAGGCTTTTGGGCCAACCTCGGCACTATCACCGATGGTAGCTTTTGCAGTTCTTGCCCTGGCGAGCCTTGGTATGGTGCTGCCGATACCGAACGGGATCGGACCTTTCGATTGGATAGCCCTTAATACATTGATTTTGTATGGCGTTAACAAAGCTGACGGACAGTTGGTTACCCTGGTACTGCACGGTTCCACAACCCTTTTTATTATTGTCAGCGGAGCTTTGGCACTGGGGATTCTTCCCATTGTTAACAAGAAGAATGGGGAAACAAAAATTTAATGATTTCTTTTTTGCTTCATTCTGAACCAAATAGCTTGAAGTTTGTACTATATCCAGATGTCACACCATTTTAGCGTTGTAAAGTATGAACATGGCAAGGTATAGTATCAGTGATCTGGAGAAACTGACCGGAATAAAGGCTCACACCATCCGTATCTGGGAGAAGAGGTATGGGGTCATCGTTCCGGACCGCACCGAGACGAATATCAGGTATTACAGTGCCAATGATCTTCAGCGGCTTCTGAATATTACCTTTTTAAATAAAAACGGATATAAGATTTCACAGATTTCCGGCATGAGCCCCGCTGAATTGCAGTCGGAGGTGTTCAGGATATGTGAACTGCCGGGTGCTGATGAAGGTTACCTCTCAGACCTCCTTAAGGCAACCAATGATCTGGATGAAGACCGGTTTGAAAGGAATCTCAACGGTTCAATACTCAAGCTGGGCTTCGAACTGGCTTTCTTGCAACTAGTTTTTCCATTGCTGGAAAAGGTCAACCTTCTTTGGAAAATTGGTAAAATAAATGCGTGTCAGGAAAGGTTTGTAAATAATCTTGTCCGACATAAACTTGTGGTTGCCATTGATGGCATGGTTGGCAATAATCCCAATTCAACAAAGCAATTCCTTCTTTACCTGCCCTCAGGTCATTACGACGAAATCAATCTTCTCTACGCCAACTACCTGTTGCGAAGGGCTGGACATCAGGTTATTTACCTCGGGCCTTCCATCCCGCTTGAACATTTAAGGTCTCTGACAAACAGGGACTTGCTCGATCATATTATGGTTGCCATCAATAAGGGATTCACTGAAAAAGAAATAGGCACCTATTGCGAAAAACTGGTTGAGATTTTCCCTGATAAGATTATATACCTAGTGTCAATCGGATTTGATTTTCAGATTGCCCTTCCAGCAGGAATTATCAAGATTGAAGCCTATCAATCATTAAATCAATTATTTACTGTTTAGGTAATCAGAATACCACCCACCGGGTTTGATACTCGTTCCTGTTCTGATTCCAATTTAGACTGTATTTGGATTAATTCTCTTAACCACTTGAATTGCAGTGGAATAAGTCACATTGCTATTTAGATTAGACTTTAGATTGTGGTAAAAAAACAAGGGTGATATTAAACAAAATTTTGCTGTTTGGATGAAGAGGTTTAAATTTGTTCAACTTTATAAGCTAAAAAGTACAACAAACAAAACCAAACAAAATGACAGCAATAGAATTTAACCACCAGTTGATGAGCATGCAATCCAAACTTGGATTCTTTGCAAAAAGTCTGACGGCAGATCCGGAAGATGCGAAAGACCTCCTTCAGGAAACTCTATTCAAGGCATTAACCAACCGCGACAAGTTCCAGGGTGACAAGAATCTGAAGGCATGGGTTTTTACCATCATGAAGAATACATTTATCAATAATTACCGGCGCAGTGTAAGATCAAACACCATGATCGACACCACCGATTCATCTTACTATATGAATCTTCGTCAGGATTCGGTTTTTCAATCTCCCGAAGCTACTCATAATGAGAAGGAAATCAGAACCGCGATTGCTGACTTACCCGAAGATTACCGCTTGCCTTTTGAGATGCATACCAAAGGATACAAGTACAACGAAATAGCTGAATATCTCAACCAGCCGCTGGGCTCGGTTAAGAGTAAGATCTTCTTTGCCAGAAAGCGATTGATGGAAAGATTGAAAGATTACAGATAGTATCGATTTTTTTTGATGGCGTTTAAACCATCCGGTATTTGTAAAGTCCAAACTCCGATAATTAAAATCTTTATTATGAAACGTAATCTTATTTTCTCGATGTTATTGAGTCTTTTCGTGGTTGGGACTCTCAGTGCTCAGGATCAACCGCCACAACAGAACTTTCAGCAGAGAAGGCAACAGATGATTGATGATCTGAAAAAAGAACTTGTTCTCACTAAAGATCAGAATACCAAGTTTGATGCCATCTATAAGGAATTTAACGATAAAATGACTGCTGCCCGCGAAGCTGCTGGTGACGATCGTGAAGCCATGCGTGCCAAGATGCAGGAAATGAACAAGGAGCGCGATGCAAAGATTGAAAAGATCCTGACCGCTGATCAGGTTAAAAAATGGAAAGACTATCAGGCCAAACAGGCAGCTGCAAGACAACAGCGTGGCCAGGGCGGTGGCGGCAGGTAATGCCGGTCATCTTCTGATCTCCGTAATTGATTTAAGAAATCCCTGTACCGAAAACCTTTCAAAAGGTTGGGTACAGGGATTTGTTTTTATTGCAAAAAGAACCCTCTGCCAATCGGATCCGATGGTTCAATAAAAAACTCGTGCCTTCCGGTAAAACCGGCTGTGCCTGAGACCTCGGGAATTACCGCAGGATAATTTCCAAACACCGTTGTGGAAGCTATTTGCACGGTCATGGTGGATCCAATAATGCTTTCTATCGTAATCGATTGACCGGGATCCAGTTGATTACGAAAATGATGCAAAGCTGCCCTTGCCGAAACACCCGAGCCGGTAGGTGAACGGTCAACCTCTCCATTTGCAAAAATGCATACGTTCCGGCTGTGATTATCGGGATCATGCGGTTGACCCGTAAAAATAGTCCCATAAAGAAAACTCAGGTCTTCCTCAAAGGGATGGATGATGGGAAACTTTTCCATCACAGCAAGCTTGATGCGCCGGCCGTAATCGATCAAACGCGAATATTCACCGGGTTCCAGTGAGAAGCCAAAGCTCGAGGCATCCACAAACGCATAAAATGCCCCGCCGTAGGCTACATCAAAGCGTACCTGACCTATACCGCTGACTTCGACAACCTGATCGGTCAGTAAAACAAAACTGGGTACATTCCTGAACACCGAACGGATGATGATGTTTCCTTCCTGTATACCGTAGGCAGTTATTCTTCCCGGAGGTGCATCAATGCGTATTTCCGCCTTATTTCCAGGTTTTTCAATCATTCCGGTTTCAAGGGCAAATTTTACCAGCGCAATCATGGCATGTCCGCACATGGTGCTGTATCCTTCGTTGTGCATGAAAAACGTTCCGAAATCGCCGTCAGGCGTCACCGGATCCGTGATCACGGCACCGTACATGTCGGCATGGCCGCGGGGTTCCCACATCAGCGCCTTGCGGATGTGATCCAGATTGTCCCTGAAAAACCTCCTCTTTTCCAGTATAGTTCTGCCTGGGATTTCCGGCAACCCGCCGGTAATTATTCTTAAAGGTTCCCCGGCAGTGTGCATGTCGATAGTTCGTATGCAATTCCATTCCGGCGGAGGATTCCAATGGCCAGGCTTCTCCAGCATGAGCTTCATCTATCTGAGTGATTCGACCTCATCAATGGTTTTTGGCTTTCTCTTGCCCAAAACCCGGTAACCGTCGCTCGTGATGACAATGTCTTCTTCGTTCCGGATGCCGCCAAAAGTTGAATACGCTTCAACCTGCTCGAAATTGATGAAAGATGAGTTGATCCCATCTTTCTTCCACATGGCAATCAGCTCAGGTATGAAATAGATCCCCGGCTCAATGGTGGCAACAAATCCTTCTTCCATGGGACGCGCCAGCCTCAGCGATTTCAGTCCGAATTGCGTGCTTTTGGGGTGACCGTCATAACCGACGTAAACCTCTCCAAGATCTTCCATATCATGAACATCAAGTCCCATCATGTGACCCGTTCCGCATGGGAAAAACAGGGCGTGGGCACCGGCTGCCATAGCCTCTTCGGTATCGCCTTTCATCAGATTGATGCTTTTCAATCCCTCAATAAGCGTTCGGCAGCAAGCGTAATGCACCTCACGGAAAGGCACCCCGGGAGCTAATTTTGCCAATCCTGCTTCGTGGGAATCCAGGGATATCTGATAAATCTCTTTTTGTCTGGAGGTGAAATGCTTGTCGACCGGTATGGTACTGGACAGGTCACCGGCATAGTGAAGCGCAGTTTCGGCTCCGCAGTCACACAAAACCATGTCGCCCTTCTTCAGTGTGTTACCGTGATAATGGTTGTGAAGCGTTTGTCCGTTGATGGTCATGATTACCGGAAATGATAATTGTCCGCCTGCTGCCAGTGCTACCTGAACAACAGCCGCGGCCAGTTCGGATTCCTTCATGCCGGGCCTGGCCATTTTCATGGCTGTCACATGCATGTCAACAGATATATTCACCGCTTTCTCGATTTCAGCTATTTCCTCTGCAGATTTATGATTACGGAGATTTACTACCGCCTTTACCAGGTCAATTGATGCCTTCGATTTCAGATCTGCGGGCGGGGTTCCGAGCATCTCAAACAACCTGATCTTGTTTTCAGGACGGTAGGGCGGTAGATAATGAATGGTGCGTCCCTTGGCACTGGCAGATTTTAAATAATCTCCAAGCTTTGAATACGGCAGAATATTTTTGATTCCAAAAGCATCTCCCCGAGTGAGTAAAGTAGGCTGGGTACCCATCCAAACAATATCCTCAACGGTAAGGTCGTTGCCGAAAAGTATCTCCTTATTCTCATCCAGGTCAATGATTCCGGCCAGTCCCGCGTAATCCATTCCGAAAAAATAAAGAAATGTGCTGTCCTGCCTGAAATGGAAGGTATTGTCCGTGTAATTCATCGGACTTTCATCATTACCTAAAAAAAGTAAAACACCTGATTTAAAGGTGCTTTTCAACTGATTGCGACGTGTAATGTAGGTATCTCTGGTAAACATGGCTAAATGATTTACTGTTTTGGATGTCAAGATATAAATATTCCCCCTAGCTTAAAGAGATAAAAGGCTAAATTTGCCGGAAAACGGAGAAGAGATGAAGAATATCAGAGGATTTGCAAGCGATAACAACGCAGGTGTGCACCCGGAGATCCTGCAGGCCATCACGGATTGCAATAGCGGCCACGTTGTAGGTTATGGTGATGATGACTTTACCCGTAAAGCTGCGGCAAAAATCAGGGAACATTTTGGAGAGAATACGGAAGCCTATTTCGTGTTCAACGGTACCGCGGCAAACGTGGTGGGCCTGAGAAACATGACCCAGTCGTTCAATTCCATCATCTGTGCCGAGTCAGCACATATCCAGGAAGATGAGTGTGGCGCTCCTGAGTTTTTCACCGGGTGCAAGCTCCTGCCCATGGAAACGGTGAACGGAAAAATTTCCATTGAATCTATCGAACCACACATCCGGGGTATTGATTTTGAACATCATTCCCAACCCCGTGTGGTCAGCATAACGCAGGCAACCGAGCTCGGTACTGTTTATTCCGTGGATGAGATCAGGGAAATTGCTGATTTTGTTCACGATAAGGGATTATTGCTTCATATGGATGGCGCCAGACTGGCGAATGCTGCGGTGGCTCTGAATACGTCGATGAAGGCAATCACCAGGGATGCCGGCGTGGATGTTTTGTCGTTCGGAGGAACTAAAAACGGGGCTATGTATGGCGAAGCGATCCTGTTTTTCCAGCCGGGACTAACCCAATCGTTTAAATACCTCAGAAAGCAGAGTATGCAGCTGGCTTCAAAAATGCGTTATATAGCTGTTCAATTCGATGCCTTGCTTACTGACGACCTGTGGAAACGAAATGCATTGCATGCCAACCGGATGGCAAGGCTGCTGGCGGCAAAGGCCGGAGAAATCCCGGGTATCCGGATTAACCGTCCGGTTGAGGCTAACGGGGTATTTGCCGTTATTCCCGAAAAGCTGATTGAACCCCTCCAGCAGGAATTTTTCTTTTATGTGTGGGATGAATCGACTTCGGAGGTGCGATGGATGACTTCCTGGGATACTTCAGAAGAGGACGTGCTGAATTTCACCGAATTGCTGGCTAAACTCAGTTGAAATGGATATTGCTGTTAAAAGGTTATATATCAGCATGTTCTTTCCGGGGGTTTTCCTTTTGATCCTATGGCTGATTTTTCTGATTGATACCACCCTTAAACTCGATTTGGTTTATCATGGCCTTTTGCCGAGGACGGTTTCAGGCCTTCAGGGAATTGTTTTCGGACCCCTGATTCATGGCGGCATAAAGCACATAGTTGCTAACTCATTGCCATTGTTTGCTTTAACTACTTTATTGTTCTATTTCTACAGTAATCTTTCCTTCCGGGTATTGGTGATTTCTTACCTGTCATCAGGCATTCTCGTCTGGCTGATCGGCCGATCATCTTATCATGTCGGGGTCAGCGGACTGATCTATGCGCTGGCGGGATTTCTTTTTGCCAGCGGGCTGATCCGGAAACATCTGGGATTGATGGCCATATCCTTCCTGGTTGCCTTCCAATATGGATCCATGATATGGGGTGTTTTACCCATTGAGGACCGGGTCTCCTGGGAATCTCACTTTTCTGGTCTGGTTACCGGAGTGGCTTTAGCCTGGATCTATCGCAGCCGTGGACCGAAGGGCAGCCGGCTGTTCTGGCAGGGAATCGGATATGACAGCAGCGAGGAACCCGCGAATGATCAGGCAGATGAACTTCCGTGGGATGAGTATGAGGTGGAGGGTCCTGAAAAAAAGCATCCCGGTAATCTTCCGGACAATCAAGATAAAACCTAAACTTTGAGACTTCTAGAATGTTTTATTCAATACAAATCCATTGATGAAAAATAAATCAATCCTCCTGGCAGGTACTTTGCTATTTTTTGTGTCGATTGGCGGTTTCAGCATGCCGGTGCCTAAAGGCAGCAAACCCGTAAAAAACATTATCCTGATGATAGGCGACGGAATGGGTACCACCGAGGTTTACGCAGGGTACACCCTGAACCACGGCCATCTGAATCTGGAAAGAATGCGGAACATCGGATTTTCGAAGACCCATTCAACCAGCTATGTAACAGATTCTGGTGCAGGAGGTACTGCACTTTCAACCGGACATAAAACCTATAACGGAGCTATCGGTGTCGATGCTGACGGTAAACCGGTTAAAACCATACTGGAACTCGCTGAAGAGCAGGGAAAAGCAACCGGGCTGGCGGTTACCTGCGCAGTAACACACGCCACACCGGCATCCTTCATTTCCCATCAGGCTTCCAGGAATGATTATGAACTGATCGCCGACGATTTCATGAAAACCGACATCGATGTTTTTATCGGCGGGGGTCTTAACCATTTTCAGAAACGGAAGGATGGCGTTGACCTGACCGCAAAACTTCGTGAAAAAGGATATACTGTTGCTACCAACATCGACCAGATCAGAAAACTTGAGAAAGGGCCCGTAGCCGGCTTGCTTGATACGGTTCACGAGCCAAGATGGCTCGATGGCCGGGGTAATCTGTTGGTCGAATCGGTCAAGGAAGCCATCAGGTTGCTGAATCTGGATAAAGACGGTTTTTTTCTAATGGTCGAAGGCTCGCAGATTGATTGGGGCGGACATGCCAATGATGTCAATTATATTGCTACCGAGATGGTTGACTTCGACAAGGCTGTAGGTGCTGCACTCGACTTTGCCGAAAAGGATGGCCAAACACTCGTGATCGTCACTGCTGACCATGAAACCGGCGGATTGGGCCTCGTAGGGGGAAATATAGAAACAGGTGAAATAAAGGCCGGATTTACGACAAAGGATCACACTGGAGTCATGGTTCCGGTATTTTCATTCGGTCCGCACGCTGAAGCTTTTAACGGAATTCAGGAAAACACGGATATTTTTTACAAAATGCTTGATGCATACGGATTTAAAAAACAAAAATAGTTGCGATATGAAAACCCAGTCCACACCAAAAGCCATTGCATTGGTTGCCCATAATGAACGGAAAAATGTCTTGCTCGAATGGGTAAAGAACAATAGGGAAGAATTAATGAAACATAAGCTTATCGGGACAACAAACACCTCCAGACTGTTGAATTCCGTGCTGGAAATGGATATCGAATCGTTCGGACACGGTCCGGAAGGCGGAGATATATTGCTGGCTGCCAAGATCCTGCAGAATGAGGTGGAGAAACTGATTTTCTTTGTTGACCTGCAAACACCGCATGGTCATGAGCATGATATACAGACTCTTATCCGCACTGCCATCATTAATAATATCCCCATTGCCCTCAATCCTGCTACCGCTACGCTGGTGATCAATGAGTGAACATGGCTCCCACGGTACCGTCTTTCCCTGGGGGCACAGCCGCCGTTTCAATGACCTTTCAGGTTATATCAGGCACAAATTCGGCGCCCGGGTTCAGAAATTGTCTATTGATGCCGGTTTTACCTGTCCAAACCGCGACGGATCAAAAGGTACCGGAGGATGTTCTTTCTGCAATAACAAGTCCTTTAATCCGGATTACTGCACTCCCGAAAAGAGCGTCACTGAGCAGATCCGCCAGGGGATGGATTTTTTTTCGAAAAAGTACGGTGACATTAAGTATCTGGCCTATTTTCAGGCATACACAAACACCTATTCCTCAATCAACGATCTCAGGCGGCTTTATGAGGAAGCACTGAATTATCCGGGAATCTCCGGGATCGTTGTCGGCACGCGTCCGGATTGTATAGACCTTCCGCTCCTTGAATATTTCAAGGACCTGTCGAGCCGATATTACGTATCCATTGAATACGGGATAGAATCAAGCCTCGACAGAACTCTGCTCCGCATCAATCGCGGTCATGACTGGCAGGAATGCGTGAAAGCAATAACCATGACTGCCGGTCAGGGTATTCATACCGGAGCACATCTGATCCTGGGATTGCCGGGCGAAAGCCGCGAGGATATGCTGGATCATGCAAGAAGGGTTAGTCAGTTGCCCCTCAGTATGCTAAAGATCCATCAGTTGCAAATAATTAAAGGTACCCGGATGGAAACGGAGTTTCTCGAATCACCAGCCGATTTTCTCTTTTTTTCCGTCGATGAGTATATCGACCTGGTTATCCGGTTCCTGGAACTGCTGAATCCCGCCATCATAGTGGAAAGGTTTGCAAGTGCTTCTCCGCCGGACCTTATTGCCGGGAAAAGGTGGGGATTAAAGAATTTCGAAATAGTTGCCAAGGTTGAAAAAGAGATGAATTCCCGGAATACCTGGCAGGGACGACTATTTAGCTGACTGCGGTCCTTTTGGTCAACCTGAAATAGATCAGGAAATATACCGTGACAACCAGGGCGCCGGAAGCTGAAACCAGGAACATGACCTTCAGCGACCAGATGGTCCACAATAATCCGCTGATGGTTGAGGCCAGCAGCGTACAGAGGCTGGCCAGGCTGGTGTAGAATCCCAAAGATGTTGCTGTATCGGCCTTTTCGGCAATATTTGTTATCAATGCCTTTGACATTCCTTCCGTTGATGCGGCGTATATTCCGTAAATGAAGAAGATAATCCCAAGTGCCCAAACACTGCTTACCATGCTGAACAACCCGTATGATAAGGCAAAGAGAAAAAATCCAAATACGATAATCCTTCTTTTCCCGATTTTATCAAACATCCAGCCAATGGGATAGCTGGCCAAGGCATAAACCAGGTTGTAGAAAATATAGAAGCCGATCACCTGGGTATCGCTAAAGCCTTTATGCTTAAGTCCTAACAGGATAAAAGCATCCGAGCTGTTGATCAGGGTGAAGAACAGAAGTCCGGCAACAAGATATTTATACTGTGAAGTTGATTTTTTCCAGTAACCGAGAAAGGCGAAGAAAGGCGTTTTGATTGCCCGGGCAGCAGCCTTTTTTTGCTGGTCTTTAACCAGAAAGGTGAACAAAACGGCCAAAATACCTGGAATCACCGAAATAACGAACAGAAGCCGATATCTCTCAGGCAGGTAGTAAAGAACTATCAGTGCAATAACCGGCCCCAGGGCCGCACCAACGGTGTCCATGCTGCGATGAAAACCAAAAACCCGGCCTTTGGTCTCGGGCAGCGCATGATCGGATAAGAAAGCATCCCTGGCACTTGTCCGGATCCCTTTTCCCAGACGTTCAACCGTCCTCATCAGGAATATCCAAACGGGAAAAGTCAATAATGCCATCAATGGTTTAGCCACTGCACTGAGGGCATACCCGAAACGAATGAATGGAACCCTTTTGCCGGTCCGGTCTGACATGTTCCCGAAATATCCTTTTGAAATGCCGGCAAAGCCTTCCACGAACCCTTCAAGGATGCCAATTCCGACAATGGAGAATCCAATGGATTTAAGAAACATCGGCATAACCGGATAGAGCATCTCACTGGCAATGTCGGTCAACAGGCTTACCAGCGATACAATCAGGACCGGCCGTGTAATGATCCTGCTGGCTTTGCCGGATTCAGTGATCGAACGGTTCAGCATGGATGGTTATCTGTACATTTTCAAAGGTGTTCCGGATCTCGTCTTCGATCTGGCTGCAGAAATTGTGGACCTTTTCAAATGGCACATCGGGCGGCAATTCAATATGGAAGTCAATAAAACGGTAATTCCCGGCCCTCCTGGTTTTAACATCATGATGATTCACCTTCAGGTCGGTGAAAATTCTGTTGAGTTTATCGAGCTCCTCCTTATCCCAGGCTACATCGAGAAGCGGAAAGAAAGCTTTTTTAACTAATTCATAGGATTCCCTGATGATCAGCAAGGCCACCAAAATGGCAATGATCGGGTCGAGGATGTGAATTTTGGTTACCCACATAAGAAGTAACCCAAACGCAACCCCTAGTGAGGTGTACACATCAGTTTTCAGGTGGAGTGCATCAGCTTCCAGTGCGACAGAATGGGTTTCTTTTGCCGTTTTATACAGGCGGCGGGATACATAAGTGTTGACGATAGCTGAGATAAACATCACCGCACTGCCAATGCCGATGGATTCAACCTCGGTCATGGTTATCAACTTCTTGATGGCTTCAAAAATGATCCACCCGGCTGCAACAAAAATCAATAACCCTTCAATCACACCGGAAACGTTCTCTATCTTGCCGTGACCGTAATTGTGTTTTTCGTCTGAAGGATGGTCTGAAATTTTGACCGCAAAAAATGCAATGATGGATGCCAGCAAGTCCATCGATGAGTGAATAGCCTCGGAAATGATGCTGACGGACCCGCTGAGAATTCCCGCCATTACTTTGAGAATGATCAGGAAAGAATTTGAGAAGACGGATAATCGGGCAACCTGGACTTTAGGGTTTGTTTTGGCAGGCATCTTTTTCCTATTAAGCCTGCGAAATTACCTTTATTTTTTCTGTTTTGAAGCGTGTTTTTCCACTTCTTTCAACACCCGGAAGATATTCCCACTCCAGATTTTAGCTATATCTTTTTTTGAATATCCCCGTTTAACCAGCTCCTCGGTAATGTTTCCCATCTGACTGGCATCAGCGCAGTCAGCGAGTCCGCCGCCGCCGTCGAAATCGGTCCCGATCCCAACATGGTCGATCCCTGCAACTTTTACGATATGGTCGATATGATCAACCATATTACTGACCGTTGCTAACTTTTCCGGATACTGCTTCCGCACGGCAGAATATTCTGCACGGGCAACTTTCTGGTCTTCAGCTGATAATTTTGACCAGTCCCCGTATTTCTGCCTCAACTGTGACTCGGCCGAATCCCTGGCAGGATTTGGCTCCGGATTGACCACATAAGCTGACAGGATGCACATCTGAATCACGCCACCGTTTTTTGCGAGTGCTACAAGCATATCATCACTGAGGTTTCTCGGGTTGTTGCATAATGCTTTAGCGCAACTGTGTGAGGCAATAACAGGAGTGCTGCTGGTGGCCACAACATCGTAGAATGATTTGTCGGACATGTGGGATACATCCACCATAATGCCCAACCTGTTCATTTCGGCCACTACCTTTTTTCCAAAGTCGCTCAGACCGTTATGAAGCGGACCAGCTTTATCTGTTGAGGAATCACAAATATCGTTATTTCTGGAATGACAAAGGGTAATATATCTGGTCCCCAGGTTGTAAAACTCTTGTACACGACTAAGATCGGTGCCAATGGGATAGCCGTTTTCCACTCCGATAAACATGGATATCTTGCCTTCTTTGTCCAGTTGGTATCCATCCTCCGGAGTTTTTGCTATTCCAGCTACAGCCGCATGCCTCGCTGCTGTTTTATAGATATTGTCAAAGGTCGTTCTTGCACGCTGATAGGCGTTTTGCCTGCCCTCGTCGGTTAAAGGTCCCTGACCCGTGAAAACTGCGAAAAAGGCCCCATCTAAACCACCTTCCACCATCCTTGGAAAGTCCATCCGGCTGCCGCCATTCCTGAAATCATGCCTTTGTCCCATGTCGAAATCCGGATCGCCAAAACTCATGGGTGTATCATTATGGGAATCAACGGTATATATCTCAGAGTGAATTTTTTTAGCCTTTTCACGAATGGCATCCTGGCCAATAACCGGGATTGAAACCATCAGGATTACGAGCAGGACAGATCCTGCAAATGCATGAATTGCTTTCATAAGTTAGATTTTAGGCTCCGAATTTATTTATTCCGCCGACCTTTAGGCGCACCTTTAACATGTTTTAACGAATTCGGGCCGAAAATTTTTGGAATCAGGTCATCACGGTTTATCCTTTTTATTGCAGCCACGATCTTCTGTTTCTCCTCCGGATTGGTGGTGAAGAAGAAACTGCGCTGCAGCAGCTTCTCGGCCGGATTGGTGGCCACATAAACCGGCTTCAGTGTATAGGGATCCAGACCGGTATAAAACATGGTTGATGCAAGGGTCATCGGGGTGGGGGTAAAATCCTGGACTTGTTCCATATGAAGGTTCAGCGACCTTGTTTCTGCAGCAAATTCAGCCATATTCTCGACCGTGCAACCCGGATGGCTTGAAATGAAATAGGGAATCAGTTCCTGCCGGAGTCCGGATTTTTCATTCACCCGGTCAAAAATATCTTTCAGCTCAAGGAATTTATCAAATCCGGGTTTTCTGATGATCTTAAGCACGGAAGAATCCGTGTGTTCAGGAGCTACCTTCAACCTTCCTGAAACATGATGCCGGATCAGTTCCGACGGATATTCCCTGAGAGAGCTGTCCTCCTTGCTTCTTTCGTTCAGAAAAAGATCGTACCTGACTCCACTGCCAATGAATGCCTTCTTAATACCGGGAATTTCTCTGACACTACGGTACAGATTGTTAATCTTCTTGTGGCTCACATTCAGGTTCTTGCATATCGAGGGGTGAATGCAGCTGGGCTTTCTGCATTTCAGACAGATTGTGCGGTTGAAAGGTTCCATGCCATACATGTTGGCTGAAGGACCACCGATATCCGAAAGGTATCCTTTGAATCCGGGCATATTAACCACTTGTTTTACCTCAGCCCTGACTGAATCTAAGCTCCGGCTTGAAATATGCTTGCCCTGATGGGCGGAAATGGTACAAAATGCGCATCCTCCAAAACAACCCCGGTGAATATTGATTGAAAACCGGATCATCTCGAAGGCTGGAATGACCGGCTTTTTCCAGTATCTTGGGTGGGGCAGACGAGTGAATGGCAACTTATGGAAGGAATCAAGCTCTGATTCAGTAGCGGGATCGTTGGGCGGATTTATGACAACCGTCCGGTCGCCGTGATCCTGTAAAATCCTCGCAGAGGTGAGTGTGTTTGATTCTTCCTCAATTATTCTGAAATCTTTCGCAAAACTTTCCTTGCTTTTGAGCGATGCCTCAAAGGAACTCAGTCTGACCGTATTTCTGCCGGTCCATTCTGGGATCTCATTCCGGAAGGACACCGAATAGGCGACTTGAGGGGTTTCCTGTAATTCCGCGACAGATGCGCCGCTGCTGATCTTACTGGCCAGTTCAATGATCGGCTTTTCACCGTTTCCAAATACCATGTAGTCAATTCCACTTCCGATGAGTACAGAGGGTTTTAGCCCGTCGTCCCAGAAATCATAATGAGTAAGACGCCGCAAAGATGCTTCAATGCCCCCGGCAATAATCATGGAATCGGGATAAAGTTTCCTCAGAATACCTGAATAGACGGTAAGTGCCCTGTCGGGACGGAATCCCGACTGATTACCGACAGAATAGGCATCATTCGAACGAAGCCGGCGATTGGCGGTATAATGGTTGATCATTGAATCCATGTTTCCGGCGGTGACCCCGAAAAAGAGTTTAGGCTTGCCCAGTTTGGTGAAATCACGCAGGTCATCCCGCCAGTTAGGTTGAGGAATGAGTGCGACCTTATAGCCTTCGCGTTCCAGGATTCGTCCGATGACCGGTGCTCCGAATGAAGGATGGTCGACATAGGCATCACCGCTGACGAGGATGATGTCAGGCTGCTCCCAGCCCCTCTCTTTCACTTCCTTAAGGGAGATCGGCAGCCAATCTTTCAGATCGTATCGATCGGGATAAAATGATCGGTTATCATCCATGATGTAAAGATGGGATTTCAAGCAGCGAACTGTCGCCATAACTCAGGAACCTGAAATCATTATCCAGGGCGTAACGGTAAATTTCTTTCCATTTCTCTCCAACCAGAGCAGAAACGAGCAGCAACAGGGTGCTGGATGGTTGATGGAAGTTGGTTATCAGCCGGTTCACAATCCTGAATTTATAACCGGGAACGATGATCAATCTGGTGTTAAACCTCACTTCCTGAAGATTGTGCCTGCCGAGAAAACTTATTACGGTTTTCAATGAATCCGTTGTTTTCAGAATGTTTTCATCAAGGTAGGGATCCCACTGGTCAACTGAAAGGTTCCCGGGATCGGAGCCCGGTGAACTGCTTAACTTCCGGCCCAGCCAGTAAAGGCTTTCCAGCGAGCGAAGGCTTGTGGTTCCCACCACAGTCAGCTTAGCTGGCTCAACCTGCAAAAGGTTCTCAATGGTTGATTTAGTGATTATAACGGTTTCGGAATGCATCTGATGATCACCGATGGTATCCGATTTCACGGGCACAAAGGTACCGGATCCAACATGAAGGGTAACTGAATCGAACCTGATGTCTTTTGCGGCAAGTTTGTCGATCAGGCCTTCAGTAAAGTGCAGACCGGCTGTGGGAGCCGCTACAGAACCGTCGAAATTGGCATAAACGGTTTGATACCTGGTTCTGTCATTTTCGTTCGAGTCGCGTTTCAGGTAGGGTGGTATAGGTGTTTTGCCAAACTTTTCCAATACCTGGGCGAAGGTCAGTGATTCAGGCGTCCATTTCAATTCTATAAGGCTCTTGTCTTGAATGTCAGCATATTCGGCGGTGAGCTCGATGCTCCCTTCCTTCGTATCCAGGGCCCTTGTCAGGGGTTCGCCTTTCCATTTTTTCTGGTTACCAATAATGGCTTTCCAGGAACACGACTTATTTCTGGCGAATATGGACAGGTATGAGGATGGGGAATGGGGTTCAAGTAGAAAAATCTCGATCAGGGCACCGGTCGGTTTGTTGAACTGCAGGCGCGCCGGAATAACTTTTGTATTGTTCCAGATGATCAGGGATCCGGCAGGAAGGAGATCAGGGAGGTTGTAAAAAGCGGTATGACGGATCGAATCATCCCTGTAAACCAGTAATTTGCTTTCGTCACGGTTTTCTTCCGGAGAACCGGCAATCCGGTGCTCTGGTAAAGCATAACGGTAATCCTCAATCCTGATCTTCCGGTGGTTGAATCCTTCGTTCATAACGGCGGCAAAATTAGGTAACTTTGCGACAAAATATTGGCACATAATGGCGACAGTAAAAACCGGAGACCTGGTGAGGTTTATCGATGAGGTGGGAGAGGGCAGGGTAGTCCGAATAATTTCCAATGAGATGGCAGAGGTGGAGACCTCTGATGGATGGCTGCTGCCTGCTTATATCAGGACTTTGGTGGTTATCCCTGAAAACGGTGTGAATGTGAAGGAGCCGGTCAGGCACAGTACACCCACCGAAATTAAAGCGGCAACGGTCAATAAGGAGGTTCATAGTCCATTGCTCAATAAGGCTCCTGTGGCCAAGCCTTCAAATGTTAAAAACCCGGCGAGGGAAGTGGATCTGCATGTCAATAAACTTATTGACAGTGTTGTCGGGCTGACAAATACGGAGATCCTGACCATTCAGCTGGATGTGTTTCGTAAGGAATTAAATCAGGCAATCCGGAACAACGAACGGGAAATTATTTTCATTCACGGCATTGGCAACGGAACCCTGAAAGGTGAAATCCGCAGGGTCGCCAGTCAGGAATACAAATGGTGCGGCTTGGAAGATGCCTCTTTCAAGGAGTACGGTTTTGGCGCCACGCGTCTGAGGATCCCACAGAATAAACCTTTTTAATCCCTATCTTTGCAGCGCAGCAGACCGTTCTATCGCTGTTCCGGGTTACCGGAAGAGAGGAAAGTCCGGGCAACGCAGAGCGCCATGCTTCCTAACGGGAAGGTACCGCGATGTACAGCAGCGTAACAGAAAACAACCGTCCTGGCAACAGGATAAGGGTGAAAAGGCGGGGTAAGAGCCCACCAATTCTGGTGGTGACATCAGGAGTTGTACGCCTCATGGGTTGAAAGACCATGTATACCGGCTTTTAAGAGCTGCTCGCTCGCTGCCGGGGGGTAGGTCGTTGGAGTGTCCGGGCAACCGGATGCCTAGATAAATGATAGAAGGTTCCTCACGGAATCACAGAACCCGGCTTATAGGTCTGCTGTTTTTTTTATAGGATTTAGTACACTTAATTGTTAAATTACGTATCTTTGGGATCAGAGATATATTGTGGATGAAGATTGTTTATAACCGTTCATAAAATAATCTGAAAATTGGGGTTACCTTTTTACCAGGAACAGGATCAACAATTAGTACATTATACTTTAGAGGCGATCATTGATGGTCTCAAAAAAAGTGATAATAATGTACTGGAGTATGTTTACAAAAAGTACTTCCCAGTAGTTAGGTTCTTTGTCATTAAAAACAGTGGAACGGATGAGGATGCCCAGGACGTGTTCCAGGAATCGCTCATTTTAATCTACAAGAGGCTAAAGGATGAGTCACTTGACTTAACCTGCAGTTTCAAGACTTACTTGTATTCGGTATGCAGGATACAGTGGTTAAGGCAGCTGGAAAAGAGAAAGGTCCGTAATGAGGTAGTTACTGACGACCAGGTGTTTATTCATCTGGATGAGGATTTTGAAGGTTTGGCTGCACAACAGGAGCAATACCGGATCTACCAGAAGCATTTTCAGCTTCTGCACAAGGATTGTCAGGAAATACTGCAATTATTCCTGAAAAAGGTTCCATTGAAAGAAATCGCGCTCAAGATGAACATCAAGAGCGATAAGTACCTAAAGAAAAGGAAGTATTCCTGTAAGGAAGCTTTGGTGAAAAGAATTCAGAATGACCCTGATTATAAACGGCTAAGAAATGAATACTGATTTAAATCTATCAGAATTATTCGATCGGTATCTGGAGAATGACCTGAACATTCATGAGATGAAGGAGTTTGAACTTCGTCTCAAGAATGACAAGTCTTTTTCAGATAGTTTCCGATTGCATAAGGAGGTAGATAATGCTCTTATAGAAGATGATATTATGAATTTCAGGCGTCAGCTTGAAAGGATTGGTGTCAGGAATTCTAATCTTACTCTTTTAGCCCCGATGGTTGTCGCTGAGGAGATCACTCCGGAAATAGACAAAGCAATTCTGGAACAGGATATCATTGCTCTCAGAGGCCAGTTAAAAAGAATTCACAGTACCGTTATTGAAGAGGTCAATGCTGCACCTGTCAATTTTGATATGCCCGCTGATATCGAACCGGAAGAGATTGAAGTTAACCTGAAGGATGCCAGGATCTCAGCCTTGCTGGCTGATATCGACAAAGCCATTATAGAAGAAGAAGTGATGACGTTGAGGTCAAAACTGGAGGTTATCGGAGAGAAAGCACTGACTGGTAAAAAAACGATCAATATCCGCCGCCGTATTGTTGCTTATGCCTCTTCTGCGGTTGCAGCTGTGTTCATTATTCTGATGGCAGGATACATCTTCCTCAATCAGAACTCTTCTGATTCCGCTTCCTCTGAACAGACATTCTCCAAATATTTTCAAGCGTACGATGGAATCAGCACCCGAAGGGGTCCTTCTGAAAATGGTAAAAGCGTTATTGAATTAGGAATCCAAAAGTTTAATAACGGCGATTACGCCAATGCATATGAATTATTTGAAGCTTGCATGAATGATAGCAATCCCACTCAGGTTGTTAAGCTTTATGCAGGAAGCTGCGCTTATTTTCTTGGCAATCCTGATAATGCCCTTCGGTTATTTAGTAATTGGGATCCGGAATCTCCGTATGTTGATGCGGTAAATTGGTTTTCCGCAGGTTGCTATTTGCAGAAAAATAATATCGAAAAAGCAAAAACGATTCTGACAGACCTCGCCTCTGACACGAGTCACGATTATTACCGCGAAGCTTCAGAACTCCTTAAGAAAGTTTCAGAAAAAGTAAAGTAGTCCCCCAGCTATTTCTTTCAGAGCTATATAGAAATACCTTCCGCATGAAGGTATTTTTTTTATCTATTTGACCAACGCATTGAAATTCAGGGCCTCACTCAGTCATATATCCATATCTTTCAGCGATCTAACCCTGACTGAATGTCATTTTCACAGTTCACCAGACAACTTGATGGAAAAGATTGCGGTCCGGCCTGCCTGCGGATGGTAGCAGGTTTCCATGGTAAAAAAATCCCGATTCAGGACTTGCGCGACCGTTGTCATATTACCAGCGACGGAGTAAGCCTTCTTGGGATTAGCGATGCTGCAGAGTCAATAGGTTTTAAAACTATAGGGTTAAAACTCACCCTATATCAGCTTTGCCGCGAGGCTCATCTGCCATGTATCGTTCACTTCAACCAAAACCACTTCGTTGTGGTTGTAAAAGCCGGAAAGAAATCTATTCAAGTCGCCGATCCTGCTGTCGGATTGAAGCGCTATTCCGTCGATGAGTTCAATAAATGCTGGATATCATCCACAACCTTCGGTCAGGATATTGGCCTATGCCTGATTCTTGAGCCTACACCCGAATTTTTTGGCTTACCGGATGATCCTGGAACCAGAAATTCTTTTGGCTTCCTTTTTAAGTATTTTCGACCACACCGCCAATTTTACTTTCAATTGATTCTGGGCCTGCTTGTGGGATCTGTCATCCTGCTAATACCGCCTTTTCTGACACAAGCGGTAGTGGATATCGGGATCAGCAACCAGGACATTGGCTTTATTTACCTGGTATTGATTGCACAATTGCTGCTGATCGCCGGGAGAACCAGTATAGAGTTCATACGGTCATGGATACTCCTGCACGTGAGCACCCGCATCAACGTTTCATTGATTTCAGATTACCTGATTAAACTGATGCGCCTGCCGGCAAGATTTTTCGATACTAAAAGAACTGGCGACATCCTTCAGCGAATGGGGGACCATTCCAGGATCGAATCATTCCTGACCCAGTCCACCCTCGGAATCCTTTTCTCAATATTCAATCTGATCGTATTCAGCACAATATTAGCTATATACAGTCTGAAAATCCTTTCAATTTTTCTGCTTGGAAGCATCATTTACATTGGCTGGATAGTCCTGTTTCTTAAAAAAAGACGCGAACTTGATCAACGAAAGTTCATTCAACTGTCAAATAATCAAAACAGCATTATTCAGCTGGTTGCCGGTATTCAGGAAATCAAACTCAACAATTGTGAAACACAAAAACGCTGGGAATGGGAGTTCATCCAGGCGAAAATATTCCGGATTAAGGTAAAGGGACTCACGCTGCTGCAATATCAACATGTTGGATCAGTAGTTATTAACGAATCAAAGAACGTCATCATCACTTTTCTGGCTGCGAGGGCAGTGATCGAAGGACAAATGACCCTGGGGGTTATGTTTGCCGTGCAATTCATTCTCGGGCAGATGAATGGCCCTGTCGAGCAACTGATCGGATTTTTTCATTCCACCCAGGATGCCCGGATGAGCCTGGAACGACTCTCAGAAGTTCATAATTATCCTGAAGATAACGCCGGTAAGCCGGAGTTTCTTCAGCCTATCCCTGAGCGCCTGGCTTTTAAGGTAACGGACCTTAATTTTTATTATGAAGGACCTCATTCACCGTTGATACTGTCAGATATAAACATTAATATACTCCAAAACAAAACCACAGCCATTGTTGGAGCCAGCGGGAGCGGTAAAACAACGCTCCTTAAACTGTTGCTTGGATTTTATCAGCCAGTCAGCGGTGAGGTCCGGCTTGGGGGGATACCGCTGAATCGAATCGATACCAGACAATTCAGATCGAAATGCGGTGTGGTTATGCAGGATGGTTATATATTCCCCGATACTATTGCAGGCAATATCGCCCTGGGAGATGAAAATACAGACACACCCAGGCTCGTGGAAGCCGTCCGGCTGTCCAATGCCTATGAATTTATCAGCAGCTTTCCCCTCGGGTTCAATACAAAGATCGGAGCTGAGGGGCGCGGTCTGAGCCAGGGCCAAAAGCAAAGAATACTGATTGCACGGGCTATTTACAAAAATCCGCAAATCCTGTTTTTCGACGAGGCAACAAATTCTTTAGATGCTGTTAATGAAAGGACTATACTCGAAAATCTGAATGATTTCTTCGTTGGGCGAACCGTGCTGGTGATAGCTCATCGATTATGCACCGTTAAGAATGCAGATCAAATAATTGTATTGAATAAGGGCAAAGTCGTTGAACAGGGCTCACATGAGGAGCTCATCCTGAATAAAAGCTATTATTTCGAACTGGTCAGAAATCAGCTGGAGCTCGGGTCATGAAAAATCAGGACCCAAATATTCCACTTCGTCAGGAGGAAATCCGTGAAATAATCGGTGCTGTACCCCCATGGATCATCCGTTGGGGATCTCTTATGCTTGCAATGATTTTGGCAACTCTCCTGGCAGGAACTCTTTGGTTTAAATATCCCGACCGGATCCGTTGCCAAGTGCTGTTAACGACCCAATATCCCCCGGTTGTTTTGAATGCCAGGCAAAACGGCAGGATTGTTTTGCTTGCCGTCTCCGACAGTTGTATGGTGAAGAAAGGCCAACTGCTTGCTGTGATCGAAAGTTCGGCAAAGTTTGGAGACTTTCTGGAATTGGACCGCCTCATGACCGTTTTTCGTGACCGGAAAGCCAATCAGGATTCTTTAGAATGGGTGGACAAGTTTTTAACTGAATACCAACTTGGCCAATGGCAGCCTTCATTGGCCGCATTTGCCAAGGCCCACCGCGATCTCGACTCTTTCACCGGTCAGAAATCGGGTGAAAATAAAATTGCATCCCTCAAACGGCAAAGGAAAGATTTTCGATTGCTGCTCGAACGACAATCACGCCAGCAAGTCATTCAATCAGAAGAAACCGAAATTCAGAAGAATCTTTATCAGCGGCTGACTTCACTCAGGGACTCCGGAGCCGTTTCAGCACGTGAATTTGAGTCGGGCACGTCGGTTTACCTGAAGGCCAGATATGACCTAGAAGCGGTCGCAGGAATGTTATCTGAGACACAAATCTCCATCGATAGGCTGGACCATGAAATAATTCTACTGAAAAATGACACTGAGGAAACCAGAGACCTGAAATTAAACTTATTATGGCAAGCCTTTGATCAACTGGAAGGTACTGTCTCCGACTGGAAGTTAAACTATACATTGATAGCGCCAGTTGACGGTGTTGTTTCGTTTAACCGGGTATGGGCAGTTAATCAAATGGTGGGACCAGACGACCGGGTCATGACCATTCTTTCCGGAGATTCCGGAAGCCTGAAGGGTAAAGTGCTGCTTCCATTGGCAGGAGCCGGCAAGGTACGGGTGGGCCAACAGGCGGTTATCAGGATCGACAGGTATCCTTATATGGAGTACGGATCCATCCGGGGAAGAGTGGAAAGCATTTCGATGGTATCGGATCAGGATTTTTACAGCGTGGAGGTCAGTCTGCCACAGGGATTGAAGTCAACCTACAACAAAGAACTGGTCTTCAGCCAGGGCATGTCGGGACAAGCTGAGATAATTACTAATGAAATAAGTTTGCTGGTACGGATCTTTAACCCGTTACGCAGTATTTTGGAGCGTAACAGGTTATTAAAGAATAGAATGGCTTATTTTGATTTTTTCCACTGGAAATAATAATCTTCCATAGCCTCATTGATCCTGACCGTGTCAATCTTGGTTTCGGTCAGCATGGTTCCATTGCGGGTTTGAATATAAAATGGCAAAACCATTCCTCCAACCCTACGGAAATCTCCGAAAACCGATTCCGCAACATAGGGCATCCGGTCGATCAGAAGGCCCACATCGGATTTTACAACGAGATAAGATTTTGCATCGATAAAGAAGTTCATTTTTTCGCCGTTAGGTTTCTTTATCTGTAACTTCCAGGTATCCTGCGCTCCAATTTTAACCTGGCCCATCAATTGAATTGAAAAACCTTTTTGCCTGTATGAATGCAGGATCCCGTCGAAATCTGCCGATTCCCTTATCTGCGCCAGTTCCGGACCTTCGAGCGGCAGGGTGTCCTGGCTGGAGTAAGGGTTGAAAGCCCAGCCCGATATTCCGTCGAAGGCCTGAGTAATCCGACCTTCGCTCAGGTGGACATCAAACCGATATTTATTTGGTCTCTTCTGTATTATGCTGATGGGCAGTGTGTTGCCCATTTGTGTTATCTGTCCGATCGATGTGAGGGTTTTAATTTTCAACCTGTTGTTGAATCCGGTTGTTGCCTCGTGCCGGACCAGTATGTCATTAACGGTCTGTGACATGCCGCTTTGGAAAGTGGCAATAAAGGCAAATAGCACCAACAACCGGTATACTTTCATAAGTAGATAATTATAAAGATTTCAACGAGTTAACTACCCGGTAAATCGCCAGCAGATTAATTAAAAGGGTTTCTGCTTTTGCAAGTGGAAGCATATTTGCGCCATCGGACAGGGCTGCGGCCGGATTTGGGTGGGTCTCCATGAAAATGCCGTCGATCCCGGCAGCTATGCCTGCCCGTGAAATGGTTTCGATCAGCTCAGGCTGCCCGCCTGTTACACCACCCGGCTGGTTGGGTTGTTGTAAACTATGGGTAATATCAAGGATGACAGGGAAGCCCCATTTTTTCATCAGGGGTATCGATCGGTAATCAATGACCAGATCTCCGTACCCAAAACTTGATCCTCTCTCAGTTACCAAAACATTTCGGTTGCCAGTTTCCAGAATCTTCTCAACCCCAAAATGCATCGACGAAGGCGAAAGGAATTGGCCCTTTTTCAGGTTGACTGGCTTTCCTGTTCGTGCCGCAGCCTGAATCAAATCGGTCTGGCGGCAGAGAAATGCAGGAATCTGCAGCATATCAACATATTTTGCTGCCATTTCAACTTCGCATGCCTCATGAACATCGGTAATTACCGGCAAACCTGTTTCTTTACCCACCTCGGCAAGAATTTCCAGTGCCTGTAAATCGCCGATTCCCTGAAAAGAATCACTTCGGGTCCGGTTGGCCTTCCTGTAGCTTGCCTTGAACACAAAAGGGATTTCCAGCTTGTCGGCAATATCCCGCAGCGTTCGGGCCGTCAGCAGGGTGATTTCCCGGTTCTCCACCACACAAGGGCCGGCTATAAGAAGAAAGCTGTTTTTGCTTCTAGACGAAAACAGTTGATTATCGGGGAAGATAGAATCTTTCATGTTGGTGGTCAGTTAAAAATCTTATTCAGTAATCATAACGGTCGCCCCAGAGTTTTCGCATCTTCTCCCTTATTTCAGCCTCTCTTTGATTTTCAGCCGGGGACCAGATTTGGGTACCTTTTATTTTTTCAGGCAGGTAATCTTCCTCCACAAAACGTCCTTTCTTGTCATGTGGATATTGATAATCTTTCCCGTAACCAAGCTCTTTCATAAGTTTGGTGGGTGCGTTTCTCAGATGCAGGGGTACCGGAAGGTCGCCCGTTTGAGAAACCAATTCCTGTGCGGCTCCGATAGCCTTGTAGGTAGAGTTGCTTTTAGGACTGGTGGCCAGGTAAACAGTGGCTTCAGACAGAATAATGCGGCTTTCCGGCCATCCTATTTTATGCACGGCATCAAAACAGGCATTTGCCAGCAGTATCGCATTTGGATTGGCCAGCCCTACATCTTCAGATGAAAAAATCAATAACCTGCGCGCAATGAATTCTGGTTTTTCTCCTCCCTCAATCATGCGGGCGAGCCAATAAACCGCTGCGTTCGGATCCGACCCGCGAAGTGATTTAATGAAAGCGGAAATGATATCGTAATGCAGCTCACCGTTTTTGTCATACAGGGCAATATTCTCCTGGATCCTTTTGGTGACGCTTTCATTGGTGATCATGACAGGATCCGGTGATGATTGGATGACCAGCTCCAAAACATTAAACAGCTTGCGCGCATCACCTCCGGAAAACCGGAACAGAGCCTCTGTTTCAATCACTTCGATATTTCGGGTGCGCAAATCAAAATCCTGAGCCATTGACCTTTTCAACAGCTCTTCCAAGTGATGCTTTTCCAATGATTTCAGGACGTAAACCTGACACCTGCTTAGTAATGGCGATATAACCTCAAAGGAGGGATTTTCCGTTGTGGCTCCGATTAACGTGACGACACCCTGTTCCACCGCTGCAAGAAGCGAATCCTGCTGAGATTTGCTGAACCGGTGAATCTCATCGATAAACAATACGGGGGAGGGTGTATCAAAGAATCGGGTTTTCTGTGCCCTGTCGATAACGTCACGTATATCCTTAACTCCTGAATTTATAGCACTTAACGTATAAAATGGCCGGTTAAGATGATTGGCAATGATCCGGGCAAGGGTGGTTTTACCAACACCTGGAGGTCCCCAGAGAATGAATGAAGGTAAAGAACCCGATTCAATCACATTACGCAGAATGGATTTTTCACCGACCAAATGCTCCTGACCAACATAATCCTCAAGTTTTTGAGGACGCATTCGCTCAGCTAGGGGAATATTGGACGGCATAAATTGATAATTAAGGTCAAAAATACATAAATTACCATGAAGGCGGTATCTTTACCTTTTCTGCCAACCAGAAAACATGAAGTGTCATCTGATCATATTTGGTTTGTTGCTTGGCTTGATTCCCATCAGGCTGGGGGCTCAAAACAAGTACATACCCCCTGATCCGTATACTCAGTCCGACGGCATCACCCACTGGTCGAAATACCAAATTACCTCGAGCGGATTTTTCGGACCCAATGCTTTGCCTGTTCCATTGCTCCATAAAGGGATGATTCCGACAAAATTCTCCTGGTTGGGTCAGTATGAGTATTATGCAGGGAAAGGCGATAAAACCCATGATTTTAACATGCAGTTTATTATCCCTGTCGCAAAGGGCAGGATAGGCCTGGAATTCAAATACGTTCCCGTAGAGCTTTTCAGCATGGACAGTGCCGCAAGCAGGTTGCGAAGAACCCGGAGCGGAGAATCGGTTGAAGGACAGGCATTTGGTGATATTTATTTCGGCACCCTGATCAGCCTCGTCAGGGATCATGCCTTCCTTCCGGATCTCTCGGTGGCTATGTCATGCAGGACTGCAAGCGGTACCGGCCGCGAGAATTCGCGTTATACCGACGGACCCGGCTATTATCTGGATGCTTCTGTTGGTGATTCCTATGATAGGAATAAAGGATTTTTCAGACATGCTCGGTGGTACGCTGAGATAGGTTTTTATTGCTGGCAGACAAATCTTGATAATTATCCGCAGAATGATGCGTTGTTATATGGTTGTGGCATAGATCTTGATTTTAATCATTTTTTCGTAAACCAGTCTTTACGAGGCTATTCGGGATATATGAAAAATGGTGATCAACCTATGGTTTATCGGGTTGATGCAGGAATTAAGATTGGAGATGCGGCCTTTGTTGCGGGATATGAAAAGGGATTGACCGATTATCCTTTTGAGAGTTTCAGGGCTGGTTTTCAGATCGGATTTTAGTTTTGAGCTTATTGATAACCAATAGATATAATTATGAAAAAGATTGCCTGGATTCTGATAATGAGCATGATCCCTTTAGGACTGCTTGCTCAGGGGCCAATTAGTTTTGGTCCGAAGATTGGCTGGAACTCCGCCCGACTAACCACTGACTATAAGCAATATATTAATGATATCAAAAGTGGTTATCAGGGTGGCTTGTTTGTCAGCCTTTACCTGAAGAATTTATACCTCCAGCCAGAAGTGTATTTCAGCGTAAAGCGCGGTTCCCTTCACAGTTCCGTGGATCCCTTTAATCCCACCACGACTTTTTCCATGGAACAATCCGTTAAGCTAACCTCGGTTGATGTGCCCCTGATCCTCGGTTACCGGCTGCTTGACCTGAAATTGGTCAGGCTACGGCTTTGGGGTGGACCGGTCGCCTCGTTTCTCTTAAACAAGGAGTATACATTATCTATTAATGGAATCAGTCAGACCGATCGCGTAACGAGGGATGATTTTAAAGATCCTATCTGGTCAGGTCAGATTGGCGCGGGATTGGATGTCCTGATGCTGACCTTCGATGTCAGTTACGGCTTCGGATTGGGTAACCTTGGATCCGCTCACTCCCTCAGTGATCTGGGCCTGAGTAATATGGTATACTGTTCGCTCGGCTGGAGAATATTCTAGTCCTGTTTTAGATTTACATATCCGGGTTGATTCTGTGTTACAGAAATAAAGGCCAGGATATTCTCAAAAGGAGTATCGCTTTCCACTGAATGTGATGGCGAAAGGATGAGCCCGCCATTCATCCCCAGTCCGATAAGTCGATTGGTTTCATCTTTAACCTCCTGAACGGTTCCGAAAGGCAGGATTTTTTGAATCGATAATCCGCCATGAAAGCATAAACGGGTCCTGTATTGGGAAATCAGTGAATCAACATCCATCACTTCAGGCTGAAAAGGATTGAAACAGCTGACTCCGGCAAGAATCAGGTCGGGAAACAATTCATCAACATCCCCGCAACTGTGTATCATAACAATTTTTCCTGCCGCTCTTACCCTTTCGTACATGCGTTTCAATTGCGGAAGAATAAATTCCTTCCACAGGTCGTAACCCATGATCAGCCCATGCTGCTGGCCCCAGTCATCCCCAAAATATATTGCGTCGATATCATAGGTTAGGGCCTTGTTGATCTGTATGAGGTTATAATCTGCAATCCTTCCCAATAAATCATGAGTAAAATCCGGATTAACATAAAGATCCATGAGGAAATTTTCCATACCCCTTAGCGTCCATGCTCTTTCAAAAAGGCTGAATCCAATCTGAAAAACCCTGAAAAGGGTTGGTTTCCGGGTAATTTCCGAATCAATATCCTGGAAAAACCGTGGGTCTTCAGGATTGGGAAACCGATAGCCTTCAAGTGTTGGCTCCTTAAGGACAGGAGCAACCGGAACTCCGATATCTTTATCTACCGACCGGTCCCAGACAACACCAAAAACATCTTCAAACTTATTGTCCGGGAGTTCTCTGAAAAAACCGATATCACTGCCAAGATTAAGGATGTGGTTGCCTAAAACCAAATCAAGGTCCTCGACCTGATAGTATTCCTGAAGCCATTTTTCAGGCTCCCTGGTAAACTTAAACGACCAAGGAACGTATGGTGTTATAATTCCGTGAAGAGTTTGCCTGATTATTTCGCGTTTTGTCATTCAATCTCTTTTAGGTGAGTTAATATTTGAGTAAAATATAATTAGTTTTAAAACCAGATTCAAGATTTAGATGTTAGAACTGCCGGTCATTGTCATTGCTTTATTTCTTGTAGCCCTTGTAACCACTGGGCTGGCCCTTTATGCCCTTGTGAATATGAAGGTTAGGGGGGCTTTGGAATTCTGCGTGCTCATGTTTTCTCTAACTTTTTATATTGCCGGTTTCGGATTTGAACTTTTGTCACCCTCAAGATCCGGGGTCCTATTCTGGCTAAAGATAGAATATATAGGAATTTCAACAATACCGGCCTTTTGTGTCCTTTTGGCCATACGTCTTGCCGGTAAAGAAACCTGGCTGAAGCCATGGCCGGTAAAACTGACGCTTTTTTTCCCGCTGATTAACCTCCTGGTCTATTATTCCAACGACCTTCACCACCTGTTTTATAAAAGCATAGGAGAATTGAATCCTGCTGTGCCTTACAGTGAGGTAATGGTTGTCAGGGGCATATGGTATTACCTGAACATCATTTATCTGAATCTCTGTCTCCTGGCCGGGGTGGTGATATTTGCCCGAAGGTTGAACAAAGGTGTCATTGAGCGCCGGCAAGCCTGGATTATGATCGCGGGTTCACTGGGGCCGTGGGCTGCCCATCTGTTTTATCAGTTGGGCTTTTCAAACGGCCTTGACATCAGTCCTTTCGGATTCTTAATTACTGCACCTCTGTTTGCCTGGGGAATTTTTGGCAACTACGTTGTGTTCTTTCTGCCAAAGGCCAGGGAATCCGTTTATCAGTCTTTCCGCGATGCAGTCTTTATTTTCGACAGCAATAAAATACTTATTGATTTCAATAAGGTTGCCGGTAATCTCTTTAAGACCCTTAATGCCAAATCGATCGGAATACCTGGCCGTGAGGTTTTTGATGCTTATCCGTTGATCGTAAATCTGATAGACGGAGAAGATGACCAGCGCATTCAGGTAAAATTTGAGATCGATAGAGTTTACCGTTCTTTTGTAGTCAACAACGCCAGCGTGAATAACCGGAAGGGCAATAATCTGGGTTTGATATTGGTTTTTCATGAGATTACCGACCAGGTGTTTTTACTTGACAATCTTCGTGAAAGCGAAGAAAAATACCGCCTTATTTTCGAGCATTCACCGGTTGGAATATTACAGTACGATATTTCCGGTAAGATTATCATGTGCAATGATGCGTTCGTTAAAATTATCGGATCTTCAAAGGAAGTTCTTGTTGGCTTAAACATGTTGAAACTTCCTGACCAAATATTGGTATCGGCGGTTGCCGATTCACTTAAGGGTCACATGGGATATTATGAGCATGAATATCATTCGGTTACTGCACCGAAGATAACTCCGGTCAGGGGTTTGTTTACCCCGATAACTGCCAAGGACGGTAAGATCAGGGGGGGAGTCGGCATCATTGAGGATTATACTGACCGATTTAAAGCCGATGAAGAGATTAAAAACCGCGAGGAATTTGAGAATATCCTGATCAAGCTTGAATTGGATTTTCTTAATACTGAAGTCGGGGAGATTGATAATTCCTTTAATAAAGCGCTCAGCAATCTCGGTACTTACTGCAAGGTCGACCGGGCTTATATCTTCCAGTATGATTCGGTTCAGAACCTGATGAGGACAACTCACGAATGGTGCGTATCCGGAGTCAGATCGATGAAGGAATCACTTGGGTACGTTGATATTAAAGAGTTTCCCAAATGGGCAGAAAAGCTTCTCCGGTTTGAAAACATTTATATTCCTGACCTGTCGGAATTGACGGCAGAATGGAATTCCGAGAGGGAAAAGCTTGAATCCCTGGAGATAAAATCCCTAATAATTGTTCCCATTCGGATTGGCAGCACATTGCTGGGATTTACCGGGTTCGATACGGTTTATGACAGCAGAACATGGAGCCGTGAGGAAATTGCTCTGCTTCAGGTTTTGGGAAAGGTTTTCGCCAGTGTAATCAAAATGAAGGAGACCAATGAGGAACTATTGCTTGCGCGGGATAGGGCAGAAGCTGCAAATCAGGTAAAATCGGCGTTCCTGGCAAATATGAGTCATGAAATCCGGACTCCTCTAAGTGGATTGCTCGGTTTTGCAGAACTTATTCAGGCAGAAGCCAATGATGATGAAATACTTAGATATGCCGATATCATAGTGTCGAGCGGAACAAGGCTTATGCAGACCCTAAGCCAGATATTGGATCTCTCGCGCATTGAATCCGGCAAGATGGAATTGGTAATTGAGCAAGTAGATGTTAATAAAGCAATTGATGAGGTAATTTTCTTATTTGCTCCCAACGCAAAGAAGAAAGGTTTATTCATTGAGCGTCAGGTTGGCGGACCTCAGATGGTTTTGAGTATCGATTTTCAGTTGTTTTCCAGTTCACTAACCAATCTGATCAGCAATGCGATCAAGTTTTCCGAGAAGGGCGGAATAACTGTTTCCACTTCAATGGAAACAGTTAACGGAAGGAATTTCGGAATTATCAGGGTGGCAGATACTGGCATTGGCATCCCCGAGCAATACTTTGAAAAGATCTTTGAAGATTTTCAGCAAGTCAGCGAAGGGATGAAAAAGAATTATGAAGGAACGGGACTGGGATTATCGCTTACGAAGAAATTCGTTGAGCTGTCGGGTGGAAGCATTCAGGTTGAGAGCATGCCAGGATTCGGAACCACCTTTATAATGAGTTTTCCATATCAGGCAGGAGAATAGGATTTTCCTTCAGGGCGATCCTCTTCGCCATATTTACAAATATCAGAACATGAATGGGCCAGAGCAGGAACCAATACAGCCTGCCGGTGATGCCGCTTGGCCGGAAGGTAGCCACCTGATGCATTTCATAGCCTTGTTTCCCTTCCTGGATGCTGAATTCCAGCCAGGCCTCACCCGGTATTTTCATTTCAGCAAATAGCAACAGCCGCCGGCCGGTTTTGTCAGCAATCAATACACGCCAGAAATCAAGTGCATCGCCGGTGTGAATTTGCCACGGATGAGTTCGGCCCCTGCGCAACCCGACTCCGCCCACCAGCCGGTCGATACCTCCTCTGATACGCCATATCCAGTTGGCATAATACCACCCGGTACTGCCTCCCACTGACCACAGGTTAGCCATCGCAGTGCGAAAATCAGGTCCTATAGGAACAATTTGCTCGTTTATGTAGGTTCCGAAGCGAGGTACCTCAATAAAACCTGTCATTCTTTTGAATAGGCGGGGATCGTTCAATGCATCTTTCCAGCTGGAAAGCACGAGGTTTTGCTCAATCTTGGCGAAGGCAAGTACAATAGCCTGATCGTACGTGATTGACTCAATCCGCAAAAGAACTTCAAGATCATTGTTTTTACAGATGAGATCTGATTTCATGCTTTCAACCAGATTGGCAGCTAGCTTATAGGATGTGGTGGTGATGAAAAAAAGCCAGTACGAAGATAATTTCGGACTGAGGAATGGGAGGGTAACAATTCTTCTTTTCAGCTTACGCACCCTGGAATATTCGAGGATCATCTCCTTGTAAGTCAGGATCTCCGGGCCTCCAATATCAAATGTTTTACCGTAGCATTCAGGATTCCCCAGGATACCGATCAGGTATTGTATGACATTTCTGATAGCGACAGGCTGACAACGGTTGTTGAGCCAGCCAGGGGCAATCATAAAAGGAAGTTTTTCCGCAAGGTCGCGGATAATCTCAAATGAGGCGCTACCGGAACCCACAACGATTCCTGCTCTTAAAATTGTTGCAGGAACCTTGCTTATCGCAAGGATTTTCTCAACTTCCCAGCGAGATCTCAAGTGGGAAGATAATTCTCCTGACAACGGAACGAGGCCGCTCAGGTAGATAATCTGTTTTGCCCTTGAATTGTTGACATACTGGACGAAGTTGATGGCAATGCATTTCTCCAGATTTTCAAAATTCCGGGTTGAAACATTCATGGAATGCATCAGAAAATAGGCGGCATCGATATCGAGGGGTAGTTTGGCGATGTCGTCAGTTTTAAGAAAATCAACCTCCACAATCACCAGGTTGGGATCACGAAAATCTTCAAGAAACCGGTTTCCGGCCCTGACACAGCAATAAACCTGATGCCCGTTCTCGAGTAATGCAGGTAAAAGCCTTCGGCCAACATATCCGGTTGCTCCGGTGAGGAGGATTTTCATATTGTGATTTGTACTATCAATAATTGGACTCCTGGATCTCGAAAAAGCCTTTTGGATGATTGCAGGCAGGGCAATTTTCCAGTGGTTTGGTGCCTTCATGAATATAACCGCACTTTCGGCACTTCCACCGGACCTTTTCGCCGCGTTCAAAAACCTTTCCCGTTTCAATATTCTCAAGGAGCTTCAAAAACCTGAGTTCATGCTCTTTTTCTATTTTGGCAATAAGCTTGAAAATATTGGCTATTTCCTTAAATCCCTCTTCACGGGCGATGCGTTCAAATTCGGGATACAGTTCACTCCATTCCTCATGCTCACCCATGGCTGAAGCTCGGAGGTTCTCAGCAGTAGTACCGATAATCCCGGCCGGATAGATAGCGGTGATCTCGACAGCGCCGCCTTCCAGGAATCTGAAAAATTGCTTGGCGTGGGATTGTTCATTTTCGGCGGTCTCTTCGAAAAAATGGGCGATTTGTTCGAAACCCTCCTTACGGGCTGCCTTGGCATAGAAATCGTATCTGTTCTTCGCCTGAGATTCCCCGGCAAATGCTTTTAGCAGATTCATCTCGGTTTGGGTACCTTTAATCGACATAGGTGTGATTTTTAATAGGTTTAACAGTTAAAAATAACAATTCAACCGTAAGATCCAATACTCTTGGATAAGTGTTGAAAAAACAAATAATTATATACAGATCAAATTCCGCAGTGGGTTGCATCTGACCCGGAAATCAGGGCCAACGTGAAAAGGAATAACCTTAGAAAATCAGGCTTATAAGCAGACCGATGTTCAGGGCCGTGACGATTGACCCAATAATGTAGAGTATAATCCTTGTTGAGGTGGTGTTTTTATATTTACCCATTATTCTTTCTGATGAGGTGAGGTAAACCTGCAGAAAGATCGTGAAGGGCAGCTGCATGCTAAGCAGCATCTGCGAGATGATCAGTCCATTAAAGGGATTTGAAATGACAAAAATAATGGCAGTGGCAACTACCAGGGAAATGATGACCCCGAGCCGGGAGTGGTTGTCCTTAATATCGTACGGTTCCTTATAAATGCCGGCAAAGATTGACCCGGCTGCCATACCCGAGGTGATCGTTGAGGCGATGCCTGCGAAAAGGAGGGCTATCGCAAAGATGACTGAGGCCTGTCCGCCGAGCAGGGGTGCCAGGATCTGATGGGCCTGTTGCAACTCAGAAACCGGTGTCTGGGTCCTGAAGAAAGTCGCGGCTGCGAGCAGTATCATGGCACTGTTGATTCCCCATCCGATGATCATGGAAAAAAGCGTATCAAAAAGCTCGAAATCAAGCTGTTTCTTGATAATCTTATCGTCTTTCAGATTCCACTGGCGGCTTTGGATCACCTCAGAGTGCAGGAAAAGGTTATGAGGCATGACGACAGCACCCAGAACGCTCATGATGATGATCATGGAACCTTCGGGGAATGAGGGAGTTATCCAGGCCCTAGTTGCCTGACCCCAGTCGATTTGCACGAGGCTGAGTTCATAAATGAAGGACAATCCGATGATGGATACGAAGGCGATAATCCATTTTTCGATCAGCCGGTATGAATTTGAAAGAAGCATGATGATAACAAAAACAAGTACCAGCAGGGCTCCGGCTTTTATCGGGATATGAAAAAGCATATTGAGTGCTATGGCGCCGCCGAGGATTTCCGCCAGTGATGTGGAGATGGAGGCAAGCATGGCTGAGCCCAGTATTGTTCTGGAGTATACAGGCTTCAGGTAGGTGGTTGCTGCTTCTGAGAGGCAGAGTCCGGTAGCGATGCCAAGGTGGGCCACATTATGCTGCAGGATAATGAGCATGATAGTCGACAGGGTTACCATCCAGAGGAGGGTATATCCGTATCCGGCGCCGGCGGCCAGGTTTGAAGCCCAGTTGCCAGGGTCGATAAAGCCAACGGTAACCAGCAGTCCCGGACCGATAAACTTGAATATCTCCAGTCCGCCGAAAGCTGGCTTATGGTCACGGCGCTTTAAATCCTTAAAGAAGCTCATACGTTTAAATTACGTGTGAAAGTAGTAAGTTTTTAAATACCCAGGTTCATGATGGGCAGTTTGGCCATTTTCTCGACCTCAATCGTGGCAAATCCGAATTCATCCACTACTTTACCTAAGATAAGGTAAACCCCGTATCCTTTAAATGGATATAGCTTCAGGCTCTGGGGAAAATGTACGGTATCGAAGAACTCACCGGTATCGTCGAGAAAACATCCGAAATGCATCAGTTCACGCTTAACGGTCCTTACGTATTTAATGACCACCAGCTGGCCAACCATACGAACCATCCGGCCTGTGTGGGCGTTCAGGTCGCGGGCTTTGATCTCACCCCGGAAGGATGTTTTGAGGAGATCGAAATAGGAGCAGGTGACGGGAAATCCAAACAGTTCGATCTCGTCGTATGCATCCTCCAGCCGGTTTCGCTCGAGGTCGGGGAGTGTGAATTTTTTCCGTGGCAGCACGAACAGGCTGTCCTGAAGCTCTTTGGAGTCCTTTTTACCCAGCAGCATATGTGCTTCCCATAGCAATGCCGACTTGGTTTTTCCGGTGAATCCGAAAGCGTTTACCCGGATGAGAAGGATCAATTGCTGTATGCCAATCCGGATACGGCTCACAAAATCGTCAAGATCCCTGAATTCCCCTTTTTCCTTTCTTTCCGTTGCGATCAGGTTGCCAAGGTCGTGATCGATGTCGTTTATGTAGTTAAATCCGAGATAGATATCTTTTCCAAAAATGCAGGTGTACTGCTTCGAGTGGTTTACGCAGGGAGCATGAATCACTGCTCCCCAGCGCCGGGCTTCATTTATGTACACCCAGGCAGAGTAGAATCCGCCAAAATTGTTCAACACGGCTACCATGAACTCCTTAGGGAAATAGGCTTTCAGATAGAGGCTCTGGTAGCTCTCCACCGCATAGCTGGCTGAGTGTGCCTTGGAAAAGGAGTAGGCTGCGAACGACTCGATCTGGCGCCAGACTTCACGTGTAACCTCTTCAGGGTAGCCCTTCTCCTGGCAATTCTGAAAAAACTTGTTCACAATCCGCTGAAATTCATCTTTCGAGCGGTATTTACCGCTCATGGCTCGGCGGAGAACATCAGCATCACCCAGATCGAGCCCGGCAAAATGATGGCAGACTTTCAGCACATCCTCCTGATAGACCATAACTCCGTATGTTTCTTTGAGTTGCTGTTCCATCACCGGATGCAGGTAAGTGAATTTCCCGGGGTTATTGAACCGGTAGATATATTCGCGCATCATTCCTGAGCTCGATACGCCCGGGCGAATGATGGAGCTGGCTGCCACTAGTGTCAGGTAGTCGTCGCACTTCAGTTTTTTCAGTAACCCGCGCATGGCCGGACTCTCAATATAGAAGCAGCCGTTGGTTTCTCCTATTTTGAGCAGCTGTCTGACGCGATCGTCCTTCTTGAATTTTTCCACCTGATGGATATCGATGCTCACCCCGCGGTTTTCGCGTATGATCTCCACTGCCTCATGGATATGCCCAATACCGCGCTGACTAAGGATATCGAGCTTTTCGAACCCGATATCCTCGGCTACGTACATGTCCCACTGTGTGGTTGGAAAACCCTTCGGGGGCATATCCAGGGCGGTGAAATAGGTAATCGGCTCCTCAGATATCAGCACACCGCCGGCATGAATGCTCCTCAGGTTCGGATAATCAGTCATTTTAAGCCCGATTTCGCGAATATGACCGACTATATCGGTATTGTTAAGGGGATTGCCGGGATCATCGATTAATCGGTCGATTTCGGCTTTAGGAAGGCCGTAAACCTTGCCGAGCTCACGGAGAATGGATTTTCCGCGGAAGGTTGACATGGTGCCAAGCAGCGCGGTATGCAGGTATCCGTAGCGTTTAAAGATATAATCCTGCACTTCATCGCGGTCACGCCAGGAGTAATCGATATCGAAATCAGGGGGACTGGTCCGGCGAGGATTAATAAATCGCTCAAAGTAAAGATCGAGGTCGATAGGGTCAACATCTGTGATTTTCAAGCAGTAGGCCACAACAGAATTCGCACCGGAACCACGACCGACATGATGGAATCCGCGCGACATGGAGTAGCGGATGATATCCCAGGTGATCAGGAAGTAGGCTGAGAAACCGAGCCGGGCGATGATATCGAGCTCTTTCTGAACGCGTTGAATAGCTTCTGAATTGGTTTTGCCGTATCGGTGCTTCACCCCGTCCATAGCCAGTTTTGAAAGCAAATGGTAATCATCGCGGGTGCTTCCGGTGAAAGTCTGCTTGTTCTTGACTGTCGTAAAATCGAATTCAGCCTCGCATTGCGACAGTACCTGCAGGGTGTTCTGGATAATTCGGGGATAGTCGTACAGGGCAGCCTTCAGCTCGTGAACGGGCCAGAAGCGTTCTCCGGGATCGGCTGTCATATTTCCGTTAATCTTGGATAACAAGGTGTTATGGTCGATTGCCCGAAGGTTTCGATGAAGTTGATATCCGTCGGTATCGGCAAAAGTAACGGGGTGCATCAGGATCACTTTCGATTGGTTCGATTTGAATGCGGAGCTGATGAGTTTCCGGGTTTCGCGCATCCGGATTCCCACCCATTCATTATCGCGCATCCGTGATTTCGGATAGTTATGTAAAGGATAAACGATGAAGCAGTTATCCAGATTTTCCGGTCGCTCGGGCAGGGGATTGCCGGATATGTTATGCCTGGTGAGGAGGTCGTTCAGCTCGCGCATTCCCTCACGGTTGCGCGCTAATCCGATATACCTGAGCTGATCGTCGGAATGAAATTCGATGCCGGTTACCGGCTTTATACCGGCTTTCCTGCATGCCTTAATAAAATCGGGTACCCCGGTGGAGTTGTTGATATCGGTTAAAGCCATGGCCGTAACCCCGGTTTTCAGGGCTTCCTCCACCAGGTCGTCGATCGGCAGGGTGCCGTAGCGGAGGCTGTAGTAACTGTGACAGTTTAA
>CAYHCO010000008.1:100697-123841 GCA_964355105.1 uncultured Porphyromonadaceae bacterium
GTATTCAGAAATTTTGTAACATTGTAGAAGAAACACTGTCAAACTGCTGAACGGAAAAGCGACATGAACAGCAAAGACAAGCAGTACAAGCAAATCATTGAGGAAAATCAGGGCCGGATCCGGTCGGTATGCCGTTATTATGCGGGAACTTCGGACGATGCCGAGGACCTTTATCAGGAGATACTGATAAATGTTTGGAGGGGTCAGGAGAAATTCAGGGGGGACGCACAGCTCTCTACCTGGGTTTACCGGATTGCAGTGAATACCGCCCTTTCCTTCGTGAACAAAAAGAACAAGTATCTGAATTTCAACACCTATCTGGATGACGGCAAGGCTGCCAACCTGGTGGGTGAAGACCGCGAGGATGCTATGGTTCATGAAAAGCAGCTGGAGCTGATGTCCACTATGATCAATCAACTGTCGGTTGTCGACAAGATTATCATGTCGCTGGTGCTGGAGGAATTGAGTTCAAAGGAAATTGCAGAAATCGTAGGTATCACGGAGAGCAATGTCAGGGTGAAGATTCACCGTATCAAGGATGATCTTCGTGAAAAAGTGAAAGGAGAGCAGTATGACAGCTGAAGAAAGAAATAGGAATGTTGATGAGTCCGTGAACCTCGACCAGGTAATGGATTCGCTTAAGAAACTGGATGCCCGGAACCGGAAACTGATGCGGGGAATGTACATCGTATATGTGGTGTTTGCCTTGTTTTACACCGGTCTGCTGATATTGAACCCCGATCCCGAGCTCACGCTGCACCAGCGCCTGCAGGGTGTCATGTATGTTTTGATCTTCGGCATGTCGGCCATTTATTTCCGCTATCATTTCCGCAAGAACAAGGCCGTTGATTATGCTGCACCGGTCCTTGAAATGTTGTCAGCCGCCCGCGACAGGCATAAACTGTGGACAAAAGGCACAGTTGGCTTCATTATTGCGCTTGTCGGACTAACCGATATCGTTGTTACCTGGGCCATTATTGATGATAAGTTTCTATCTGATTACAGTTTGGGCATCAGAATACTCCTTGTTCAGTCGGTTTATTTCCTGACCATGGGCATATCCTTCGTGATCGGGTACGTTACCTGGCGAAGGAAATCGATGCCGCTGGTGCATAATCTTAACCGGATCATTGAGGAACTCGGGAAAGACGAGGGATAGTCGGCAGTGGGCAGTCTGCAGTTGGTAGTCTGCAGTTGGCAGTTGGCAGTTGGCAGTAGGCAGTTGGCAGTTGGCAGTTGGCAGTAGGCCTTCTTTCCTATTACTTTTAACTTTCCTTTTTGCCCTCTTGCCCTCCTGCCTTCACTTAACGCCAATCGCCCGTTTAACGGCATCACTTCCGTACCTTATACGCAGCTTGTCCATGGCGAGGTAGAGATTGACCTGTTCGGGGGTGTCCTCGAAAAGGTTGAGCTGCTGGGTGCCGTGAACGAGCTCGCTGAAGCGGACCCCAATGAGCCTTACAAGCATCCTTCTGGTATACAATCGTTTGAATAGCTCCTGGACGATCGGGATCAGCACATGGTCGAAGCTGGTGTACGGGATGCGTTTCTGCAAGGTATGGGTGTCGAAGTTGGAATACCGTATTTTCACTGTAACGCATGCCGTAAGCTTTTCCTGCTTGCGCAATTCGAAGGCAATTTTCTCTACCATGGTGATAAGCTTGCGGTTGAGGTCCTGCACATCCGTGGTATCCTGCTCGTAGGTACGCTCGGAGCTGATACTTTTCTGTTCCCAGTAGGGCTCAACGGGGGTGGGATCGATGCCGTTCGCTTTTTTCCAGATGATGATGCCGTTCTTGCCCAGCACCTGCTCCATCATCTCGGGCGGGATCTCGCTGAGCGTATGGATGGTGAGTACGCCCATCGATCTCAGCAGCTGGTATGTTTTCGGTCCCAGCATCGGGATTTTCTGGATGGACAGGGGTGCAAGGAAATTGTGAACCTCGGGTTCCGGAACCTCCTTTTCCCCGTTTGGCTTGGCTATTCCGGTGGCAATCTTGGATACCGTCTTGTTAACGGACAACCCGAAGGATATGGGCAGTCCGGTCTCCCTGATGATGCGCTGCCGCAGCTCATGCGTCCATTTCAGTGACCCGAAGAAGCGGTCCATTCCCGTAATATCAAGGTAATGCTCATCGATCGAGGCTTTTTCGTATACCGGGGCTGAATCGGCAATGATATCTGTGACCGTGCGGGAATACTTGCTGTAAGTTTCCATGTCGCCCCTGATGTATATGCCGTCGCTGCACAGCTGCCTGGCCATCTTCATCGGCATGGCGGAGTGAACACCGTACGCCCTTGCCTCATAGCTGCAACTCGCCACCACACCCCGGTCCGACGTGCCCCCGATGATCACGGGCCTGCCCTGCAGACTGCTGTTCATCAGTCTCTCTACCGACACGAAAAAGGTGTCGAGGTCCATATGTACCACAGTCCGGTTCATTGATTAAAAATTAAACAAAATATCGATTATAATATAATCAAATATTCTGAATAACGAATGGATTAATAACCCTCAAGTAGATTGAACGAAAGTTATTGTAAAAGTTGTGCCTTTGCCTTTCTGACTCTTTACATTAAGCCTTGAGCCTATGGAGGTAAGCATCTTATAAGAAAGGGAAAGTCCTAATCCGATACCCTCAAAATTTCTGGTGGAACTATTTTCTTCCTGGGTAAAAGGATTAAATATGTGCATGAGAAATTCGTCGGAGATTCCGATACCGGTATCTTTTACGTCGAGACAAAGATGCTGGTCCTCAGAATAATAAAGCCTTAAAGTAATTTTTCCGGAACGCGTATATTTTATTGCGTTGTCGATCAGATTGGAAATAGAATGGAGAATGCAATATTCATCAGCCAAAATCGCGATATCACCCAGCTGATTGCGAAATTCCAATACCAATCCTTTTTTTGAAGCAGGAAGCCGGTATTCGGCAACCAGGCTGCTGATCATTTTGGTTATGTCTATTTTAACAGGATGAGGTTCGTATGCACCTACCTGCAGCCTTGAAACATTAAGGATCATGTCGACTGTCCTCATTAATCTCTGGCTTGAGGTATGGATTATCTCAAAATAGGATTCAAATTCAGTATTTCCAGACAGCAGAATTTCATCATGGAGAAGATCCGAAAAACCGAGAATGGCATTTAATGGTGTACGTATCTCATGCGACATGTTTGCTATGAAAGCATCCTTTAGCTGGTTCGACTTTTCCGCCATTTCCTTGGCTTTTATCAACTGGTCCTCCAAAGCCTTATACGAGGTGATATCGCTTGCCGAATTGATGAAATACTCCGGATTGCCCTGCTTATCCCTATGCAGGTAACTTTGTAAGTCGACCCAAACGACCTGGCCGTTCTTGTGGATATATCTTTTTTCAAACCGGACCGATTCAGTTTTATTCTGAATCATCTGATTCATAATTTCCCGGTTTAATTCCAGGTCATCCGGATGTGTTACCCGGATCCATGTTAATGAGTTTAGTTCCTCTATGGTATATCCCAGCATTTCGGCAAATGCTTTGTTAACCTGAAATGTACCATCCGGGTATATCATTGACCTTCCTTCCGCAGAATGTTCAAAAACATTCTTAAAACGAAGGTCCATTGCCGTAAAAGCTTCTAGATCAAGTTTCTCATAGAAAAACGATTCAACGGTGATGGCAATGCTAAGGCAAAGCAAGCCCAAGCAGGTGTTTGCTGCAGGTGGGACAAAGTTCATCCCGTATAAAAAAGGCTTGCCAATCAGGTAGCCGATAAAAAAAGTTAAGGAAACCAACACTGCAAAACCCGCTAAAGCAATCGGGGTGATTATTGAAAAGGTTTTCCGCTTGAATATTTTGACAATGAAATATGAAATTCCGATCGACGAGAACAAAAGGGCAGTTATCGGAGACATATGACCGGCACCGAAACCGGAATAACTAGAGGCCGAGCGGAAAATAAGGTGATCAAACTCGGGATAAATGTTAAAAGATGAGAAAATGAGTATTAACAGAGCGATGAAGATCACAATAAGCGTAATCCCTGCAGTAAGTCTTCTTATGCTCCGATAACCAGTTCCGGACAGGTTGATGATAAATATTAAACTCAACAGGACAAAAAGAAATGCGGTAATCGGAGCCATCGGTACCAGACCGGGACCAAAAGAGGTGAGCATTTCCTTGTTGAATATCCAGCCCAAAAGTCCTGAGATTCCTATAACAAGAGGGACGGAACTTAGTACCAACAAAATTGTTTTGAGCGATGAGCCAGGTCGTAAGATGTTTTCTTTCATGTGCGGGAAATATTTACAATCCCCTTTATCGAGTCGTTTCCCTCAAATATACCGTAATAAACATTAATTACGATATATTGAAACTCCTGATTCTTACCTTTGTGAAAATTCAAAACTCATGGCTGAAGATTATAAAATCATTTTTTCGATGGTTGGTGTTGGTAAGATTGTTCCACCTAACCGTCAGATATTAAAAGATATATATCTGTCATTCTATTATGGTGCCAAAATCGGAATCATTGGTTTGAACGGTTCCGGTAAGTCAACCCTTCTAAGAATCATTGCCGGCATGGATAGTGCTATCCAGGGAGAAGTTGTTTTTGCGGGTGGCTTTTCAATAGGGATGCTGGAACAGGAACCTGTCCTTGACGATGCCAAAACGGTTCGTCAGGTGGTGGAGGAGGGTGTCCAGGAAATTGTCGACTTGCTGAAGGAATATGAAGAAGTGAATAACCGCTTTATGGAGCCCCTCAACGACGATGAGATGAACAAGCTGATAACCAGGCAGGGCGAGATAAGCGAATTGATCGATCATCATAACGGCTGGGAACTCGACAACAGGCTGGAACGGGCTATGGATGCGCTGCGCTGTCCGGAACCTGATGCAATCGTGGGCGTCCTGTCGGGAGGGGAACGCAGAAGGGTTGCGCTTTGCAGGCTTCTTCTCAGCGAGCCGGATATTCTCTTGCTCGACGAGCCAACCAACCATCTGGATGCCGAATCGGTACAATGGCTTGAGATGCATTTGCAAAACTACAAGGGTACAGTGATCGCCGTCACCCACGACCGCTATTTCCTGGATAACGTTGCCGGATGGATTCTGGAGCTCGACCGGGGTGAGGGAATACCCTGGAAAGGAAATTATTCTTCCTGGCTGGAACAGAAGACCCAGCGCCTGGCTATGGAGGAGAAAACCGAAAGCCGGCGCAGGAAAACCCTGGAGCGGGAACTGGAATGGGTGCGAATGGCACCAAAAGGACGTCATGCCAAGCAAAAGGCACGTATCGGATCCTATGAGCGGTTGCTGAATGAAGATACCCGCCAGAAGGAAGAGAGACTGGAAATCTTTATTCCGAACGGACCCCGACTGGGCTCGAAGGTTATGGAGGCAACATCGGTTAGCAAGGCTTACGGCGACAAACTGCTTTTTGAAAACCTTTCGTTCTCACTACCTCCTGCAGGAATAGTAGGAATTATCGGTCCGAACGGCGCCGGGAAAACAACCCTTTTCCGGATGATCATGGGGCAGGAATCGAGTGATTCCGGTGAGTTTGTTCTGGGCGAAACTGTCAGGTTGGGCTACGTGGATCAGGCACATGTGGAAATTGATCCGGAAAAATCTGTTTGGGAGGTTATCTCCGGTGGCAACGAACAGTTTATGATGGGTGGCAAAATGGTTAACTCAAGGGCATATGTGTCACGGTTTAATTTTAATGGCGCCGATCAGCAGAAGAAATGCGCTGTCCTCTCAGGTGGAGAGCGAAACCGGCTGCACCTGGCCATGACCTTAAGATCCGAGGCGAACGTTCTGCTGCTGGATGAGCCTACCAACGACATTGACGTTAATACTTTGCGTGCACTCGAGGAGGGACTCGAAAATTTTGCCGGATGTGCTGTGGTCATCTCGCACGACCGCTGGTTCCTCGACCGCATTGCCACGCATATACTGGCTTTTGAGGGCAACTCACAAGTATACTATTTCGAAGGGAGCTTTACCGAATACGAGGAAAACCGCAAGAAAAGGCTTGGCGACGAAGGCCCGAAAAGGATCCGGTATAAAAAGCTGACTAATTGACCAATTTTCTGATCATTTTGTGCTTCAGTATCAACGTTAATTGTTTTATTCCTACTTTTCTGCTTCTATAAGGAAGGTAAATGAGTACAAAGACTGACGGCACGAAACACATAAACCGATTAACGGATCATCATCATGATCCTGTGTCTTTCAGTGATGCTGAAATCCAGAGGTTGATCCGGGATATTGTTTATACCTCGGAGGATCTTGATTATCAAATAATTGCCGATCAGCTCCGAAAGATTTCAGAAGCCAATTACGTCGTCGTCAATATTTTTGATGATAATGGGCTGGACTTTACGACGGTGGCAATTTCAGGATTAAGTGATACAATCAGGAAGGCCAGCAAATTCCTTGGATTCCAGATCATCGGAAAGCATTGGAATAGCGACCCTGTGCTCGAGGCCAAAACCCATGGACGCTCCATAACCCGGTTTAACAATATTTCAGAACTGTCGGGAAAGATGATTTCCAAAAGCGCTGTGGATCTTCTGCAAGCGACCTTTGATATCGGAGAAGTGTTGGTTGCCAAAATTGAGAAGGATGTTATCGTACAGGGTGATTTTACGATCATTATGCCTGCAGGTAAAAGTTTTCGGCAGCATGAATTGGTGGAGTTTTATACTCATCAGATTGGCTTACTGATTAATCGTCACAGAGCAGAGAGGGCCCTCCGCAAGAGCGAAGCCAAATTCCGTGATCTTTTCGATAAAGATCTGACTGGTAATTTTATTTCCACCGTTAATGGGGAGTTTATCCTTATCAACGAAGCATTCGCCAGGATCTTTGGTTTCGAAACGGTTGAGGAAATGATGAAGGACAGGGCTGAAGTAACCTATGCTAATGATGGGGACCGGGAGCGATTCGTAAACCTCGTTCGCAAAAAACGGCGCCTGGATCTTTTCGAGGAAACTTTGAAACGGAGGGACGGACGCGAGATTGTGGTTCTGGAGAATGTTATCGGCGAATTTGACGAAAAGGATCAATTGGTCAGGCTGAAAGGTTATGTGATTGACATCACGGATCGAAAGGTGGGTGAGAATCGGCTCAGAGACAGTGAAAGACTTTTGAAAGAATCTCAGGAAATCTCGCGTATCGGAAGTTATACTCTTGACATCAGGAATGGTTTATGGAAGGGCTCTGAGGTTCTGGATGCAATGTTCGGGATATCGCCAAATGACGATCACAGTGTTAAAGGTTGGTTGTCAGTTGTTCTGGAAGATGACCGCGAATCGATGACTAACTATTTCAATCATGATGTTTTAGAAAAAAGAGGTCGTTTTGACAGGGAATACCGTATTCTCCCCAGAAACAGCGATTTATTTCTCTGGGTCCACGGAATCGGTGAGGTAGAGTTTGATGAGAATGGGTCTCCACTCAAAATGATAGGAACAATTCAGGATATCTCGGAAAGGAAACGTTCTGAGGAAGCATTACGCAGAAGTGAGGAATTGTTTAAATCAGTAGTATACAATAGTCTTGACCTGACTACACTGACCGATGAGAACGAAAAATTGTTATTTGTCAGCCCGCAGTGCCAAAATATTCTAGGTTTCGAGGGTGATAAATATCTGGGACAAAGAATGCCATTTAAAATATTCCCGGACGACCGGGACCATGCGTTGCAGCTTTGGTCCGATTTGAAGAAGAGTGGGAAGGTGATCAGGGATTTTCAGTATCGAATTATTACTGAAGACGGCAAATTGCGCTGGCTGAGCCATTCAGCGAAGCAGGTATTTTTAAATGATAAATTTTTGGGTATCCAGAGCACTATCAGGGATATTTCAAACAGCAAACGAATGGAAGAGGAGCTCTTGAGCGCCAAGGAAAGAGCTGAAGCCAGTGATCGCCTTAAAACGGCTTTCCTTAACAACATTTCGCACGAGGTGCGCACTCCGCTGAACGGGATTCTGGGTTTTGGTGAAATGCTCATGAATCAGGACCTAACTCCGGAAACCAAAGCGTTCTATTTCGAGATTTTGAATTCGAGCAGCGATCGGTTGTTGAGTACTATCAATGATTATATGGATATTTCGCTGATTTCTTCGGGAAATATTGAAGTCCGCGCCTCACTTTTCAACCTGATGGATTTGATTTCTGCCATCCGGAGCAAATACCTTCCCCTGGCAGAAAAAAAAGGTTTAAATATAACGATGGAGGTTCAGGGCTTGCCCAAAAGCTACCTGCTGGATACCGATGGGAATCTGCTTACCAAAATAATTTCGCAATTAGTGGATAATGCTATAAAATACTCATCGGCGGGCACTATCGAAATCGGTTGCCTCAAAAAAGCCGGCGAGCTTGAATTTTTTGTAAAAGATCAGGGCATTGGTATTAGTCCTGACAAGCTTGAAAATATTTTTGAAAATTTTATCCAGGAGGATATCTCATTAACCAGGAAATACGATGGAAGTGGCTTGGGTCTGTCAATTGCCAAGGGTTTTGTTGAATTGCTCGGAGGCAGGATCTGGGCAGAGAGCGAAAAGGGCTATGGAAGTATTTTCAGGTTCACTGTTGGCAGTCAATCTTAAATTTTGAGGCACAGGGGATGAACAATCATAACAAAACTAACGAAGACTATCAGCAGCATCTGAGTGAATTGCACCAGACAGAGGAGAACCTGAGAAATTCCCTGTCACTTATTGAAGCTATCCTGGAGACTACTGAAAATGGAATCCTCGTAATCGGCAACAACGGAAAACTGGTAAAAGCCAATGGTAAATTTGCCGAGTTATGGCGGATACCACAGGAAATCATTGATTCCGGAGACGATGATAAAATGCTCTCGCATATCGTTAACCAACTTTCTGACCCGGAATCTTTTATAAGAAAGGTTCAGGAACTGTATGCCAGTCCCTATGCGGAGAGTTTTGACCTGCTTCATTTTTCAGATGGAAGAATTTTTGAACGCATTTCGAAACCGATGATAGTTGGAGGGAAAGCTACTGCAAGGGTCTGGTCCTTCATGGATGTTACGGAAAAAACCAGGGTGGAACTCGAGCGACAGGTCATGTTTGAAATTACGGAGGGTTTTGCAAAGACTTCCAACCTGGATGAGATGCTTGAACTAATTCACCTTTCATTAAAGCGGGTGGTTTACGCGGACAACTGTTTTGTGGCCCTCTTCAATCCTGAAACAGGATTGTTCAAATTCCCCTATTTTATTGATCAATACGACAAAAAACCTGAGGCCGTTGACATGCGGAAAAGCTGCACCTCATTTGTTTTTCGCACGAGGGAGCCATTACTGCTGACTCCAACGAAATTCGATGAACTCAAAGCCCGCGATGAAGTTGAACTGGTCGGTTCTCCTTCGCCTTCCTGGGTGGGAGTGCCTTTGCAGTCGCCTGATTCAACTATTGGCGTATTGGTGCTTCAGCACTACCATGAAGAAGATGTGTTCAGGGAAAGGGATGTGATCTTTTTAAAAGCTATAGGAAGACAGGTTGCTTTCGCGATTGAACGAAAGAAAATAGAGGCTGCATTAATTGAAAGTGAAAGAAAATTCCGGCGCCTGGTCACCAACATTAACGATGTCGTGTACAGTGTTGATGGTGAATCGGAGGAGTTTACTTATTTGAGCCCCTCTTTTGAAAGCCTTCTCGGATACACTCCCAACGAGGTTATGGAAATGGGTGGCAGAAAAGTGTTTTTAAATAAAGTGCTCCCTGACAAAATATTTGATGAGCATGTCAGGAGGTTCTCGAAATTGTCGAAAGGTATATCGAACCCGGTTTATCGGGATGAACAATGGTGGCATCATAAAGATGGATCCTTAAGGTGCATTGAGGACCAATGGATCCCTATTTACGAGCAGGGAACCATGGTATCCACGGATGGTGTTCTCAGGGATATCACTGAGCGGAAGAATTCTGAAGAAGAAATCAGAAGGATTAATGCAAAACTTCAGGAAACCATTGACGATAAGGATAAATTCTTTTCCATTGTTGCCCATGATCTCAGAAGTCCTTTCAGTTCGTTCCTCGGATTTACCCAGATACTGTCTGATGAACTGGATAACCTGGAGGAGAAGGATATCAGGAAAATGGCTGAAAGTATGCGAAATACGGCCTTTAACGTTTATCGACTGCTGGATAACCTCCTGGAGTGGTCGAGGTTTCAACGGGGCCTTACGGATTTCAACCCGGATTACTTTGTATTATTGGACGTTGTAACCGAATGTCTGGAACTCATCTATGAATCGGGCAGGAGGAAGGAAATTACCATAAAATACAATATTCCCGAGCACCTGGAAATCTTTGCGGATCAATATATGTTCAGTACCATACTGCGCAACCTATTCTCAAATGCGGTTAAATTTACCCCCAAAGGTGGGGTGATTGAAGTATCCGCAAAGCTTTTAGCGGGTGAAGAGAACCTGGAGATTACCGTGAAAGATACCGGAATAGGGATGAGCGAAGATATGCTCGATAAACAATTCAACATCAAAAGTCAGGTACATAGAAAAGGTACAGAAGGAGAAGCAAGTACCGGCCTGGGATTAATCATATGCAAAGAATTCGTGGAGAAACACAGCGGAACCTTGCGAATTGAATCCCGTGAAGGAGTCGGCAGCACCTTCAGCTTTACGCTACCAACCCATCAAAAGACTATTTTAGAGTAACCGATAAGCGCGTTAGTTCTTAACCCTGAACAGCTTAAATTCGTCGAACATCCCGTAGTTCAGGAACTGGTATTCCTGTCCGCCCGGTTGTTTTTCGGGTCCCTGATTCCAGCTGAAAGGTGAATCGATCCAGCCTTTTTGCTCTACATGGTGGTATCCGAGCGGATTCTTCAGGCTGCCATTGATACGGATATCCAGCAGATTGTCGCCAGGCTGAAGGAAGCCGGTTATTTCCAGCTCGCCGGGTTCCCAACCGATCATGCCTGCTTTTTTATTGTTTACCCAAACCTCCGCCACAGACCCTTTCCATGATCCCGGCTTAATAAAGAACCTGCCGGTGGTGTCGCTCAGGGTATAGTTGCGGCTGTAAGAGACTTTGTCCCCGTAAAATGGCATTCCTGCATGCCGCCAGATCTGGAATCCCGGTATTGAAGCCGGTTTGATCAGGAAGCCCTTCGGCGAATTTTCAAGGCTGAAATCACCCAGAATATATATGGGCATCAATTCTGAAAAAACAGTCATTTTCGGGGCAGCCAGTTCGATCAGGTTCTCGCCTCTGACAACCTTGTCGCCAATTTCAAAGAGCGGGAAATAGCGGTCGAGCCACCATTTATCGCCTGCCGGAGTGATAATCTTACCGTTCAGGCTGACAACCCACTGATCAGGACGCTCGATCACAGCCTGAATGGTTTTTAATGCCTCATCCGACAGAGACTGGTCGATGGTGAAATGATACCGGGCTTTGAACCAGGAATCTTCGGTGAAATTGTCCATCTTAAGGTATTGCTGCCTGTATTGGATCTTATGCTGCCAGGGATTCCCGGTTTTTAAACCCGAAATCGCAAAAAGCTTGTACATCGCGGTCATGAAATACTTGTCGTCCTGTTTAAAGGATTTGGTTTCCATATCCAGGTAATCGACCGTTAGGATATTCGGAGATAATCTTTTCGTCTGGGTATCCCCGGATGCTGCAACTTCAGTGCGTTCCCCAACGGAACCCAACCTTTTTGCATTACGGACAAGCTGCTTGGTTCCGGCGAGGAACAGTTTGCTCCCTCCTGCAGGAATTGTGGCTTTAAAACTGATCTGGGTGGGCTTGCGGGTAAATTCAACCGGCACTAATGAACCGGTTAACAAGTCGATTTCGGCCAGATTACGGTCCTTGATGACTATTTCAGCCTCAGCTGGATTTGCCAGGTCAGAATTGACGAGAAAAATCAACTGTCCGTCATCCAGAATTCTTCTCTGGTGGAACATCTGTCCTTTAGTTTTATCGGGCTGACTGATGGAAACATCAGGATTCATGAAATAGGTTTGGATGTGCTGCGATTTCAGGTTCTGACCCTTTATCCAGTTAACCGGATATTTAGCCGCAAGTTCCTTAACGGCACCGTTTGGAGCACCGTCAACATAATCGATCGAATCGGACAGGCAAAGGAGGGAATATCCGTCGGCCAGGTAATCCTTTATGGCATTGAGGGTTGTGGTCTCAATGTTTCTGATTCCCGGCGGGAGTATAATGCGATTGTAGGTACGGTTTCTGATTTTGAGACCGCTTTTTACGGATTCACCAAATCTCTTTATAACCTGTTCTGAACCCAGGTCGTATTCTATCTGATCGGATTCCAGTTCCTGAATGAATTTTTTAAATGTGAGAGACAGGTTGTAGATTCTCCGGTCGTCTTTTACCGTGGTATGGTACATCCAGGAAGTTGAATTCGGCTGGATGATCAGGGTGTTGTTCATTTGTTCACCGGCCGACATGGCCAGGCAGATCCGTCCGATATAGTCGCCCAGAAGCTGGAAGTTATCCCACCAGGGTTCCTGGTAGGAAAATGAAGGCGGATAATCGAATTTCCGGACGCCCTGCATGCTGTAATAAGAGAGGTGCGGATTAACGAAATTGACTCCAAGGGCAACTTCCCAGTCGACAAGCCTTTTGAGTTCCGCAAAGCTGATCTGCCAGCCGGCTCCGCCCCAGGTTTCGCTTAAACGGCGGTTCCATCCCGACTGGTTTGCGGCACTACCAAGCTCCCTGATTGCGCGCGTATTGCCGAACTGGCCTTCCATGCCGGTGGAGTCATAGGAGCGGCCAAGCATATCGACCCCAGGCATCTGATGATACATGTAAAATGCCGATTCATCAATCCCGTCACCGGGATAGGGCCAGCCGTGTTCCCAATAGTGGCCGGTCCACTTCAGATTGTTTTTCTCGCAATAGGCATACCAGGGTAGGGCCCAGCGGTCGAGAAACATTTCAAGCAGAAGGGTATAATAATCATGCCTTACCTTGGTATAATTATCGGTCTCTTCAACCAATGAGGCAAGCTCGGGTTCAAGCCGGTAACCAAACCGTGATTCAAACTCGTCAAACAGGTCCGGCGTCCATCTTATCACAGTGCCAGGTCCTTTTGCGGCCTCCAGGTTCGGCTCGTCGGTAAATATTCCGGGAAGGGCATGACCAAAATCCTCCTTGTTGTATTTTTCATATCCCTCCATAGTTACTTTCATAAAGGTGTCGGTAACGCCGGGATAGAGCAGGTCGACATACGGAAAGCCGCCGTACCAGTAAGAAGGGCTAGGGAAAGTACGGTAGAAGGCATAATAGGTGGGCGATTCATCAATATTTCCTGATTTTGGCTTTTGCTTCAGCAATACCTCAACCGGAAGATCGGCGATTTCCTTAAGATTTTGGGTAACCTTGAGTCCAAGTCCGGTCCCATTCTTGTAAGAATCTGGAAATCTTGCCTGTACATGGCCTCCTGCGAAGCCGCTCGGATAAGAATTTTCATCATAAATCCAGACCTGCATATCCAATTGTTTTGCCGTATTTACGGTAAACTGGAACAGTTCATTCCAATCTTTTGAAAGGTACTCGGTTACCAGCCCGGGCCGGGGGTGAATAAAAACCCCGCCGATTCCGCCTTCCTTGAATTTTTTCATCTGAAATTCGATTTCCTTGCGGGTTATCTTGTCGTTCCAATCCCAGAGCGGGGCGGCACGGTAGGTGGATGGAGGGTCGATTATCTGTTCGAGAAGCGTTTTGCTATCGGTAACTTTTGATTGGCCCGATTCCTCATTGGTGGGGGAGCACGAAATGGCGATCAGGGAGGTAATGGCGGCAAGGGCAAGAGAATATATTTTCATAGCGGAATTATTTATTCCAAAATTATAAAAATAGCCGGATGGCCGGGCCCATAAGGATTCTGTTTTATTCACCCGATCTGGATCGGCGTTTGCGCCGGTAGGGGATCCACCAGGCAAAAAAGCCGGTAATCATGATCAGCACCATTGCCAAACCGGTCAGAGGTACTATAAGAATATAAAATTTCCCGATCAGAAATTCGTAAATCCGGCCGGTGTGGATTTCTAACGCAGTATTCCATAGGGAGATAGGACTGTTGACCTTTATTTGTCCGGGCATCGACGGAAATCTGGACTGACTGTCCAGTGGCAGGGCTCCTTTTCCATAGTCAAAAACAATTTCTTCCCCTGATGGTTTCCGGATATAGCCGGATACAGATGTATTTCCGAAGGGTGGTGCGCCAGCTTCAGGTGCAACAGCCGGTGTTTTAGTCAGGTAATCTTCAATAATATTCCTGTCAGGAAGCCAACGGAATATTCCGCTGAAACTGCCAACCAAATAATCTCCGGGACCCATTTTCTCAAGCACGGTTATCCCCATGACACTGATTGGGGGCTGGACCGGGTATTTTTTCAAAGTGGTACTGAAGTTATCGGCGGAATAATAAATCCCTTCCGATGTTGCCAGAATATAACGATGGAGAGCGCGGTCGTAATTAACATCCCGAAGCCTGTCGAACCAGGGATTGGGGTTGTCGAGTTCTGAATATTTAATTTTAGCAACTTTTGCATTGGCGATCGGTATCAGCAGTGGGGGGCGCAGAAACATCCCGGTGAGGGAGGTCAGCAACAATATCAGGATAGCCCATGATCCCAGACGGTTATGCCATTTAAGGGAGAATTTGTTAATTCTTTTGATTTTGCTACCTGCGGCCTTTTTTACCCTCTTCAGCAAGTGTGGTGCTATCCAGTAAAACAGGCCTGTCAGTGAGATGATTATGACAATCAGACCTACACTGTCAACCAGCAATCTTCCAATTTTACCGTAAATCTCACCGCTGTGGATCACCCAGATCGTTTTAAACAGTCCGGCTTTATTGTCATAATCTTCACCTGCAGGCAGTTGTTTATTTACAAAAACAAGCGGTTTTTTTGTTTTGTCGGCGATCAGCAAAGCTGACCGCGTCATGACAAGCAATGAATCACCTTGTTCCAGCACTCTTACGATTCTTTCCTCTTTTACAGGGAGGACTATTTTTTGCCACCCAGCCGTGTATTCATACAATCCAAAAAGGGTGCCCGCGAAAAGCCTGTTATTACCGGTTTTCAGCATGGTATTGATTTTCCGGTTATCGATACCCTTTGGGAATCCTTTATTAAAATCACTGAAACTCCCGTAACCAGGGTCAGTCAGCCAGACCCCGATATTGCCATAGACCAATATAGAGTCGGTTGTAAGTTCAACCTGCGATTTCAGGGCAGCCAGATTCCAATTATTATAGCTGTATACTTTAGGTAGAAGCTTCCGGTTAATATCGACCGACGAGAATTGGCCCCTGTGATTCAGTATAATCCCCGACAGGGAGAAGAAAAAGATAAAGAATGTAAACAGCAGTGCCGGCCACTTATGATATTTTCTGAACCATTTAAGCAGCCTGTCTTTATCGTTTTTTAGACTATTTTTGTCGTTGGCTTTCATGCTGCTAATGTAATAACAATAAAATAAAAGGACAAACTGGTCTTTAATAAAAATTTTAACGATGGAATTCAAGTGCTTTGATTGCGGCATCATTTTCGAGGGTGAGGGGAAGAAACAGGAATACATGGATCCGATGTATGGCCCATGCAGTAAAATAGTTTCAGCCTGCCCGGTCTGCAGCTCCGACAGTTCAGAATACCGTAAGCCAAAGCCATCAAAATCATCTAGAGAACCGGAAAATTCCTGTCCGGCTTATCACAGCGGTTCCTGCAGCTGCTGCCACTGATCCCTGTTCATAATTTCCCCGAAATTGATTAGAATATCATCAAGAAAATGATTATCTTTCGATCAAAAAGATAATTATGTTTATTCGTCCGAACATAAAATTTTTAAGAAAGCGCAGGGGAAGGACCCAGGATGAGGTCTCCAACTTTCTGGGAATGAAGCGTTCAACCTATGCCGGCTATGAGAATGGTGTTGCTGAGCCCGGCATTAACGAGTTGAAACTGTTTTCCGATTATTTCCGTATTTCGATGGATACCCTGGTAAGGATTGATCTTGCCGCCATGCCGGAGAGTCAGATGCGTCAGCTGGAAGACGGTTTCGACGTATACGTCAAGGGAAGCCAGTTAAGGGTTTTAGCTACCACGGTGGACCGCCAGAACCGCGACAATATTGAGCTGGTGAGTGAAAAGGCAAAAGCCGGCTACAAACGAGGCTATGCCGATCCGGAGTACATCCGGGAACTTCCGGTGTTCCAGCTGCCGTTTCTTTCGCCTGAGCGCAAATACAGGACCTTTCAGATCAGCGGCGATTCCATGAAACCCATTCCGGATGGAGCTTACATTACCGGAGAATTTGTAGAAAACTGGGAGTACCTGAAAAACGGAGATCCCTGCATCATCCTGACAAGAGACGAAGGGCTGGTTTTCAAATTGATAGAAAAAGATTTTCGTCATCATCAATTTGTCCTGCACTCGCTCAACCGTGAATACCAATCGTTCAGCGTTCGCATCGACGAGATAACAGAAATTTGGAAGTTCATTCACTATATCAGTTCTGAAATGCCGGACAAGATGCCCTTGGAGCATGAATTATTTGCCGTTATAGCCAATCTCAGGAAGGATATGGAGTTAATCAAGGACCGGGGTTGATGTTTGCTGTAATCGACATTGAAACTACCGGCGGCAGCCCGAAAAACGATAAGATCACTGAGATCGCGGTATTCCTGCATAACGGGCTTACTGTTGTGGAGGAATTCGTTACGCTGGTTAACCCTGAGATGAATATTCCCTATTTCATTACCGGTTTAACCGGGATAACCAACGAGATGGTTTCTGATGCCCCCAGATTCTTCGAGATAGCCCGAAAAATTGTTGAAATGACGGAAGGGCATATTTTTGTTGCCCATAATGTCAATTTCGATTACAGTTTTGTCAGGCAGGAATTCAAGAACCTGGGATACGAGTATAACCACAAGACTCTTGATACGGTGCGGTTGGCAAGGCAGGTGGTCCCCGGTCTGCCTTCCTATTCCCTGGGTAAATTGTGCACTTCAATCGGAATTCCTTTAAACAACAGGCACCGCGCCGGTGGTGATGCAATGGCTACGGTAAGGCTGCTGGAAGAACTGCTGAACAGGGATCACAAGAATATAGCAGCCAAAATACTCAAGCCCGGACATCCGGAAGGTTTGAATGAGCATATAACCAGGAAAATTCTGAACAAGCTTCCTGAAGAACCCGGAGTATATTATTTCTGGGACGACAAGCACGATCTGATTTATATCGGAAAAAGCATCGATATCAGATCGCGGATTTTTCAGCACCTGCATAATCAGACGACCAGGAAGGCCATGGAAATGCGGGACAGGATAGCGGATATTACCTGGGAATTAACAGGGAATGAGTTGATTGCATTGCTTCTTGAGTCTGATGAGATCAAGAAGCATAAGCCCATATACAACAGACAACAACGCAGGAGCATATTCAATTACGGTTTGTTTTCTTCTGAAGATGCCAATGGGTATATCAATCTGGCTATCTCCAATACCAACGAAACCGATGCTCCGCTTACCACTTTTACCTCCAAACGGGAGGGAAGGGATCTTTTATCGCAATGGATTGAGAGCTACCAACTCTGCCATAAGCTATCCGGATTGTACGATTCCGCCGGAGCCTGCTTTCACCGGGGGATAGGAGAGTGCCTGGGGGCCTGTACCGGAGAGGAATCGCCGGAGTCCTATAACCAGCGGGTGAGAAATTTTATGCAACGCTTTGAATATGAGCATCAGGATTTTCTGATTGTCGACAAAGGAAAGTCGAAGGGACAGATAGGCGTTGTGTGCATTGAGAAAGGTCAGTACCGTGGATTTGGATATACCGATGCCGAGCATGAAAATAATAGCGAGATTCTTCGGGATGCCATACGTAATTATCCCGACAACCGGGATATTCATGCTTTGATTCGTCTATATTTGCGTAAAAACAAGGTAAAAGTTTTACCCCTATGATAATTTGCGGCTCTTTTGGAATTACTGAGATTGTGCTGATCCTTATTGTGCTGGTCATCTTCCTGTTTCCCGTCAGCCGGATGGTTCTGAGCCGCGGAAATAATATGACTGAGAAGCTGGATCAGATTGAAAGGCTTGAAAGGTTGTATCGCGACGGAACCCTGTCGAAGCGGCAATTTGAACGCCAGAAAAGCAAGATTCTTCGAAAATACTGACTGTCATGAAGCATAAATTACTTATTCTGATGATTTGGGTTGCTTCTTCCCTGGCAGTAAGCGCGCAGAAGAAGTTTGAGGTGGATACCATACCCTTGCGTTCCGGGAATCTGGAGATTACTTTTATCGGTCATGCTTCGCTGATTTTCAAATATCAGGACCGGTATATCTATGTCGATCCGGTCATGCAGTTGGCTGATTATTCTAAATTTCCGAAAGCTGATGCCATATTGGTTACTCATGATCATGGCGATCACCTGGATCCGGTTGCAATCGAGTATCTGACCAAACCGGAAACCCAGATTTTTCTTACCAAGCTCTGTTTTAACAAATTGAAGAAGGGCGAAATTTGTGAGAGCAATACGTTTTTCCTGACCAGCGGAATCTCTGTGGAAACTGTTGCCGCCTATAATATTTCAAAACTTCGGGGCAACGGGATTCCTTACCATCCGAAAAACGATGGCCTAGGATATGTTCTGGTATTTGACAATGTCAGGGTTTACGTGGCAGGTGATACCGAGCTGACCGACGAAATGGTGAATCTGAAGAATATCGATATTGCTTTTCTTCCTATCGGCCTTCCCTATACCATGGAACCTCAGCTTGCCGTTGAGGCTGCTAAACTGTTAAAAGTGAAGATTTTCTATCCTTACCATTTCAATAACTCAAATCCCGACGAGGTTTTCAGGTCACTCATCGGATCTCCGATTGAAGTCAGGGTTCGCTCAATGAAGTAGTTTCGGACTATTATTACACCAATCACAAACCGTCATGAAATTTTTTATCAATCTGCTGGTTGCCACAGCCGTGTTAACAGCCTGTAACGCCCAGGAATCAAAACCTAAAACGGAGATTCGGAACCTGGTCGACCTGGTTAATCCCCTGGTGGGTACTGAATCGACCTACAGCTTGTCTCACGGCAATACCTATCCGGCCATTGCAGTCCCCTGGGGAATGAACTTCTGGACTCCGCAAACCGGGAAAATGGGTGATGGCTGGGGGTATACCTATAAGTCGGATTCGATTCGAGGCATCAAGGAAACCCATCAGCCCAGTCCCTGGATAAACGATTACGGCGCATTCAGCCTGATGGCCACCACTGGAGAGCTTCATACCAATCAGTATGGAAGAGCATCGAAATTCAGTCACAAAACGGAAATCTCAAAACCCAATTACTACTATGTTTATCTAGAAGATTACCAAATCAGTGCTGAAGTTACTCCAACGGACCGTGCGGCCATGTTCCGCTTTACTTTTCCGGAAAACGAGAAGTCATGGGTCATACTTGATGCTTTTCACAAAGGTTCTTCTGTAACAGTAATTCCTGAGAAAAGAAGAATCACCGGGATCGCAAAGAATAATTCGGGTGGTGTGCCCGACAATTTTGCCAATTATTTCATTCTCGAATTCGACCAGCCGTTTGCCGATTTCGGGACCTTTACCGACGGCAAGGATCAACCTGGTACGCTAACCGCCGATGGGAAGCATACCGGTGCGTTTATCCGTTTTAAAACCAAAGCAGGCCAGGCGGTTCACGTCAGGGTTGCCTCATCCTTCATCAGCCCGGAGCAGGCTGAATTTAATCTCAATAATGAAATTGGCGACAGAAATTTTGAGCAGATCAGGCAAATGGCCGGTGATCTTTGGAACGAGCAGATGAACCGGATCTGGATTGATGGCGGCACTCAGGGGCAGCAGGTAACTTTTTATACCGCGTTGTACCGGACGCTCCTTTTCCCGCGAAAGTTTCATGAAATTGATCCTGCCGGGAAGGTGGTACATTACAGTCCCTATAACGGTAAGGTTTTACCTGGATATCTTTATACGGACAACGGTTTCTGGGATACCTTCAGGGCTGTATTTCCATTTTTTACGCTGGTCTATCCCGATCACAACGCCCGTGTTATGGAGGGTCTGGTGAATACCTATAAGGAGAGCGGATGGCTGCCGGAATGGGCCTCACCGGGTCACCGGAACTGCATGGTTGGAAGCAATTCAGCATCGATCATTGCGGATTCATACCTGAAGGGAATCAGGGGATATGATATTAATACCCTGTATGAGGCGATCCTTAAGAACAGTGAAAACGAGGGCCCCATGGCTTCGGTTGGCCGTTTGGGGGTAAAATATTACAATAAGCTCGGGTATATTCCGTATGATGTTAACATTAACGAGAATGCAGCGAGAACACTGGAGTACGCTTACGATGATTTTACCATCTGGAAGCTTGCACAGGAATTAAAACGACCTAAAGAGGAGATTGAGCGGTTCAGGCTCAGGGCACAGAATTACAGGAACCTTTTTGATAAATCCACGAATTTCATGAGGGGTAAGAACCTTGATGGCTCCTGGCAGACACCATTTGTCCCGGAAGCCTGGGGCGGTGCGTTTACGGAAGGGAGCTCCTGGCATTATACCTGGTCGGTATTTCAGGATCCGCAGGGATTGATCGACCTGATGGGCGGCGATAAAGCATTTGTAGCCAAGCTGGATTCGGTTTTTTCCATGCCTCCGATTTTTGATTGTAAATATTATGGATTTGAGATCCATGAAATCACTGAAATGGTCAATGGAAATATGGGCCAATATGCTCATGGCAACCAGCCAATCCAGCATGCCATCTATCTTTACGACTGGACCAGCGAGCCCTGGAAAGCGCAATCCCGCGTAAGGGAAGTGATGAACAAGTTATATTCGCCTGAAGCCGACGGTTTATGCGGTGATGAAGATAATGGCCAAACCTCAGCCTGGTACGTGTTTTCAGCAATGGGAATGTATTCGGTATGTCCCGGACAGCCTGAATATGCAATTGGTTCACCGCTTTTCAACAAGGTTACCCTAAACCTCGAAAATGGCAAAACCTTTACCATCGTGGCGAACAATAATCTTCCGGATAACGTTTTCATTGAAAAGGCCAGACTGAACGGCAAATCTTACTCCAGGAACTTCCTCACGCATGAGGATATTCGCATAGGGGGAGAGATGATTTTCGATATGAGCGCTGCACCGAACGTTAACCGGGGCACCGGGGCGAAGGACAGGCCTTACAGTATGTCCGCAGTCGGCAGTCGGTAGTCAGCATAAGGCAGAGGGCAGAGGGCAGAGGGCATAAATTAGTAAAAGTTTAAAGAATTAAGAATTAAGGGGTTGGTACACCTTTTTCTTAATCCTTATTTCTTTTTACCAATTTATGCCTTCTGCCCTCTGCCTTATGCCCTAAGTGCATCTATTCGTCCGTCCGTATTTTAATGTAGTCAATACCAACCATGTAGCGGGCAATAGCTTTCGGCTGCTTGCCGGTAATCTCAATCTGAAGGGTATTGATACCACTTTTCAGGTGGAACTTTCCAAGCTTGACTGTCTCCGTAATAACCGGCTTCTGGGGGTTGGTGTGATAGCCCTTAAAAACCATTTTCACCGGCTGGTCGTTGATCATCATCTTGAAATCACCGTAATCGACTGCTTTTGTGAAATTGCCGGTAAGCGTATAATCCCCTTCCTTTTCGATTTCAAATTCTGCCTTAAGTAGTCCTTTTAAACCGCCATCCATCCACCATAGCTGGGAATTGTTACTCCAGCCCCAGGTTGAGGAGTTCTGCACTTCCCAGGAGCCGGTAGAAACATTGACCACCCGCAGATGTTCCCCCTGCAGGTATCCGGCAACATCGGGGACCGGCGGGTACAAGTTTTCCCGTTTCAGGGATACGGGGAGTTTCACAACAGCCGGATCCGGCTCGATGAAGCATTTGCCTCCGGGCTTCAGGTACCAATAGGAGACCACCGCATAATTCATTTTTGTGGTTGCCCAGTGCCACAGCTCCATATCAAATTTCAACTGCTGGTTAAACGGCACTGCATCGAGCATACGACGGCGCATGTTAACAGTCATGCCGGTATGGAAGTTGCCGGAACCGTCAGGCTGGGCAATCAGGAAATGGCTGAAGATTTCAGGCCTGCACCAGGCGTATCCGATATAATCTTCCGTACCGGTGCCAATCGCAGATGGCAGTTTCTCGCCATCCACGTACACTTTCTCATCGCCTTCTCCCCACCACGCATCAGCAGTATTAAAGAGCGTCAAAGCATCGCCGGCATAAACACCTGTGCCCTGAAGCTTTACAAAATTGATGTCCTCATGTTTTCCGTTAACCCAATCACCGGTATATCCTTTCGTATCGATGCCGTTGTATTCATGCCATATAGCTCCGAAATGCATAGAGTTTGGTGTTGCCTTGTATTTTCCGGCCATGATGTCACCAATTTCAACCTTGACTTTCTGCTCTCCGTAATTGATCAGCTCAACGAGGGCATTTTTGCGGAAGGGCATCACCCAATAACATTTCATCAATCCCGATGAGTCAACTTCAGAGTGCCAGGTCTGATATTTCCGGATCTGGTAACCTGTGCCGAAGAAATCCCCGACGGGGCTCCAAACGGTGCGCTCACCGTCGAAAGTGATACTGATAACTGTTGATCGGAGGGCTTGCGGCAGGTTTTCGGCTTTTATCCGGATAGCCATGGAATATATCGCTTGCGAACCCTTGATCTCCAAGGTGTTGGATTTACCAATGTCCAGAGTCCCGTTCCCTGCGATGGAGTACGACTGCAATGTAGTTTTTTCAGGTGCCGGATGGTTCAGCTTTAAAAGATTTTCCTGTACCTGGCTTAATTGGGTGGCATAAGTCTGCAGGTCTCCTAAGGTGAAGGAGGTTACTTCGGTGCCGACTGTGTAAGTCCGGTAATCGATATTGTAATAAACAGATGGGCTGTGTTTTACCGGATCCAAAGCCGGGCATTCATAGGTGATTTTAAGTTGTTTTGAGTATGGGATCGGCATATACAGGTTGTGACCGCGCTGTGCATAGACAGTCAGTGGCGAGACCGATGAGCTCAGAGGTTCCCCAACCAGCTGGCCTCCGCTGATGATTTTCAGCACGGG
>CAYHCO010000009.1:0-6311 GCA_964355105.1 uncultured Porphyromonadaceae bacterium
ACTCGGCATACGAATTGGGACAGTTGGATAACCTGGTAAAAATTACCAACCTTCCTAAGCTTTGCACGGTTTCTGTTTATTCGGTTAACGGTAACCTGATCCGTCGTTTCTCAAAAGACAATGAGATCACTTATCTTGATTGGGACCTAAAGAACCAGTACGGTATTCCGATCGCCAGCGGTGCTTATATCATACATGTGAATGCACCCGGCATCGGTGAAAAAGTGGTCAAGTTCTTTGGTGCTCTGAGGCCTCAGGATTTGAACAGTTTGTAAGACAATTAATTATCCGGTTATGGCCAGCATTTTTTCGAGAATTGTCAGCGGTGAGATCCCGTGCTATAAGATTGCAGAGACCGAAAGGTTTCTTGCTTTCCTCGATATCAATCCTCTGGCTAAGGGACATACTTTGGTTATTCCGAAGAAGGAAATCGATTATCTTTTTGATTTACCTGAGGAAGAGCTTGCTGCCTTAATGGTATTTGCCCGGGGGGTTGCTCTGGCGATCGGCAGGGTGATTCCCTGTAAAAGGGTCGGGGTTGCAGTTCTGGGACTGGAAGTACCTCATGCACATGTCCATTTGGTACCTATAAACGGGGTTTACGATATCGATTTCAGGAAGCCGAAATTGAAATTCACTCCGGAAGAATTTACGGATATTACCGGGAGCATTCGGGCAGGGTTTTAATGAACCCTGTCCGGATTCTTACGGATAAAATCTTCCCAAGATTTAGCTCCAGAGGTCGAAGCCGGCCTGCTGGTTTGGAAATAGTGGCATAAAGCTGCTGCAATTCCGTCGGTAGCATCCAGAAATTCTGGAACTTCCTCGAATTTCAGAATATTTTTCACCATCATGGCAACTTGTTCTTTTGAGGCATTACCGTTACCGGTGATTGATTGCTTTATTTTTCGCGGGGAGTATTCGAATACGGGAATTCCTCGGTTAAAGGCAGATGCCAGCGCAACTCCCTGAGCTCTGCCCAGTTTAAGCATGGATTGAACATTTTTGCCGAAAAATGGAGCTTCAATAGCTACCTCTTGTGGTTTGAACTCCTCAATGATGGAATCAATACGCTGGTAAATTTTTCCCAGCCGGGCAAAAGGATCAGGGATCCTCTGCATTTTCAGAACCCCCATCTGTATTAATGAGATCTTTTTGTCGGCGATCAGGATTAAACCGTAACCCAGTACAATGGTGCCGGGATCAATGCCTAATATGATGTGATTCTCGCTCATGTTTTTATTTTGGAAGGCGGAAGGAATTGCTGGATCAGAATTCCACCAACGATGAATATAAGTCCAGCGGGGGTGGTCCAGTATATTTCTTCATGGAGGATCAGGTTGATGAAGATCAGGCCGATAAAGGGCGAAATAAACACCAGGTTGCTAATTTTTGCATTACTCCTGACGTTTTCCAGTGCGGTAAGCCAGCACACAAATGCGATGGCCATCTCAGTTAGGCCGACATATATTGCGGGAACAACTGAAATACTTATCTGGAAAGGATTATGTGAGAACAGGAGTGCAATGCCGGTAAATACACTGCCGAAGAAAAAGTTCAGGGTTATCTTGATAATCTCAGGGCGACGATCCTTGACGTTAAATATCCAGAAGGATGCCCATATGATTGAGGTGCCTAAAGCCATGACAACGCCGACCGGCTCAGTCAGCGGTGTGGTGAAGATGTTTTTTCCTTGAGAGCTGATGATGACCACACCGGCAAAGCTGACTAAGATTGCGCCTATTTCCATCCACCTGATTTTCTGGCCGAGAAATGCGACAGATAACAACACAAGCATAACAGGCCACGTGTAATTGAGCGGTCCTGCAATCTGGGCGGGCAGTAAGGTGTATGCCTTCAGCAGTATCATGTAATAGAGGAATGGGTTAAGAAAACCCCCGATTGCCGACCGGAGAAGGTTCTGTTTTGTGCTTTTCCACAACTCTCCCGATTGTTTTCTTACCATCAGAACAATAAGCAGGAATATCCAGGCCACCATGGAGGAGATGAAAAGCAGCTGAATAGGGGTCATCCCGCGAAGCGAAAGTTTAAAGGCTGTCCCCGAGGTCGACCACAGCAATATGGCTGTGAGTGCAAAGATATAAACCGTACGACTTTTCATCCTTTCGGCTTGGTTATTAATTTCTTAAGACGCTCCCGCGCATCGATAAAATAAAAGCTGGTCGGGAATTCCCGGATGAATTCCTCCAGGAGGGTCGTTGCCTTCTCTGCGTCTTTCATCTGGTCCTGATAAATGCATGCAAGTTCATATAAAGCTTTATGACCCCAGTAGTCATAACGGTAATCTGCTATGATTTTATTCAGGATGTCTATTCCCGATGCGAGCTCGTTTTTCCCCATCAGAATGTTTGCTTTTTTGTACAGGCAATCGTCTGTAGCCGGATCATCCGCGGAACCGGTAATTATGGAATCGAGAATCATCAGGGCTTCATCGTTTCTATGCCGGAAAATCAGATAGTCGGCGGCTGCCAGCCTCATGAGGATTGCCTGTGCGGAATCTTTTTCGGAGATGTTTTCGCGGATCAGAATTGACAGTTCCAGGGCATCATTGGCATTGGGTTTCGAGGTGCTTCCTTTTATAATATCCAGCTGAGCCAAAGCCCATTTGTAATTTCCGGTAAACCAGGAAACCTGCGCCTTTCGGTAGCGGGCAGATGATCCTTCCGGGTTGTCCGGGTTTTCCATATCCACCAAACTGTAAACCAGTGAGGCTTCCCAGGGGTCGCCTGAACTCAGGAGGATATCTGCCTTCTCCAGCTGGCATTTGGTGCGGTATAGCGGGGGCCTGCCCGGCAGTGCCAGGGCTTCCTCAATTGTTTTCAAGGCCAGATCGTAATCTCCAAGCTGAAAGGCTTGTATATGAGCAAGCTCGGGATAAATCGGGTCCGATACATTTTCCTTACCCAGATCGGTGATAGCTTTACGGAAGTCACCGGTCAGGCTGGCCCATTCTTCGGCTGTTGTCCCGGGCGTATTGGTCAGTTTAGCAGAAAGGGTCAGCAGGTACTCTATCCTGGCCAGGTTGTATATGGGCTGGCGTGCCGGTCCGATGGGGCCCCTGTCAATGAGGTACCGGTAAGCATCGAGCGCAGCATCCATACTGCCTGCATCGGCAGAGATGCGGGCCATCTGAAGGAGCTTGTCAGGGGAGGCCTGATTTCTGCGATCCATCGCAATGGCTTCATTCACTGCTTCCTTGAATTTCTTTTCTTCGGTGAGGACCCAGATAAGCATCTCATAGAAGGCGGGCATCCCGGGCCATTTCTGAATATATTCATACGTTTTAGCCCGGGTAAGCTGAAGCAGGTTCTGGTCGATATCGTTGGTCAGTGCATTCTGGATCATGATCTGAACGGAAGGGACGTATTTTGGGTCGGTAAGGATCAGACTGTAATATTCTTCCAGCATTTGAGGGAAGCGTCGTTGTGCATAATATACATTGGCCAATTCCAGCCTGAATTCATCAGGCTTGTTAAGGACCTTGCGGCCAAGCTCAAAAACCATCGCCGAATAGGAATATTTGGCAAATGATGAATAGGTGTGACCCAGGTTTATTATTCCATTCGCGTTTTGGGGGAATTCCTTAAGGGGTATCTGGTAGGCCTCTTCGGCTCTCTTGCTGTCGCCTGCCACCTCGTATACATTGCCAAGCTCAATATTCAGATTCACGTCCTTAGTCTGCTTGATAGCTTTTTTTACCGCCTTGATTGCTGTATCGTAATCCCGCAATTCCAGCAGGCAGTTCACATAATTATACAGGTAGGTAGAGATATTATTCTCTTCAAACATCCTCAGGAAGAGGGGAGCGGCTTTCTCATACTCGTGTTGATTGTAATACTCCCAGGCCAGTTGCACTGTGCTGTTCTGCGCCAATGCCGATTGAATACCGAGGATTAAAATCAACGCGGTGAGAAAGCGTTTCATAGCCGTATCCGGTCGAAGCCGGTATAAGGATGAAGTATTTTTGGAATCAGTATTTCGTTGCCCTGCTGGTTGTTTTCGAGCAACCCTGCCATTATCCTTGGCAAGGCGAGAGCACTTCCGTTAAGAGTGTGAGCCAGACGGGTACGCTTATCGCCTTTTTCGCGGAAGCGTAATTTTAGTCGGTTTGCCTGGAACGATTCGAAGTTCGAAACCGATGAAACTTCCAGCCAGCGGCCTTGTCCGGCTGCATAAACCTCAAAATCGTAGGTCATGGCTGAGGTAAAACTCATATCGCCTCCGCAGAGACGAATAATCCGATAAGGCAGCTCGAGCAGGTTAACCAATGATTCAACATAGGTGACCATCTCTTCCAGACCTTCATAGGAATTATCGGGATGGCGAACCTGAACGATTTCAACTTTGTCGAACTGATGCAGCCGGTTCAATCCTCTCACATGTGCACCCCAGGATCCGGCCTCGCGACGAAAGCACGGCGTGTAGGCCATATATTTTACCGGCATCTGCTCGGCTGCAAGAATTTCATCCCGGAAGATATTGGTTACCGGGACTTCTGCCGTTGGAATCAGGTATAATCCGTCAGCTTCAGAACGGTACATCTGGGCTTCCTTGTCGGGAAGCTGGCCGGTTCCGTAAGCCGAATCTTCATTTACCAAGATCGGAGGCTGTACTTCAGTGAACCCTGCCTTAAGTCCCTGATCGAGGAAGAAATTGATCAAAGCGCGCTGCAGTCTGGCGGCTTCACGCTGGTACACCGGGAATCCGGCACCCGTAAGTTTTACCCCGAGCTCGAAATCTATCAGTCCTGATCCGGCAAGCAGGTCCCAGTGTGCTTTCCGGTTGGGATCAGGTTCGGGAATTGTGCCGCCTGACCGGATAAGGAGGTTGTCATCGGCCGTTCGGCCTGCGGGTACCAGTTCGTGGGGGAGATTCGGGAGCTGAACCACCAATTCCTGCAATTCTATTTCTATGGCGGCATGCTTTTCCTTCATGACCCGGTTTTTCTCCTTGATCTGGAAGGTTTCGTTCTTGGCTTCTTCAGCTTCCTGCGCTTTCCCGTCCTTGTACAACTGTCCGATTTTCTTGGCCAGATTGTTCAGGTCGGCCAGTTGGATATCAATACTGGTTTGCAGGGCACGACGATGTTCGTCGGCAGCCAGGATTTTACTAATGACCGGCTTTGCATCAAAGTTCTTGATTTTGAGCCTTTCAATTATATAGTCGCTGTTATCCTGGATGAGTTTTAAGGGAAGCATATTTGGAAGATTAAGCTGAGAATTAACGAGGCTCTAAAATAAGAAATCTCCTGAACTATACCGTTACCGGGATAATTCAGGAGATTCCTGGATAAGACGGGTAACGCCTATTCGTTCGATTCCGGAAGAACAGAAACGTATGAGCGATTATTTCTTTTGCGTTGAAAAGTTACGGTGCCATCTTCAAGAGCAAATAAGGTATGGTCCCTGCCAATACCTACATTAAGACCTGGATGGTGCTGTGTACCGCGCTGACGAACCAGGATATTGCCTGCTTTGGCTACCTGACCGCCGTAAATTTTTACTCCCAGTCGCTTGCTTTCTGATTCACGTCCGTTACGGGAGCTACCTGATGCCTTCTTATGTGCCATAATCCTGAGTGTTATAAATTAACCGAGAATAATGTCCTGTATTTGTATCTGGGTGAAATTCTGACGGTGACCATTGAGTTTCTGGTAACCTTTTCTGCGTTTCTTCTTGAAAACGAGAACTTTATCACCTCTTACGTGTGTAAGTACCTTTGCTGCGATTTTGGCGCCTTCCACAACCGGATTTCCGACCTGAACCTTGCCTTCATTATCGATGAGCAAAACCTTTGCGAACTCCATGTCAGTTCCTTCAGCGGCGTCCAACCTGTGAACGTAAACCTTCTGGTCTTTTGCGACCTTGAACTGCTGTCCGGCTATGTCAACTATTGCGTACATGACGAGTATATATAATTACAGATATCATTTGGGTCTGCAAAGGTAGAAAAGATATTCCTATTATGCAAAGTGATCGATTTATATTTATTTGATACTTTTACTGAAAATCAAGATTCATGGGTAATTTGGTGAAATTACGGGTTATGGGCCTGACTTTCAGTCAGACTCAGGCTGGTAGTTACGCCCTGGTTCTCGCTGAGGAATCAGGTAAGAAGAGAATTCCTATTATGATTGGAGCCTTTGAGGCTCAGGCAATTGCCTTGCATCTTGAAGAGCTTAAGCCACCGCGGCCTCTTACCCACGACCTCTTTCTCAGTTTCTCCAAAGCCTATGGAGTCGATCTGAAAGAGGTGCTGATCAATAAACTGGAGGAGGGGATCTTCTATTC
>CAYHCO010000009.1:6411-18203 GCA_964355105.1 uncultured Porphyromonadaceae bacterium
GATCAGGCAGTTGATAATGAGGATTATGAAACAGCCTCGAAAATTCGTGATGAAATTAAGCGGCGTGGTGTCAAGGAAAGATAACCCGCGTTATGAACAGACTGCCGCAACTCCTTTTGATAAGCGATGTATCGCACTTTAGTCTCCTGAGTATTGCCCGCGGACTTCTCGGATTGGTTTTCCTGATCCTGGTTGCCTGGCTCTTCAGCACAAATCGGCGCGGAATCTCGTGGCGGACAGTGATCGGTGGAATAGGGATTCAACTTCTGGTGGCTATGGGAGTGTTGATGGTCAGACCGGTACAGGTGATTTTCGAATTCGCCGGCAAAATGTTCGTTACCGTCCTGGATTTTTCCCGCGCAGGATCGCAGTTTCTTTTTGGTTCCCTGCTGGATATCAATAAGTTCGGTTCGATATTTGTTTTTCAGGTTCTGCCAACCATCGTTTTCTTCTCCGCATTAACCAGTCTCCTCTTCTATCTTGGCATCATTCAGAAAATCGTAAAAGCTCTGGCCTGGCCATTTACCAAAGCATTTAACCTTTCGGGTGCCGAGAGTCTCACAGTTGCCGGAAATATTTTTCTTGGCCAGCTGGAGGCACCGCTCATGGTGAAGGGATACCTTGAGAAGATGACCCGTTCGGAAATCATGACCATCATGGTGGCAGGCATGGGCACCATTGCCGCCGGAGTGATGGCTGTATACATCGGATTCCTCGGGGGCGATGATCCCGCGCAGAGACTGCTTTTCGCTAAACACCTTCTGACTGCCTCCGTTATGGCTGCCCCGGGCGCGGTGGTCATATCTAAAATATTATATCCGCAACAGGAAAAGGTACACGATGAAGTGATCGCCGGCAACGGAGCGGTAGGGGAGAATGCCCTGGATTCCATTTCAAAGGGAACCTGGCAGGGACTGAAGATGGCCGCAAGTGTTGGTGCCATGCTCCTGGTCTTTCTGGCTTTCATTGCGATGATAAATTTTGTTTTTACCTGGATAGGCGGCTGGACGACGCTGAATGACTGGGCACGGGATATTTCGGGAGGCCGGTATCAGAATTTCAATCTTCAGTTTCTCCTCGGATACCTGTTTTCTCCGGTTATGTGGCTGATCGGTGTCAGCTCGCATGATCTGGCGCTCGTCGGACAATTAGCGGGCGAAAAATTGGTTACGAATGAATTTGTGGGTTATATTAGCCTCGCATCCATGAAAGATGCAGGTGTTTTTTTACAGGATAAGTCAATCATTATGGCGACGTACATGTTGTGCGGTTTTGCCAACTTTGCCTCTGTCGGGATGCAAATCGGGGGATTGGGTCTCCTGGCTCCCGGAAAGAGGAAATGGCTTACGGAGTTCGGATTCCGTGCTCTTCTCGGCGGAACGCTGGTATCGCTTCTTTCCGCAACGATTGTCGGCATGATGATTGGATAAGCATTTAAGAAAAAATTATGAAGCAATACCTTGCTTTACTTGACCATACCCTGAAGAACGGTGTCCGGAAAGATGACCGCACAGGGACCGGTACGATCAGTACCTTCGGCTATCAGATGAGGTTCAACCTGGAGGATGGCTTCCCGCTGCTGACCACGAAGAAGCTTCACCTGAAATCAATTATATACGAACTGCTGTGGTTCCTCCGGGGAGAGACCAACACCCGGTACCTGACCGATAACGGTGTGAAAATCTGGAATGAATGGGCAGATGTTGAAGGGGAGCTCGGACATATCTACGGATACCAGTGGCGGTCGTGGCCCGGTTACCAGGGAGAATCCATCGACCAGATCACCCGGGTGATAAAATCAATCAGGGAAAATCCCGATTCACGAAGGCATATCGTCAGTGCCTGGAATGTTGCCGATCTGGGTAACATGAACCTTCCTCCATGCCATATCATGTTTCAGTTCTATGTGGCCAATGGGAAACTCTCCTGCCAGTTGTATCAGCGAAGTGCCGACATTTTCCTCGGTGTGCCTTTCAATATTGCCTCGTACAGCATTTTGATGATGATGGTGGCGCGTGAAACCGGGCTGGTGCCTTACGAATTCATTCATACCCTGGGTGATGCCCACCTGTATCTGAACCATGTCGAGCAGGCAAAAATCCAGCTGGCGCGCGAAACCAAACCCCTGCCAACTATGACACTCAACCCTGATAAAAAGAGGGTGCTGGATTTTGAGTACGGTGATTTTGAACTTACCGGCTACAATGCCGATCCACACATAAAAGCGGAGATATCCGCATGACTATGGCAGGTAACAAACACATTTCCATAATAGTTGCGGTGGCCCGGAATTGGGCGATTGGATTGAATAACCAGCTCCTGTGGCACATACCTGAAGATTTCAGGTGGTTTAAAAAGCATACGTCCGGTCATCCGGTGGTCATGGGACGCAGGACCTGGGAATCGCTACCGCTTAAGCCGCTTCCCGGCCGCAAGAATATCGTCATTACCGATGACCCCCGTGATTGCTTTCCCGGCACAACCTGCGTCGGATCCATTGAGGCTGCCGTTGAGCAGATGGATTCCGTCGGTGAAAACTTCATCATTGGGGGCGGAATGGTTTACAGGCAATTTCTGCCATTGGCACAGAAGGTGTACCTGACCGTTGTCGACAAGGATTTTGATGCGGATGTGTGGTTTCCGGAACTGGATAAAAGCGAATGGAAAGAAACTTTCCGTGAGGATCACCCGGAACATGAACCCGGTTATACCTTCCTGATCTTTGAGCGGATCAACTAGCCCGCTTTCAGGCGGTTAGCCGTAATCTTTGAAATCTTCTGCTCGGCAAGGCTTTTGGTAATCCTGATGTTCTGCTTTTTATTCGATGGGGTTTCATACATCACATCGATCATGATGGATTCGCATATTGAGCGCAGTCCCCTGGCACCCAACTTGAAATCAATGGCCAGAGAAACGATGTAATCCAGTACGTCGGGATCAAATGTTATTTTAACATTGTCCATCTGGAACAGTTTCACGTATTGCTTGATAATGGAATTCCTGGGCTCGGTGAGGATTTGGCGCAACGCATCACGGTCCAGCGGATTCAGGTGAGCAATCACCGGAAGGCGTCCGACAATCTCAGGTATCATGCCGTAGGATTTCAGATCCTGCGGAGCCACGTATTGGATCAGATTGTTGCGGTCGATCTCATCAGCTTTTTTCTGGGCACCGTAGCCAATGACTTTTGTATTCAGCCTCTGGGCAATCTTTCTTTCTATTCCGTCGAAGGCACCACCGGCGATGAACAGGATATGCCTGGTATCCACCGGGATCATTTTCTGCTCGGGGTGTTTGCGTCCACCCTGCGGCGGAACGTTTACAACGGATCCTTCCAGCAGCTTTAGCAGGCCCTGCTGAACACCTTCGCCCGAAACATCGCGGGTGATCGACGGATTATCGCTTTTGCGCGCGATCTTGTCGATCTCGTCAATGAATACTATGCCTCGCTCGGCAGCTTTTACGTCATAATCGGCAACCTGAAGCAGGCGGGTCAGCAAGCTCTCAATATCCTCACCCACGTAGCCGGCCTCGGTCAGAACCGTAGCATCCACTATGGTAAAAGGAACATGGAGCATCTTGGCTATGGTTTTGGCCAGTAAGGTTTTCCCTGTTCCTGTTTCTCCAACCAGGATAATATTCGATTTCTCAATCTCAACCTCATTGCGGGTGTCCTGCTGTCCTAAACGCTTGTAATGGTTGTACACGGCAACCGAAAGGACTTTTTTTGCATCTTCCTGGCCGATGACATACTGATCAAGGAATTCCTTGATCTCGACAGGTGTTTTCACCTCGATATCATTGATGCTGAAAGGCTTGTCGGTAGCCTTCATCTCTTCCCTTATGATATTGTATGCCTGCTCGATGCACGAATCGCAGATATGACCGGAAACGCCGGCGATCAGAAGATTTACATCTTCCTTGGGCCTGCCGCAGAATGAGCAGTTATCGGATTTTCCGGGTGTTGATCGTGGCACGGTTTATTTTTTTGCGGTACGAACCATCACTTCGTCTATCATTCCATATTCTTTAGCTTCTTCAGCAGTCATCCAGAAATTCCTGTCGGAGTCCTTTTCGATCTTTTTGAAAGAGTTGCCGGTATGGAAAGCGAGAATATCATACAACTCCTTTTTCAGTTTCTGAAGTTCCCTTACCTGTATCTCGATATCGGAGGCCTGACCCTGCGCACCGCCAAGGGGCTGGTGTATCATGATCCTGGAATGCTTGAGGGCAGAGCGTTTCCCTTTGGTACCGCCGGCAAGCAGAACGGCGCCCATTGAGGCGGCCATTCCCGTACAGATGGTAATGATATCGGGATTAATGTATTGCATGGTATCATAAATTCCAAGACCGGAATGAACCATGCCACCCGGAGTGTTGAAATAAATGATGATATCCTTTTTCGGATCGGCCGATTCAAGGAACAGAAGCTGGCCCTGGATGATATTAGCTACATCATCGTCAATGGGTGTGCCCAGGAAGATGATGCGGTCCATCATCAGCCGGGAAAATACATCCATCTGAGCAACATTCAGCTGCCGCTCTTCGATGATAGTAGGGGATACGTAATAATTATATAGCGACTGGTACCTTTCGAGGTTCAGGCTGCTGATGCCAAGGTGACCCATGGCATATTTAGCGAATTCATTTTTTGTTTTCATTCAACAGTAGGTTAAAGTCTTCCAGACTAATGTTTTGTTCAACAAGTCCGAACTGGCCTCTGACATACTCGACTACCTTGTTCTCGAGAATGACATCTGCCATACGGCTCTTTTCTTCCTCATTTTTCAATAAAACATCTGCCAGTCGGAAAAGTTGTTCCGGCGGTGCGTCATAAATGCCGTACTGGAAATACCTGGATTGAGCCGACCATATAGCCTGCTCGCGAATTTCTTCATCTGTGGCTTCAAGCTTCTGATCACCAATGATCTGATTCTTGATCATCCTCCATTTTAGGTCAACGGCGAATGCGGGGAAGTCCTGTTCAAGTTTTTCAGGAGTGAGGCTTTCGTCTTTCGAGGTCAGCAGCATCCACCTTTTCAGAAATTCTTCAGGCAGCGGCACTTCGGTTTCACTCATCAGTTTCTCGCGAGCGTCGAGGTGAAATTTATAACGGCTGTCGCGAACGAGCTGTCTTTCCAGATCTTCCTCGATACGTTTCCTGAATGATTCTTCGGAATCGATCTCTCCTTCTCCAAATGCTTTGTCGAACAGTTCCTGGTTGATCTCGGCCGGCGTAAAACGGGAGGCTTCAGCAATCGTAAATTCAAAATCGGTATCGATTCCGCTCAGCTCTTCCTTGCTTACTTTCAGCAGGCTGGCGCGATCGGTTTCATTCGGGAAGGCTACATTGGGATTGAAAACGAGCTTGTCACCCACTGATGCCTTGAGAAACTGTTTCTTTATCTTCTCGTCACCGATGGTCTTAATATATATTAGCGTTCCGTGCGCGTGAACCGGATGATGATGCTCATGGTCGTGATCGTGATCGTGGTCATCATCATGGGTATGTTCATGATCGTGATCGCTTAATTCGCACAGGTCACCTTTCACAACATCTTCCTCGGAAATTTTCTCGGTCGGTTGCAAAGAGCCAAAGCGCCGGGTATAGTCTTCGATTTGTTTTTCTACCATCTCAGGGGTAATGTCGATCCTGTAATCAGTGATCGTGTCATTTCTGCTGATATTCAGGCTGATCGTAGGAGCGAGGGCGATATCGAAAATAAAATCAAATGATTCGTCTGTATCCCAGTTAATCACCGGAGAGTTTACGTTTGGCAGCGGTTCTCCAAGTATTCTGAGGTTGTTCTCCCTGACGTAGTTGTTCAGCGTGTCGGTCAGCAAGCGCTGTACCTCATCGGCCTGGATTGATTTTCCATACATCTTCTTAACCAGTCCTGGGGGTACTTTACCTGGCCTGAAGCCATCGAAACGTGCTTTTTTTCGATATTCCAACAGCGCGGCATCAACTTTCGGCTGGTAGTCAGCCGGTTCAAATCCGATATGGATTACGGCATTCAGTTCGTCGGGATTCTCTCTGCTAATATTCATATAAAAAGATAACTATTCAACAAGTATACATGGTTGTACGGATGGGGGGACTCGAACCCTCACGCCTTTCGGCACCAGATCCTAAGTCTGGCTCGTCTACCAATTTCGACACACCCGCAAAAGTGGTGCAAAGATAGTGATTTTTTGAAAATTGGCAGACGGCTGACAGTTTAGCAGTCTTACCGCCTGAGTTCGAAGTTCTGTCCGAGGTACACTTTTCTGACCTGTTCATCCTGGGAAAGCTCTTCAGCTGTTCCGGATTTCAGGATGCTGCCTTCGAACAGCAGGTAAGCACGGTCGGTAATGGAGAGGGTTTCATGCACGTTATGATCGGTGATGATCACTCCGATATTTTTCTTTTTCAGCTGGCTGACAATCGCCTGGATATCCTCCACCGCAATAGGATCGACGCCAGCGAAGGGCTCGTCCAGCAGGATAAACATGGGCTTAAGTGCAAGGGCCCGCGCGATCTCGGTTCTTCGCCGTTCTCCTCCGCTGAGCTGGATACCCTTATTCCGGCGGAGCTTATCCAAACCGAATTCAAAAATCAGTTCTTCCGCACGTTCCTTCTGCTCATTCTTTGAGAGCTTTGTCATTTCGAGTACCGAATAGATATTATCCTCAACCGTCATGTTTCGGAATATCGACGGTTCCTGTGCCAAATATCCGATCCCTCTTCGGGCCCGCTTGTACACCGGCTCAAAAGTGATATCCTGGTTATCGAGGAAAATCCTGCCGCTGTTGGGCCTGATCAGGCCAACGATCATGTAGAAAGTGGTTGTCTTGCCGGCACCGTTGGGTCCGAGGAGGCCAACAATCTCGCCTTGTTCCACCTCGACTGAAACATTGTTGACTACGGTGCGCTGCCTGTATTTCTTAACCAGGTTTTGGGTAAATAGTTTCATAAAGGTTAAATGATTCCTTCCCTGAGGATGTCATGAATATGTATTACGCCAAGGTAAGCTTCTTTATCAACCACCAGAAGGGATGTTATGCTGTTGGTGCGCATGATTCCAAGAGCTGTTGCGGCTAGTTCATCCGGCGATATTCGTCGCGGATTTACTGACATGATGTCGCTTGCGGTCAGCTGGCGGGTATCTTCGTAACGTTCCATCATTCTTCGAAGGTCGCCGTCGGTGATTATTCCCAGGATCCTGCCTGAAGGATCAACCACTGCAGTTGTGCCCAGCCTTTTGGAGGAAATCTCTAGGATGACGTCCCTGATGCGATCTTCCGGGGCAACCTGCGGGCGGGCATTGTGCGAGTATAGGTCGGCGACGGTGGTATTAAGCCTTTTTCCGATGGATCCTCCGGGGTGAAGCCTCGCAAAATCCTTGCTGGAGAATTCATTCAGCTTGAGCAAAACCATAGCCAGGGCATCGCCCATGGCCAGTTGAACCGCTGTGCTTGTTGTAGGTGCCAGGTTGTTCGGGCAGGCTTCGCGTTCAATAGGTATCCTGACCGTTATCTCGGCCTGTGCCTCAAGGTAAGAGTCGCTGTCGGAAACCATAGCCAGGATCGGATTGCCCATCGGCCTGATCAAAGGGATCAGCGTTTTGATTTCACTGGTATTGCCTGATTTCGAGATGATTAATACGAGATCCTGCTGGCCAATCACCCCCAGGTCGCCATGAACGGCATCAGTTGGATGCATAAAAACGGCAGGTGTCCCAATGGAGTTGAGCGTGGAGGCTATTTTTTGAGCGATATGGGCGCTCTTTCCAACACCGGTCAGGATCAGGCGTCCCTTGGATCCATGTATTTTTTCGACCATTTTGAGAAATGACTCCCCAATTTGGTCTGAAATATTCATAATAGCCTGACCTTCAGTTGTTAATGTTTTTTTAGCAATTGATAATATCTCAGTTGGGGCAATCATGATAACTTTTTCAAGTTTGAATTTTGAATATTAATAATTACTAAATTTAGTTTACAAAAGTAGTAATAAGAAACTTTACCGGGCGTTGAACTTTAAAGACCGGTTTCTGAAACATTAACGTAGATTTGAGCTAATTATTTAAAGGATGACTGCAGACACTGAAAGGTTACATGAGATATTAAAAACCCACTTCGGCTTCGACACCTTCAAGGACAATCAGGAAGGGGTTATCCGCAATGTCCTTTCCGGCCGGGATTCATTTGTGCTGATGCCAACCGGCGGCGGCAAGTCGCTGTGCTACCAACTTCCTGCCATGGTTATGAAAGGGACAGCGATTGTAATCTCGCCCCTGATTGCACTCATGAAAAACCAGGTGGATTCCATGCGTGCTTTCAGCATGGAAGACGGCATCGCCCATTTTCTGAACTCCTCCCTTACGAAGGTTCAGATCAACAGGGTTCTGGAAGATGTAAAAAGCCATAAGACAAAATTACTCTATGTTGCACCGGAATCTCTGAACAAACTCGACTATACGGAGTTCCTTGCCGGTGAAACAATATCATTCTACGCTATCGACGAGGCTCACTGCATTTCTGAGTGGGGTCATGATTTCAGGCCTGAATACCGACGCATACGTCCGATAATTGAACAGATAGGCCGCGCCCCGATCATGGCTCTTACCGCAACGGCAACACCTAAAGTTCAGAACGATATACAGAAAAACCTGGGAATCCTGGAAGCTGATGAATTTAAGTCGTCTTTCAACCGGCCTAATCTATATTATGAAGTGAGACAAAAGGTTGATCCGGAGAAGCAGATCATCAAGTTCATCAAGGAAAATGCCGGGAAATCGGGCATTATCTATTGCCTGAGCAGGAAGCAGGTTGAGGAGCTGGCGGAAACACTGGTCGTTAACGGCATCAAGGCATTACCTTATCATGCTGGTCTTGATGGCGCTACCCGGGCAGGTAACCAGGATAAATTCCTCATGGAAGAGGTTGAGGTGATCGTTGCTACCATTGCCTTCGGAATGGGCATCGATAAGCCAGATGTCAGATATGTGTTGCATTACGATATTCCCAAAAGCCTTGAAGGGTATTACCAGGAAACCGGAAGATCGGGTCGCGATGGTGGTGAAGGGATGTGCATCACTTTTTACAGTTACAAGGATATTCAGAAGCTGGAGAAATTCATGCAGGGGAAACCGGTCGCCGAACAGGAGATCGGACGGCAGCTTCTTCATGAGACTTCCTCCTATGCTGAATCGTCAATTTGCCGTAGACGGCAACTTCTTCATTATTTCGGTGAAGAATATCATCAGGATAATTGCGAAAATTGCGATAATTGTCTCAATCCGAAAACCCAGGTCGAAGGTAGGGATTATGTTGCGTTGGCTTTGGATGGAGTTTTGGAAGTACGGGAGAAATTCAAACCGGAGCATGTGGCAAAAGTGCTGACCGGCCAGGTAAACTCTGCTATCCGAACCTATAAGCACCATCATCTGGAAATATTCGGACAGGGAAAAGATAAAGACGAGAGGTTCTGGGTAGCCGTCCTCAGGCAGGCCCTGATAGCTCAATTTTTAGAAAAAGATATTGATAATTATGGGACGCTGAGGATAACCGATGCGGGAAGAGCGTTCCTGGAAAATCCGGAATCGTTTATGCTGACAGAGGACCAGAACTACGACGAATCAGATGAGCAGAAGGCGCCACGAGGCGGTGGATCCGGGGCTGTGGACCCGGAACTGTTCAGCTTGCTGAAGGACCTTAGAAAAACCATAGCAAAAAAACACAATCTACCCCCGTTCGTAATTTTTCAGGATCCATCCCTAGAGGATATGGCTATCTATTATCCCATCAGGATTGAAGAACTGGCAAATATGACCGGCGTTGGCCTCGGCAAGGCACAGCGCTATGGGAAAGAGTTTGTTGACCTGATAAGAAAATTTGTAGAGGAAAAAGAAATATTGCGGCCACAGGATCTGGTTGTGCGATCCATCGTTAACAAATCAAGCCTCAAGGTGTCCGTGATCCAGAGTATCGACCGTAAGGTTCCGCTCGATGTGATCGCTGAATCAAAAGGGCTGGAAATGAATGAATTGCTTAAAGAGATCGAGTCCATCGTCAATAGCGGCACCAAACTGAATATTGACTATTTCATCAACGAAATGATGGATGAGGATCACCAGGATACCATTTACACCTACTTCAAGGAGGAGGCTGAATCAGAATCAGTAGAAGAGGCCTTGGAAGAGCTCGGGGAAAACGAGTTTACGGAGGAAGATATTCGCCTGATCAGGATAAAGTTTATCTCTGAGATGGGTAATTAATCAGCAAACTTTAGTCAATGATCATTTTACAAACCGACGGCCTGGATAAGTCCTATGGCTTGGTTCATGCTGTCAATAACCTGAGCATCACAGTAGGGGCAGGTCAGGTATACGGCATTCTTGGTCCGAACGGAAGTGGCAAGACCACCACTTTATCCATGCTCATGGGTATTGTGAGTCCCGACGAGGGATCTTCCAGGTGGTTCGGTAATCAGTACGGACCCATGGCCAACCGCCGGATAGGGGCACTGATTGAGACGCCGAATTTCTATCCTTACCTGAACCTTGAGCAAAACCTGAAAATCGTTTGCCGGATAAAGGGGGTCGATGAGAAAGATATTCAGCGTGTTATTAGGCTGGTAGGGCTGCATGAGCGTTGGAAATCGAAATACCAGACTCTTTCTTTGGGGATGAAACAGCGTTTGGCACTGGGTAGTCTTTTGTTAGGTGATCCTGATGTGCTGGTCCTCGACGAGGTAACCAACGGTCTCGACCCGGAAGGGATTGCCGAAGTTCGGACCCTCATCCGGCAGGTGGCTTCTACAGGCAAAACGATCATTCTCGCCAGTCATATTCTCGATGAGGTAGAGAAGGTGTGTACGCATGTGGTCATTTTGAAAAAGGGCAACAAGCTTGCTGAAGGGGAGGTTGACAGCCTGATCAAGGGAAAGGAAATTATCGTTCTTTCCGGTGAGAACAATGATCAGTTAAACGAGGCATTATCCCAATCGGCAAAAGTGGAATCTTTCACCCGCGAAGGGGATGATTTCCGTGTCATACTGAATACCGATCTGACGACCGGCGACCTGTCGAGGGAGCTCATGGAAAAGAGTATTGTACTCATTAAGCTGGAGGTCCGGAAGAACCGGCTGGAGGACCAGTTCCTGGAATTGGTTAAACAAGATAATACCCTGCAGCCATGATGAAATTATTACGCATAGAATCCATCAAGGTGCTTCCGTACAGGGTGTTTCAAATTCTTGCTCTCCTGTATATCGGAGCTTTTATTCTTTCGGTCAGCGCGTTGCCGATGCTTCGGCTTAGCACTCAACTGGCAAATAATCAGGATCTACTCAATCTTAAGTCGCTATACTTCTTTCCGAATATTTGGAATTCGTTCGCCTATTTTGCAGCCAAGTTCAACATCTTCCTGGCCATTATGGTGATCTTTCTGGTCGGGAACGAGTATTCGTACAACACTTTCCGCCAGCATGTGGTTAACGGCCTGTCGCGGACCGACCTGCTTCACGGTAAGGTGCTGGTCATTTTTGGAATTGCCCTGGCAAACACCCTCATGGTATTCATTTTCGGCCTGGTTATGGGCTTCATCTACTCGACAGGATATAGCTTCCAGGACATTTTTTCGCATCTGTACATGCTGGGTATTTACTTTATCCAGGCGGTTGGGCATATGATGGTAGCCATGATGATTGCCGTTTGGCTGAGGAATAAAACGCTCGGGATCGTGGCGCTCGTCATTTTTCAATTTATTCTGGAACCGATCATCCGGCTCCTGTTGAATAAATTTGT
>CAYHCO010000009.1:18303-72361 GCA_964355105.1 uncultured Porphyromonadaceae bacterium
GGATAGATCAGTTGCATGGGGATATACCAGACCAATAACTTCATGCAATTGAAGAATTTCATTGCCGCAAGCATTAAGGGCAAATCAACCGCAGTTTTCACTCCAAGAAGAATAAAAAACAGTGTATACGGCATTGATCCGGAAGCCGCAGCCATAAGGGAACCGAGTATTAACAGGTTTGTCAGGAATACGAGGATAGTTGTAATAATCATAATGGGATCACGGTAGCCGGATGCTTTTGAAGCCCATCTCTGGCGCTGTCTGAAAAAACCTGCCGGGGTTACTGCTGGTTTTGAACTGACAATGGCATCAGTATTCAAAACATATCCTATTTTTTTAGCTGTCACTGCCTTCATTGCCTGCAGCAGAAATACGTCATCACCCGAAACGAAACGTTTATCCAGGTCATCGACAACGGACCGGTAATCACTAGCCCTGACTGCGATATTCGGTCCCTGCGCCATTATTGGCCTTCCAATTCCGGCTGAGCCGACCGAGGAGGCCACCAGGCTGAGGTACTCCAGTTTTTGAATCTGCTCAAAGACTGTTTTTGCAGGACTGATTACAACCGGTCCGAGGATCAGGTCGCTGCCTGAATCCTCAAAGAATTTTGCAAGTGTAAATATCCAACGGGGGGTATGCCGGCTATCAGCATCAGTCAAAAGGATGAGCTCGCCAGAAGCGATTTCCATACCGGCCTTTAATGCTGATTTTTTGCCGGTTAAGGAATCAGGCAGGCGGAGAAGCGCATTGTTCCCAATGGTCCCGATAAGCTGTTGAATTTTTTCGGCAGTCCGATCGGTGGAATGATCATCGATCCAGATGATTTGTGTCAGATGGTCAGGGTAATCCTGACTATTCAGCTCGCGAAAAAGTTCGTCAATATTTTCTTCTTCATTTCGGCAGGGAACGAGGACAGATATCCGGGTTACCGGGGGACTGGTGTCAGGCTTATAGCTTTTTGTGCGGAGCCATCCGGCAAAGAAGACTGTTATCAGAATAGAATAACAGGCAATAATGATCAGGGCCGGTATAAAAACGAAGGCAGACATGCCATCAGGATTCAGTTATAGGAACAGTATTGGCCGGAACGCTTTCCGTGTCCAGTCTGATTTTTCTCAGGAGAACCAGTCCGATCAGGGCTGGCAGCATAATGTTTATTATCCAGATCAGGAATGTGGTGAAAACGATGGCGGGAACATCTGTGGTGTAGGGCCCCAGGATCAGGATTGAGACGGAGCCACGAACGCCCAGGTCGCCAACGGTTGGTACGGGAACAAAATGCAGGATGAGATAGATCAGGGCAATTGCGGATAAGCCTGTAAAAGCCGCAAGATGTATTCCGAAGAAATGCAGGATCAGGTAAAACTGGGTGATGTAAGTAAAAAACTTGATGGTTGAGAACATCAGCAGATAGGCCTTATCCTTGAAGGAAACGCCCTGGAGGGCGACCAGGAACGGATGAAAAACCCGCAGGAATCTGAACCGTTGAAAGTAGCCTGAGAGATGGTCAATGCTGAAAAACAGGATGATCAGGATTAGTCCGGCACTTATCGAAACCGCCAGGGTCACGATCCAGGAATCAGGATTGTCTTTCAGCAGATATTCGTTTGACGGGAGGTAAGTTGCCGCTCCTACCAATCCCAACGTAATGGTAACCGCCATTTGGGCAAGAATGCACAGGAAAGTGTGTCCGGTTCCCGCCAGCCTGTGTCCGGGCTTGAGGATAAGCCCTCTGGTGACGATATCGCCGATCCGGTTGGGCGTGGTGATGGCCATGGTCAGGCTGGACAGCACCCCTGCCATCGCCTTAAGGTAGCTCACTGGCTCCAGCCGGTTAACCAGCCGTTTCCACTTCAGCGCTTCGGAGGAGAAATTCAGGAAAATCAGCAGGCAAGCTGCCGCCAGGAAGAATAACCTGTTACCTTGAAAAGCCTCAGAGAACCGCTTCCCTGCCTGGTCCCAATGTTCAAAAGTTACCAGCCGGTAAACCAGGTATGCGAGGGCGATGATTGCCAACAGAGCCTTTATTATGGCTGATTGCCTCTTGGTGATTTTCAAAATCTCTGCTTTTGAAAAATTTTAGTTCAGGTAAATATAACGGAATAACTTAACAAGCAATACCTGAAAGACGAAACGCGAGACGCGAGACGCGAAACGCGAAACGCGAGACGCGAAACGCGGGACACGAGACACGGGACACGAGACACGGGACGCGGACCCTGGTGTTAACCGCGGTTCAGTTTAGTTTCTTCGATAACACCCAGCTGGAGGAACTGATCAATACTTAGTTGTTCAGCACGCTGTCCGCCCAGTCCGGTAGCTTCGAACTCGGGTGTCCAGACAGCGGACAGGGCATTGCGCAAGGTTTTCCTTCTCTGGTTGAAAGCCATTTTGACAATCCTCTTGAAAATATCTGGAGAACAGGGCAATCCGACGTTGTCTTTCCTGATAAACCGGATAACCCCCGACGTGACCTTTGGTGGGGGCATAAATACTTCGGGTGGCACACTGAACAGGTATTCCGACTCGTAAAAAGCGCCCATCAGCACACTCAGGATTCCGTATTCCTTGCTGCCCGGACCGGAGGTCAGGCGCTGGGCAACCTCACGCTGAAACATGCCGGTGATCTCCTTTACCTGGTCGCGGTATTCGAGGAGACGAAAGAGGATCTGGGAGGAAATATTATAAGGGAAGTTGCCAATGACCGATAAGGTGCCCTGAGTTAACCTCTTCAAATCAAACTGGAGAAAGTCCTCCTCAAGAATGTGCGGAACCAGTCCGGGAAATTTTTCCGTAAGATAATCCACCGATTCCCCGTCAATCTCGATCACCCAGAGCCGCTCCCCAAATCTTTCCAGCAGCCTTCCTGTCAGCACCCCCATCCCGGGGCCAATTTCCAGTACGATGCCATTGTCGAGTCCGCCCAGGCCATCTGCAATGCGGTGGGCAGTCTCAATATCGGTGAGGAAATGCTGGCCAAGATATTTTTTAGGTCTGACGCGTTTTGACATGGGTTTCGGGTATCAGGTATCGGGTGTCGGGTGTCGGGTATTGGTTTTGTCACCCGTCACCTGTCACCTGTCACTTGTCAAATATTAGACGGTGGAGATCGCAACGACCGGATTGAGCCGGGAAGCGCGCCAGGCAGGAGCAAAGCCAGCGATGATTCCGATGACTGCTGAGATTCCCAATCCGATAGCGATATTGTTCAACCCAAGTACAATCTTGAAATCCATCATGGAATTGGCTATCAGGGAGCCTGCAAAAATCATGAGCAGACCAACGGCGCCTCCCAGAAGTGAAAGTGAAACAGCCTCAAAAAGGAATTCGAACAGGATAAAAATATTTCGGGCTCCTATGGCTTTTTGAATTCCGATGATCCTGGTACGCTCCCTGACGGTCACATACATAATGTTGGCTATTCCGAAACCGCCGACCAGAATAGCGAATCCCCCGATAATGAAGCCGGCGAGGTTCAGAGTAACCAGCAGCTGATCAAAAGCATTGGTTAGCATCGACATGGTATTCAATGCAAAATTGTCTTCCTCAATGGGCTTGAGTTTCCGAATAGATCGCATGATGCCGGTCAGCTCATCCTGCATTTCTTCAATCGGAATGCCGGGTTTTGATTTAACCATCAGGGTAGGGCGCACATTATAGCTGCGGATATTGAGGAGGGTGCGGGCGTAGTTCAGGGGGATCATGGAAATCTCATCATTGCTTCCTGCGCTCAGCCCTTCGCCTTCTTTCTTGAAAATGCCGACGACGGTAACTTTGGCCGAAGAAATCTCGAAAGATTTTCCAACCGGACTCTCACCCGGGAACAGGTCGTCGGCGATCTTTCGCCCGATGACCACCACATTTTTCCCGCTTCGAAACTCGGATTGTGAAATGAACCTGCCTTCATCCACTTCGAAGGTCCGTACTTTCTCATAATCCTCAGAAACAGCGAGGATCATGACCTCGGGAATGGAATTGTTTTTGTAGCTGACATTCCTGGGTCCCTGGATGGTGAATGCTGCCGATTCCACCGTACGGGCACGAGACATGATCTCATCCATCTCCCGGAGCTCAGTTTCAGGGCGCTGGATATATTTCCACCATTGGAAGCCCGGACCGAACATGATAGGCCATTTCTGAATATACACGACGTTGTCGCCCAGTTCGGAGATGTTTTTCTTGATCGTACGGCCCAGCGAATCGACTACGGTAAATACGGAAACAATGGCGAAGATCCCAATGGTTATACCGAGAAGAGAAAGGATGGTGCGGAGTTTGTTGGATACGAGCGACTGGAAGGCAAAGGCTACGCTTTCGCGAACAATCCTGACCCAGATCACTACAGCTTTTATTCCGTGTTTCATGAAATGCAAAATTAGTCTTTTTTTAGGCAATGGAGCAGGGCGCTAGGTTATAATATGCCTATTTTTAGTAAATTTGCCAGATTAAAATTTATGAGGGTGGATAAGGAAAAGCAAATAAGAAGTGCACTGATCTCTGTTTACCACAAGGATAACCTGGACGGGATACTTTTCCGGTTGCACGAATTGGGTATTTCGCTGATCAGCACCGGCGGAACAGCTGATTTCATCGAGTCCTTGAAATTGCCCGTTCAGCGGGTTGAAGAGTTGACCGGCTATCCCAGTATCCTCGGGGGAAGGGTAAAGACTCTGCACCCCAAGATTTTCGGAGGAATTCTGGCCCGTCGCGATGAAAAATCCGACATGGAGAGCATGAAATCTTATGAGATACCGGAGATCGACCTGATCGTCGTTGACCTTTATCCATTTGAGCAGACAGTTGCATCCGGAGCTTCGCAGCCTGAGATCATCGAGAAGATAGATATCGGGGGCATATCCCTTATTCGCGCTGCAGCCAAAAATTACGAGGATGTTGTAATTGTTCCTTCTCGTGAATATTACCCTCAGTTAAGTGCTCTTCTGGAGGAGAAGGGAGGAATCTCCACTCTTGCCGACCGGTATGAATTTGCCGTTGCGGCTTTTGCAGTATCCAGCGGATATGACGCAGCCATCAGCAATTATCTTTCTGGTGAGAATCCGAAGAATTTCAGGAAAGCCGCCGGTCCGGGCAATCATCTGCGTTATGGAGAGAACCCCCATCAGAAGGGAACTTTTTACGGAGAGCTCGACCAGATCTTTGAACAGATACACGGCAAGGAAGTTTCATACAATAACCTGCTGGATATTGATGCTGCCGTTGCGCTTATCGATGAGTTCGACGAAACGACTTTTGGAATCATCAAGCACAACAATGCATGCGGAATCGCCTGTGACAGCGCACTAACCGAAGCCTGGAACAAAGCCCTCGCGGCAGATCCGGTTTCGGCTTTCGGGGGGATCCTGGTGACCAACCGGCCCATTGATCCTGAGACTGGCATTGAGATCAACAACCTGTTTTTTGAAATCATCATTGCTCCCGGATACTCGGATAAGGCATTGGAAATGCTGAAATCCAAGAAGAACCGTATAATCCTGATCAGAAAACCGGCAGCACAGGGATCTGCCATGCAGTTCCGAAGTATCCTCAATGGAGTCCTGGTTCAGGACCGCGATCTGCGCAGGGAGACCCCGGAAGATCTTAAAGTGGTGACGCAGAATCATCCTTCACAAGAGGAGATCGCGGATCTGTTGTTTGCCAACAAGCTCGTGAAACATACCAAATCAAATGCCATAGTCCTGGTTAAAAACAGGCAGCTGCTTGCCAGCGGAACCGGACAAACCTCCAGGGTGGATGCTCTTAAGCAGGCTATCGAAAAAGCCCGGACCTTCGGGTTCGATCTGAACGGTGCCGTCATGGCCTCGGATGCTTTCTTCCCGTTTGCCGACAGCGTTGAAATCGCACATAATGCCGGTGTTTGCTCGGTTATTCAACCGGGTGGATCGGTAAGGGACCAGGATACAATCGATTATTGCAATATTAACGGGTTGGCTATGGTGTTTACCGGCATCCGTCACTTTAAACATTAAAATAAACTGGGAGAAATAATATGGGCCTATTTTCCTTCTTAACACAGGAAATTGCTGTAGACCTTGGGACGGCCAATACGATCATCATTCACAACGACAAGATCGTTGTTGATGAGCCGTCAATCGTAGCCATCGATGTTGCAACCGGCAAATTATTCGCTTTGGGCGAGAAAGCCCGGCAGATGTACGGAAAAACACATGATAACATTAAGGTTATCAGGCCGTTGCGCGACGGAGTAATCGCCGACTTTAACGCTGCTGAACTGATGATCAGGGGTATGATCAAAATGATCCATACCAAGTCGAAGTTCGGAACCCAGTCGATGCGGATGGTTATCGGTATACCGTCGGGTAGTACTGAAGTTGAAATCCGTGCTGTTCGCGACTCTTCCGAGCATGCCGGCGGGCGCGAGGTATACATGATCTACGAACCGATGGCGGCAGCCCTGGGTATTGGCCTGGATGTGCTTGCCCCGGAAGGTAACATGGTAGTGGATATCGGGGGTGGTACCACCGAGATCGCGGTTATCGCCCTGGGTGGCATCGTTTGCAATGAATCGATGCGTATTGCCGGTGATGAATTTACACTGGACATTCAGACATACATGCGTCATCAGCACAATATCAAAATTGGTGAAAAAACGGCTGAGGATATCAAGATGAATGTTGGCGCGGCTCTTCCGCTTCTCGCCAATCCGCCACTGGATTATGTGGTGCGCGGACCCAACCAGATGACTGCACTGCCTATCGAGATCCCTGTTTCTTACAGTGAGCTTGCACATGCATTGGATAAATCCCTCTCGAAAGTGGAAACTGCTGTCCTCAGCGTTCTCGAGCGTACCCCGCCGGAATTGTATGCCGATATTGTAAATAATGGAATCTATCTCACTGGTGGAGGTGCTTTACTTAAAGGACTCGACAAGCGGCTTTCGGATAAAATGAATATTCCGTTCCACATTTCCGATGACCCGCTGCACGCAGTAGCCCGCGGAACCGGAATGGCACTGAAGAATATCCATCGTTTCCCCTTCCTGATGCGATAGCAGGATGAGCAATGCAGAATCTCCTTCGACTCATAATCCGGTTTAGTTTCCAGATTATCTTCGTAATCCTGGAGATTTTTGCTCTATCTATGGTTTTCAAGAAGAATCCATTGCCCCATGCAAGGTTCTTCGAAATTGCCGCTGACGTTAACGGGTTTTTCTTCACCCAAACCAACCATTTTGCCAGGTTCTTTCATCTGACCGATGAGAACTCGATCCTGGTGACGGAAAATGCGAGGCTCAGGAATGAGCTGGCTCGCCGACCGCTGAAAAGCCCGGGATGGGATTCCACCACCACGCTTTCATCTCCCGGATATATTTATGATTATATCGCTGCCCAGGTGGTGAATAACTCAGTTAACAAGCAAAATAACTATATCACCCTGAATGTCGGATACCGCCAGGGTGTGCGGCCGGATATGGGTGTTGTGGGTCCGGAAGGGGTTGTAGGCATTGTAAGGAATGTGTCGGCAAATTTTTCAACCGTGATCTCTGTGCTTAACTCGAAATTCAAAGGGAGCGTTAAACTTGCCAGTACCAATTATTTCGGAACCCTTATATGGCCGGGTCATTCCTACCGGGAAGCCGTTCTGACTGAAATTCCGGGTCATATTAACGTTTATGTCGGTGATACACTGGTCACAAGCGGTCTAACGACTGCATTTCCGGAGGGCGAGCGGGTGGGGTTTGTCAAGGAGGTCAACCGAATGCCCGCGGGGACCTTTTACGAGCTGAAAGTATCATTGATCCAAGACTTTAAAAAACTGACACGTGTTTATGTGATCAGGAATTTTAATAAGACCGAACAGGAAAAACTGGAATTACAGACTTATGATTGACCAACTGAACAGATATGTTTTCCGATTTATCCTGGTGATATTTTTCCAGGTTATGATCCTGAACAATATTCAGTTCAGCGGTTATATCAATCCCTATTTTTACATCTGGTACATCATGGTCCTTCCTTTTGATACACCGGGCTGGGTACTTTTGCTGAGCGCCTTTTTTCTCGGATTGGGTATTGATGTATTTCCGCAGGGCATTGCCGGCAACGGAGCCACCATTGGGACGCATGCTGCAGCAACGGTGCTTATCGCTTTTCTCAGGCCGACCATTCTGAGATGGATCAATCCTCGCGACGATTACGAACCCGGCACTTATCCGGATACTAAGAATTACGGTATCATCTGGTTCATTTCCTACGCGCTGATCATGATCGGGATTCACCATTTCATGCTGTTTTTCCTCGAAGACCTGTCGCTCAGGGATTTCCTGAGGACTCTGTTGCGAGTGGTCTTGAGCGGTTTCTTTACATTGATAATCATATTGTTGTGGGAAGGTATCCGATTCAGGATACCCAGGTAAGAGGCCATGCAGAATTCGAATCCAAACCGGAAATATCTAATAATCGGAATAGTCCTGGCTGTTGCAGTGATCTACATGTTCCGCCTTTTTTATATCCAGGTTCTGGACAAATCCTATCAGCTTTCCTCCAAAAACAACTCTCAACTGCGTGTGGTTGAATATCCGGGACGGGGCATGATCTTCGACCGTTACGGCAAGCCATTGGTTTACAATGAGGCGGTATTTGACCTGCTTGTGCTACCTCAGCAGACCCGTGCATTCGATACCGTTGAGCTTTGCCGCATTCTGAGTGTGGATCAGGCGGAATTCCGCGAATCGATGAAGAAGGCAAGGGATTATTCGAGATACCGGCAATCAGCCGTTGTCAGACAGATTACCCCTGAGCAAAAGGCCGCGCTCAACGAGAAACTCTACCAATTCCCGGGATTCTCGTTTCAGATCCGCTCGCAGCGAAAGTATCCGCAGTCGATCGCGCCACACGTTCTCGGTTATGTCGGTGAAGTGAATCAATCCGATATCAATGCCGAATCCTATTATCAGGGAGGTGATTATATTGGCAAAACGGGTCTGGAAGCTGAATATGAGCCTTATCTGAGGGGACAGAAAGGCATAAGGTACATGCTTGTCGATGTGCATAACCGCATGCAGGGAAGCTTTGAGAACGGTCGGTTCGACACCATTGCAGCCCCGGGTCGTAAGCTGACCACCACGATCGATGCCGCTCTGCAGGAGTACGGAGAAAAGTTGCTTGCGCACAAAAGAGGCAGCATCGTGGCAATTGAACCCTCGACGGGAGAAATCCTGGCAATGGTATCCAGTCCGGGTTACGACCCCAACGAGCTTGTCGGCAGGATACGCGGAAAGAATTTTGAGAGGCTGATGAACGACACGTTGAATCCACTGTTCAACCGGGCCACCATGTCGAGATATTCCCCGGGCTCGATCTTCAAGATTGTCCAGTCGCTGATCGCACTTCAGGAGGGTGTTGTCGACGAGTTTTACAGTGTGGATTGCAACAAGGATATCCTCGGATGCCACAATCATCCCAATGCCCGCGGGTTACGCGAAGGAATAATGTATTCATGCAATCCCTATTTCTATAACGTCTTCAGGAGGATCATCCTGCAGGGAAAAAGTACCAGTCAATTCCGCGACAGCCAGATCGGTCTGAAGACATGGTATCAGATGGTGCTGACCTTTGGCCTCGGGCAAGTGCTCCCGGTGGATTTGCCCGGAATAAAACCGGGGCTGATCCCCGATGTTGCGTTCTACGATAAATGGTATGGCGTGAACCGATGGGCTTTCAGTACCATTTATTCAAATTCCATTGGCCAAGGTGAAGTGGAAACCGTGCCAATCCAAATTGCCAATCTGGCTGCCATCATTGCCAACCGGGGCACCTATTACATGCCTCACTTTGTGAAGTCGATAGAAGGTGTCGATACTATTCCCCAGAAATTCCGCGAGCCCCTGCATACGGCCATCGATTCAAAATATTTCGATATTGTGGCCGATGGGATGGAAATGGTAGTTAACCAGGCCGGGGGAACCGGTTCAAAAGCGCAGGTGCCCGGCATCATTGTCTGCGGGAAAACCGGTACGGTTCAGAATACCGGAAGCAAGGAAGACCATTCGGGATTCTTTGCCTTTGCCCCGAAGGACCGGCCGCGTATCGCTTTAGTCGCTTATGTGGAAAAATCAGGAGCCGGTGGAGCCTTTGCTGCGCCGATTGCCAGCCTGATGATTGAGAAATATCTGAACGGAACAATAACCCAGGTTGACAAGGAAAAGTCGATTCTGGAATACATTCAATTCTGATGGCAAACCCGAGAACCAACTTCATTGCACGCCTGGACTGGCTCACCATCATCCTGTTTCTGGTGATGATCGGATTTGGCTGGATGAATGTTTTTGCGTCATCCCGCAATGAAGCCGGTGCCGGATCCCTGTTTGATTTTACTTCCCGCTTCAGCAAGCAGTTCTTTTATATTCTTACTGCACTCGTCATAGCCATTTTCGCATTGGCCATTGATGGGAAAGTGTGGAGTTTCTTCTCCTTTCCGATTTATGCGGTTACGCTGCTGATTCTGCCGGTTACCATCTTACTGGGCAAGGAAATAAACGGTGCGCGGGCGTGGATCTTTTTCGGTGACTTCAGCCTGCAGCCTGCGGAGTTTGTGAAGTTTGCCACGGCCCTTGCCTTGGCAAAAGTACTGTCGCAATATAATTTCGTGATCAAGAAGCCCAAAAATCTGATGACCATTGGAGCCATCCTGGGTATTCCGATCATCCTGATTCTTTTGCAGAAAGATACCGGAACCGCCCTGGTGTTCCTGATTTTTGTACTGGTACTTTACCGCGAAGGTCTCTCCTGGGTAGTCCTGTTCGTGTCCGGACTGGCGATTCTGCTTTTTGTGCTCACCATGCTGATTCCCGTGCCCATTTTGCTAACCGTGATCAGTGTCATCGCACTCGGTTTGACTTATTTGTATCAGCGGAATCTTAAATTTTTCTATATCGGATTTCTTAGCCTGGGTGGGTTGTTTGGACTGGCTGCCGTGGCATCCGGCTTTCTGGGCGAAGGGTGGTCCCTTTCACGAATGTTTTTTCTCGCTGCTTTTATTGCTTTTGTGGTCTGGCTCGTGATCATTCTGAGGAAGCGACATAATCCGCTGTTGCTCATATTATTAACCTGGTTTGGTGCCATCCTGTTCATTTTTTCCGTCGATTTTGTTTTTCATGAGATCCTGCAGGAGCATCAGCAGTCGCGTATCAATAATATCCTGGGCCTCGAGAGCGATCCTTTGGGCAGGGGTTATAACTTAAATCAATCTAAAATAGCTATCGGCTCGGGTGGGTTCTTTGGCAAGGGCTTCATGCAGGGCACCCAGACCAGCCTTAATTTCGTTCCTGAACAGAGTACGGACTTTATCTTCTGCACAGTCGGGGAGGAGTGGGGATTCATGGGAAGCCTCATGGTACTCGGACTCTTTTCCGGGCTGATCATCCGCCTGATCCAGCTGGCGGAACGACAACGATCGGCTTTTTCCAGGGTTTACGGTTACGGGGTGGCATCGATTTTGTTTTTCCACTTCGCCATAAATATTGGAATGACCATTGGATTAGTTCCGGTTATTGGGATTCCCCTGCCTTTTTTCAGCTATGGTGGGTCCTCCCTGTGGGCTTTTACCCTGATGCTTTTCGTTTTTTTAAGGCTGGATACCGACCGTTACCAGATTGTTGCTTAACACGGCATTTGTCATGCTTCGGTTGTGCCGAAACTTATATATTTACTGCATTATCAAAAACATTCAAACAAGAAGCAAGGAGGCTTTATGTCCAGGAAAAGAATCATTATTATTGGAGCTGCAGGTAGGGATTTTCACAATTTCAACACTTATTACAGGGATAAATCTGAGTATGAGGTAGTGGCCTTCACTGCTGCTCAAATCCCGGATATTGATGGTCGCAAATACCCCGCTGAACTGGCCGGGAAATTGTATCCCGACGGGATTCCTATCTTCGCACAGGACGAGCTTCCCGCTCTTATTGCCAAATACGATGTTGACAGTTGCGTGTTCTCATACAGCGATGTTCCCTACGCCCGGGTCATGGCTGTTAGTGCACTGGTGAATTCGTGTGGTGCCAACTTTGCCCTTTTGGGACCTAAGGGTACCATGCTGAAAAGCGAAAAGCCGGTGATTGCCGTTGTGGCTTCGCGCACAGGCTGCGGCAAGAGCCAGACATCGAGGAAAGTTATCGAGATCCTCATGGAGATGGGATTAAAGGTAGTGGCGGTGCGCCATCCGATGCCTTATGGCGACCTGGTAGCTCAGAAAGTTCAGCGTTACGCCGAAGTGGCTGACCTGGAAAAGCACAAGTGCACGGTTGAAGAGATGGAAGAATACGAACCGCACGTAGTTCGAGGCAATGTTATTTATGCAGGTGTCGATTACGAAGCAATTCTGCGCGAAGCGGAAAAAGATCCGAACGGCTGCGACGTGGTTTTATGGGACGGTGGGAACAATGACTTCTCATTTTACAAGCCCGACCTGACCATTACCGTTGTTGATCCGCATCGTCCCGGTCATGAGTTGTCCTATTATCCCGGCGAGGTTAATCTCAGGTTGGCTGATGTGGTGGTTATCAACAAGATTGATACTGCCCGCCCCGAAGATGTTCAGAAGGTCCGCGAAAATATCGCTACCGCTAATCCGAAGGCAATCGTGGTCGACGGTGCTTCTCCGATCCGGGTTGATGATCCTTCACTGATCCGCGGCAAGCGTGTATTGGTTGTTGAGGATGGCCCGACGCTGACTCACGGAGAAATGAAAATTGGTGCCGGAGTAGTGGCTGCACGTAAGTTCGGAGCTGCCGAGGAAGTGGATCCAAGGCCGTTTACAGTAGGAAAATTATCAGTAACCTTTGATATTTATCCGAATATAGGCAAATTGCTCCCTGCTATGGGTTACGGCAAACAGCAGCTGAAAGATCTGGAAGCAACGATTAATGATACCGATTGTGATTCAGTGATTATCGCGACACCGATCGATCTTAACCGGATTATCCGGATTAAGAAGCCAAATACGCGGGTGTATTATGACCTGCAGGAAATCGGTTCTCCCGATCTGACCGGCGTGCTGAAAGATTTCGTGGCCTCGCACCTAAAATAATCAGGCTCAAAAGGTAAACCGGTAAGAATATGGTATTCAGCAGCAGTTTGTTTCTGATTTGGTTCTTGCCGGTTTTCCTTTTAACCTACTTCCTGATTCCATACAAATACCGGAACTGGCTGGCGCTCTTTGCCAGCGTTCTCTTTTACAGCTGGGGTGCCCCCAAGTTCATCTTCGTTATTCTGGGCACCACCTTTATCGATTTTCATCTCGTCAAATGGATGGCGGCTTCAAAGAGCAAGCTGCACCGGCGGCTGTTGCTGACCCTTTCCGTTTCGGTAAATCTCGGATTGCTCTTTTATTTCAAGTATTCGAATTTCTTTGTAGAGAATCTCGATGCCGTATTGAAAGTGTTCGGCATCAATGGTTTGCATTGGTCGAAGCTGATTATGCCGATCGGGATATCATTCTACACCTTTGAGACGGTGACCTATGTAGTGGATGTTTACCGCCGTGTTCAGGCACCGCTGACCCGATTCTGGGATTACCAGTTATATATTATACTGTTTCCGAAACTGATTGCCGGGCCTATCGTGCGGTATCACGAGATTGCCGACCAGATAGTCGACCGCCGGGCATCTGAAACCGTTGACAACAGGCTGTTGGGGATGTTCCGGTTTATTATCGGTCTGGCCAAAAAAGTACTGATTGCCAATGTTTTGGGTGCCGAGGTGGACCGAATTTTTGCACTGGGCCCGATGAATATATCCACGCCCACCGCCTGGATAGGGATCATAGCGTATTCATTCCAGATCTATTACGATTTTTCCGGTTACTCCGATATGGCTATCGGAATAGCGAAGATGATCGGGTTCACGTTTCCCGAGAACTTCAACAATCCTTACATATCGCGGAATATAACCGAATTCTGGCGGCGCTGGCACATGACGCTTGGACGCTGGATGAAGGATTACCTGTATATCCCACTGGGTGGCAGCCGGGTTAAAACCCGGGGCCGGCTGTTCTTCAATCTCTGGCTGGTTTTCCTCATATCGGGATTATGGCATGGTGCAGCCTGGAATTTTATCATCTGGGGCGCTTTCCATGGACTTTTCCTCGTCCTCGACAGGCTTTTCCTGATACGCTTCAGTGAAAAGATCGGCAAGATCCCTTCGGTCATCCTAACATACATTATTACCCTTGTGGGTTGGGTGCTTTTCAGGGCTGCCGATCTGAACCAGGCGTGGCTGTACATTAAGAAGATGTTTGCTTTCGATGGGGGATTCCCGGCATGGCGTTTTGATACCCAGTTTTGGGTGATCCTGCTTGCCGGTGCTTTCTTTGGTTTCTTCGGCATGATCAAGGGTGCGGAGGCCTGGCAGGAGCATCAGCTTAAAGTTCCTTACTCAACCAATAAAACCTGGATAGGTGGTTTCATTGCCCTGATCCTCCTGGTTTATTGCATGGCCTCACTCACAACAACCGGTTTTAATCCTTTCATTTATTTCCGGTTTTAGCTATGAATCAGCGACTTAAAATAGCGATCTTCATTCTGCTGCTGCTGGTTATGCTGGTACCGGCTATTCAGCAGAATACCGGCCTGTTCAGGGAGAAGAGTTTGCGCGGTCAGTCAGATCCGGCAGTTTATCCAAGATTCACGGTAAAATCCTGGTTTTCCGATGAGTTTCAGGTCCAATTCAACAAAGCCACCGAGGAACATGTGGGGTTCCGTCCCGGATTAATCCGGTTGAAAAACCAGTTTGAATTTGCCGCCTATCATAAGGCAAATGCCTCCGGAGTTGTGGTGGGCAAAGGCCGTTACCTTTTTGAATCCGATTATATCCGGTCGTTCACCGGTCGCGATTATCTGGGTGATTATTTCTGGTCCCAGAAATTCAGCCGTCTGGGAATGGTCAGGGATACGCTGGCCAAACTCGGGGTGAAGATGGCCATCGTGCTCGAGCCCGGAAAGGCCACTTTTCAGCCGGAATATATTCCTAACCGGTTCCTGAAATTCAAGGCCGATAGCTCTAATTACCAGGCCATTCTCAGGGAATCTGGCAGGAAGGGAATTCCTGTCCTGGATCTGAACCGGCTTTTTAAGGAACAGAAAAACAGTGTCGCCTATCCGTTGTTCCCGAAGGGAGGCATTCACTGGTCGGTAGGCGGGATGGTGCTCGCCTCGGATACCCTTCTTGGGTTTATGGGCAAGACATTGGGACTGAGTGTTCCCGACCTGGTTGTCGACCGCGTGGAGATGTCGGACAGCCTCAGGGATACTGACGGCGACGTGGCTGACATCATGAATCTGCTGAAGGCTCCGGGTCATCCGAAAATGGGCTATCCTGTATATCACTTTACCGGGATGGATCAGGCTGCCAAGCCGAGGGTCCTGGTCATCTCCGACAGTTATTTTTTCAATATTCTGGGAGCAAAAATTCCGGCCAACGCTTTTGCCAATGAGGCTTTCTGGTATTACAACCAGAGTGTTTACCCCGACAGCTGGTCGGCACCCAAAGATACTTCCATGCTGGATGTGCCGAAGACGGTTGAAGGAATGAATGCAGTCCTGATCATGGTGACGGAGCGGTTTTATCACCGGTTCGACTGGGATCTGACCGATGTTTTATACCGCCATTATTATCCGGCCGCAGCGAAAGAGTACCGCTACGATTTCATGCGGGATATCGTGCGTAATTATGTATGGTTCGATGATATTCAGATGCAGGCGGATTATTCCGGCGTACCCATGCAGGAGAAGCTTGCAGGCAATGCTGATTACCTCTTCTGGCAAGCCGACCAGTCAGGCAAGGTTCCGCATGATATTGGCTATTACCGGATGAACATTCTGAAAGATCCGGTCTGGATGAAGCAAATACGTGAGAAATCGCTTATCAACAAGATAACCGTTGACGAGCAGGTCACGATGGATGCCATCTGGATGCTTGAAGAATCCAAAAAGCAGAAATAACCGGGGTGATCCCTTTTATTCCGGGCGCATCTGGGGGAACAGGAGAACATCCTGTATCGACTGCGAGTTGGTCATGATCATGGCCAGACGGTCGATTCCCACTCCCAAACCGGAAGTCGGTGGCATGCCGAATTCAATGGCTCTCAGGAAATCTTCATCAAGAACCATGGCTTCCTCGTCGCCTCGCTTGGCTAGAAGCATTTGCTCCTCAAACCTTTCACGCTGGTCGATCGGGTCGTTTAGTTCTGAATAGGCGTTGCAAATTTCCTTGCCGTTGACGATACATTCGAAACGTTCAACCAGACCATCCACGCTGCGGTGTTTTTTAGCCAGAGGCGACATTTCAACCGGATAATCCATGATGAAGGTTGGTTGTATCAGCTTCGATTCGCAGCATTCGCCGAACAGTTCATCGATCAGCTTGCCTTTGCCCATGCTTTTATCGGTTTCGATATGGAGCTTTTTGCAGGTCTCGGCCAACTGATCCTCATTCATCTGGCTTACATCGATGCCCGTGTAGTGCTCGATGGCGCCGAACATGGTGAATCGCTTCCACGGACGTTTGAAATCAATGACATGTTCCCCAACCTGAACCTCGGTGGTTCCGTGCAGGGTGAGTGCTACTTTTTCGATCATTTCCTCCACCAGGTCCATCATCCAGAAATAGTCCTTGTAAGCAACGTAAAGTTCCACCTGGGTGAATTCGGGATTATGGAACCGGTCCATTCCCTCGTTACGGAAGTCTTTTGAGAATTCATATACACCATCGAATCCCCCGACGATCAGGCGCTTAAGGTACAGCTCGTTGGCTATGCGGAGGTACAGGTCAATATCTAACGTGTTGTGGTGCGTAACGAATGGGCGTGCGGCAGCGCCACCGTGAATGGGCTGAAGGACAGGGGTTTCAACCTCAAGATAACCGCGTGAATCCAGCATTTCGCGGATCACGGTAATAATTTTCGAGCGCTTGATGAAGGTGTCCCTGACATGTGGGTTGACGATCAGGTCGAGATAGCGCTGACGATAGCGCTGCTCGGGATCCGAGAAGGCGTCGTAAAGTACTCCGTCCTTCTCCTTGACCACCGGAAGCGGGCGTACGGTTTTAGCCAGGAGCGTCAATTCCTTTACATTGACGGTAAGCTCCCCAACATGGGTGCGGAAAACATTTCCTTTCACCCCTATGATATCTCCGATATCCAGCAGCCGCTTAAATAATGTGTTATAAAAGTCCTTGTTTTCGCCGGGGCAAAGCTCATCTCTGTTCAGGTAGATCTGTATTCTTCCCGATGAATCCATGAGTTCGGCAAATGAGGCCTTGCCCATGATCCGACGGGTCATGATCCTGCCTGCAAAGCAAACATCCTGGTATGCATCCGGGTTTTCATCGAAATGCAGGAGAGTATCGGCAGCAGTGGCGTTCACCGGATATTTTGCAGCCGGGTAGGGATTGACACCCATATTCCTGATTTCCTGAAGAGACTGTCTTCTAATTTGTTCCTGTTCGCTAAGTTCCGGCATATCTGGGAGTTTAAATTTTTTGCAAAGATACTTTTCGCCGGAGTTATTACAAACAGGGGAAATTTGCTTATTTTTATTTTTTTACCTCTTGAGTCTCCTTATGTACAAATTGTGGAATATACTGCCCGAACCGGATCCTATTTTCGTCGAAAGTTTATCAAATGAGCTGGCGATAGGCAGAAGTTTAGCCTCTTTACTCGTTCAGAGGGGAATCAAGGATTTTGAAGATGCGAGGCACTTTTTCAGGCCTCAGCTGGAGGGACTGCACAATCCTTTTCTGATGAAGGACATGGACAAGGCAGTTCACCGGCTTAGCCAGGCTATCGAAAATCAGGAAAAAGTTTTGGTTTACGGTGATTATGATGTGGACGGCACTACTTCAGTGGCGCTGATCTATTCATTCTTGCGCAAAAGGCTTAATAACGTTGGCTATTACATACCAGACCGCTATTCAGAAGGTTACGGTATTTCATACCCAGGTATTGAATATGCTGCCAAAGAGGGATTTACCCTGGTCATTGCCCTCGATTGCGGAATTAAGGCAATCGATAAGATGGACTATGCCCGGCGCAAAGGAATTGAATTCATTATTTGCGATCACCATTTACCGGATCTGGAACTACCGGTTGCGGTGGCTATCCTCGATCCTAAACAGCCTGACTGCACTTATCCGTGCAAGGAGCTTTCAGGTTGCGGTGTTGGATTCAAATTACTGCAGGCCTTTTGTTTGCGCAATGGCATACCGTTCTCGCATATCGCAAAATACCTCGATCTGGTCTGTGTCAGTATCGCTGCCGACCTGGTTCCGATGAGCGGCGAGAACAGGATTCTGGCCTATCACGGGCTGAAGAAATTGAATGAAAATCCGGTACCTGGATTGAAAGCATTGGTTACCATCAGCAATTGCGATGATAAACAGATTACGGTTTCAGATATAGTGTTCAAGATTGGGCCCAGGATTAATGCGGCCGGAAGAATCTCCTCCGGAGAGAGTGCCGTGGAGCTGCTGGTTGCGAAGGATGAGAAAAGTGCGATGGAACTGGCCGGAAAGGTTGACTCCTACAATGATTACCGCAAGAATATCGATGTTGAGATCACCGACCTGGCACGCAAGATGGTTGAAGGAATGGACAACCAGACGACCAAGAAAACCACTGTACTTTATCATCCGGAATGGCACAAGGGAGTTGTTGGCATCGTTGCTTCCAGGCTGATCGACTTTTATTACCGTCCGACCGTCGTGCTTACCCGTTCGAGCGGTATGGCCACCGGATCGGCACGATCTGTGGATAATTACGATCTGTACAATGCCATCAGTGCCTGTTCCGATCTGCTGGAAAGTTTCGGAGGTCACAAGTATGCTGCCGGTTTGAGCATGCCACTTGAAAATGTGGAGGCCTTCACTGAGCGATTTGAGGAATTTGTATCGTCAACCATTACGGCTGAACAGCTCATTCCCCAGATTGTTATCGATGCAGAGATTGACCTGGCCGATATTACCCCGAAGTTTTTCAGGATTCTCAGGCAATTCGAACCGTTCGGGCCGGATAACAATTCGCCTGTTTTTGTTTGCCGCAACCTTCGCGATACTTCAAAAAGCCGACAGGTAGGAAGATCCTGGGAGCATCTCAAGCTGAGCATTACCTCCATTAAAGGCAGCCAGCCTGATTTCGAGGGTATCGCTTTCAACATGGGCCACATGTTCAACGATATCCATTCCGGAAAACCGTTCGATATTGCTTTTACGGTTGAAGAGAACACTTTCAGGGGGGCTACCAGCATGCAGCTGATGGTTAAGGACATCCGGATTCAATAGCAGAATTGACTCTTGCTGCCGGATGATATCGGTTTTATCGCTACTTTTACGCCGCTAAAAATTATGCAATGGGGAAAGTCATTTCGATAGCTAACCAGAAGGGTGGAGTGGGAAAAACAACCACTGCAATCAACCTGGCTGCAAGTCTGGCTGTGCTGGAATACAGGGTGTTGCTTGTGGACGCTGATCCGCAGGCCAATGCAACATCAGGTGCCGGATTTGATGTCAGGAATATCAAGACCAGTCTGTATGAATGCCTGGTTGATGATGTCAATCCAAAGAATATCATTCTGAACACCGAAGTTCCTGGATTTGACGTGCTTCCCTCGAATATCGACCTTGTTGGTGCTGAGATTGAGATACTGAACCTGCCGAACCGCGAAAAGCTGATGACCCGCGTGATCGACCAGGTAAAAAGCGACTACCATTTTGTGCTTATTGATTGCTCGCCCTCTTTGGGATTGCTGACCGTTAATGCCCTGACTGCAGCCAATTCCGTTATTATCCCCGTTCAGTGTGAATATTTTGCACTTGAGGGGCTCGGGAAACTGCTCAATACGATAAAAATTATTCAAAGCCGTCTCAATCCTGATCTTGAAATTGAAGGCTTTTTGCTAACTATGTATGATAACCGGCTCAGATTGTCGAATCAGGTTTACGATGAGGTGACCAAGCATTTCCAGTCGATGGTTTTCAATACGATCATCAGCAGGAATGTCAAGCTGGGTGAAGCTCCAAGTTACGGGAAACCGGTAGTGATGTATGATGCCAACTCTAAAGGCTCGTTGAATCACCTGAACCTGGCCAGGGAACTCCTGCAGAAAAACGGGATGACCCAGATCAGGGATGTGGATAAAGTTATTGATTAAAGAAGATTTACAGGATGACGGAGAAAAGAAGCGTTTTGGGAAGAGGATTGAGCGCCTTGATTGAGGATGCTCACGTAAAACCTGAGGCGTCAATAAATGAGATTGAGATCAGCCTGATTGAAACCAATCCATTCCAGCCCAGGTCGCATTTCGATCAGGAGGCATTGGAAGAATTAGCTGCTTCGATCCGGCAGATCGGAATCATTCAGCCCATAACTGTCAGAAAACTGGATGAAACCCGATACCAGCTCATTGCAGGCGAACGGCGCTTGAAGGCCTCGGTAATAGCCGGATTAACCAGGATACCGGCCTATGTGAGAACAGCCGATGACCAGTCGATGCTGGAACTGGCGCTGGTAGAAAATATTCAGCGGGAAGATCTCGACCCGATAGAGGTCGCTATTTCTTACCAGCGATTGATTGACGAGTGCAAGCTCACACAGGAAAACATGAGCGATCGGGTGGGGAAGAAGCGGTCAACTATCGCCAATTATCTCAGGCTCCTCAAGCTTCCTGCTGAGATTCAGCTGGGATTGAGGACTGCCAAACTTTCCATGGGACACGCACGGACACTAATCAATATTGAAGATCCTATGGTTCAACTGGTAGTATACCAGAAGATCCTGGATAATAACCTGTCTGTCAGAAAGATAGAGGAGCTTGTCCGTGATATTCAAACCAAAGGCCAACCGAAAACCAAAGAAAAAGTGGCTGTTCCGGTTGAGCATGGGCAATTACAAGATCAATTAAAACGTTACTTTCAAGTTAGCGTCCAGTTTAAACGGAGTAGTAAAGGCAAGGGGAAGATTGTCCTGGCCTTTAATTCCGATGAGGAACTTGAGAGGATTCTGGGGAAACTGGATCAAATAAAAGAGTAAAGTCGGATTTTGACATTTGTAAGAGCATTGGTTTTTTGGCCGGCGATATCAGTTATGCTGATTCTTGCGCCTGGTCCGGGTGGTTCTGCCCTTGCGCAGACTGTCAGGGACACTGTTGTATCCAAACCCAAGCCCACCGATTTAAGCCATTCGCCCACCAGGGCTACCATCCTTGCAGCCGTTCTGCCAGGAGCCGGGCAGGCTTACAACCGGAAATACTGGAAGATTCCCATTGTATATGTCGGTTGGGCAGCTGCCGGTTATTTCCTGTATTCCAATCAAAAAAATTACAAGGATTCGAAGACAGGTTACCTGGCGCTTAAGGATACGCTGGAATCAACTGTATATCAGGGAGATCTGACAGAATCCCAACTTCTTAAAAGCATTGATTATTATAGACGTTACCGAGATATGTCGGTCCTGGTCTTGCTTGCTTGGCATGGATTGACTATTATTGACGCGAATGTGGATGCCCATTTCTTTAATTGGGATGTGAGTGAAGACCTAAGCCTGAAGATCAGGCCCGCTGCTCTTTGGGCCGGATCAGTCAAACCAGGTATAGGTTTGAGTTTAATATTAAATACAAGATGAGCATGGAGTTACGAAGAATTTTTCGCAATACACTTACTGTCATTTTATTAGGCTGTTCAACCCTTTTGATAGGGCAGCAAACGGTTAACACGGTCACGCTGGATTCGGTTAATCCGGCTAAAGATCCTGTTTACCAGCTGTACATGCAGCGCCTCGACAGTCTGTACTTTGCGTGGCAGAGCAATCGCCTGCCGATCAGGTTTTATCAGGATACAGCCATTGCATTTGCCAAGAACAACAGCATACCCGACTTGCCCGACTCCGTGTTTGTCAAGCGTCTGGCCGGAATACCGTCAGCCATCGAACTGACCTACAACAAGCAGGTCAGAAGTTATCTCGATCTTTATACCAAGAGCCGCCGCAAACAGGTGTCCATCATGCTGGGCCTCTCGGATTATTATTTTCCCATGATTGAGGCAAAGCTGGATGCATACGGACTTCCGCTTGAACTTAAATACCTGCCAATCATTGAATCAGCGCTGAACCCGATAGCTAAATCCAAAGCTGGTGCGCAGGGGATGTGGCAATTTATGCTGGGAACAGCCAAGCTGTACAAGCTCAACGTAAACTCGTTTATCGATGAGCGCCTCGATCCCGAGCGGTCAACGGAAGTAGCCTGCAGATACCTCAAGGAACTTTATTCCATCTTTGGCGACTGGCATATGGTTATTGCCGCTTACAACTGCGGTCCGGGCAACATGAAAAAAGCCATTCAGCGTGCTGGCGGAAAGAAAAACTACTGGGATGTATTTTATTACCTCCCGGTGGAGACCCGGGGATTCGTTCCGGCCTTCATTGCCGCCACTTATATCATGAATTATTCGCAGGATCATGGTTTCTACGCTGTCCGTCCGACCATGCCGATCAATTCCGATACGGTTTTAGTGCGCAATGAATTGCATCTTGGACAGGTATCCGATGTTTTAGGAGTTGATCTTCCGACTCTTCAGATGCTGAATCCGAAGTATCGCCGGAAAATTCTTCCGGCTGCCGGTGGACCCTATGAACTGCGCCTTCCCAATGACAAAATCGGCTCCTTTATTACTTTCCAGGATTCCATCCTGAAATACAAGACTGAGGTTTACCTCGCAAAGAACAACATGGATAAGGAGCCCACGCGCGCCGGAAAATCAAAATCGAAATCCAAAGCAGTAAACGAAACTCCGGTCGGAAGTGACGGTGCCATCACGTATATTGTAAAATCGGGGGATAATCTGGGTGCCATATCCGCCAGGTACAAGGTTACCGTAAATGCGATCAAGGATTGGAATGAATTAAAAAACAACAACCTGAGTATCGGGCAGAAGTTAACCGTTTACGTAGCTGTACCCAAAGCAACTGCACCCCGCGATACCAGCAATACGGTTGTCGCAGCCAATCAGCAGAAGGATGTCAAGGACAACAATGCGGCTAAGGTTGCCCAGCAGTCTGCACCGTCAGCATCTGCAGCTCCTGCCGGTCAGGCAGACCAGTTTGTGCTTTATACGGTTCGTTCAGGTGACAACCTCTGGACCATTGCCCAGAAATATCCGGGTACCAGCCATGAGGATATCATGAAGCTGAACCAAATGACAGGATCCAAACTTCAGACCGGTCAGGTATTGAAGATCAAGCGTAAAGAGGGTTAAGCCCGGGAGAAAATAATGAGTAACGACGATAAATTACGGCATCTCTGGAAGATGATGGACCTCAGGTTCACATCGCATCCCTGGCACGGAATTTCATTCGGTGAAGATGTGCCGGATGAGGTGACTGTTTTTGTGGAGGTGGTACCGACGGATACTGTAAAATACGAAATCGACAAGGAGACCGGGTACCTTAAGGTAGACAGGCCTCAGAAGTATTCCAATTACCTGCCTGCACTTTACGGCTTTATTCCCCAGACCTATTGCTGGGAGGGTGTCGCCGATTTATGCCGTGAGAAAACGGGACGAACCGAGATCATCGGTGATGGTGATCCGCTCGATATCTGCATCCTGACTGAAAGAAACATATCACACGGAAACCTAATTGTTAAAGCAATCCCGATTGGCGGTTTTCGGATGATCGATAACGGCGAGGCCGATGATAAGATCATCGCCATCCTGAAAAATGATGAGGTTTACCAGCACTGGAGAGATGTGCAGCTGGTACCTGAAACTTTAATCGCCCGCCTTAAGCATTATTTCCTCACCTATAAAGATATGCCCGGTAAACTGCACCGGAGGTGCGAAATCACACACGTTTACAACCGGGAGGAAGCCCATGGCGTAATCCGCAGAAGCATTGAGGATTACCAGAAGAAGTTTGGCGATGTCGCGAACAAACTGAATCAGGCTTTCATCGACGCACTCGAATAGGCTCGCTGCGCTCGCTAAGAGGTTCGCCTTCGGCTCGCTAAGAGGCGCTTCGCGCTAATTTATAATTTATTTGATAATGGGACCTTGGTTCGGTATAATCACCATAGTTCTGTGTTCGGCCGGATATTTGCTGTCATGGAGATACCAGGCAGATAATAAATATCGGATTGCTGTCCTTCTCCTGATGGTGTGCGGTCTGGCGTTGCGAATATTTATTTCATCGGATTTCTTTTTACATACGTGGGACGAGCAGTTTCATGCCCTGGTGGCAAAAAATCTCATTCATCATCCGCTTACCCCAACCTTGTATGATAATCCGGTTCTTCCCTACGATTACAGAGACTGGACCGGCAATCACATCTGGGTGCACAAACAGCCGTTCCCCTTATGGATCATGGCATCCAGCCTGTGGATATTCGGAATTGGTGAGTTTGCGCTCCGTCTGCCTTCGATCATCTTAAGCACGATTGGTATTGTACTCTCTTATTATATCGGTACCTATTTTTTCAATAAGAAGACCGGCTTCCTGACTGCTTTCTTTTTTTCCATCAACGGGTTGATCCTGGAATTGACCGGCGGCAGGGTGGCGACCGATCATTATGATATTTTCTTTTTATGCCTTATTGAGCTGGCTGTTTTTCTGACGATACTATTTGTCCGGGAAAAGAAAACCCTCTACAACATCCTTGCGGGAGCAGCCATAGGCGCTGCAATCCTGACGAAATGGCTTCCTGCCTTAATCGTTCTTCCCATATGGGTATTGGTAGTGTATGATTCCGGAAAATTCAGAACCAGGAAAATTGTCATCCAATTCTTTGTATTGCTGATCTCCTGCGTGGCGGTTTCCCTGCCGTGGCAACTATATATTTTCAGTGCATTCCCTGCTGAAGCCCGCTGGGAAGCTAGCTTTAATCTCCGACACCTGACGGAGGTTATTGAAGGAAGAACAGGCCCCATTTACTATTTCATCGATCGGATAAGAATAAATTACGGTGAACTCATTTATCTGCCTTTACTCTGGTTCCTCTGGAAATCATTGAAAAATCCGAAGGACCTTAAACTTTTGGCTGTAACCATTTGGGTGATGGTACCGCTTCTGTTTTTCTCGCTGGCAAAATCAAAAATGCAAGGGTACATGCTCCTGGCTTCACCCGCCTTATTCATGATGACCGCCAGTTTCTTTCTTGAATTATCGGAATACCGTAAAATGGGAAAATTCCGATGGTTTTATACCTTGATAATGACTCTGTTAATCGTTTTGCCGGTAAGATATTCGATCGAGAGGATGAAGCCATTTGAGAACCTCGACAGATCACCGCAGCGAATAGCTGATTATAAGCGGCTTGAAAAAAAGAATATTGCCAAGGGGGTGTTGTTTAACTGTGAGCGGCCCATTGAAGCGATGTTTTATACAAACCTGACAGCTTACGCCGGTATGCCGGACAGTGCTTTAGTCAGTGATTTGACAAAGAAAGGGTACACAGTTGTACTTGCTGATAGTAGTGTTACGGGTGAGTATAGAATTTTCAGAGCTGCGAAACAATCAGATCAGCCGTGATGAAGTCTGATTCAATTATTATATCGGCTTGATTATAAAATGGTTCGCGTGCGATAAGCAGATCGTGAATGATCTTCTGCACTTCAGGTTCCGATTTACCCTTAATGAGCGGACGGGGTGTATTGGAATAGGTCAGTCGGCTTGCCAATTGTAATTCACTGACTTTAAGGTAAACCGAAAGGGATTTCCTTTTAATCAGTTCGATGTTTCCAGAAAAGCAAGGAGCTCCGCCGCCAATGGCGATGACGTGAAATGATTTTGACAGCACTTTTTCCAGGGCAGCTGATTCCATTTGCCTGAATGTACTTTCTCCCTCCAGTCTGAAGATCTCTGAAATCGTTTTGCTTTGTTCCGTTTCTATGAAATGATCGAGATCAATAAAGTTCCAGCCCAGATGTGAAGCAACCTGTTTGCCCAGAGTGCTTTTCCCGCTGCCCATGAATCCCAGCAGCACAACCGGTTTGTTCTCCGGAATTACCATCCGAGAGAGAATTGCCCACTTTCGTCGACCGGGGGAATGGGTGGCGAACCTTTACCCGGTTTTCCCAGTTTGGGTTCCTTAGGTGCTTTCTTCTTTTTAACCGCCGGAATATCGGCTTCCTCATCGCCCCTCAAATCGACCACTTCAAAAGGCACATCGAGTGCAACTTCCGGGTCTTCAGTCTCAATTGGCTCGGTTTCGGCTTCTTGTTCTTCCGATTTTTTGGTTTCTTCGACGAAAGCTTCGGCCTTTTTAGGCTTTTTGGACTCTGCGACTATAACATCAACCTCGTCACCATTCTCTTCTTCCCCAGTAACTTCTTCCCCAGTAACATCTTCGCCTGTATCTTCCTCGCCGGTAGCTTCCTCGCCTTCATCATTATCCTCCTCGCCATTACCCTCTTCACCATCTTCGGTCATGCCGAGGAGCTCGGCAAAACCAGCTCCGTAATATTTATGGAGCAGTTCATCATCCGGCTCCACAGGGTCAATTTCGGTAATAGTATCCACATCGAACGTGGTTACCCGTTTGCCCTTGGCTTTGAAACTTTTCAGACCGATAAATTCAGCAGCATCAATTATTTCCGATGGGCGGGTACTATGTTTTCCCCCAAAGATGATTTCATAACGGGGTAGCAGCTGGTCACTGAGGGAGAGCATCTTGGAATCGGGATGGTCACCGATCATCCGGTGAAGCTTGTTTTCCATTGTATCCGATTCGATCTGGAACCGTTTGAGATAATAGAATTTCTGCTCAGCATCAAAAAGTACAACCGTAAATACGCTGTAGGGGTTGAACTTCTCTATCCTGAGAATATTCTCTTCAAAGTGATTGGTAATATCGTAATTGCTCAAACGGAATTGTCCGTCGTTCAGGATAACGAGGATCTGATCCTCGCCCTCAAACTCGCCAAGGTATTGTCCTCGGCTTTCCGTATTCAGCCTGTTAACGCTGTTGTCGAACCAGATTTTCAGACCACCCAGGGTCGATGTCCCTTTCTCTTTCAGGGAGATCTTGATCAGGGTATGTTTTGATACGATATTCCCCATGGCAGCCCGGTTCTTAATAGCCAGGTTGCCGAAATCAAAGTCGAACGCCGGCTTTTTAAGCTTGGGCTTCGGCTTAAGTGCCACGCGGATAACTTCAGATTCCCCATTTGGATTTTCAGTAAAGTATTGAATCTTGGAGCCTTCCTTACCTTGGGTGATATCGTATTCCTTATCACGTGTTATCCCCTTGACTGCAAACCGCTTGGCATAACTGAACCCGGTTTTCCCATCGCGGTAAACCACGTTGAAGATGGTCCGTTCATTGTTCTTGTTAAACAGGGCAATATGAAGGATATTCTTGCCGACAAAGGCTTTGGTGGAGACTTTCGTGACTGTAAATGTTCCGTCTTTTCGGAAAATAATTATGTCATCAATGTCAGAGCAATCAAACAGATAAGCATCCTTTTTCAATGAGGTCCCGATGAATCCCTCCTCGTAATTGACATACAGCTTTTCATTGGCTACCACCACCTTTGAAGCTTCAATGGTATCGAAGTTCCTAAGTTCGGTTTTGCGCGGATAATCGGCACCGTATTTTTTCTTCAGGTTTGCGAAATAGTCGATGGCGAAGACGATCAGGTTATCAAGATGATGCAGGATAACCGTGAGCTCTTTTTCGATAGCGGCTATCTGTTCCTGAGCGCGTTTAGCGTCGTATTTCGATATTCTCTTGATTTTCAGTTCGGTGAGCATGACCAGGTCTTCCTCGGTCACCGGACGAAGGAGAACATGTTTGAATGGCTCGAGTCCCTGATCGATGGTTTTCAGTACATCTTCCCAGGTTTCGCAATTTTCAATGGTGATATACAGCCTGTTTTCAATAAAGATCTTCTCCAGCGAGCACACATGCCATTCGCTTTCCAGCTCTTCCTTGCGGATAAGCAATTCCTGGCGAAGAAGCTCAACCGTATTCTCGGTCGAAATCCTTACCATATCTGACACACCGAAGAATACCGGCCTGCCGTCATTGATCACGCAGGCATTCGGTGACACCGGAACTTCGCAGTCGGTGAAAGCATACAGTGCATCGATGGTTTTGTCTGGAGAAACACCGGGAGTCAGATGAATGAGGATTTCCACCGTGCCGGAGGTGTTGTCATCTATCTTCCGGATCTTGATTTTTCCTTTATCGTTGGCAAGGAGAATGGAATCGATGAGTGTACCGGTGGTTTTGCCATACGGTATCTCATTGATGACGAGTGTTTTCTTGTCAAGCTTATTGATCCTTGCGCGTATCCTGACCTTGCCCCCGCGCTGCCCGTCGTTGTACTTGGAACAATCGGCCAGACCGCCGGTCGGGAAATCGGGTAATAGAACAAATGGCTCATTCTTCAGGCAGGCTATCGAAGCATCGATCAGCTCGTTAAAGTTATGGGGCAATACCTTGGAGGCGAGACCAACGGCAATACCCTCCACGCCCATGGCTGGCAGGAGCGGGAATTTTACCGGAAGGTAAACCGGTTCCTTGTTACGGCCGTCATAGGATAATTTCCATTCCGTGGTTTTGGGATTGAAGACTACCTCGAGTGCAAACTTCGACAGGCGGGCTTCGATATACCTGGATGCGGCGGCATTATCACCGGTCAGGATATTTCCCCAGTTTCCCTGGCAATCGATCAGGAGATCTTTTTGGCCAAGTTGCACCAGTGCATCGCCGATGGACGCATCGCCGTGGGGATGGAATTGCATGGTATGCCCGATAATATTGGCAACCTTGTTGTAACGGCCGTCCTCGAGGCGTCGCATTGAATAAAGGATTCGCCTCTGAACAGGTTTCAGGCCATCGTACAGGTAAGGGACGGCCCTTTCCAGAATAACGTAGGATGCGTATTCCAGGAACCAGTTCTCATACATTCCCGGCAGATGGGTGATGTCGACCTTCCGGCCGTTTCCGGTATCGGTTGACTCCTGACCATCCAGTGAGTCGGACTGACCGTTAAGTTCATTATCGTTGATTTGCTCTTCGCTCATTTTTCAGTTCCTAATCAAAAACCTTGTCTTCCTCTATGCGAAGCTTGCCGATTATAAAGTCCTGTCTTTCGGGCGTATTTTTTCCCATATAAAACTCCAGCATACCTTCAACATTGTCCTCTTTTCTCAGCAGTACCGGCTCGAGGCGCATATCCGGACCAATAAAATGCTGGAATTCATCCGGAGATATCTCACCGAGACCTTTGAATCGTGTAATCTCGGGTTTCCCGGTCAGCTTTTTCACAGCCCTCAGCTTTTCCTCTTCGGAATAACAGTAGAAGGTCTGTTTGGTATTGCGGCAGCGGAACAGGGGTGTCTGCAATATGTATAGATGTCCCTGCTTGATCAGGTCGGGAAAGAATTCGAGAAAGAAAGTGATGAGAAGCAGGCGGATGTGCATCCCATCGACATCGGCATCAGTAGCAATGATCACGTTATTGTATCGCAGATCATCGATTCCCTCCTCAATATTCAGTGCGGCCTGAAGCAGGTTGAATTCTTCATTTTCGTACACCAGCTTTTTTGTTTCGCCATAGGTGTTTTTTGGCTTCCCTTTCAGGCTGAACACTGCCTGGGTATTCACGTTACGCGATTTGGTGATTGAGCCGCTGGCGGAATCACCTTCGGTCAGGAAAATGCTGGTCTCCAGTCTTTTCTCATGCTGTGAGTTATAGTGTACCCGGCAATCCCTTAATTTCTTGTTGTGCAGGGAAGCTTTCTTTGCCCGGTCGCGGGCCAGTTTCTGTATTCCCGATATCGCTTTGCGTTCTTTCTCCGAATCCAGGATCTTTTTAAGCAGGATATCTGCTGTTTCAGGGTGTTTATGCAGGAAGTTATCGAGATGTTTTCCGAGAAAATCGTGAATAAAGTTCCTGATCGAAGGGCCGTTGAGGCCCATATCCTTGGAGCCGAGCTTTGTTTTTGTCTGTGATTCGAAAATCGGTTCCTCAACTTTTATGCTGATAGCCGCTATAATGGAAGTCCGTATGTCGGATGGCTCAAATTCTTTTTTGTAATAGTCCCTGACCGTTTTTACCAGGGCCTCGCGGAATGCAACGAGATGGGTGCCGCCCTGAATGGTATGCTGGCCGTTGACAAAGCTGTAATACTCTTCGCCGTAATGATCACCGTGGGTTATGGCAACCTCAATATCTTCCTCACGCAGGTGAATGATCGGATAGAGTCCTTCTTCAGACATCTTGGACTGCAGCAGATCGAGCAGCCCGTTTTTCGAGACATACTTCTCACCGTTGAAATGAACCACCAGGCCAGCATTCAGAAATGCATAATTCTTCAGCATGGTGGAAACATAATCGTTCAGGTAGCGGTAATGTCCGAATATCTCCCGGTCAGGCTTGAAGATCACCTCAACGCCGCTATCCTCTTCGGTTGGCTTGAGTCCTTTTTCCTCAAGAAGGATTCCTTTCTGGAAAATGGCTTCCTTGAACTGGCCTTCGCGGTAGGATCTTATCTGGAAATCACTCGAGAGGGCGTTTACGGCTTTCAGACCGACACCGTTGAGACCAACAGATTTCTTGAAAACCTTGGAGTCGTATTTTGCCCCTGTATTCATTTTTGCCACGGCATCTACCAGCTTTCCGAGCGGAATACCGCGACCGTGGTCACGAATGCGGACCAGTTTGTCGTCGATGGATATCTCGAGAGATTTACCGTTTCCCATCATGAATTCATCGATGGAATTATCGATGACCTCTTTTAAAAGGACATAAATACCATCGTCATGAGCGGAACCATCGCCCAGCTTCCCGATGTACATACCCGGCCTCAGACGGATATGCTCCCTCGGATCGAGAGTCTTTATGGACTCTTCGGAATACGCTTCAATTAGATCACCTGACATAAGTGATCAAATATACGAAAGTGGGGCCGGAGGGATGCGGAAGAGTTTTAAACAGGGATATGAACATTTACCGTATGAAGTTCAATTCCAGCTGTTCTTCCTCTGTTCGCCTCTGATAATTATTCAGGTTGTAAGTAAAGGTTAGCGTGACCATCGGTGACTCCATCAGGATATTTGTGGTGGTTGAGAGATTTCCTGTGAATGTTTCGAATTTCGATCTGCCGGTTCGCAGGAGGTCGCGCACGCCTAATGTCAGAGAAGCCTTACGTTTCATCAGGCTCTGCGTGAATCCGAGGTTCATGAGGAAATTCCCGCCCATGCGTCCCTGGAGCATGATGGTAGGGCCTGTATAATTAGCTGTCACAGCAAGATAGGTTGTCGGGCCGAACAGGAATACCGTATTCAGCTTGGCGGTCCAGGCAAAGCTCTGGTTTTTCAGCTCTGACGACATGGAGGGATCCTGCAGGATATAGTAGTAAAAGTTACCAGAACCCATCAGCCGCAGCCATTTTGTCGCCTGTAAATTGGCTGTCAGCTCGATCCCGGTGGAATGTGAACGATCGGCGTTCATCGGCATCATAACAATCCTGCTGAGGCTGTCGGGAACCAGGACAAAGGTTTCCAGGTCTTTCATCCTGCGGTAATAGCCCTGAGCAGAGAGTGATCCCACCTTGATCTGTTTCTGATATCCAAGCTCAAAAGATTGTGTGAACTCAGGTTTAAGGTCGGGGTTCCCGGTGCGTATGGTCTGATTATCAATAAACTGTGGAAATGGGTTCAGACTCATTCCGTTGGGCCGGTTGATGCGCCTGCTGAAGCTGAACGCCAGCTGCTGCTTGTCCTTCAGCTCGATGGAGGCAGAACCGCTTGGGAACAGGCTCAGCAGGTGACTTTGAAATTCGGAGCTGAGAGTTGTCTGGCGGATTACCCGGTCTTCATATTCTGCCCGTAAGCCGGCAGAGTAGCTTATCTTCTTTATTTTTCCTGACCATACGCCATACCCTGCATAGATATTACGGATCAGTGAATAATCATTGGAAAATTTATCGTTCCGGGCCCAGTTATTATTCAAGGTGTCAAAATCCTGATACAGGAAGTCGGAACGGTCGGTGAAAATGGAAAGCTGGGCTCCTGCTTCAAGCTTGTTGCCATTAGCAAAGGGCTTGGTGTAGTCGGTTTTTATGCGGGTATCCAGGATGCTCAGGTCGGTGACGGAATTGTTCTTGGTCAGCCATTTCTCGCCAACGGTCCAGTTCATGTTGGAAGGATATTCATTGGTTAATTGACTGATGGTCCCGATAAATCCACCACTGAAAACATCGAAATCGAGATTGTGTCCCTTGTCATCGAATTTGTGGCGGTAATTAATCTGAGGATTGTAATAATATCCTCCCAGATTAAGCTTGTTGTTATAGAGTGACCAGCTGGTGATGGGACTGTCCGCCAGGCCAACGGTTATGCGGTTCTCAACCAACACGTTGTTAACCATGTTTCCTGCCCTGCCGCTCAGGGTAACCGAGTTCTTCGGGTTGATGTCATAATCGATGCCGGCATTGAGGTTTAAGCTGTTCACCGCAATGGTCTGGATCAAATCACTGAACCGGTTGGTGGAGAAGAGGCCTTCATTCAGTGTACGGTTAAGGTATCCTTTGGCATTCGTTTCAATGTAATTACCTGATAATCCAGCGAAAACGTTGATCTTGTTCTTGCGGTAATTGCCCTGAACATCTCCGGAATATTTATTGTTCCAGCCGGCCATGAGGGTTGCCTGTGCATTGAACCCGCCGGTTTTTTGTTTCTTGAGAATCAGATTGATGATTCCGGCGGCACCTTCAGCCTCGTATTTTGCGGAAGGGTTGGTGATGATCTCGATCGTTTCCACCATGTCGGGCGGGAGCTGCTTGAGCAGGTTAGGGCCGGCAGCCGGCGAGGGTTTTCCATCGATCAGCAGCTGATACTGCGAACTTCCCCGAAGCAATACATTGCCTTCAGGATCGGTGGTTATTCCCGGCGCATTTTCCAGCACCTGGGCGAGAGTGGTGGCCCCGGTTTTTTTCAGCTGGTCGACATTCAGGATTTTTTTGTCTCCCTGAAGGATGATGCCGGGTTTAGCCTGAACGACATCAACTCCTGACAGGCTTGTCCGCTTTTCCTCAAGTTTGAGGTCCCCAAGCTGAATGCTCAGGTTGTCGGCAGTCAGGGTAACAGTCTGAGCAGCATTGGAAAATCCTACAAAATGAGCATCTACCCCGTATTTGCCGGGCACCAGGTTGCCGAACCGGAACCGACCGTCGGTTCCCGAAATTGTTCCACCCGCTTTGGTGGAATCTGTAAGATTGTACAACGTTATATTGACCTCAGGGAATGGTTTATTATCTGCGGCATTGACTATCCTGCCCTCAATGACTCCTTTGCCGGGATTCGTCTGTGCGGAAAGGGTAAAGCTGGTGATCAGGAATGCGACCGAAAAAAGTAGAATATTCTTCATGGCTGGATTTTAATTCACCTATTAGGCGGTGGAAAACCTGAAATGTTACAAATTCTCATCGATTTTCAATAAAAATCAGCCAGCCCTTGCGGGGTTCAACGGGGATCGGACTATTGATATCAAAAACTTTTGCGGACTGGAAATTTTCAACTGCCGGTGCCCGGGCTGTACATTTGGCCGGGTCGAGGCCGAGGGCTTTCCAGTCGATATTCAAATTAACATATTGTGTCCGGTCGCTGAAATTGCCAATTGAAAGAAGTGTTTTACCCGGTTTGATATACGCGGTGGCTTTGATTTCAGGGACATCGGTTTTCAACGGACAATCCTGATCCCAGAATCCTGTCATTTTTGCATCGCTGATTTGAAATTCATCCCATATTTTCCAAACCGGCTTAGGATCGCAGAGCACTCCCTCGGTGGTCCAGGGGTATCGCACGGTCATACCGAAAACCATTCCCAGCCAGCGGTTACCCCCGCCCTGGAGCATGTCGCCCATTAATCCGAAGGGGATTCCGGACACCTCAACCAGCCAATTTTCCGCGGACATCCTGTCATATTGGAAACTTTCGCCAAACCAAACCTTATCCACATAAGGAAAAAATTCAGTGTATTGTGTAGCAGGTCCGATAGAGAAGCCTGTGTTGGAGTGGAGATCGATCATGCATCCGGGCTGGGCCATCACGGTCCGCATTCGCTGAAGTATCCGGCGGTCGTAAGTTACGTCATCCAGGTATAGTCCGTCGATATTCACATTTTTTACCAGCCAGGCCAGACCCTCTATGTAATAATTCAACCAGCGGGAATCCCCTGGTGCACTGAGCACGGAGGCATCCACGCGGCCGTCGGGGAAATGCTGATACCACTGGGGTGTGTAACCTTCCACAAAATGTTCGCGCAGCCATGGATAGCCACCGCCATTGCCGTTGTCGAGGATTTCATAGCCGAGGCTCCGCAGGGCCCAAACCTCGGTAACATGGTTGGTGAGTTCCCTGACGGTATAGTAAATCTTTGCCTTTATTCCCTTTGAATGAAGATCGTCAATGATGGCCCTCATCTCTTTGACGGCGATGAACGGGTAGTTGATGAAAGGATTGTATTCGTTGGCATGATGAATATTGACGATTTTCACTCCAGCGTCAAAATCTTTCTGCTCAGGAGTTGGCTTTTCGCCGGTATGATAGTACCTGTCGGTGAATTGGCTTACCGGGTTGATCTTTTTTACCGGGGTAATGAGCAGGGCCCATTCGAAAACAATGGAATCACCGGGGTTCAGGATCCTGTCGCCCGAATAAACCTCGGCAGTTACATTGCCTGGTGCGCGGGTTATCCGAAATCCGCCTTTGCCACCGTTATTCCAGCTTTCGGGCGGGGCAGGGTGGTACAAGTTAAGCATGGGGCCGCTGTAGGTGCTTCCCCTCAATTCGCACCAGATTCCTCCCTGTGCATCACCGATCCAGAAACTGTCGAAAGGACCTTTCCATTTGGATTCATGCGAGGGTGGAACCGCACAACCCGGAAGTCCCATGCCCATCATGTATTTGGCTGTGCCGGCGTCCATCGGAATCGACAGGCGGATATCCAAAAGGGACAAGGCTGTTTTGGAATCGTTCCGGAATGTAACCTGGGTTTTCAGGTAACCGTCGTATTCCGCTTTCATCTGCCATTTGCCTGCCAGTCCGGAGGCGGAAGAAACTGCATTCAGGGTGTATTTGCCGTCATTCAGGGTTTCCTGTCTGTCAGATATTTCGAAATTTACCGGTCCTTCAGCAGTCACAACGTTTAGCGACACGGGTGAGGCCAACAAGTTTTTTTCCTGGTTTTGTATTATCTCCGGCAGTCCGTTTTTTCCGATTTGGAGGGTGTGACCGGCTACCGATAATTGGTTTTCAGCTGGATGCGTTACCGGTGAGTAGGGCGGTACCGGAGTGCCTTCGGATCCGGCAGTTGAATTCAGCCACCTCAATCGAGAATGCCTCCAGGGCTCACTGTCGCCGCGGTCATCCAGCACCTGGTCATTGATAACCAGAGTGACGGAGATTTCCTTTACCGGGATGTTTTTACCGGTAATCATGATGCGGCCTGTGTACTTTCCGGGTTGGGCATTTCTGGGAACATCGGCACCGATCCAGAGAGGCTGTACCCTGCCGGCGGGTATAGTCAGTTTTTTGGAAAATTGTACGCCGTAGGGATCTATTCCATCGGTATTAAAGCATGTCATGCGGATTTCCTGGCCACTCAGCTTGCCGGACATCACCAGGTTTCCCGGTAAAACGGTTAATTCGGTGATTTCGCCGGTAGAGGCAAACACTCCGACCTGAAATGCGTAGTATTCATTTTTCATTGCCACACCGGTGAATAATGATGATGGCCCTGACTGAACCCACCGCCAGGGGATCTCATCCTTCATCCTGATTGGAAATTCCCGGGATTCGGTAAAATAGAGAGCCGGATCGGTATGTTTTTTAAGCAACGCTGATTTTTCTTCGCTGGTAGGAATAATCTCCATCGGGAAAAAGTTGTCGAAGGGTGTTCGGGACTCAATCCGGCTGACTTTGGCTTTAAGGGCTTTCGCTGCCGGGTATTGCGCAATCCATTGTGCATCGGGAGCTGCTTCCGGTTTTAAATAGTCTCTTCCATACCAGCCCCAGCCTTCCGCAACAGCGAAAGGGAGGTAATAGAAATAGTATGTTCCCGGGTTGTTTATAGGACCGGTGAGGATGGTGCATTTTTCCGGATTAACTACCAACCGGCTAACGTTTTTTACGGTATCGCCTGTTGCTGCGTTGATGATCAGGAACCTGCGCTTATCCGGATTCCGGTCGTGCCGGCGCCAGGTTAGGGATATCTCAGCGCAGGGTACCGCCTTACCGATTTCCAGAACAGCGCGCTGGCTGCCGAATGATTCCGGCCATGCCTGTTCGGGGGTGGTCCAGTTAAACGATTGAGCCGGGAGGGATGCAAAGCTGAAAGCTATGCAGAGCGAAAGGGAGATAAGATGTTTCATGTTGCTAATTTACTTATACCTGACAGGTTTTAAAAACCTGTCAGGTATAAAATGCAGCAAGGCGTAATGATCGTTCACTTCATTACGCCTCGCCACAAACTATCAACAAATATGAATTATCTAATCAACGTGTCAAATGTAAAGGGCAATTCTGAAGAAAAACTGAAGATTTAACCCAATTTGCCGTTTTTTTCAGACCATTTCACATTAAATTGATGTAATCCGTTTCCGCAGGTATATTTTACTTCTAAGCCGGAGACTTCGCAGATCTTTCGTATCAGGGACAATCCGAGACCGAGTCCCTTGGATTCAGGGCCCTTTACGAATTCTGAAAAATAGAAATCTGTGGGATGTTCGAGTTCAGGCCCATTGTTGAGGACGCGTAAATTTCCGGGTGTTAATTCGATTTCAAGAATTCCGCCATACAGGTTATGAACGATAGCGTTTTTTACAAGATTGTGAACCAGGATGTCTCCCAGGGAAGGATCCATCGGTACTGTGATATCCGGAGGAAGTATGGCATTGAGCTTGATTTCCTTTAGTTCGATCAATTCATTCAGGTTGTCGAGTTGCCTTAAAATGCCGTTTGCCGGCAAGAAAACTCCTGTTGAGGAGTAATGGTGATGATCGATCTTGAAAAGCAAGGCCAGTGACCGGTTCAGCTGTGATAAATGCCGGCTGTTGTCGCCGATTGACTCGATGAGCTGCAGCTGCTCGCCATCGAGATTTGATGTCTGGAGGAGAAGCTCACTTTTCAGACGGATAACAGCCAGAGGGGTTTGAATCTCGTGGGTGGTATGCGAGGTGAAACTATTCAGGTTATCGTAAGTTTCGGATATCCTGACGGTCATTTTCTCTATTTCCTCATTAAGGGTCCTGAATTCGTTGATCCGGGAAACCGGTAGCTTAAGCGCCTTCTGCTTAGGATTATAATGATCAAGAGCTTTAATGGTTTCGTAAAAGTCTTTCCATATCCTTCTGAATGCGAACTGATTGAGTAAGTAGATGCCCAGCAGAAAGAGGAATGCAATGAAGGTTATCGTTAGAATGATTTGTCGGACCAATTGCTGGGCAGGCAATTTCGATTTGTATAAAATAAATTCAATTGGTTGATCCTGAACGGTTTCGTAAAACCTCAAACATCTGATGGCTGCCATCTCGCCAGTTTCCTTGACCACACTTACACTGTCATAATAATATTGTTTTTCTGACGGTATCTTCGAGATCTCCGTTGCAATGAGCCTGCTGAAAAGGGGTGCACCTGCCTGATTGCCAATCAGAAGGAGTTCGGGATTCGACAGTACTTCAGTTCTTTCCTGCTCAAGAATTGAATCAAGCTCATCGTTACTGAGTTTTCTGAGGAGTGAATAAAAGAACAAGCCGATCAGTACGAATACGAATAAGGAAAAAGAAGAAAGGTAGATAAAGGACTGGCTCTGAAGTTTCATTATTCCTCCGTTATGCGATACCCTGATCCGTAAACTGTCTGGATCCAGTCGACGCCCGTCTTTAACTGGAGCTTCTTCCGGAGGTTCTTCATGTGAGTATATACCATCTCGGTATAATCTGTACCGTAAATGCTGTCGCCCCAGATATGCTCGGCAATGGCATCTTTGGTGATCACGCGGTTCTTGTTGGTTATGAGATACATGAGCATGTCGAACTCTTTGCGTGTCAGGTCGAGTTGTTCCCCGTTCAATATCGCGGTTTTCCCTTCAGGGTCGATGGTCAGATCCCTGAAGACGATAAGGTTGAAACCTGTGTATCGGGTCCGGCGGATGACCGATTGTATCCGTGCATTCAATTCCGAAAGATCGAATGGCTTGACCAGATAATCATCGGCTCCGGTCTGCAGTCCGAGGATTCTGTCGTTGAGAGTATCTCTGGCAGAAATAACTATGATTCCGCATTTTGCCTGGTTCTCCTTGAGGAGTTTGATGATTTTCAATCCATCACCGTCGGGAAGGTTGAGATCAACAACTACACAATAATAGTCGTAGGAATCGATCTCACGCAGCGCCTCACGGTAAGTACCGGCAGTGATGCAACGATAGCCTCCCGGCTCCAGATAGGAAACCATGGATTCCATTAGAGACCTTTCATCCTCTATGATCAGGAGAGTAATCATGGAGCGAATATAGGCAAATTTGAAAACCGGAAAAGCCTACTTCGCCTTGGCAAAAAATATCCTGAATTCCTCAGGTCCCAGTTCCACAACATAGAAGGTATACCCAATGGCTTCTGCTTTGTCGATTAAAGGGGCAGGGTAGAATGGTGCGATCAGTTCGTATATCTCATTCTCAGGAAGGGAGTGCAAGTCGGCAAGTACTTGTCCAACAGGATGTTCACCACGATTAAGCATCTCCCGCGCATCGAGGTTCCGGGTTACTTTTGATACTGAGAACCATTCGGGAGCTTCCTGAACTGTTGGGTCCAGACTGTTCTCTTCCATGGTTTCAGGCATTCCGGAGGATCCTGTAGCCTGCCGGAGCCGGTTTACCAGATCTTCAACCTTGAGGCCTCCAACGAGTGCTGCCTGTTGCAGTGAGGTTACCCTGGCAACTGTTTTGCGAAGCACAGGATTCTTGAGTTGACGGAATGCCGGACTGATATCGAACAATACATCTTCCAATTCAGGATAATCAGTTATCAAGTCGAGAATTTTCGTTTTCGGGGTAATGATCAGTTTCTGTTCCATAATTTTTATTTTCTGCTGCCTGATTATTTATAGGATACGATTCTCTGCTCACCCTCCAGCTGTCGGTATTCGGTGAGGTCCTGCGAAACTTCAAGTGTTCCCAGGTAATCTCCGTTTTCATCGCGCAGCGCATAATATTCAATATAGATGAATCGTCCGCCCTTTTGTATCCAGAAAGGGGCATGGCTGGCTTTTCCGCTCTTGAAATCATCGATAATTTTCTCAACGATATGTACGCTTGCCGGCGGATGGCAGAGACGGACATCCCGGTTAATGATGGATCGGCTGCGGGTAAAGATCCGATGCGGGCCCTGGGAAAAGTATTTCACCTTATCGTCCTTATCAACAAATGTCATATCTACCGGGAGGGTATTGAGGATAGCCATGATCTCGGCGGCGGTAAAACTCCCCGAAGGCAGTTGGATGGAGTTGCCGTGAACCTGTGACTGATCATCTGCAGAAGCTTCCAGTCCTTCAGGTTTCCATTCAACCTGAGGGTCGTACAGGCAGAAACCGATCGAAAGTGTCTGCTGGTAAATATCCCACCAATTTTCAACCGTGAGGGTATCCAGGCTCATCGGAAACAATATCTCTTCCTCTTTCTTAATCATATCCTCGAGTCCATGCAGAGCCGGTTTGAAAAGAATATCGGCGACGGATAAAATGTCTGTTGCCGTTAATCCTCCGCTTCGCAATATCTCGATACAGCCCTTGATCTGACCGCGGATTTCGTCGTGCTTTCCCCACATGACGGCTGGCGGGCCTGTGATACCTGCTTTTTCGAGGAATGGAAACAGGAGGTATTCTTTTCTCTGATAGTGCTTGTCGACGTCGAGTATGCTGTTGAACGCCGATAGCAGCTTCATAACCACCTGCTCCGGATCGTTTCCTTCCGGAAGTTTCTTTAGCTGATCGAGCCATTCGGCTGCATCATCCAGAACTTTCAGCAGTTCGGCGTTCTCCTGGATGAAGGTGTCAACCGGATGTCCGGGAGGAATCGTTGCCGCCCCGGAATGATCGATACTACCATCGAGTACGAGGGAATGAACATCGCAGAATTTTTGTATCTCTTCCGGTGGCAGTCCTTCTTCGATCAGTTGTTGTTCAACCTCGACCACTTCCCCATAGGGCACCTGTTTGAGCACTTCTACCAGCTCGGCTTTAACCAATTCAGGATCAATGCCCTGGTGAATTTTATAAAGCAATCCTTTCAGGATTTGCTTACGCTCACTGGAATTATTAATTAGTTCACTCATTTGTTGTCAGTTGATAATAGATATGAAATTATCTCCAAAGAAATAATTTAGAATCATTCCAAATAGTAACAAAGGTTACAATTGGCAGAAATTAACCAATCAGGATGTTGGTATGCGAATAGGTGTAATCGACGTTTGCGGCTCGTCGAAGAAGGGCCAAAACGATAGTCAGGGATCCGATACGTCCGATATACATGGAAGTAATGAGAACGGTTTTTGCAGCGACACCCAGGGTTGGTGTTATTCCGATACTTAACCCGACCGTGGAGAGGGCAGAAACCTCCTCAAAAACAAGGTGCATCACGTTAATGTGAGGCTCGAAAATAGATAGCAGGACTGTGCCAACCAGAAACCAGCAGGAATAGATGATTGCCACAGACAGGGCTCGTTGAACGAGGGCGGGTCTGAGAGTATGGTGGAGGAATATCAGGTTTCTGTTTCCCCTGACGGCTCCCAGGGTAGATTTCAGGATTACCGCAAAAGTGGTTGTTTTTATACCCCCTCCGGTTGATCCCGGGGAAGCACCGATAAACATCAGAAAGGTAAAGATAAGTATCAGGGGTTCGCTGAATTTTCCGATATCAACCGAGTTAAATCCGGCAGTTCTGGCAATTACAGATTGAAAAACAGACTGCATAACCCTTCCGCCAGTTGATACATCATCGGGATAAACCGGGTAAAGAAAAAAGAATGCGAGGGCACCGCCAACAATCAGATAAACTGAGGTCCGGATTGCGATTCGTGAACTTGGCTGCAGGTTTTTGAAGAAAAAAATCGATTTGAAGGGCTTTTTTCGAAGTTGGGTCATATCCTGTAATACCGGAAATCCTATACCTCCCAGGAACACCAACATGGCGATAACACCATGAACACCAAAGGAAAGCCTAACCCCTTCCTCGTAAAAGTTGTTGGGCCAGAGTCCGAATCCCGCGTTATTGAAAGCCGAGATGCAGTGAAACATGGAATAGAAAATCTTACTCTGGCCCTCCTTGAATTCCACCGTGGGCCCCCAGGAAAAATAGACTATTGCTGTTCCGACAGCCTCGATCAGTATGGAGAAAACTATTACGCTGCGGAGGATGCTTCTGGATTTCGACATCTCATCGGTATCGAGCAGGTCCTTTATCAGGGACTGATATTTAATGCTGGAGGAGTCGCGGTAGAAAATGGTAAAAAACGCCGCGAAGGCAAGTATATTGATACCACCCAACTGGATGAGAATCATTATAATCAGGTGTCCCTTATGGGTAAAGGCCGTGGCTGTGTCGACCACCACAAGGCCGGTTACACAGACTGCACTGGTAGAGGTGAACAGAGAATCAATAAAGGATATCCCATGGGTAGTCATCTGAGGCAGCATCAGCAGTCCTGCGCCGAAGAGGATCAAGAGGGCAAAAGATAGTGCAAGAAGCCTGGCCGGGGATATCCTGACCTTTGAAAGTTTGGCCGCTGCCTTGCCGATTTCAAGTCCGATGATGATGAAAAAGTACAGCTGGATAAGCAGAATGTAAACGTCGCCGATGGGAAGATGAAGCGATTTGACCAAAAATTCGTTAAGTGCTGCATGTCCGAAAATGATAAAGAAGATTTCTTCAACAGCCAGGAAAGCAAACACAATGGAATCCATTTTATTTTCCCTGATGAAGCCGACCGGGTTGAAGTCATAAAAAATGCGTACCAGGTATTTCAGCATGAAAAACCAGATGCTGAACCTGATAATCAGCTGTACCCAGTGTGTTCTTACCTCATTTTGCTCAAACCCGTAATAATAAACTACGGCAAGAAGGGAAAATACGGAAAACAAGAACGTGCCCCAGGAGAGAGCAGCCATCATCCCTGATTTGCTTGAGAAAAGCCGGAGGTTTATTCGTTCCCGAAATTGCTGGATTTCTTCCTTGGAGGGCATTCAGCTTTTATTGATTGATGGTTACAAACCGCTCAAGGTCCTTGTTCTGTCCGAACAGAACCAGTGTGTGACAACTTTCAATCTTGAATTCATAATCAACAACCCCCTCGATATGACTTTCGCCTTCCTTGATGGATTTTACCGTGACCAGTGACAATCGGTATCTTTCACGAAGGTTGACGTTACCGAGGGTTCTGCCGATGATCTGACGCGGAGTTCTGATTTCGGCAATCCTGTAATTGTCAGGTAGCTGCAGGTAGGATACCAGGTTTGGATTGGTCAATCTTTCAGCAACGATCTGACCTACCTCAACCTCCGGGCTCAGTACTTCATGCACCCCGATTTTCTCGAGGATAACCTTCACCCGTTTCCCTGTTGCCCTGGCGATCACCCGTTTGCACCCCATTTCCAGAATAAGCACGGTGGTGAGCAGGAGTTGTTCCATATCCTGACCGATGGCTACCACAACGGCATCCATATCGGTTATGTTCACTGAGGCGAGGGCTTTTTTATCAGTGGCATCCAAAGCCACTGCAGCGGAAACCTGGTCCGACATATTATCGACAACTTCCTCGCGATTGTCAATGGCCAGAACTTCAGCACCACACTTGGTGAGTGCGGTCGCAATTGCCCGTCCGAACTGGCCTAATCCAATTACTGCAATTTTAAGAGCAGCCATAAATTTTTAAAAAATATCCGGCAAAGGTATAGCAGAACACGTCTCATTATCCTTTCTGACAACGGATTCTGAAAATAATTCTTCAAATCATTTTTGACAGGCGATCAAAGGATTTTATCCAGGGCTGAAATCAACAGGTCCACCTCTTCAAGGCTGTTGTAATGTACCATTGAGATTCGTACCACGCCGTTCTGATTTTCGAGGCCAAGATCAGCAATGAGTCTTTTTGCATAAAAATCACCGAACCGTATGCCTATCTTAAATTCATCCATCTTCAGGACTATGGATTCGCTGTCTTTGTTTTCCGACACAAATGAGACGGTTGACACACGCGTTCCGGTTGCTTTTGCCTGCCCGATAATCCTTATTTGCGGTTTGCCGGCAAGGTAAGTCAGGAGCTTGTCGGTGAGTAGCTGCTCATGCTGTTGGATCAGTCCTGAAACAGCAGTCAGCCTTGATCGAAAGTCAGTAGCGGTTTTCCCAAAATGATTCTCGTAAAGCACATCGAAATAATCAAGGAGCCCGCACATTCCCCAAGAAAACTCGAAGTTCACGTTGCCGGGCTGGAATTTGTAGGGCGACTGATCCTTGCCGATAAAATAGTGATTGTTGCCGGGCAGGTTCAGCAGGATAGATTTTTTCCCGTACAGCATGGAGTAGTGGGGTCCAAAAGTTTTATAAAAGCTGAATACGTAAAAATCCACGTCCCACGCGGCAACGTCAATCAAACGGTGAGGCGCGTATGCCACGCCATCCACACAAACCATTGCGCCCGAACGGTGCACCAGACGGGTAATTTCAGCCACCGGATTAACGGTTCCCAGGATATTTGAGGCATGTGTGAATGCAACGAGCCGGGTTTGACGGGTGAGTAACCGCTCGAGATCAGGCAATTCCAAAGCCAGGGTTTCAGGATTGATCCTCCAGGTTTTAATGATCATACCCAGGCTTTCGAGCTCGCGCCAGCACCCGATATTTGCCTCATGGTCGCAGTTGGTGACGATGATTTCGCTGCCTTTGGGGAAATACCTTCCCAGGTTCATAGCCAGGATTCTGAGAAGGAGGCTGGTACTTGATCCCATAATTATTTCTGCAGGATCACCCGCATTAATGTATTGGGCCATTAGGCGCTGACTTTCGGCTACACGCTCTGTGGCAATTACCGAAGGTTCGTAGCTGGCACCCAGCTGGACATTTGAATTCCGGTAGAAATCAAGCATCCTTTCCGTTACCTGCCTGACAATCTGCGAGCCCCCGGCATTATCCATGAATATCCACCCGGAATCCAGTCCCGGAAAGAAAGATCTGACAAAATTTGTATTCATTTAGGTCGTTATAGGTTGTAACCACTAAGATATAAAACGATCCGGGTTAAAGTAAAAAAGTCTATTTTTGGAAGGTATGATCCTGCATATAATAATAAAGGGAGTACTCACCGGCCTTTTGCTCAGCGCTTATTTGGGACCATCCTTTTTTACGGTCATGGAAACGGTTATGCGACGTGGGGCCCGGGCAGCGGTATTGCTCAATTCAGGAGTCTGGCTCAGCGACATCAGCTGCATCATCGTCGCCTATTACGGAGCCTCCGAACTCATGGAGCCCATTGAGCATAATGTTATCTTCAAATTGGTGGCCGGCGGGGCTTTCCTGTTTTTCGGCCTCACTTATCTGCTTAGAAAACCTTCTGAAGCCGTTAAGCCTTTAGGAGGCGTGGGAATTCTGATCCTTCTGGTTAAAGGCTTTGCCATCAATACACTGAATCCCGGAGTATGGATATTCTGGTTTGGCGCTATGATCGTGGCAGTCACGGGCCTCGACCTTCATGGCATCCAGATTATCTATTATTTCGCCTGCACGATACTCACGCTGATGACTTTTGATCTGCTCAAGATCTTCTTCTCTCACAACGTGCGCAAAGTGGTGACTGAAAACGTAATCACCAAGATATTCCGGATCACCGGGGTCGTTCTGATGGCCCTCGGACTATTTGTCGCAATCAGCGCCTTCTGGCGTTAAAACATTGAAAGTGTCAAAAGGAGATCAACATATCTGCGTCATGGCTGAAGAAGGCAAGATCCCGGAATTAATTTTTCAGAAGAATGCCAAATTTAAATCAATACCTTATATCTTATTCGTTGAAATTCTGTTTCATCGATTTTCCAAAAAGAAGGTGATTAAACTTTTTTTCAGTTATTACGAAAAGGAGAATAAGATAAAACTGGTATATTTATTTACCACCAGAACATCTACTCTGCTTGAAATCAATCGAGTCCTTGAGGTGATGTATGATTTTGGGTTGGCGAACAAGGCTGGAAGGATTGAAACTCTAATTGTCAATCCATTGCTGACTAACAAGATTATGATGCGCCATGGTTGGAGGTTTATCAAAAGGAAAAAAATAGTTGGCCGCTTCTTTGAAAAGAATATTACCTAATCCCTCTCCTATGGAAAACAATGCCCAAAAAATCAAACATGTGAGAACAATTCGAAAGTATTTCATTTTAAACACAAACCGAAAAAATGAAATGGAGATTATCGACAGACTAATTGATTTTAATAGCTTGACAGGGCCGCAGGTTATTTATATTAGGACTAGATTTCTTGATGCTCTTTTTGCATTAGATCAACTCGCCATTCGTAATAAGTATTTATTTTATTTGCTTAGAATTTTCATTTTGATTATTGGAGCACTGTTACCTGTAATCACCAATATTAATTCTATTATGCCTGAGCTCGACAATAAGTACTTGAAATTGGCGGTAACCTTGTTGTCCATAGTTCCTGTAGTTTCTTACAGTATATTGCAGATATTCAAAAATGACAAGATGTGGATTCACCATCGGTTGAAATTTGAACTTATCAAGTGCGATTTATATCGATTTCTAAATCTTTCCGGTAATTACAAAGATTATCCAAGTCAATCTGAAGCTTATAATACTTTTGTCAGCCGTGTAGAATCTATGTTTGAAAAGGAGATAAAGGATTATTTTAAAACTATTGACATCGCAGACAAATCAAATGACAATGTTCCAAAATAACTACTATTGTGATAAAAGCATTGTTGATCTTATCGGTTCTATTCACTCTACTGATATTGTTCTCATTAATTCTACTTTTTAATCAAAGAAGATTCTTGCCACCCGACATATCAACGAAGGTGTATTGTGATTATCCAGTTTCTGTTGATAGTTTCGTTGACATATTGAATTGTCCTGACATTTTCAAGAATGCTTTTCGAATTACGATTGCCTACTTTCCTGAGCTTCAGAATTCTCAAATCTCTATCGAATATGGTAGAATCTCTTCTACAATGTATGCTCAACCTGTCCTTAATTTTGGAATTTTCAGTAAACAGAACAGAAGTTTTAAAATCAAAGTCAATAATAATTCAGGTCGAATAAGGTGTCTGGAATTCGATAGTCTGAACCTATCTATCCAAGTGGGCTGGCTTGCCCATGAATTTAGCCATATAGTGGATTATAGGCAAAGAAACTTTTTTGGTTTATTGGGGTTTGGTTTTAACTATATAGTATTGGATTCTTTCAGAAAGTACACAGAAAGGATGACGGATATTGCAGTAATTAACCGAGGGTTGGGTAAAGAACTGATTGAAGGTGTTGAATTTGCATTATCGAATCAAACGATTTCAGAGGATTACCGTAAAAAATTATCCAACATGTATATGTCAGTAAGTTCATTGGATTCGTTTCAAGACAAATACCAACAGATATGCAAAGCAAAAGAATTCAAGTAGTTCCTATTCCAGACTATTCTTTTTAATTACACTAATTACGGCAAATTTTGCTGAAGCCACAGTTTCCCGGTTCACTTTCTCGCTGATTCTTCCCCTTGCCAGGTCATTCACGTTTATGAATCCGTTAAGCAGCAGTAACTGAATGATCAGATTATTGACAATCAATTCTTTGCTGTAACCTTTAGCAACATAAAGGCTGGCAACCTGCTCCATGAAATCTGCTGCAAATTCCGGGCTGTTCGGAAGCGCCATCAACTGTTTATAGGTCTCGCTAATGGCCGTAAGCTCTATATTTAGGTTGGATGTGAGCAGCAGAGGGCTGAATTCGTTGGCGGGGTCGACCGGGCTGAACCCACGAAGCCGACTGAGGTCGACCGGGGTATCTAGTTGATCAAGCCTGACAAACTGAGCCTTTTTCATGGCCTCAATCTGATAGAGATAAAAGTTGTAACGGAATATCTCGGCACTAACCTCGTTTGCAGGCAGTATCTGACCGTATTTTTCCTGAATCGCCTGTCTGACGAAAAGCTTGTGCCGGGAAATTTCGGGTTTTTGTAAACGTACTTCCCGGATAAGCCGGAGTAGGTCATCGGCAGCTTTTTGCGGTCCGGTAATTTCCTTCCCTTTTTTACCAAGGTCTGTAGAGAGAATGCCGAGCTGGATTTTCCTTCCCAGACCGCATCCGTCTGATCCTCCTTTAAGTATTCTGATCAGGTGTTGGCGGATAGCCAGTTCCTCCTCCTCGGCAATAAACGGATTCCCTGCCGGTGTGCTCGCGAGGGCATTGAACATCTTGCCGAAGAAATCACGGTCGATAAGGAAGGTTTCTTCCCCAGTACCTCCTGTTGCAACAGCGAGGAATCGGTTCTTGATGATATCGAAGCGTATTTTTTCTATTGTGAAGGACTGATTGTTCCTGGTAAAAGTTTTTCCGCGGAAAATCTCAGAAACCACCTCTTCCAGATCAATTTTGTCCATCATCTTGAATGAGGATCCCAGATATACCTTGCCGGTACTCGGGTCCAGTATCCAATCGAGGATGTCGTCGAGATAGGAACCGTGACGCCCTAACAATTCAACGATCTGCTTATCGGCGGTATATCGCAGGAGTGTTCGCTGAATATGCGGATAATCCGAGCTGGTGGCTTTCTCTTTACGTTCCCCATGACTTTCCCTGTAGAGGATAAAGTTTTCGGGGTTCGCATACCTGCGGATACCGGCTTCATCCCTTGAAAAATTACTGGCAGTCAGGAAGATATCAATCTTAAACGGCATCCTGATGTCGCAAAGTCCTGAAATCGTACTTCGAGAGTTCAGGTCTTCCTTATTGCTATCGGCGCTGCTTTCGAAAAGGCTCTTGTACTGTTTGATAAAGTCGGGATCGAAATCCGTCACTCTGGAGAAATCTCCTATTTCGCTGCCGATACCATACAGATTACCCTGTTGGTCGGGGAAAACGTGCAGCATGTCGCCGGCAATCATCCTGATGGACCGAATGCCCTGAAGGTTTTTGCGCAACCACTTAAGCATGAGGGCTGCAAGCATTTCTGATTTGCCTACGCCGCTATCACCGCTGATGAGCACAACGAACAGGCTGCCATCCTCCTCTTCAATGGCAAAAAGTGATCCGTGAACCGGCATTCCACCCAATTCCTTCACTTTTTCATTTAACAGGGTAAGACGCGGTTTTTTGATGTCGCCGAAATAATCAACCTTTCTTTTCAGCGGTGTAACGATAGTCTTGATACTTCCATTGGGTCCCTTCAGGTCGAAATATCCGATGCGAGGGTAGGAAATTACTTTTTCCGGTGCGCCATAAAACAGTACAATATCCGGAACGAATTCCTGGACTTCCGCCAGGGAAATGGTCTGCGGGCCAAGCAGCCTGAAATTATCGGTCAGGTATTTGAGATAGGATTTGTGGAAGATATAGAGTTCCCTCACCAATCCCTGATCGTGAATCTTGCAACGGTAATCTTCAGGGTCCAGGGTCTCAATGAATTTTGCTATCCGGTTGCCAAAGAAAGCTGAGGTGGGGCGGGTTTTCATTTGCTTAATGAAATCCCTCGGGGTGGCTCCTCCGGAATGGTCGAAGGGCTCCGGTTCATGACCGGTACGGTCAATCTTATGGAATGGATACTCCCTTTTCTTGGCGTCCGTAGCTATGCGGGTATGGGTCTGGACGTCCTTCTCCGCAGCAATAACACCACATTGTTCCATCACCCTGTTAATCCAGCGAAGCTCACTGAATTCCGGATTCCGGGCAATGAGGTTATCCATTTTGAAGTCGGTGTGGAGGGAGTAACCATGTTGAATCATCTCGTTTACAGATGAATTCTGGGGAAGGTATTCGTATTGAACCATCCTCGTCAGGTAGTGGTTATACCTGGTGAACAGATCGGTGGAGCGGGTGGCGTTCATCCGGCCGGTCAGGAAAAGAACCTGTGTTCTGACCGTTTCAGCCAGGTCTGCGGTGCCAATCAGCTGTCCGCCTGCTTTCATGCAGCTCTGCCAGATGTAACGGCACTCATCCGGGAAAATATCGGTCAGGTAGTTGGCCGCAAGCATACCAGCCTCTCCATTGCCAAGTTTGCGAACTCCCTCGGTAAGCTTTTCAACCCGACTTCGCCAGGCCCTCACAAACACTTCAGTGCCTGTGAGCAGGTAATCCATCCAGAGCAAATCCGGACCTGTGGCGTTTTTGAGCAGTTCGTCCTGGAATAGTTTATAGGTGATCTCCACCAGGGCTGGCCTCGGGTCAGTACTGAAGGAATCATCGAAATGATTAAGCTGGTCGCGCAATTCAATCAAGCCGAGAGCCGGATTGAAGGAAGCGGCGCCGAGTCCGGTAATCTCGCTGAACATGCCGAGCGTACGGATGAACAGCTCTTTAAGCCCGGGTTCCTTTAGGCGCTGGTCGAACGGAAGACCGAAATGCAGGAACAGTTCACCGATATATTTGCGGAGGATCTGGTTGTACCCTTCCAGACGGGCCAGATCACCTCCCAGATCAGCGCCGTTAACCTTGAGGGCCAGAAGCTTGACCTTAAAATCGGAGAAAAGTAGAACCTCAAGCTCGATGAGTATCTCTTTCATGATCAGAAGCTCATCCTGTTCATCGAGAATATGGTGATCGGGCTGGAATTCCTTTTTGGAACGTATGTATTTCAGGATCGTGCTTTTGCCAAATCTTGCAGTAACCTCATTGTAATCCAGGTCGCGCAGGGTGGGGATGCTTTTGTATACCTGCGGAAGAAGAGTTTCATATACTTTGGTGAAAGCCTTGCTGGCAACAAAAGTTTCCAGATCCGGGCAACTGCCGATCTGATCGAAAAATTCTATAACGCTGTTTTTCGAGGTGGCAATAGTATGAATGGTCACGCCGCAATCAGCCGGGAACGGCAGGTTCACCGACTTGATGTCGCGAATGCGGAGTGATCGGTTGGCGGTCTTCGATAATTGAGAAACAGCCTGGTAATCAGTCAGTATGGATCGTGCATAGGCGGCACCCGATTGCTTCGGGAAGACGGCAGAAAGCAGGGTGGAGGGGTCTTTGGTCCGGGATGGGTCGCCTGCAAGGAGTTTCTGGTATTTATCCCAGTAATTCAGGAAAAGGACCATGGCTGTCTCCAGTTCCTTCCGGAAGATTTTGTACGATGCTTCGGTGCCATCGAGGTAGTCGCCCAGGGCAAACCGGACAAAGCCGGTCTGATAGGGAAGGATGGCCAATCCGCGCTCACCGGCAATTGCAGAGGCAAAAGCCTCGAGTTCATGGAATGAGGGAAGATTTTTGATATGGAGATTAAACAGGTACGATCCGTCGGAATCCAGGTAAGTGATATCTGAATCGGCACGGTTTGCGAGGACCTCCTCGGCTACCTGTTTAGCAAGATCCATCCGGCGGTTCGATTCGCCGCGGAACTCCTTATTGATCCTGAACTTATTTAACGATTTAACAATGTGATCTTTATAATAGGAAAAGAACGGTTCGCCTTTATATTTGAAATCATCCGGAAGTTCGAGCACATCCAGCTGATCGAGCGAACGCAGTTCTTCCAGCAGGAACAGGTGGAGCGGGCTACCCTCAAAAAGTGAGACACGGCGTCCCTTGGTACTTTTTCCCGAGCCTTTCTCAGGTTTATTGGCAAGAATGGCAGTCTTAATGAATTCTTCGAGCTTAAGCTTTATTTTGTGGCGTGATGCATCTTTCGGAAGATTCTCATCCATTTTTATCTTGATGGTTTTGGCGAGTTCTGCCACCTCGAGAACATTCACGAGCATAAACAGTGAATTGGTATTTGCCCGGTCGGAGGAGAATATCTTTCGTGAATAATCAATCACATCCTGCCTTGCGGGGGTAGCTGCTATTGATCCCAGGCGGTCTCCGGTAGCCCCGAGGTTCTTGGTGGTGGAGAGTGAAGTAACCATTCCAAGGGTCGGGAACGAGGCAAAGTTGTTCATGATATACCTTGATATGGTACGCCATTTCGGTTCTTCCGGATCCTCAAGTTTTACGGCATCATTGTAAGCCTCATCGAGGAACAGGGTGAACTGGGTCTTATTCAGGAATTTGAGGAAGGCAATCAGCGATTGGTTATTAAAATCGGTATAACCGGTAGGATTGGAAGGATCGTTGATAACGAACACCGTGTTTTCGCAGAAGCGGTCCCAAAGGGTGCCGGTATCATCAAACAGGTGGAAGGTGTCGCGGATCAGTTCGAGTTTGGTTTGAAGCCTCTCAAAATCGACCCTCCCATTCTCATACAATTCAATATTGATATCAAAAGGATTGATGTCGAACCGGTCAGGCGGGAACAGATCGCGGTACTCCCAGGAGGCTTCCTCCACGAAATAGATGAAAGGGTTCGGCTGGCGGCCTTTCCAGAAGAGAAGGTCGCGGATAATCATCTGCACGTCGTCGGATACCGAAGTTTTGTCGAGAGTAGCCAGCTTACTGAGGAAATCCTTGATGATTTCCTGATCAGCGGCATTTTTCTGGTCGAACCGGTCCTTGATACCCAGGTCGATCAGGAAATTCCTGAACCGGCCCCGGTTATCGGCCTCATTTTCCACTTTGGTGAGAAATGCCTTGTATTTTTCAAGGAACAGGTTGATGCCGAAATTTTTGTGAAAATGATTGTGCAGTGTTCTCTGGTAAGCATTAGGGATAACATCCAGGATCACTTCGCACCGGTGCACGATTTCTTCGCTTACCGGCTTAAGTTTTCGCTGCAGCAGATATTCGCCATAGGTTCGTATCTGAGCGCGGCCGCCGCCTTCAACGATGGTGGCGATGCCGAGATTTTTATTTCCCGAATAGAAATAATCGCGGGTCCTTTCCTCAAATTCGGCGATCAGCTCGCGGTTCAGTTTTTTCTGTGCTGCCGGTTCCCGCACCTGCTCTATCAGAACCAGGTATTGATGCAATTTGGATAGAGTGTACCGGTCTTTGATCAGCTGGCTGGCGAACTCGTCGAATTTATACAGGATCACATCCTGTTCCTGACTGTCAGGCTCGGCCAGCTGCTCTTTTTTCAGGTTGATAATTTCCTGATCGTAATCTTTGATTTTTTTATCGACCTTTTCCTTGAACTTTCTGATATTCTGCGGATTCACCTTGTCAAGGATCAGGCGAAGGTTCATCTGGGTATTTGCCGGTGTTCCCATTTTACGGGTATGCACCTTGTTAAGGGTGTTGATGATACCGTTATGGAAGGCAAAGACCAGGCTGGTGTTGGTTGCGCGGGATTCCGGTGAGTCATCGATGAATACGCAGCGCACGAGATAGCTTGCCATTTCAGGCTTAGAGAAAATATTCCGTCTCATCGAGCTGATCCGGATGGCAAAAATGGATACCGGATCCACCTGCATTGTCTGAAGGAGAGATTGTTCATCCTGGAATTCGATCACTTTAACCGAATTAGGAGTAAAAACCTCCTCTTTGAGCAATCTTATCGTGGTGTCGGCATTGCCCGATACCAGGGTGCGGATCAATCCGTTAAGTCCTTTAAAATTGACAGTCGACTCGGTACGGGCCAGGAAGTTCTCTTTTTCAGCACCTGTCGTATAATGAGTCGACTGGTTAACCATCTGGTCGAGTACATCGAGGAGGTAATTCCACTGTGCCTCTTCCACATCTTCATTTATTCCCAGTACATCCCGGAATTTTCTGATCACCCTCACCTCATCACCAACCAGTACACGATAAAGAAAATCAATGGTCTGCTGAGTGGTAGGAGGGGTACCGACCGAGAAATCGTGAAGGGAAAGAATATTTTCCAGTTGTTTTTTCTCGGCCGGGTTAACCAATTCCTGGTCGATGATGGAGCGAAGGCGTTTTTTAAAGACGCCTCGTTTGGCTGAAAATTCGAATGCCTTGGAGTTCCTGTGCGGCGCGAGCATCAGGCTGATATCGGTATAACCGGGCAGGGCCTCTTTAACTTCGAGTAGGGCCTGATTCACGGCGGCCTTCTGAATGGCAGGCTCCATCTGCTCGTCATGGCAGATCCTGATGAAATTCTTAAGCTTCTCAAAAACACCGTCGGGAAGGATATTGGATGCACGGTCGCCCAATGAGGCATACAGGTTGATCAGCTCACGCGCTTCCTCGTTAAGCGGGACCCGGGTGTGGCCTGGTAATTTCATAAAAATCTTCCATTTAGGTTAACCTCGCAAAGGAACAAAACAGGAGAGGAATATCAAAGTCTAAAAGCGAGATGGTTGGAGAATGTAACAATGAGGTTATGCCGGGATAAGTTTGGCCGATGTATATTTGGGGCATGAAAAGCAAGAACTGGAGGCTGCGCATAGGGATAGCATTGATTATAGGCTGCATACCTTTTTACCTGGTGCTTCCCCTGATACCGTTTCTTGCCATCGACAACAAATTAAAAATTCTGGCATCGACCGTTTCGGTCATTTTGGGGGAGGTGGCTTTTTGGGTTGGTGGATTTTTGGTTGGAAAGGAGCTTTTTACCAAATACAAAGCATACTTTAATCCCCGAAACTGGTTCAGAAGGAAACTTAAGGATGACCAGCAGCAAACCCCAGTGGACTAACACAATCATGCCATGAAACTCAATCCTTTTGTACTCGAACGGCATTTCGCCAAATATGAGTTTGATGTTCCGTTCCAGCTGAGTTGCTCCGATTGCGAGCCGCTCAGCCTGTCGGAGCTCCTGGCTCTGGCTTCGCCGGAATCAATCAGGCTATGGGAAAACCTGCAATTTCTTTATACCCATACGAACGGGCACCCGCTTCTTAGACAGGAGATTGCGGCATGGTATGGTAAAGTGGGGTTTGAGGATGTTTTAGTTTGCGTGCCGGAAGAGGGAATTTATCTGGTAATGAACAGTTTGCT
>CAYHCO010000009.1:72461-79241 GCA_964355105.1 uncultured Porphyromonadaceae bacterium
ACCACTATTTGCAACTCATCGCCAAGCGAGATCCTTGCTCTCATCGGCATGCAAAACAGGAAGCAGATTATCGGGCGGAATCTGGCTATTATCAGGAAGAATATCAGGTTGGTAAATGATTTTGTTGGCAGGCACTCAACCCGTTTCACCTGGATTCCGCCGGAGGCTGGCAGCATCGCGATGCTGAATATCTTAACCGGACAGTCAACTGAAGACTTTTGTCAGGACCTTCTGGACAAGAAGCAGGTTTTGGCTATCGGCTCGCACCTGTTTAATATGCCGGAACCGGCCATCAGGCTGGGTCTGGGTAGAATGGGATTTCCGGATGCGTTGAGGGAGCTTGAAAATCTATTGAGTCAATAGAGGCACTCCTTTGCTGCTTTGGCAAATGCCACCAGGTTTTGCGGATCGGTTTCGAAGAAATGGTCGGATGCCGAGCATATATAACCGCCTTCATATCCCACTTTTTCAAAAAGTTCGTGAACATTACTCCTGATTTTTTCAACCGGTCCTTCTGACAGGGTGCTGAACTGGTCGACCCCGCCGATCACTGCTATACGGTTGCCGACTTTCTTCTTGAAATCCCACGGTTCCTGATTGCCACCAACGCTGATGGGAGCAAGAGTTTCCGATGCATCGGCACCGGTGCGGATAATGAGTTCCTCGATACCAACCGTTCCACCGCAGGTGTGGTAGGAAACCATAAAACCAAGATCGTGGAGCGCATCATGCATGGTGCGGTCGTAGGGGAGGCAGAATTCCTCAAATAAATCCGGTGAGATCACGGTTGAGGAGGCTGAGCCGCCGCCGGTTTCTATCAGGTCGAAACGGGCACCTTTCATCGAGTCGATGAACCGGAGTTTTTTGTTCAGCAGTATGCTCATCAATTCATGAACCCAGCCGGGCTTCTCGAAAGTGGCGTAAATAAGAGCTGTAATATCATACAAACAGGCGGCATGCTGCCAGCAACCAGCCTGGTCGCCCCAGACAAACCCGCGCAGAATTCCGTGATCACCCACCTCGTCGTATCTCCGGGTTACCGGCTCATGGGTGAGCTTGGGGACAGGCATGTATTTGTCAATCAGCCGGATATCGTCGTCCTGCTTGATGAGGTATTCAGTGATCCAGGTGGTTTTCCTGTTTCCTTCGGTTTTGTAGGTCAGAATGCCATCAGGAGTTTCAATCGTATGATGAACGATTCGCTGGTCGGGATTGCGGCTGATGATTTCGGGAATGTCCTTCCAGGTTTTGGTATTAAACTGGGTAGGATCTGAATCAACCACCCAGAACTGGTCCATTTCTTCAAAATACTGGATCTGAGCATCAAGACCGGTCAGTTTAAAGGCCTCAAGATCAGTTATTCCGCCCATGTGTTCCTTGAGGTGATAACCTTGCCATTGATGTAAAGAAACCGGCAGCCTATCGGGTTTTTGTCGGTTCAGCGCAGTGAGTAATCGTTCTTTAGAGGTCATCATATCAGATTAGTCAGTAAATATAGCAATATGTATAAAGTTCGGCGCCGGTATGTGATCGGGCCATGTGGTGTATTTTACTTTTCTGACATGAAATTCCAGGTTATTGCCGAATAAGCAAATTCCCTTGATTTTGGCTCACGGACAGATCCTTTGCCTTCCTTATTTTCCAATAGCTGGATGGAATACTTACCTTTTTCGAAATCGTAGCTCCGGCCATCATCATGATAAAGATTAAAACTGCCGCCGGCACTACCGTATACCCTGACGATCACCGGGGAATCGGCTGTCCAGCCGGATGTCTGACGGACCGGGGCAATCATGGGAATCATCCCGCCGTCACGAACGAAAAGTGGGATACTGTTCAAGCCTGGTGTTACGGTAATAGTCCCTTCACCAACTGCTTTGCCTGTATAAAAGTCGAACCACCCGCCAGGGGGCAGGATCACTTTTCTCTCCGTTTCGCCGGCAAATAGCGGAGCAACCAGCAGGTTGTCGCCCACCATGTACTGATCCTTGATTACGATCTTAGGATCGAACCCTTGAACCAGCTGCATGGCCCTGAATGGCGGCTTGCCCTCGAAATAATACTGTGCGAAGGTTGAGTAAAGGTAGGGCAGCATCTGCATGCGCAGGAATGCAACATCCTGACAGGCAGCGTACACATCGGGGAACGACCACGGCTTGGTACCGTCGGCCCAGGCATTGATCATCGCCATAGGTGAAAAACAGACCGTCTGCATGCGTCTCACCCATTCTTCGGACGAGCCGCTGGCCCTGACTTCGGGTTCCCAAAGCAGGCCTGAAAAGCTTGCATTTACCAGTGCGGTGATGAAATCACGGTGGCTGTAATTATCGTTGTAAATGGCATAAGGATAAGATACCGATCCTGCGTTGGCAGCGCGGCTCAGACCGTACGTCCTTTCATTTTTTTCACGGAAGATCTCATCCATCAGGGTCATCATCTGAAGTCCGTATGTCTGGCGCATCTGCTCGCCATCGCGTCCGGAAGGGAAAACCGCCCCATCTGGCCATAACCAGGAATCGAACCCATCAACTTCATCGATTTTAAACCCGCTTGCCCCGACATTCAATTGGTTTTTAACCAGATGGTCCTGCATGATTGTTCGTGCCTCAGGAATCGTGTAATCGGCTACCGTACCGCACCATACCGTGTGCGAACCGGTAAATGCCTTGAGTTGTTTGTCGAGCGTACCACCGGGAACATGATAAGGATTCATCCAGAGGTTCAGATGAATTCCTTTTGATGCCATTTCGGTTATAAAGGTTTCCGGTTTTGGAAAACGAGCAGAATCCCATTCGAAAGAGCAGGGATATGATTTGCTGTGCCATCCGGGCTCCAGTCCGACCACATCCAGCGGAAAATTGTTTTTTTCGAAACCGGCAGCCTCAGTCCGGATATCATCTTCCTTATAAAGGGTAGGCGTTCTCTGCCAAAAACCAAGCCCCCATTTTGGCGGAATGATACCACCACCGCAATACAGGTTGAAGCGCTGAACGACCTCCATCATGTTGCGCCCGGTAAATAGAATAATCTCAACACCTGCTTCGGGAATAAGCATCTCAATGTTATCTGAGTAAGGCTGGGCATCCCAGGCGGGGTCGCTGTTGCGGTCGCGTGTTATCGGTGGGTTTTTGCTGTCTTTCCTCACGGCGGATCCCACGGAAACATCGATATAGCGGGCTGCATTTACGAGCACACCGTATCCTTTGGTGGAGACGAAAAATGGCACCGGAGCATGCGTACGGCCATTGTCCTCGCTGCCGTAATGATCGACATGAAGGCGGAAGATCCGGCCACGCTGCGCAACCGTCTTGAAATTCAGTCCGAACCCGAAAATCTGTTCGTTTTTTTCTAGCGGGAAAGTCAGACAGGTGCGCCCGTTGACAACAGTGGCGCTGATGTCGGCCAGGCTAATGTTTAAAGGGGCATCGCCCAGTTTATTTATTGCTTCCGCGCGGGGTTCGCGGTTTGCAACTGACAACAGGTTGAATGCAGGAGGGGTACCTGCTTTTGCACGGTAGGCTCCCGGAAGGACGGTTTCCCATTTTAGTCCGGAACCAGAATTTTCAGCGGGCTGGTTGCTGCTTGTGCAGGCGGTCATTACCACCAGCAGGATGAGGAGCGTGTACTTTATTAACATGGGTTGGAAATTGTCATTGTTTTCAAGTTGTAAGGGTTGGATTCAAAATGGATCCGTTCGATTAATGGGACTCGGGTTTAGCCAGTACGAGGGTATAATAGAGACCGGTTATCCAGGCTCCCATTTCAGTGAATTTGGGATTCATGATATTGACGCAATGCCCCTCGCTTTTAATCCAGGCATCAATCACCTCATCTTCATACAGAACACCGTAAGCGACATTTTCTCCACAGGCCTGCCAGAAATACTGCTGGGCGTTGAGCCGGTCATCGACATGACTTTTATCGCTTCCTTCGTGACTCAGCTTGTTCATTTTAAACATATCGTCGGATTGCACTTTGGCCGCTGCTTCCAGCTTCTCATTGTATTTCAGCTTGCCGGCGGCCGGATACCAGGTGTCTCCGCATTTCTGACCAGCCTGGCGGGCCCTGTTCACTTTGTTGAGAATCTTGGCCCGGCTGAACATCCGGTCCTGACCGGGATCATTCCCCTCGCAGGAGGCGGCAAAAAGGAGGATAGCCAAGATGGCAAATGGAATCCGGAACATGTTTATTTAAAACTGGTTAACACAATAAACGGTTCAAATATCTGTCCAATTATCAATTGGCTGTTAAGCACAACGGCTACTGAGGCTGCGCTGATTTTTTTACCGTTATCCTGAAACAGACGGATGGTTTTGCCGGTCGCGGGATCAACAGATAGCACCAGTGAAGGCGAGATCCGCGATTTATTTTTGGTATGCCCGATGAATTTGAATGGCTTGTAATGACTGGTTACCAACAACCGGCCATCATGGAACCTGATATTATCGGGTCCTTTGATATCTGCCAGTACTTTTTTGCCGGTCAGCTGGCCATCGTCGAGTTTATATTCGTACAGCTTGTTTTCGAGTGCTGCACTGACAAAAATCCGGGAGCCCATCCCGGACAATCCTGCCGGCATTCCGAGTTTTGCTGCGGCTATCGACCAGTTGCCTCGTCCGTCGTAAAAGAGTACGTTGCCTTTTTTCTGGTATAAGATCTTCTCCTTCATATCGTTGCGTACAGCGGCATCGTTGCACACCACCACGCTGCCATCGGGATAGGCCTGAAGTGCGTTTGGTGAAACGAGGAGTCTGGATTCCAGTATCTCAACAAACACCAGAACGTCCTTGTCAACCAGATATTTTATGATCGGATGGGTGCCTGCGGCGTCGTTGTGACTGATCACATACAGGTATTGCACTTCACCGGCGGTGGCAATCGAGATTCCGTGTGGCCGGAAAACCAGGCCTGTGGGTTCCCCGGTGCGCTTCATTATCTGGCGTGTTCCGGTTACCGGATCGATAGCCTCAATCTCACCGTATACGGGATATTCCGGACGGCGTGAAGCACAGGAAACCAGCAGCCGGGGCGGGGTGCTCAAGGAGTCGACCACCATATCTTCCGGCCCCCCGCCGGTTGGCAAGACCTGAAAGGATTGGGGAAAGGCCGACAACGAAAACCCAAGGAATAGACCAAGACATAAACCTGTCAGCTTTATAAAGCTGACAGGTCGAACAAAATGTGCAGACATCCAGTTACTTAGGGATAATATAGAATTCATATTTTACAGTAAATCAGTTAGTTGAAGTCAGCTTTATAGAGCTGTCAGCTCTACCGAAGCTTTACTTTCGTCATGATCTCGTAAACCAGGGCCAGCTGCGAGTCCCCGACTCCCCAGGGTGATTCTTCCGGTTTCCAACCCAGACGCTGAAGGGCTTTTTCGGCAGCAGGCTTATTATCGGTGTATACCGCAACGGTCCACATCATCAGCGCACTGGCAGGCTGCGATTTCATCCACCCGGTGAGGAGATGATCGCCATCGTCCTCCTTGCTCAGGAGCTTGTAACACTGAGCTGCCAACAGGTAAGGTGAATCCCAGGCCGGCTGCTGGACCTTCGTGTAATCAATCACTTTCATGAAATATTTTTCGGACTCAGCAGCCTGGTTCATCTGCAGGTAGCACAATCCGGAGAGGTAGTCCTCTATCCGTTCATCGGTTACATAGGGTCTTCCGACGCCCAGGGTCTCCGGCCATTTTCGCGCTTCCTCAATATCGGTCAGTGCTTTCAGATACCGTTTCTGGGTAAAATAATCCAATGCTCTGAGAATAAGGGCTGAGCGATAGATTTCGTGACCTTCCCTGGCTCCTTCAGCGGGCAAAAGGATTAGGTTGCCGAGTATCTCAATAGACTTGTCGTAACTGCGATTGTACAATTCCGCTTTGGCCTGGTCGAATTCCAGTATCATGTGATTGGGGATTTTCGAGGTTGCCTTGCGACAGACATCCTGATATTCGGCCCAGTCGCGGGTTCTGGCGTAAAACGCACCCAACGCATGCCAGGAACGCCAGTCGCCAGGCTCCAGATCGACAGCCTTTTTGATGTCACCAAGTGCCAGACCATCGTCGCTGCCTTCAAAAAGTTTGGCCCGTGTCAGGTAGAAATGCGATTCGGCAGGCTCGTTCTGGCACGATTTGAACAGCTCTTTGGCTTTAGCGGAATCGTCGAGGCTGAGTCTGATCAAGCCCAGAAAATATCGATTCTGCCAGGCGGGCTTAACTGATTCTGCCCATTCGATGACGCGCATCGATTCCGGCCGGTAAGGGAATACGAATTTTGTAGGCAGTAATTCAGGTGATTGACGGGAGAGAAAAGCCTTCCAATAGCGGACTTCCATCTGGTCGGGCGCTTCATTCAACACGGCTGCAGCCTCCTTTGCCAGGTTCAGGTTGAAATAGAAAATAGCCAGTTCGAGATAGGTTTGTTCCGGGAATTCATTTCTGATCATACTCTTGAAAGCTGCCAGTTTCTCTGCCACTGGATTCGCCAGATACTGTTCGAACCCAGCGAAATGGTTCAAAGGATCCATGGCCGTCAGACGGCTGAGCGCAGAAGCGGCTTGCTGAGTCCGGCCAGCCAACCGGCTAGTAACAGCCTCCAGCTGAATAGCTTTAACGTCATAGCGGTTGTAATCCTGAGCCAGAGCAGCGTACTTGAAGGCACGTTCGATGTTCTTTTCCATAACTGCGATCTCAGCCAGCCCGGTATAGGCTGATGAGCGGTATTCCATTGATCTTGTGGTCAATCCGAACGCTTCTTTGGCCTCATACAATTCCTTGCT
>CAYHCO010000009.1:79341-81666 GCA_964355105.1 uncultured Porphyromonadaceae bacterium
CCATTGATCTTGTGGTCAATCCGAACGCTTCTTTGGCCTCATACAATTCCTTGCTACCCTTCGCTCCCGAAACATCTTTCAGCCCTTCTCCTTTTTTTGCCACACCAAGCAGGTAATTGGCTTTGGGATCATACGTGTCGTAGGAAAGTGCCAGATCGATCAGCTCCTCGGCAAGTTTCGGTTTTTGTATCCTGATATATTCCTCAGCCAAACCGTTCAAAGCCGGGATATAATGAGGGTCTTTCACCAGACATTTCCTGAAGAAATCGCGGGCCTGGGAATATTCCCGTTGCCTGCTGAACTCGACTCCCTTCAGATATAAACCCTGAATCGAATTCCAGTCGAAGGCGGGTGAAACTACCGGCCTGTCGGAATTGCGCGAAATCTCCTCACTCACCGACCATTTCAGCCCGCCGCCTGCAAGAGCCACCCCTGTCGGCTTTCCGCCGCCGGGCAGCGTATAGCTGAACAGTTCCATAGGTTTGAGGCTCACGGCTATTTTTACCGCAGGAGCTTTCCCGCTCTCAATAATGAGGGTATCGTTGATTTTTTCCAGTGGGCAGAACCTGATTTCGCCGACCTTGTCAGTAGATGCAGCAGGTGATTTGCCATCGTTTACATGCAGGATGCCTGCCTTTCCGATATCGGTTACCCCACCGGTTCCAATGATCGGAAACCAGCATTCGCTGAACCTTTCATTACTGTTTCCTGGAAATTCCAGGTGCTTGAACGGGGTGAATGTTGATCCCGCTGCCTCCTGGTTAAAGAGCAAACCGGTCTGAATCTCAGTATATTGCATGTTGCCTGGCTGGTCGGTCAGCAGGTCGGTCCATAAAGCACCCTGAGGTGCCAGCGACCAGATCCATATCTTTTTACCCACTTTCTCGGTATAGTCGTTCCAATGACCGAAGCCGAAATCGCGGGTTGCGTAATAGCCTGCGAAATAATCGGTGTAGGCACCGAGTACATGGTAGCTGTGATCGCTCCCGTAATTGTTCTCGGCATAATTGGAGATGTTTCGTCCGTCCTTGAGTACCGGCCAGGGAAATTCTTCTCCATCATGACCAATGTAGTGGTCTCCGGGAAACCAGTATTTCAGGTCGGGTGCAGCATCTGCAGCAGCTGTTGCCCAGTGGTATTTTGAGGTGGACAGGTCCATCGGGTTATACCAGAACATGTTGGTTTCCACCCAGGCCTTGTCTTTCGGAAGCCTGATCTCTACCCTCCAGTTCGACCTAGAGGTAAGGTCCATGGCCCCGATAAAACAAGAAACACTTCCATCGGCATTGGTCCGGGTGAGGTAATCCACCGGTGAGGCTGTTGTGGGGGCATGGCCTATCGATCCGAAATTGAATTCGATACCGCCTGAAGTCCAGGCACCGCGCATTGATATGTCCCTGAACTTGACTACTTTATTGAAATAGATAAATTCCTTGCCGGTTGATTTCTCAATGGCTCCCAGAATTTTTCCACCCATTTCAGGGGCAATCATGACTTTGATCCACTCATTTTCGAGTTCAACAATTTTCCAATCCCGGTTCACCCCTTTGGTGGCAAATCCATCGAACCGGAAATACGGATAGATCTTTCCGGTGCGGGCAACCGGGTTGGGATCGCCATACGGGTAGGTGAGGAAAGTGCGGCTATATTCGCGAACTGAAGCACTTTGACCGCAAAGGCTCGTTGTAGTCAGATTGCTGATTATCGCAAATGAAAAAAGGAATAACAGGGTAGATATGGCAGGCCGTTTCATGAATATGATTTTTTACTAAAATACGGATTTGATTTTCTATTTTTAGTTGAATTTCGATAAACAAATAATGCCAGAGTTACCAATCGGCAAGCAGGTTACGGTCAGAAAAGCGGAAAGGGGAGATAATCAATCTGTTCTCGACCTGTCGCCCCGGTGCGCACAACATGGAATGATCACCATGTACCCCGATCGCTCCCCGGTATTCGACCATCTTCATAATCTGCTGGATCCCGATGCCTATCATCTTATAGCGCTGAATGACCAAAAAGTGATTGGTACCCTTGGAACGCTTCATACCGATTTCTATTTCGGCGGTGAAGCCATCCGCGCTGCTTATTTCATGGATTTTAAGGTTGATCCCGATTTTCGTTTGGGACTGACTGCCTTCAGAATGGTGAAATCGTCGATCGATATGGAGCGCGAAGCCGGCACCCGGATGGCATTGGCTACATTGCTCAAGAATAATGAGGCACCGATGGTTTTTACCAAGGGGAGGGGTGGATTCCCCGCCTCGCTCTATCTGGGTGACAACCGGATCTTCAATTACATCCCGGTGCGCAAGATGAATATCG
>CAYHCO010000009.1:81766-118177 GCA_964355105.1 uncultured Porphyromonadaceae bacterium
TATCTGGGTGACAACCGGATCTTCAATTACATCCCGGTGCGCAAGATGAATATCGATCCCCGTTTCAAGATCCGTCACGCTTCAGACAAGGACATTCCGACACTCGTTGCGCTGTACAACGGATTTTACAGTACCTATACCCTGGCTCCCCGCATAACTGAAGAAATGTTCAGGCACTATATTACTTCCATTGACGGACTTGCCATAGAGAATTTCATTGTGGCGCTGGAGGAAGGGGAGATCAAGGCGGTGGCGGCTTCCTGGGATGCCCATTCCATTAAGCGATATATGGTTACCCAGTCGAACTTCAAGGTCAAGCTGATATCCGGAATGGTAAAATTCCTTTCGGTTTTCGGCCGGATGCCGGAGCCCATCAGGATCAATGAACCCTTGAAACAGCTCACCCTGGTTTTGTATGCCCATGATCAGTCGCCGGATGCTCTTGCGGCTGTGTTGCGGCAGGTAAACAACGAAAACCTGGGCGGAAAATATTCTATTATTCAGCTTCAGATCCATCAGGATGATCCTGCCAATCAGGCCTTAAAGGGATTGGTAGGCACTTCGATTTTTACCGAAATCCATTTATTTACCGATACGCTGCAATTTGCCAGGGAGATACAGAATGCCGCCGGGTTGGTTCACCTGGAATTCCCAAACTACATTTAGGACTATTGATTGGAAGAGCCGAGGATGCGGTTCAGCGTTTCGGCAATGTTTTCGGTCGGTCGGGGTGCGTATACCGAGATAATCTTCCCATCCTTGCCTATCAGAAAATATCTGGGAAAATCATTAAGGAAATAGCTGTCTTTCAACACAGTGGACTCAGGATCCTGCATAAGTTGAATGCTCTTGAATTTATTGGCAGTCACTATTGCCACCCACTTGTTCCGGTCTTTCTCGAAATCAAGCGATACCAGGATGAATTTCACCGGTTTGCCGGCAAAATCCCTGTTCAGTTGTTCGAAATAGGGAATTTCCTGAGCGCTCCATCCCGACCACGATGCCCAGAAACCGATATACAGAAGCTGACCGTAATAATCGCTTAACCTGACTTTTTTCCCGTCCGTAGTGAAAGCGGTAAAATCGGGCGCTGGTTTACCCAGGCTGACCTTCTCCATATTTTCAACAATCGCATCGATATTCTCAATGTATTCCGGATTCTTGCAGTTAATCCTGAAATCGGTCAGGAAACTTTCGACGCGGGTGGTTCCGTAGTTGGCGAGGTGGTCATCCATGGCCTTGTACAAGAGGTAATCCTTCACCTGCTGATCAGTGAATTCATCATGGATCACCCTGAAACGGGCAACGCTGCCTGGGAATATCAGTGAAGAAGTCTCAGGATGCTCATCCAGATATTTCGCTTCGCGATAATCCAGGTAATCCTGAATCAGAGCTATGTACGCCTGGCTGCTGAGATTAACTGCAGCATTCAGGTTTAGCCTGTTCAGATAATCGATATGGTACCCGCCGGGGAGTGCCGGCATCACGCCCTTAAGCAAAGCGTATTTGCCCGGATAGAGGATATGCTGATCGGCCCAGGAGAATTCGATATCCGACCGGGTTTGTGATACAAATGCCGGATCTATTTCCTTGTATTTTGTTTCGTATTCATTCAGCAGCCTGTTTTTCAGTTGCCTGACAGAATCGGAAAACCGCACAAACTGATCCGGTTCCATGCTGAAAAGCTGTGAAGCGGGAATGGATGATTGCTGGTCAAGCTTGCGAGCCAGTGTTAGGTAATGGTTTACCGGTCCCAGATGGCCGCTGTAGGTGATGTTTTCAGGGAAGACCACGGAATTGATATTGAGTATGACCTCTTTGCCGGGTTCCAGAAAAACATCAGTCAGCTTGTTGGCGAAAAACAGCATTGCCTTGCCTGGGGATGCCAGTTTTATTTCGATGGAAAATTCACCGTTCTTGTCGATCCTGGCGCTGTCGAGTACCGACCCTGCCGTAATATTGAGGTATCCGCTCACTGCCGGGGTAAATGTTCCGGAAATGCGGGCTTCACCGGGCTTTACCCCGGACTTTCCACAACCGGCCAACAGGCCGGCTGTCAGTATGATAATTACGGTGAGGCGGTTCATGGATACACTACCTCTGACCGCCGGTGCGGGTTACAAACCGGGAATAGTATTCATTGAACTTGGCCTCGATTTCCTTGGCCAGATCCTCTTCCTTGGAATTGGTCACCCATTGGGTCAGGTTGCGCATTTCATACAGCGTGTACTGAAGGTCATCGCTCACGGAAGGAAAGAAGTTAGCCGGCTGACTCAGGTAGTAATCCGCTTCATTCTTGATATTGTCAAAAGCAAATTTTGCAACCTCACGGCCTTTCTCCTTGTTTCCCAGCATGAACCACAAATTGGCATTTTCAACGTCCTGCGGAGTATAACCCATCACTTTCATTGGCATCACTTTCTCCAGCTTATTCAGTACTTCAGCTGCCTTTTCCGGTTTGCCCTCTTCAATGAGAACGGCAGCCAGACGGTTGAAATTGTTTTTCATGTTCTGCATCATCCTGCGACAGGTCTCGTCCTGATAAACTTTCGGGTTGTTCAGGTTGGTATACTTGAACTTGTTCACCACGTTGTCGTACATGACCTCTGTATTCACCATGCCTTCCATGCCGTTCTGGGCGGGGCCTTTTACCGGGATCAACCGGTAGCTGAGACCCTGCAGTTCGAGGTAATTGTCGAGCTTCACGGAACCCGACTGCTTCGGCGATGTGTAATACATCGGCCTTTCCCAGTTGTTATTGGCGAGGATATCCAGTACAACCAGTTCATCCTTGTACACCTGGTCCTGGTTCATCGTCCATACAATTGCGGAATCGATCTGGGCTGCGCGGCTGGCAGAAACAGTTCCGTTCTGGATAACCTTGTTCTTATCCACCGGCAATACAAAGGTTGATGCCGGAATGTAGTTAAACTGGCGTCCCGTTGAGGAGGATACCATAGCTCTCGGATCGTCGTTGTTGGCGAAATCGATAAGGGTTTTCAGGTCGGTCGGCGTTTTCAGCTTGTCGACGATGGGAACGTAGCCTCTTTTGCCCTGACGGTATTGTTCGAAATTCATCGAAATCGGCAGCGCCTTGGATTCATAATAGGTACGCTTAAGCTGATCGATATACCAGTCCTGTGGGAGGAATGGCATGCAGCACACTCTAACATCGGTGCGGACGCCTTCCACTTCCTGAACATACCAGAGCGGGAAGGTATCGTTGTCGCCGTTGGTGAAAATCAGAGCATTTTTATCGAGGCCGATCAGGTAATTGTAAGCAAAATCGTGCGCCGTATGCCTGCCTGAGCGATCATGATCATCCCAGTTCTGGGAAGCCATCACCACAGGAACGGCGAGCAGGCAGACCGCCGAAACGCCGATTGCCACCATTTTGGGCTTGAATCTGTCTTTCAGCAGATCATACAGGTATAGAACGCCGACTCCGATGAAAATCGCGAAGGCATAGAATGAACCCACATACACGTAATCCCTCTCCCTCGGGGTCATCGGCACTTCGTTAAGGTACACGATGATGGCGGCTCCGGTCATCACGAAGAGAAGTGTGATGATCCAGAAATCCTTGCGATGCTTCTGGTAGTAGAACCAGGCACCTAATAAGCCAAGTATCAGTGGCAGAGCGAAATATACGTTTCGGCCTTTGTTCTGTGTCATGAATTTCGGCAGGTTATCCTGCGGTCCGAGGCGCATGGCATCGATGAACTTGATGCCCGTGATCCAGTTGCCGCCCTTGATGCTTCCGTCGCCCTGCTCGTCACTCTGACGGCCGGCAAAGTTCCACATGAAATAGCGGACGTACATATGTCCAAGCTGATAGCGGAAGAAGAAAGTCAAATTCTCAAAAAAGGTCGGGACCATGCGAACCTCATTCTGTCCATCCTGGCCCTGGAGTGTGATCGGGCGGCCTTTTATTTTTCCCCATGCTTTATAGGCAGCTTCGTATTTAGGCTCCTGGGCATTGTACATTCTGGGGAATATCGTGGTAAAGCGGCTATCGTAAACATATTCGGTACGAGTATCGCCAACCACATATTTGCCGTCCTTTTTATAGTAGAAATTCTTTCCATCCTTGTATTCCAACACCGGTGCATTGTAGTATTCCCCGTAAACCAGCGGACGCTGGCCATAAACCTCACGGTTAACGTAGGAGAGGAGGCTGAGTGTATTATCGGGGTTGTTCTCATCCAGCGGCGGATTGGCGGCTGAACGAATCGGAAGTATCAGGATAGAGGAATAGCCTATCATGATGAAAGTGAGCATCAGGAAAATGGTATTCCACAAAACGTTTCCTTTTTTCGAGCTCCGCCATATACCGTAGAACAAGCCACCGGCAATTGCGAGAACGAAGATGATGACGCCGAAATTGAATGGCAGGCCCACCACATTGACAAAGAAGAGTTCGAACCAGGAGGCGATCTTCAGGGTATACTGGATCACCACGATCATCAGGACTCCAAGAAGTGCGAAGGAACCGAGTATGGCATAGATGACACCTTTGCGGGTGACCGGGAATTTTTTAAAATAATAAATGAGCACGATGGCCGGAATAGCCAGCAGGTTCAGGATATGCACGCCAACCGAGATACCCATGAGATAGGCGATCAGGATCAGCCAACGGTCGCTACGAGGCTCATCGGCAACACTTTCCCACTTGAGCATGGCCCAGAAAACAGCTGCTGTAAAGAGCGATGACATCGCGTACACTTCCGCCTCAACGGCGCTGAACCAGAAAGAATCTGAAAAGCAATAAGCCAAAGCACCAACAACACCGGCGCCCATGATGGCAAACAATTCACCTTGACCCGGTTCGCCGTCTTTGCTGATGATTTTCTTTGCCAGATGGGTTATCGACCAGAAAAGGAAAAGAACGGTAAAACCTGATGCGAGTGCCGACATGGCATTCATGCTTTTAGCGATCATCATGACATTGCCCCCGGCAAATAGGGAGAAGAATTTGCTGAGCAGCATCCAGAAAGAGGCTCCCGGAGGATGGCCGATTTCCATGTTTTTAGCCGTTGCAATAAACTCACCGCAGTCCCAGAACGATGCAGTAGGCTCAATAGTAAGCAGATATACTATTGAAGCAATTGCAAAGATGATCCATCCGGTTATGATGTTAAGACGGTTGAAATTCATAGTCTGTCTTTTTATGTTTTCTGATTCTATTTGTTGAGGGCCGAAAGTTAAAAAAGATTTCCCTTATCCGAGCCTTGTGCGCTCTCATAAACGCTATCTGTCAGGAGTTCCTTGCCAAAAGAGGCCGCCACTGCCAGCTCATCGCACCGTTCGTTTTCAGGATGATTGGCATGGCCCTTTATCCAGATGAATTTTACGTTGTGTTTCCGGTAGATTTCCAGAAACCGCATCCAGAGATCAGGGTTTTTCTTGTTCTTGAAATTTTTTGATTCCCAGGTCTTCAGCCAGCCTTTCTCGACTGCATCCGCCACGTAGCGCGAATCGGTATAAACGGTGACCTGGCTTCCCGGAATTTTCAGGGCTTCCAGTGCGACGATCACTGCCAACAATTCCATTCGGTTATTGGTTGTCAGCCGGTATCCGGCCGAGAGCTCCTTGCGTTGTCCGGGTGCCTGCAACACGGCGCCGTAACCTCCCGGTCCCGGATTGCCGCGGGCTGCGCCATCGGTATGAATTGTGATTTGCATCGCGCAAAGATAAGCGAATGTGCTAATTTGGAAATTCGATAATTTGCTAATTGAAGATCGATATTAATAGCCGCCGGTTTCAACCGGCGGAATTGATCGGTTTAACCCTGATAAATTTTTAATTTCAACGAAAATTGAAATTCATGCAGGATTCCATTAAAAAGATCGAGCTGATACCGTTAAGGATTAAGCTGAAGAAGCCGTTTGTGATTTCCCTGGGAAAGGTGGAATATGCAGAGAATGTGGCGGTGAGGATGGAAACCCGAATGGGTATCGTAGGATTTGGCGAGTGCTGTCCGTTCCGGTCGATCAACGGCGAAACCATGGAAACCGCCATGATCGTAGGGAAATACCTTTCGGATGCGTTGATTGATCAGGATCCTGCTGATATCGAAGGTTGTGTGATGAGAATGGATCTGGCGATTTACGGTAACCGCTCGATAAAAAGCGCTTTCGACATGGCGCTTTACGATATTTCCTCGCGGATGGCGGGACAGCCGCTTTACCGGTTTCTCGGAGGTCAATCGAACCGGGAGCTGGTAACTGATTATACGGTGAGCTTTGCGGATCCGAAGAGCATGGTGGCCGAGGCCATTGAAATTTTGAACAACGGCTATCCGGCTATCAAGATAAAGGTTGGCGGAACCCTGGAGGATGACCTGACGCGGATCAGGGAGATCAGGAAAGCGATTGATCCCGCCGTGCCTCTTCGTCTGGATGCCAACCAGGGCTGGTCAACGGATACGGCCATACGGGTACTTTCCCGTCTCGACGGCATGAATATCGAGTTTTGTGAAGAGCCGACCGCAAGATGGAATTTTATGAGTTTGCCGGAGATCCGGCGCGAGAGCGCGGTACCTATTATGTCGGATGAAACATGTGCCGACCATCACGACCTGGAGCGGCTGATCGGAATAGGCGCCTGTGATTTTGTAAATATCAAGCTGGGTAAATCCGGAGGGCTCTTCAATGCCCTCAAAATGATACGAATAGCTGAGCAGGCCGGCATGAAAGTGCAGGTTGGCGGATTTGTAGAGTCGAGATTAGGTTTTACCGCCTCCGCACATCTTGCATTGGCATCAGACTGCGTGAAATGGTGTGATTTTGATACCCCTCTGATGCTCAGCGAAGACCCTGTTGAGGGCGGGCTGCACTATGGTTTTGGGGGTAGGGTTATGGTTCCGGAGGGCTTGGGGCTTGGAGCGGGACTGCTCAATTAACAATTTGCTAATTTGCTAATTTGCCAATTTGCTAATCGAGGACCGTCATTAATAGACGCCGGTTTCAACCGGCGGAATGGTTGTGGTATCCGAAATTTATTTACATTTGATAATCCCCCAATGATTTTTTCATTTTTCCCCTTTCTGTCCAATAAATATTCCGGATTATGAAAAATCTGCAATTTTTACCATTATTTCTGTTATTGCTGTCATCAGCATGGTTTGATTCGTCTGCTCAAACAGGGGGTATAAAGGTTAAAGGGATTGTGCTGGATTCCATTACCAGGGAACCGGTACCTTTTGCAAATGCATTTTTTGCCAATACAACCATTGGGACCACGACTAATGATAAAGGTGAATTTTCACTCAACTTTCCTAAAGCGATCAGCGCTGAACTTGTTTTAAGTCAATTAAGCTACAATCTGAAAAAACTTCCGGTCTATGAAAATAATAAGGATTCTGTTCTTATTGTTTTAATGCATCCAAAGGCAACTAATATCAAGGAAGTGAACATTATCGGGAAAAGAAATCCTAGCCGGAAATACTATCTCAGAATATTCAATCAGTATTTTCTTGGTGATGCCAGTCAGCTTAATTGTGTTATCGAAAATCCCGGGGTTATTGAATTCCGGAAGGAGGGTAACCGGATCTTTGCCTCAGCAAACACCCCTTTGATCATCAGGAATATACGTCTTGGCTATTATTTGAAGTATTACCTTGACTATTTTGTCTTCAATGACGTAGCTGATTTTGATGAAACTAAGGATAATCTGGCATGGTATGGTTTTCAGGGAAGCGCCCTTTACAACAAAATGACTTCCCGGTCTCAGGATATTCAACAGCAATGGTCAGATAACCAGGCAAAAACCTATAGGGGATCATTTGGCCACTTCCTGTCCTGCTTATACAAGGATGAGCTGCCTGCAAATAATTACCTGGTGTTTCGCGCAGGGATTCCCGACAGCCTTCCCAAGGAAATTATCGTGGACAGTGTGTTTTATTACGATGAAGTAAAAGGTGAACAGTCATACCTCCATTACGCAATGTGGAAAAATCTCAGGCTCTTTAACAGGACAAAACTTGATGAGGCATCTCAAAAGAGGAGTCTCAGAATTGGCGATTCCCTTTTAGTGTTCAGGGATATCCGGGAAACACCGCTCGTGCTGTATGATGATGAAATAACGTTGTTTTATATCGGAAAGGGCATCCTGGAGTTTAATTCACAAGGAACTTATCAGATTTACAACAGTGATCTGACTTGGGGGGCACTTGACTCGAAAAAGAAGATAATTAACCTTCTGCCACTGGATTATCAACCTGAGATTAAGTGAACTGAGCTTAGCCGATTTTTACCGACGTCATGGTAAGTGATCCCATTACTGCCTTGTCGTTGAAGAAGGAAACCTTTTCGTTTTTATCCTGCAGCGCCAGCGCGTAGAGTAGTGGCAGGTAATGGTCGGGTGACGGGGTAGCCAGATTTACCGCTTTACCGAGCGACTGGTAGTTGATCAGCGATTTGAAATCACCATCCTGAATGAGGCTTTTGATTTTGGTGTTGGCTTCAATAGCCCAGTCGAACCCGTATTCCGGCTCATTCATCTTGTCCCAGGCCACCATTCGCAGGTTATGCACAATGTTTCCGCTTCCTATGATCAGGATGCCTTTCTGCCTGAGCGACGCCAGTTCCTTCGCGAGATCAAAATGATATTGGGGATCTTTCATGTAATCGAGGCTCAGCTGCACCACGGGCACATCGGCATTGGGGTACAGGTGTTTCAATATACTCCATGCACCATGGTCGAGACCCCATTTCTCATCCAGACCAATTTCGGTTTTATGAACGGTGCCTTTGGTTTCGGCAGCGAGTGCCGGGCTCCCGGGAGCCGGATACTGAACATTAAAAAGAGCCTGGGGAAATCCACCGAAATCATGTATGGTAGGTGGTTTTGAAATGTTGGTTACCAGGGTTCCCCTGGTTTCCCAATGGGCCGATACCACCAGGATGGCACGTGGCTTTAGGAGCGCCTTACCGATTTCTTTCCAGGTTCTCGAGAATTCATTGTCCTCGATGGCATTCATCGGACTGCCATGCCCGATGAACAGTGCGGGCATCATGGTATCAGTCAAAATATTCATAATCGAAGGTGCGGCTGAACTTAACCTGATCTTCAGTTACGATCTTTTTGTTCTCATCATATTCCGCTGTGATGCGGTTGTCGAGGGTGTCACCACTGTATTGCTCTTCCACGATTGTGTTCCCGTGCTCGTCATATTCATACAGGAAGATGTATTTGCCTGAGAATGATTGTTTAACGGGTTGGCCGTTTTCGTTGTACTCGATTTTCAGGAAGTCCGACAGGTCGCCGCGGCGGTTGCGGCTGGCGCGAAGCAAGAGCAAGCCACCTTCAGTGTATTTGTATTCGGTTTCCAATATCAGTTTACGCCTTTCATCAAGCTGTCTGCGAAGGTGAACCTCGCCATTGGGATAGTAATCGTATTCGAAGGCTTCGGTGAGCTTGTCGTTAAAGTCGTAGGACTCTTTCAATATTAAATTTCCCTGATCATCGAACTTCAGGAACTCCCTCGATTCCAGTTCTCCTTCCTCATCCCTTTCGATCCAGTTTTCAGTATGCTGATTATCATCCCGTTCTACAGTCTGAATGGAGGCTGAGCCGTCGGTGAATTCAATGTCCACTTTCTCAACTTTCCCTTCGGCATTGCGGTCATAGATTTTCCTTTCGGCAATTTCCTTCTCATCAAGATAGGTTGTCACCTCGATGATTTTGTTGTTTGCATTGTACCGTGTTTCGGTTTTTGATTCAAACTCTCCGGGACCGCTGAATTCGGATCTTGAGATCTCGTTCCCGGCTCGATCGAAAAGAACTATCTGACTGACAAACGGCTCTGAATCTTCGTTTTTAGGGGTGGTGGTAACCTGGAGGGAGCGGAGTGATTTCATGCTAATTGGCTAATTCGATAATTTGACAATTCGATAATTTGAAAATTTGCGATTTATGGTTTAACAACATTTATTCTATTGGGCTGATTGCGCCAGTTGCGGGAGATTCGGCGGGAGATGAAATAGGCTGCGATCCCGATCGCAATTCCGAGTAGGGCGCCGCCCAGCACGTCGCCGGGATAGTGAACGCCGACATAGATGCGGCTGTAGCTGACTAGTATTGCCCATGCGAAGACACTGATGGTGAACCATCTGCGGTGCATCAGTAAAGTGGACAGCATAGCCAGGTTAAATGCGTTGGCTGCGTGGGTTGAAACAAATCCGTACTGTCCGCCGCAACCGGCGACAACCAGTCGTACCTGCCCTGAGAGGCTGGGCTCATGACATGGCCGGAGGCGCATGAACACCTCCTTGAAAAGATGTACCGACGACTGCTCACTGACCAGGTACGCCAGTATCAGGGTTCCGAATACCACTAATGTACGGTTTCGGTAATCCCTTGAAGGGGTAGCCCATAATATTGCGATAATGCCTAAGATGAAAAGTATCCATGGAATGGGACCGCTCAGGAATCTCATGAAGGGATCAACACCCGGTGCAGAAAAATGATTGAGTGCGAGAAAAACATCCTTATCAATATTGACCAGGTTCAGAGACATTGGTTAATCGGTTTGAAGGACTTGCCAGAGAAGGTCTTTGAGCTTATCGAGATTGGTGTGGGTGAGTGAGGAAAAGAATACATAAGGCACATCAGGAATATCTTTCCTGATTTCCCGCATCAGTTCGGTATCAAGCATGTCGGATTTTGATATTCCCAGAATACGCTTCTTGTCAAGGAGTTCCGGATTAAATTGCTCCAACTCATTGACCAGTATTTCATATTCCTTACGGATATTCTTGCTGTCGGAGGGTACAATGAAAAGCAGGACCGGATTCCGTTCAATATGACGCAGGAATCTGAGGCCAAGCCCTTTGCCTTCATGCGCACCTTCAATGATCCCAGGGATATCGGCCATCACAAAAGAGAGGCCGTCGCGGTATTCCACGATACCCAGGTTCGGAGTCAAGGTGGTAAAGGCATAATCCCCGATCTTTGGTTTTGCAGCGGAGACTACAGACAGCAGGGTTGATTTGCCGGCATTCGGAAATCCTACCAGGCCCACATCGGCCAGAATCTTCAGTTCCAGGACAATCGCCTGCTCGATCCTGGGTTCACCCGGCTGTGCATAGCGGGGGGTTTGGTTGGTAGAGGATTTGAAGTTTACATTCCCCAGGCCTCCGCGACCTCCTTTGACCAAAATTCTTTCTTCACCCGGTTCGGTAATCTCCATCAGGAACTCGCCGGTTTCTGCATCGCGGGCGATGGTTCCGAGGGGCACATCTATATATACGTCATCACCCTCCGCGCCGGTACTTTGATCCTTGCTGCCGTCGACGCCGTCCTTTGCAAACACATGGCGGTTATATTTCAGGTGGAGGAGGGTCCACATCTGCTTGTCGGCACGAAGGATAACGTGCCCGCCCCGGCCACCGTCGCCTCCGTCGGGCCCTGCCTTCGCGTTGTATTTAACGCGCTTCAGGTGAGCCGATCCTGCACCGCCCTTTCCGGAGCGGGCAAAGATTTTTACATAATCGATGAAGTTGACGGAAGACATAGGATAATTTGCTAATTCGATAATTAAAGAATGAGATAATGTGCTAATGTGCTAATTGTTAGGATTCTAGATTGATTCGACTTGGGAGATGAGGCGGGTTGAGATCTCTTCGATAGTGCCAACGCCTTCGATCGGATAATATTTCCCCAGGATGGTGTAATAATCAATCAGGGGCTGTGTTTTAGATTGATAAACGTTTATTCTGTTTTCGATAGTGGCAATATCTGCATCATCGGAGCGGCCTGAGGATTCCCCACGGTGCAAAAGTCTTTTAACCAGTTCATCGTGAGGAACTTCCAGTGAAAGAAGTGCTGTGATGCATTCTGTGCATTCGGAAAGCATTTTATCAAGCGCAATTGCCTGCGCAACCGTACGCGGGAACCCGTCGTAAATCACTCCGGGAACAGCACAGAGTGTTTCGATATGATTCTTGATCATCCCGATAACAATTTCATCAGGTACCAGATCGCCGGCATCGATGAACTTCTTGGCTTCAAGGCCAAGTTCTGTTTTGTTGGCAATTTCATTCCTTAGCAAATCTCCTGTCGAGATGTGCAGAAAATTGAAATGATCGACGAGTAACTGAGCCTGAGTGCCTTTCCCTGCACCCGGAGGGCCAAAAAGAATTAAATGATTCATATCAGAGTGTGTAAATATCTTTACTGTTCCTTCCGTAACCGTCGTAATCCAAGCCGTAACCCACCACGAAATTGTTTGGAATCTCGATACCCAGGTAATCGATTTTAAAACTTGCCTTAAAAGCGTCAGGTTTAAAGAGCAAAGTGGCAACCCTAACTGAGGCAGGCTGCATGGAATGAACGTGATCCAGCAGTTTGGTGAGCGTCAGGCCTGTGTCGATAATGTCTTCAAGAACAATAATATGTTGATTAGTAATAACTTCCTGAATTCCGATAAGTTGATCAACTTTTCCGGTTGATTCGGTTCCCGAGTAGGATGCCATCTTGACAAATGTGATTCTTGCAGGCATTTTAATCTGTTTAAACAGATCGGCTGCAAAAATAAATGAGCCGTTGAGAACTGCAAGAAACAGAGGGTTTTTGTCGAATAAATCCCGGTCGAGGTCAGCGGCCATTTTGGCAATTGTTTCCTGTATCCTCAGATGCGGTATGAAGTTTACGAAGGTTTTGTCGAGAACTTTGAGCGTATCCATAGTATCCGAATTGGCTGTTTTTCCTACCTTGCGAAGGTAATCATTAATCCTGAACGAATGAATCCATTAGTCAGTATCATCATGGGAAGCACCTCCGACCTGCCCATTATGGAGGAGGCTGCAAAGTTGTTTGACGAGTTTGAGATCCCGTTTGAAATTCATGCTTTGTCGGCTCACCGTACCCCTGATCTGGTCGCAGATTTCGCGAAAGGTGCGTTTGACCGGGGTGTCCGCGTGATCATCGCAGGAGCGGGTGGTGCCGCCCACCTACCCGGAGTGGTGGCCGCGATGACTATTTGCCCGGTTATCGGAGTACCGATTAAATCATCAAATTCCATCGACGGATGGGACTCAATTCTCTCGATTCTTCAGATGCCGGCCGGAATACCTGTTGCCACAGTTGCTCTCAATGGTGCCCGCAATGCCGGTATCCTGGCAGTGCAGATGCTGGCCACCGGCGACGCCGCCCTACAGGCAAAAATGGTGAACTTTAAATCCAGTCTCGCCAAGAAAGTTGTTAAGGCAAATGAATCCCTCAAAGAGGTCTCCTTTAAATTTAAAACAAATTAGTCAGGATATTTTTCCAATCTGACGGGTCGGGCGCATCTATATCGGGTAAAACGGTAAGATGCGCCTGATTTGTTTATTTACCCTGATCGTATTTTTTGTTCCATATCCGCTACCTGCGCAGGATCCGGTTGGCGCAGCCATGCGGGTGACCACGTGGCCTGATTCCGGAATGAAGGAGTCGGGTCTGGAATGGTCCTGCTTCTCACGGCAGTATTACACCATATCTGATTGGAATGCCACGGGGATATCCGCCGGATATTCTTCGGATGCCGGACATTCGGCCATTGTGGTCATCCGCGACGGGATTCCGGGGTTCGCCTGGTATCATCTGTATCTGTCGCATTACCGCCGGTTTAACAATTTTGGAGCAATGCTGCAGCTCAGATTTTCCACGATTAACCTGAGGTCCAGGCCACCTGCTATTCGGGTTGGTGGGAACCTGCATATGTCCTGGACAATGAGTGAAAGTCTTGGACTGCAGGTTCTGATTTACGATTTTCCCGGTTGGATATTGCCCATGCGGATGGTCACGGGCGATCCGGCACTGGATCTCCTGATCGTTCATGAGCCGGGGCGCCAGATCGGTCTGGCCGGTGGATTTCGCATCAGTCAGCTGCAATTCGGACCGGTGACTTCGGGTATCAGGTTTCAGCTGAATGAGAAAATCAGCTTGACTGCATTGCTGAACATCCTGCCTGTCGGTGTATCCATCGGTATGAACTGGAATCTGGGCGGATATAAAATCAAGGGTTGGTTTGAGCAACGGAGCGGCCTGGGTATTACACCCACGGTGGAAATCCTTCACCGGAGGGCAGATCAATCGAATCAAATACCATGAATAGAGTCCTCCTGATTTTCATGCTGCTGGCTTTCGCCTGGCATCTCCCGGGTCAGGCCATTTACTCAGAAGATCCTGATTCCGTGCTGGCCGAATGGCTGGAAGCCCAGGAATGGGAGGGAGTGATCCTTCATCCGGATATTGCAATGGAATGGCTGACCGATCATGATACGATGACAGGGGAGCGGGTCTTTGAGCGGCCGTCATCGAATCATTTGCTGACTTTTGGGGTGCCCATGGGAGCAGAGCTGGGTAAATGGATTTCAGATTCGGGTGGCTTCGTATCTCCTCTTTCGTTCAAATACCGGATTAAGATCAGTGAAGACAGGAGATGGGAGTACCGCATGCAGACCAACCAGGTTGCGGGTGATAGTTGTCTGATTTGGCCGCGTTCCGGCTTGCCCGATCATTTGAGCCAGAGTTTTATGATTCGTCCTGGAGCGATTTTCGAGGAAATCCTAGTCGGGGATTTTCAGATCAGCTCGGGATTCGGAGCCGTGGCAGGTTCGGGTGCTGTGTTTTCCGTTTCCCTGGGTAATCCCGGATCTCTCAGTCGGTCGGGGAAAGGTCTCCGGCCCTATTCGGGATCAACCGACGGGAGATTTTTGAGTGGCATGGCGGGCAATATGCGTATTGGCTCGTTTGAATTGCAAATGTACGGCTCCGGAAAAGATCGTCTTGAGGAAACTGTGACTGGATTTGGCCTGAAAAGAAGCTTTCCCGGGGCGGAGGCAGGTTTAACCGGAATGCGGGTCGCCAGACGATTCGCTCCTGAGGTATCGGAAGGTTGGACTTCACTTTGGCAGCCTGATTCCGGCCGCTTCAGCCGGCTGGGAATATGGGGACAGACGAGGGTGCCTGTCGGCTTGCTTTTTGGGGAATTGGGCTGGAGTCCCGGAGGTGGATATGCCTGGATTGCCGGGTTCCGGTGGTTCGAAACCCATGGGTTCTCATTCGTTGTGCGCTATGTGGGCTGCTCACCGGGGTATCCAGTCACCTACAGCCTTTTCCAATCCGGAAACTCATTAGTGAGGGAAGGCCGGAAGATCGTGGCATCGTATCGGTACGCACCCGGCCGTCTGGTTGAGGTATTGGGTTGCATGGAGATTGGTTTGTCGGATTATCCCGGAGCTAATCCCCGGTTTCAAAACTATTCGACCCGGGCATCACAGCAGTGGAAATACGTTTCGAAAGACAAATGGTCCTGCATAGGGACTATCCAGCTCGATTTCCTTGAATCCGGAGGCGCCGTGCCTTGCCGGTTGAGCTGGAAAATGGCCTTTGACAGCAATCCCGGACAATCCGGTCAGCTGCGTTTTCGTGCAGGTATCAGGAGGCAGATCAAGGGCTTTGGATCAGTTTTAAGTGATGGAACCACGGCGGACTGTTCAATGACTATGGCCAGTGTCGGCAAACGCATCCTTGCCACCTGTGGATTCCGGATTTTTTCAGTCGATACCGGAGGCGATCCGCTGTACATTTACGAACCTGATGTCAGGTATGGCTTCTCGGCCCCGGTGCTCACCGGCTCGGGAACTGGTTGGTTTGCCGTGGTGAGGTGGAGGATAACTGAAAATTTCGATCTGGAATGCAAGGTTGGCAGGACGGCTTACTCCGACCTGAAACACCTCACATCCGGCACTCCCGGCGGGTTCTCAGGAAAATTGCAGGTTTCGTGGCAAGCAAACTAATTCGATAATTCGATAATTCGACAATTCGACAATTTGGAAATTCGACAATTCGCAAGAAAATTCGCTGTTGGGGAAGGGTTCCCTGCGTCCTTTACCCTAAATCCTTTATCCTTTACCTTTTACTTTTTCCTTTTTTCTTTTCCTTTTCCTTTTCCCTTTTTCCTAATTTCTGCCCTTTGCCTTCTGCCTTCTGCCTTTTTTCTTATCTTTACTCGTCCCCCCGATATAAACTGATTTTTATGAATACCCGGATTTGCAGAACTCTGCCGGTAATTCTGTCTTTGATTTTATTTGGGTGTGAACAGATGGGGGTTCAGCCTGATCCGGACAATACCCCGCCGGTGGCCAGGTTCAGCGTTACTCCGTCGACAGGTGATTCCACGCAATCATTCAGGCTCATTGGTGTAAAAAGTACGGATAAGGAGGATATGCCCGATTTTCTGGAATTCAGGTGGGACTTTAACAATGACAGCGTATGGGATACTGAGTTCGTCGCTTATCCCTATCATATTACCCATTTCCCAAATCCGGGAACCTACAGGATCAGAATGGAGGTGAGGGACCGGCATGGGCTTTCAGATATAGCCGAGGCAACCGCCACTTCTTACGGAATCAACAATGATACTTCACATATTATCGATCCCCGTGACGGTCAGTATTACCGGACAGTACGGATAAACGGATCTTGGTGGATGGCTGAGAACCTCAATTTCGGAACGATGGTACCTGAAACACTGATATGCACTGACAACGGAATATTTGAGAAATACTGTTACCACAACGATACGTCAATAAAGGGTGCTGAGGGTGGTTATTATACCTATTACCATTGGAATGAGGTGATAAATTATGACACGATCCACCCTCAGGGTCTGTGCCCACCCGGGTGGAAGGTACCATCCAACGCCGATTGGGATTCAATCAGGTTCCCCTTTGCCGGGCGGGGCTCGAGCTATTTCAGCACGGGTGGATATTCCCGGTTAAACCTCACCGCCATCGGAATCCATGAACTCAAAAAGTCGTGGGAGACCATCGATGATAGTCCGTGCAGCTCCTGTTGGAAATATTTTACCAGGGATTTTAGGAAGGATTTTTACCGCGGTTACGGACCCTGTCCTTTTTTCTTCGGATCATTTGAGGGTATCAAACTGATCCGGTATGTGAATGATTCGATTCAAAAAAACGGTGGAGCACTACCGGTGCGATGCCTGAAAGAAAGATAATTCGATAATTCGATAATTCGACAATTTGACAATTCGATAATTAGACAATTTGCTAATGTGTTAATTATTAATAGCCTTCGGTTTTAACCGGAGGGTCTGATTATAAGAGCAAAATGAGGATTTTAAAAATTTCAGTAATAGTTGGCGTTTTGATCGCAGTATTTTACTGCTGCGAGGAGGAGGTGTATACACCAACGGCAAAGAGTCCGTATCCGGTAGTTTATTGTGTGCTCAATAAAAATGATACGGCTCATTACGTAAGGCTGACCAAAACATTCTCAGGTCCGGTAGATGCAAATATTATGGCACAGAATCCTGATTCACTGTATTATAAAAATGCGCGGGTTTGTGCGGAAATGGGAAGCTTCCGGGTTGAACTGACCCTGACTGACGAAGTTGATCGTGAGCAGGGGGTTTTCTTTTCAGAATACAGCCAATTATATAAGACAACTTATAGGCTCTGCGGTACGGTTGTGATTCATATTTTCCTCCCCGATTATCACTCAGAGATTATCGGAACCACGCAATTGCTGGGAGACCCGGTATTTATTGCGCCTGATCCGGCGAAAAAGAAGGTGCTGAGTTTTTATGAGGATGAGCCGGTCCGTGTCATCTGGAATGGGTTGGAAGACGTCTGCCAGACCGTTATCCGGTTTAATTATCTGGAAGTTAAAGAATCCCAGGCAGATACCTGTCATGTCGACTGGGTTCGCAAGGATTACGATTTCGCCATTGTTCCGGTTGATTTACTCACCTATCTGGACAAGTGGATGCCGGATAGTCCTAAAGTATTGTACCGCAAAGTATTGGGGTTCGATTTACTCGTAAGCACCGGAAATAGCCAGTTGCGTGATTATATGACGTTTAAGGACTGGAGTATTGATTATATCGACAAGCCCTATTCCAACCTGATAAACGCTTATGGTCTGGTGGCAAGCCGGGTTAAAGGAGAACTGCTGGATTACCAGCCTAATCAAAAATTCCTCGATACCCTTGCCAACTGTACCCTTACCAGGCACCTCAAATTTGTGGTTTGGTAAACACAAATCCCGATTCATTCAGCTTTTCTGCCGATATCCTGGATCCTTCCAGTGTTACTACCGCCATTTCACCCAGTGCAGCTTTAAGCAGGAAGGCAGGCACACCAACCGGGATAAACAGCCGGTGATGCTTTTTTGCCAATTGTTTCATGAACTGGCTGTTAGTCAGAGGATTTGGGGCTACTGCATTGAATGGGCCTGATAATTCCTTATGTTCCAGCAGATGGAGGAAAACGCGTGTAAGATCATCCATATCAATCCAGGGAAGCCATTGTCTGCCTGATCCAAGTGGAGTGGAAATACCGAATTTCAGGGGCATCATCATTTTTGGAAGAGCTCCGCCTTTTTCGCTAAGAACGACGCCGATCCTGACTTTAGCTACCCTGATGCCCAGCGGTCCGAATAAATCGGCTGCAGCCTCCCACTCACGGCATACATCAGCGAGGAAATCATTTCCGGCAGGATCTTGCTCGGTGAAGATGCGGTCACTGGTTGTTGATCCGTAATAACCTATTGCCGAGGCTGATATTAATGTTTTAACAGTTGTCGGCCCTTGAGTGATGAGCTCATGCAATGATGCCAGTGCCTCTACGCGACTGTCAATAATCCTTTTTTTTCGCTCAGCGGTCCATCGGCCTGACGACAGGTTTTCACCTGCCAGGTTGATAATGGTGGTTACACCCTTCAAAGATTCAGCCAGGTAAGGCCTGCTAAGTGCAAAGGCTTCATGACCTGCAGCCTGAAGCACCGGGATGAGTGCCTGGCCAATTAAACCCGAACCGCCTGCAATTGCTATTTTTTCCATCATCCAAAGTGCTTTGTGTTCATTGGTTAATTGAATATTTCCCCAATTCCCTAAATAAGATTTTCCGCTTTAAGCGCTGATTTCAGTTGTTGCAGTCCCTGCTCCAGTATACTCCGCGGGCAACCGAAGTTCAGTCTCATGAATCCTTCGCCTCCCATGCCAAACTGGGTGCCGCTGTTTAAACCCAGACCAGCCTTTTGGATCATGAACTGGGTCAGCTCCTCCTGGGTCATGCCAAATTTGCTGAAATCGAGCCAGGTCATATAAGTAGCTTCAGGAACCATCATCCCGACCTGGGGGATTTCCTCTTTCAAAAATTCCTGAATCAGGTTACGGTTCCCGGTGAGGTAAATCATTAACTGGTCGAGCCATTGGTCGCCTTCCTCATAAGCAGCCTGAAGGGCCTCGAACCCGAATACCGTACCTAATGCAATATGCAGCGTATGTATCAGGCTCTCGTATTTTTTTCGCTGATCCTCATCCGGAATCACGACAACCGATGAGGCCATGGCTGCCAGGTTGAAGGTCTTGGATGGTGCCATGGTCAGAAAGATTCCCTGTTTATAGTCTTCGGCCACCTTCAGTATCGGCGTGTGAACCGACGGGCTGAACACGAGATCCGAGTGTATCTCATCAGAAACGATCATGATATTGTGCTCCTTGCACACTGCCACCAGGCCGGTAAGTTCTTCTACGGTCCAGACTGTTCCTCCGGGATTGTGGGGGCTCGAAAGGATCAGCATCCTTGTTCTGGGAGTGATCTGGCTTTTTAACAGTTCAAGATCAAAGGTGAACCGTCCATCTTTCAATATCAGATGGTTAAGGATCAGCTTTCTTCCATGTCCTTCCACACAAAAGTAGAAGGGGTGGTAAACGGGTGGCTGGATAATCACCTCGTCATCAGGCTTCGTATAGGCCAGCACCGCAACCGAGACTGCACCCACAACACCGGGCATGTAGGTTACCCAGGCGGGGTCGATGGTCCAGTTGTGACGGCGTTTTACCCAGGCAGTGAAGGATCCTGCAAATTCCGGACGGCGGTAGGTATACCCCAGAATGGGATGCTCAAGACGCCTGGCGATCCGTTGGCGGATAAACTCAGGGGTCTCAAAATCCATGTCGGCAACCCATAAGGGAATCACATCAGCTTTGCCGAAAACCCGTTCCCGACCGTCCCATTTGATACTTTCGGTGCCGGTACGGTCGGTTATCCTGTCAAAATCTTTTTGGGTATATATTTTACCAGCCATAATTATTTGGTCCTATTTGCTTTTCAACCATTTCATTATACACTTTCTGCAGGCTCAATGAGATCGGTTTGCCGGCGGGAAGGCTGATGCCATTGACCACAGCAATCGGCTGCACACCTGCTGATGTGCCCGATGTAAACATCTCATCCACTGCTCCAACCTCGCTCTCGTGGAGGTACATTTCGATGCATTCGATCCCAAGAATCCCTGCAGCATCAATCACTTTTTGCCTGGTAATGCCCGGCAGAACCGAGACGACCGGCGCAGTGTACAGAATACCGTTCCTGACATAGAAATGGTTGGTACGGCCACCCTCGGTAATGTGCCCTTCCTCATTCACCAGCAGTACTTCAAAAACGTCCAGGTCTTTGAGGGCCTGGTTGGTACGGGCCCGAAGCGCCGCATTCCAGAGTTTGATATTCGGGGTATTTCTGACGGCATGGAAAGTTGCAACCTTCACGCCTTCAGTTTGTTCTTTCAGAGTCGGATATTTATGAGGAATATATCCGATCTCGAGTTGAGGCTCAGGCCACCAGCTCAAACGGATTTTTATGTTCCCGATCCGGTCGGGCTCCGTGTCGAGCAGATCGGATAAATACTGCTCCAGCTGCGACCTTGAATAGGGTTCGCTGAATCCCAGGAGCCTGATGGAATGGAACATCCGCTCCATGTGTTCATCCAGGAACAGGGATTTATGCTTAAACACGCGAAACACCTCATACACCATCGGCACGAGCATCGGATCAGGATCTTCGAGAAATTCCTGCGGGATCAGTTTACCGTTCTTCCAATACATAACATTATCTATTATAGGGGATCCACGTCGGCCTGAATCACCAGGCTCCCGTACGACCTCTTGTCGCTGAAATCCTTTATCAGCGAAGCTATTTTCTTTTTTCGGATTTGCAGTTCCGGATTACGTTCCAATTTGATCAAAATATTCTGGATATGTTTTCCCTGGATGCGGCTCACCGCCGGCGCCTGCGGGCCCATGACCTTACCCGGCAGCAACTTTTTGAGTAAAGAAGCCAGGTCGGCAGCGGCTTCCGTAACCACTTTCAAGTCGGCATGCTTAACATTGAACCTTATTAGCCGGGTAAACGGCGGGTAGCCGAACATCTGGCGTTCATGCATCTCATTCTTGTAAAATGCCTCCAGGTCATTTTCCAATACCTGCTGGATTACAGGATGGCCGGGATCCGAGCACTGGATGACAACCGTTCCCTGTGTATCCCGACGCCCTGCGCGGCCGCTGACCTGTGTCATCAGGTGAAAGCTTCTTTCGTAAGACCGGAAATCGGGGTAATTGAGCAGTTGGTCGGCATCCATGATGCCAACCAGGCTTACCTTGCTGAAATCCAATCCCTTGGATACCATCTGAGTGCCTATGAGAATATCCGTTTTTCCTTCCTCAAAATCGGTCAGTATCCGGCTGAATGAAGAAGCCGAGCGTGTACTGTCGAGGTCGAGGCGTGCCAGACGTGCATCCGGGAAAAGTAGCTGCAGATCCTCCTCTATCCTCTCGGTGCCTAGCCCGCGAGTACTAAGGTTTGTGGAAGAGCATGACGGACAGCGTGTTGGAACTCTGATGGCATAGCCGCAATAATGGCACTCGAGCTTACCCTGCGACCGGTGAAGGGTCAGGCTCACATCGCAATGCAAACATTTCGGGATGGTCCTGCAGTCCTGGCATTCGATATACGGACTGTACCCGCGGCGGTTCTGAAACAGGATGACCTGTTCCTTGCGCATGAGGGTATCATCGATAGCTTTGAGTAGCAGAGGCGTGAACGGTCCCTGCATCTTTTTTCTTTTGCGGGCATCCCGGGCATCGGCAAGCATTATTTCCGGTCGCCCGATTCCCCCAAACCGTTCATTGAGTTCATGCAGCTGGTATTTTCCGGCATGAGCCTGCTGATAGGTTTCGATCGACGGAGTAGCGGATCCCATCAATACGGGTACCTTATGAATATTTCCAAGTATGACGGCCACGTCGCGGGCATTGTACCGGGGTGCCGGATCCTGTTGCTTGTACGATTGCTCGTGTTCTTCATCCACGATAATCAGGCCGAGATTATTAAAGGGAAGGAATACCGATGATCGAACTCCCAGTATAAGCTGTCCGCCCTCGGAAGGGCCTTTGAGGATCTGGTTCCACACTTTAAGCCTTTTCACCTGGGTAAACCGCGAATGGTATACGAGCACACGGTTGCCGAAAACATTCTGAAGCCTGGTAATGATCTGGGTGGTCAGGGCGATCTCGGGCAGCAGGTACAGCACTTGCCTGTTTTGCGAGAGCTGCTCCATGATCAGGTGAATGTAAATCTCAGTTTTTCCGCTCGATGTGATTCCGTGCAGCAGGTGAACCGGTGTCCGGGCAAAGCCGGTCCGGAGGTCCTGCAATATTTCCTGTTGCTTCGGACTCAGCGGAACCAGACTGATGTTCTGGTCGGATTTTTCGCCCGGCTTGGTTTTGCGAATACGTTTGGGATCGCGGTTGTCGACTTTCAGGAATGCCGGCAGGGCTGCTTTCATCACCTCTCCAGTGGTGCAGAGGTAATATCCCGCAATCCATTCCCAAAGAAGGAACTGACGATCATCCAGAATGGGCTCTTCATCTATTATGCTGATAATATCCCGTGCTGCGAACGAGGGTGGTGTGGAATGGATTTTCCAGATCAGCCCGGTCAGGATTTTGTTCTTGCCCAGATGTACCATAGCCCGCTGACCCGGCTTTGCCAATGCATGCAGACCTTCCGGCAGCCGGTACGTCAGGGTTTCCGGTAATGCGAGAGGAAGCAGAATGTCGACAAAATAAGGCATAAGGCAAAGGGCGGAAGGCAAAAATTAGTAAAAAGACTCGGGGCAGAAGACTCAAGTAAGTAGCAAGTCCTGAACCTTAAGCGCAAGTTAGCAATTAGCCAATTGTCAAATTGTCAAATTATCGAATTATCGAATTATCGAATTATCGAATTGTCAAATTGTCAAATTATCGAATTATCGAATTGACTTAGTGTGCCAGGATGTCGGCGACATCGAGCAATATCTTGTTCAGGTTTTTGCTCGTGTTGATAGTCTTGTTGAACGGCACGTGAACAATATCGTGGTTTACAAACCCGACCATGATACTCCGCTGGTTGTCGATCAGTGCATCGATGGCAGCCACACCCAGACGGCTGGCGAGGAACCGGTCAAAAGCCGACGGTGATCCGCCCCGCTGCATATGGCCGAGAACGTTTACCCTGACGTCATATTCCGGGTATTTCACCATGATCTGGTTGGCGATCTGTTCGGCACCGCCGACATTGTTTCCCTCGGCAACGAGGATTATATTACTGGATTTGTTTCCCTGAGCCTGCAGGTAATCATGCAGTGCCTCTTCCTGTCCGTCCACTTCGGGGATGAGTATGGCTTCAGCTCCGCAAGCGATTCCGGAATGCAACGCAATAAAACCGGCGCCACGTCCCATCACCTCGATGAAAAACATCCGGTCGTGGGCACTGGCGGTATCGCGTATCCGATCGACAGCCTCAACAACGGTGTTGAGAGCGGTGTCATAACCAATGGTATAATCGGTTCCGTAAAGATCATTGTCGATGGTCCCCGGAATTCCGACAAACGGAATATCAAATTCACTGGAAAATTTCCCGGCACCCTGAAAACTTCCGTCTCCTCCGATTACCACGCAGGCGTTGATACCGGCACCCAGAAGGTTACCGTAGGCCTTGCGGCGTCCGTCTTCGGTACGGAATTCCTCACTTCGGGCGGTACCGAGAATCGTGCCGCCGCGCTGAATAATATTGCTTACATCTTTGGACACCAAAGGGATAAAATCTCCTTCGATCATTCCTTTATATCCTTTGCGAATACCTATTACTTCGAGGTTGTGGTTGAGGGCAGCACGCACAACGGCGCGGATTGCTGCGTTCATTCCCGGGGCATCTCCTCCTGAAGTTAATACCCCAACTTTCTTAATCATTGACATACAGATAGTTATATAAACTAAATTATAAAAACAAAAACGCCGCAAAGATAGGCATTAATTATTACATGGAATATTCAGGAAGCGATTTGTATAGGAGCCTCCTAAAGCCGGCGAAAAGGCTAAACGAGCTCTTTGGCTAACCGGATTACCCAGTCGAGCTGTTCCTCGCGGGTCATATTGGAATTGTCGAGAACGATCGCATCGTCAGCCTGTCGGAGCGGGCTGATCTCCCTCGTTGAATCGATGCGGTCGCGATCTTGTATGTTTTTGATGATGTCGGCAGTATCAACCTGAACACCTTTGGCGATCAGTTCATCATACCGCCGTTTTGCGCGGATTTCCGGGGATGCGGTCATGAAAATCTTAAGCTCGGCCTCCGGAAAAACCACGGTGCCGATATCACGGCCGTCCATGACAATACCCTTGCTTTTTCCCATCTCACGCTGCTGCTTCACCAATGCCTCACGCACGAAACCGATGATGCTCACCGGACTGACCAGATTAGCGACTTCCGGACGGCGGATTTCCTCCTCCACATTTTCCCCGTTGAGGAAAGTCTCATGCTTCTGAAGATCAGGATTGTAAACAAACCGTATATTGATGGAATCGATCATTGACCGGAGTTTTTCCAGATCGACCACGCCGCCGGGTGCCAGATTGTTCCTCAGGCAAAAGAGCGTAACTGCACGGTACATGGCGCCGGAATCTATATAGGTATATCCGAGAATTTTCGCAACTTCCTTGGCTACAGTGCTTTTCCCGCATGAAGAATATCCGTCGATCGCAATAATGATGTCCATAGTTAAGATTTTGCGGGTGATGCAGACTTGCTGCTTTTGGCTGCCAGGTTGGCACGCAGAGAAATGGAGTGGGTGAGTCCGCTCACATGATAATTGGCCAGGGAATAATCGATGATGAACTTGCCCAGGTTTACCCCGGCACCAAAGGAGAATCCAGTAGCACCACCATAATCTGCCATTCTCAATTCCGTCCTTCGGAGAAAGTTGTAACCGATCCTGAAGGCTATCACGTCACCCGGAACAAACTCAACCGCAGCAACCATGTGATCCAGGGCCAGGGTGAGATTGCGACCTGATTTTTGCATGAACGTGGCATCGCCCGAGAGTGCTTCTTCGGCTGGTCGTAAATTGAATTGCTGCAAGTTGCGGGCGGTAAAATGCAGACGGAAAGGTGCGTATTTCAGTTTATAGTTGAACCCCGAAAGGACTTCGAATGCCAGTTTCTCACGATTGGGAGTTGCGTAGGTGGTCAGTTGCGTGCCCAGATTGCGTGCCACGAGGGTGAAGGCAAACTGGTTGTTTGCCGAATGGTAATGAATGCCGAAATCCGATGCAATGCCCCACGAGGTATATCGCTCCAGTATCGAATAAATAGGCCTGACTGTTACCCCGACGCTGATCAGGCTGTCGAGTGCGTAAGCATAGCTCAGGTTGAGCGAATATTCCGCAGCCGAGAAATTGCCAAGTATATCCCCGTATTCATTGGCCTCGATAAAGGTTCCGTAATTAATGTATTGCAGGCCGATCACCGGTGTTCCCCATTTTCCCATGGTATGCGAATAGGCAAGATAGCCGTAATTGATACCCGCAAGGTAGCTGGAGTAATTGAGGCTCAGCTGGTTGTTCATCATGGGATTGGCCAGTGATGGATTATGATACGCCAGGGCCGGATCCTTATCCCAGGCACTCGGCACCCATCCGCCCAGGGCCGCCGAACGTGCCGAAGGGGGCAGGTTGAGGAGCTGGTATACTGAGGTTCCCCCAATTTGCGGATAAACCGCCGTTGGAACAGCCATCGCAATCGTAAGAAGCAGTATCTGGAAAAACCTTTTCATGGTCCGGAAAAGTAGCAAAATTAAATGTCTAACGAAATAACAGGGATACTTGGTATCTTAATCCTGGAGGGAGGCATTCTTTTTTTTCAGACTCAGCTGTGCCAGCATCAATCCGGTCAAAACAACAGGGATGCCCAGCAGTTTAGTGCCGGTGAAAGTCTCGCCCCAGATCAGGAAGGAAAACAGGGCAGTGAACACCGGAATAAAATTGGTGAATACGTTGGCCCGGGTAATGCCGATTTCACGTATCGCGGCTGTAAAGAATATGAAAGACAGAGATGAAGGAAAGATTCCGAGGAAAAGCAAGGGCAGTATGGGTTCCCAGGTTAATGGCATATCCAGGGTAGCCTTAAGGTCGGTGAGCAGGAAGATTGGCAGGAACAGGAGTGCACCGAGAAAACTCTGAATGCGTACGATCGTGAGAGGCTGATATTTAGCCGCCAGCCTGGCGATTATCAGGCTATAACTGACGGCAGACAGCACGGCAACCATCATCAGGGCAACACCGGTGGGGGAGGCGGCAAGCGAAAGATCTTTTCCGAGGAGAACCAGCAATACGCCGGTAAAGCTCACGGCGATGCCTGCAACCTTGATCCAGCTGATCTTATCCCGGAAAATGAGCCAGGCTGCAACCGGGGTGAGCAGGGGAATGAGTGACACGATGACTGCACCCGTGGTTGGGGTAACCAGCTTCATGCCGTAACTCTCGCCAAGAAAATAGAGCAGGGGTTCGAAGATGGCCATGAGCATGAATTGACCGTAATCCTTTCGGTCGACTTTTTGCGAAGCGCCGGATAACCCAATGACTATTGAAAGGAAAGCGGCAGAAATCACCATCCTGAAAAATATCAGGGCCATCGGCTGAAAATACTCGTAAGCAATCTTGTAGCCGACGAAGGAGAGCGACCAGAACAGCATCGCCAGTGTAATGCCGCAGTATACCCAGAATCTCTTTGTCATATTAAAAAGAATCCCCGCCTTTACGGGCAGGGATTCGTCCTGGGTGGAAGAGGGGATTCGAACCCCCGACCTTCGGAACCACAATCCGACGTTCTAACCAACTGAACTACTACCACCGTTTGAGCCGACAAATGTAAACGTTTTCCCGAAAATTTAATCGGATATTGCTATTTTTGGGCCAAATTTTTAGCCTTATGTTAGAAAAAACATCCAACCCTGCTCTGGGCAGGAAAATTTTCGAGAGGAATTATTCGGAAGTTACCGACGATACCGTTATGACCCTGAAAGGTACGGCCAACAAATCGTTCCTGTTGCTGCTTCTTGTGGTTCTGGGTGCCGCATATACCTGGAGTCTGTTTTTCTCCAATACTGATCCGGCAGCTATCCCGTCATCCCTGATCACCTACATGATTATTGGGGTTTTTGGCGGTTTTATCGTTTCGCTGGTGATCATTTTCCGTCCGCAAACCGCCCCGTGGGCCGCGCCGATCTATGCCGTACTGGAAGGTTTGGCTCTCGGTGCCATTTCCGCGGTGATGGAATTTAAATTTCCGGGCTTGGTGATGCAGGCAGCTGGTCTCACCTTCCTTACGCTGTTTGCGATGCTTTTCCTTTATCGCACTGGAATCATCAAGGTGACGAATAAATTCCGGATGGGCGTTTTTGCAGCCACCGGCGGGATCATGCTGCTTTACCTGATCGGCTTTATCCTGAGCCTGTTTGGTGTACAGGTTGCCTTTCTGCACGGCAACGGCATGCTCAGCATTGGGATCAGCGTTCTGGTCTGCGGCATTGCCGCATTGAACCTGGTGCTTGATTTTGATATGATATACCAGGGTGCCGAAAACCGTATGCCGAAATTTATGGAATGGTATTCCGCTTTTGCACTGATGGTTACGTTGGTATGGTTATATCTTGAAATACTTCGACTGTTGTCCAAGATCAGCAGCCGCAACTAATATTCTAATACCTGTAATCCTTGAAACTGATTGAGATAACATCTGCCAATTTTCGTGTCTTTCACGATACGGGACGTATTCTGTACCGGGATGATCCAAACTGGATTGCCCCGCTGGATATGGAGGTGGAGAATGTGTTCAATCCGTTGAAGAACAATCTTTTTGAGCATGGCGAGGCCATACGTTGGGTTCTGCAGGACGAATCGGCAAATATTGTCGGCCGTGTAGCTGCCTTCATTGATCAGCGCAAAGCGGAGAAGTCACAGGTGCCGGCAGGCGGAATGGGCTTTTTTGAATGCATTGATGACCGTTCAGCTGCTAATATCCTGCTTGATGCCGCGAAAGATTGGCTGAAAAGCAGGGGCGCGGTAGCGATGGACGGCAGTGTGAATTTCGGCGAGAACTTTTCCAACTGGGGAGTACTGGTTCAAGGCTTCATGAAGCAAGGTTACGGCATGCCGTACAATAAGCCGTATTACCAGAAACTGTTTGAGGATTACGGCTTTCAGGATTACTTCCAGCAGTTCACCTATCATTTTGACATTGTCAAACCTTTTCCGGAGCGGATGGTAAAATTCGCGGATTACCTGGCTTCCCGGCCCGGATACACTTTCGAGCATCTGGATAAGAAAAACATGCAGAAGTATGTACGCGACCTGGTGGAGGTGATCAACCTTACCTGGTCGGATTATATGGAGGGATTTGTTCCATTCCGGGAAAGCGATCTCGATGGTATAATCAGGGATGCCAAACCCATCCTTATCGAGGAGTTCATCTGGTTTGCCTATAAGGACGGGAGGCCGGTGGGCGTGGTGGTGGCCTTTCCCGACGTGAATCAATTGCTGGCTCATTTCAACGGACGCCTGAATTTCTGGAAAGCAATAAAATTCATGTGGCTCAAAAATGGGAAAACTATCACCCGTAACCGGGTATTGATGGCCGGAGTGATTCCTGAATTTCAAAATTCGGGTGTTATTGCCGCCCTTTTCCTGCAGTTTGCGCTGGCCACGAAGAAAAAAAGCTGGTATAACGAGATCGAATTGTCGTGGGTTGGCGACTATAATCCGCGCATGAGGAAGGTTTATGAACAGATCGGGGCAGTCCCTGCGAAGCGGCATATTACCTACCGTTACATGATCGATCCGTCGGTGCCGTTCGCCCGCTTTACCAATGAGGGTGGTAATAGCAGTCTCAGAAAGGATTACCTGAAAAAAGATCAAGAAAATCTTTCTGATGTTTGATAAACAGGAAAAAGTACTTATCTTTGCGTCCCCTAAAGTAATGGTGAAATGAAAAAAGATATTCATCCTAAGAATTACAGAATGGTGGTCTTCAAAGACCTCTCCAACGATTATACCTTTGTAACACGTTCGACTGTTGCAACGCGTGAAAAAATTGAACTTGACGGCGTTGAGTATCCGCTCGTTAAGATTGAAATTTCGAACACATCACATCCTTTCTTTACCGGTAAGGTGAAACTGCTTGATATGGCCGGCCGTGTTGATAAATTCAACCGTCGCTTTGCAAAGCACGTCGAGAAAAAAGCGCAGAAGTAATTCTGACGATATAAACCCAAAGCCCCGGCACGGGGCTTTTTTTTGCTTAAATAGTGGGAATCAAATTGGGAAATAACTTATTTTTTGATTTCGGCGAGGATGACAACGACTTTGTACCTCTATTGTCAGATGGCAATGAAGAAGAATTAAGCGTTGTCGATATACCGGAATCGCTGCCGATATTGGCATTGCGCAATACCGTCCTGTTCCCTGGAGTCGTAATACCAATCACCGTCGGACGCGACAAATCCATCAAGCTTGTTAAAGAAGCATACAAGAACGGCACCCCTATAGGTGTTGTGGCTCAAACAGATACAACAATCGAAGATCCGGAAGTCAGCGACCTCAACCGGGTTGGCACCATGGCTTCCATTGTTAAGATATTAAACATGCCTGATGATACCACTTCGGTCATCATTCACGGCAAGCGCAGGTTCCATCTCAACGAGATCACCGGCACGGAGCCTTACCTTCAGGGAAGGGTTTCTCCGCTGACCGATATCAAACCGGCCGACAAGCCTCAGGAGTTTGAGGCTATCATCGGAACCATCAAGGACCTGGCGCTTAAGATTGTACAATATTCATCGAACGTTCCGCAGGAAGCCAGCTTTGCCATCAAGAATATTGAAGGTGCAGGTTTTCTGGTGAATTACCTCTGCTCAAATTCCGATCTCGGCATGGCCGAGAAACAGGAATTGCTGGAGATCGACCATATCCGCGACCGCGCCGTTCGGCTGCTTGAGCATCTTTCACTGGAATTTCAGAAACAAAAGCTGAAAAAAGATATCCAGAGCAAGGTGAAGCTCGAGATCGACCAGCAGCAGCGGGAATATCTGCTTAACCAGCAGATGAAAACCATACAGGATGAGCTTGGCGGAAGCCCGTTTGAGCAGGAAGTGGAAGAAGTGCGTCAGCGCGCCGAAACCAAGAACTGGTCGCCCGAGGTAGCCAAGGCATTTGCCCGCGACATCGAAAAACTGGAACGGATCAATCCCGCATCAGCCGAATATTCGGTCCAGCTCAATTATCTGGAAGTGATGCTCGACCTGCCCTGGAATGATGTTTCCAAGGATAATTTCGACCTGAGACGTGCCAAGAAGATTCTGAATCAGGATCATTCAGGTCTCGATCAGGTTAAGGAACGCATTCTGGAACATCTGGCAATCCTGAAGCTGAAAGGCGACATGAAGGCTCCGATCCTCTGTTTGTACGGTCCTCCCGGAGTGGGAAAGACCTCACTGGGAAAATCAATAGCCAGGGCTCTGAACAGAAAGTACGTGCGCATGTCATTGGGCGGACTGAAGGATGAATCGGAGATCCGCGGACACAGAAAGACTTATATCGGCGCCATGCCGGGCCGTATTATACATTATATCAGGCGCGCCGGAACCTCCAATCCGGTATTCGTTCTGGATGAAATCGATAAAGTGGGCAATGATTTTCGTGGTGATCCCGCATCAGCCCTTCTGGAACTGCTGGATCCCGAACAGAACAGCAGCTTCTACGATAACTTTCTGGAGATGGAGTACGATCTTTCGAAAGTACTGTTTATCGCCACTGCCAATAATCCGTCCACCATCAGCGCCGCCTTGCGCGACAGGATGGAGATGATTGAAATATCAGGTTATGTGGTGGAAGAAAAGGTTGATATTGCTGTCAAGCATCTTGTTCCCAAACAGTTGATTGAGCATGGATTGCCGCTTGATCGTTTCGTTTTCCCGAAAGACACCCTCGAATATATTATTGAGAACCATACCCGTGAATCCGGGGTCAGGAGTCTCGATAAAAAGATTGCCAAAGTGGTTCGCCAGCTGACCAAGAAAGTGGCTATGGGCGAAGAGCTGCCAAAAGAGGTGGGCAAAGACTCCATGAAGGATTATCTGGGATATCCTGAGGTGTTAAGGGATGAATATCAGGGTAATGAATTTGCCGGAGTGGTTACAGGCCTGGCCTGGACCGAGACCGGCGGACAGATATTATATGTGGAGACCAGTCTCAGCAAGGGAAAGGGTAACCTAACCCTTACCGGCAACCTGGGAGAGGTGATGAAGGAATCGGCCATTCTGGCGTTGGAGTACCTTAAGGCACATGCAACGAAGCTGCAACTGCCTGATAATGTGTTTGAACACTGGAATGTTCATATCCATGTTCCTGAGGGTGCTATACCCAAGGACGGCCCTTCAGCCGGGGTTACCATGGTTACCTCCCTGGCATCGGCCTTCACCCAGCGCAAGGTTAAGCCATTCCTCGCCATGACCGGCGAGATCACGCTACGCGGTCGGGTTATACCGGTCGGGGGCGTGAAGGAAAAAATTCTTGCAGCCAAGCGGGCAGCCATTAAGGAGATTATTTTAGCTGAGGAAAACCGGAATGACATCCAGCAGATCAAGGCTAAATACTTAAAAGGATTAACTTTCCATTATGTAAGGACCATTCAGGATGTTCTGAACCTTGCATTAATGAAGCAGAAAATAAAAGATCCGCTTAATATCGAATGATTTGCCGATCCATTGGCGCAAAATACTGCCAAATGACACATTATCCGGACTGCAGTTTTTCCAACTCTTCCGGTACGGATCGGTTTTTCTAATCAGCATCATTTTACCACGCGCCGGACTTGTCCGCGGCGATGTGGGTATTTACGAGGCATTCCTGTTTTTCGCTGGGGTGGTTTCGTATTTCTGGGTAACCGGGCTCATTCAGGCCTTGCTGCCGCTGGCGGCTGGAGACGTGACACGTGACACGAAACACGATACACGGAAACCTGAAGAGGGCTCTCTTTCGAGTTACGTGTTACGCGTCACGCGTCACGATTCTTCCGAGTTACGCGTTACGTGTCACGCATCACGATCTTTCTTCAACTCCTTCCTCCTTCTCACCCTTTTCTCGGTCCTCGCCGCGGGAGTCCTGCTGTTTGCCAGTCCTTTGCTGGGCAGGCTTCTCGGACAGGAGATGCCGGATGGAATCGTCTGGCTTATTGTGTTTTATCTGATATTATATGCTCCATCAACCCTGGTGGAATATTGGTATGTTATTGCCAACGATTCCAAAAAATTAGTCAGATACGGAGTGGTAGCTTTTACCCTTCAGATCCTTTTGGTAGGCATCCCGGTGATTATGGGGCTCGGTGTGGAAGGCGCTATCTGGGGGATGATTGCCGCCGGCGGATTCCGGATGATATGGCTGCTGGTTATCCTTTTCAGAAACGGCGATTTTCATATTTCTTTTCCTTTCTGGAAGGAGTACCTCGTTCTGGGAACTCCGATTCTTTTGAGTGTCATGCTCAGCGGATCGGCACAGTATGTCAACGGATTCATTATTTCTGCAAATTTTGACCCGGATGTATTTGCCATTTTTCGCTACGGGGCCAGGGAACTGCCGTTGGTTGCCTTGCTCTCACACGCACTCAGCAACGCCATGGTACCACTGATCGCACGCGAGGGGACGGCAGCCGGGCTTCAGCAACTCAGGGAACGAAGCAGCCGCATGGCTTCCTGGATGTTCCCTTTAAGCATTGGGCTGGTTTTGACCGCCTACCTAATTTTTCCGGCTGTTTACGGGAGGGATTATCTCGAGAGCGCAGGAATCTTTAATTTGTTCTTATTATTGATAACCAGCAGGTTGCTCTTCCCACAAACTGTTCTTATCGCCTTAAAGAAAACACGGATACTGATGTCGGTTGCGCTGCTTGAACTTTTGTTAAATGTCGGGCTCAGCCTCTTACTCGTTCAGATCTGGGGTATCCGCGGAGTGGCGCTGGCAACCGTTATCGCCTATTATTTCGAGCGGGCCATGCTGATGACGTATACAAGAATCAGCCTGGGCATTTCAGCCGGTCAGTACATGGATGTCCGCAAGCATTTTACCTGGTCGGCATTACTGCTTGCGGCATACCTTTTGGCCGAGCTGGTGATCTATCCCCTGGTAAGAGGTTAATAGATTGATTTTTTTTACTTTTACGATATGACACCGCGACCGAATATCACGAATACCCAGAGGCTGATCATCCTGGGAATTACCATTCTGGTTGCTGGCCTGGCAATCTGGTTTTTTTCCAATATCGTGATGTTTATCCTGGCCTCCTTCGTCATTTCCATGATCGGGGAGCCCCTGGTCTCCCTGATTCAGAATATTCATTTTCGCAAATGGCACCTTCCACGGGCGCTTTGCTCATTCATCGTCCTCCTCCTTTTCTGGGGATTGGTACTCCTATTTTTCTTTACCTTCATCCCATTGTTGGCCAATGAGTTAAGGTATCTTTCCAATCTGGATATTACCAATATTCTGAACGACCTGAATAAGCCGATCAGCAGGATTGAAAAATTTATGACCGATTTTGGCTTGTCGGAGGAAGGATTCTCGCTTCAGGCCTGGGCTACCAATTCATTCCGGTCGTCGCTGGGATTCGTTAAGATGTCGGAAATGCTCTCAGATTTCGCCGGGTTGATCGGAAATATCTTTGTGTCAGTCCTTTCGGTATCATTCATCACCTTTTATTTCATGAAAGAATCGCGCCTTTTTGAGGACGGCGTTGTGATGTTCTTTCCCGAAGATAAAGAAGACCATATCCGTCATGCCATCAATTCCATCAGCGAATTGCTCAAAAGATATTTTATTGGTGTTCTCCTCCAGTCTACCTTTGTCGGGATACTTATCACCATTGGATTATCCATTGTGGGTTTAGGATTCAGCGATGCAGCCACCATAGCGCTGATTGCGGCAATATTAAACGTTATCCCCTATGTCGGGCCGTTTATCGGCAGCCTGATGGCTGTGGCCATTGGTACTGCAGTCAGCATGCCCATGGATATCTCGTCTGAACTGGTCCCGAGAATCATATACATCCTGCTGGTTATGGAGGGAACCAAGATAATCGACAATATCATTTTCCAGCCCCAGATATTTTCACGTTCGGTTAAAGCCCATCCGCTTGAAATTTTCCTGATCATTCTTATGGCGGCTGCCATTGGTGGGGTTGTAGGCATGCTTATCGCTATTCCGGCTTACACCGTACTGCGTGTTATTGGTAAAGAATTCTTTACGCAAAGCAAGTTGGTACAGCGAATTACAACGGGAATTTAGTGAAGTTGGACAGGCTCAGCTCAGATACTTTTTAAGAATTCCGAGAAGCGCTTCCCGGTCAACCGGTTTAGTTAGAAAATCGTCCATCCCAGCCTCCAGGCATCGTTCCTTCTCTCCTTTTATCGCTCCGGCAGTTAACGCTACAATTGGGACCCTTGAACCCTTCTCGCGCTCGAAGTTTCGAATCTCCAGAGTGGCTTCTATGCCACTGAGCTCCGGCATCTGCACATCCATGAGGATTAAGTCCGGATTTATCCTGACAGCCAGGTCAGATGCTTCGCGCCCGCTTTTTGCATCCATTACGGTAACGTTTGGAACCATCTGCTTGATAAGCGTTGTTGCCAATATTCGATTCATCAGAACATCTTCAGCCAGGAGAATGACCGGGAACTTATCCGCTGAGAAATCTGCAGCTGGCTGGGGAACCTTGAGTTTGACGCTGTCAAAATCCTCCTTTTGTTGATGGCAAATACTTTTTAAAAAGCAGAGTAGTTCAGCAGATTTAACCGGTTTGGCAATTGCGAACAATACTCCAAGCTTTTTGGATTCCTCATGGATATGAATTTCATCTGAGGAATTATGCAGCAGAAAGATTGGCTGCTTTTCGGGGGTCAGCTTCAACTCTTCCCTGATCATCCGGATGGTTTCCAGTCCATTGTACTCCGGCATATGATAATCCACCAGGATCAGGTCGAATTTTTTTTCATTTTCTAGTAAGTTTCTGATATCCATGGCATTATCGACTCCGATGGATTCGACACTCCAGCTGGTGAATAGGGAGTGAAGGATATTCCTGCTGTTGACATTGTCATCAATGATCAACACCCTGCTTATTTCAGACAGCTTCTCAAAACCGGGTTGTTTCTCCGTCTGATACTCAGTTTCGAGTGTGAAAAAGAATTTTGATCCGTTTCCCGGTTGGCTCTCAATTTCAATTTTGCTGCCCATCTTTTCAGCAAGCATGCCTGAGATTGTCAGTCCCAGACCTGTCCCGCCAAATTTTCGCGTAGTTGAGGTATCAGCTTGCGAGAAAGCTTTGAACAACTGCTTTTGTTGGTCGAGGCTGATGCCGATCCCGGTATCGCGAACCATGAAATGAAATTTTCCCCTTTTATCATTGATTTTATCAAAAGAAACTTGCAACTCAACCTCACCGCAATGGGTAAACTTGACTGCATTTCCCAGCAGGTTGACAAGAATTTGTTTAACCCTGATGGGATCAGTGATCCCGAACCGGGGAATATCGGACTGGATATTCAGCAGCAGTTCGAGACCTTTCTGTGAAGCATGATATTTAACAATGTCGGTTGATTGACCGGCCAGCTCCTGTATATCGGTCTTCAACATGTCGAGCTCCATCTTCCCGGCTTCGATTTTTGAGAAGTCGAGGATGTCATTGATGATCCCCAGAAGGCCTTGTCCTGAGGTATTGGCATTTTCCGCGTATTGTTGCTGAATCTTATTTAGAGGGGTTTTCAACAGGAGGTCGGTAAATCCGATCACCCCATTCAGTGGTGTTCGGATTTCATGACTCATATTGGCTAAGAATTCCGATTTTATCCGGCTGGCAACGTCGGCTTCCTCTTTGGCAAGAAGTAGTGTCTCCTCTGTTTTTTTCAAATCGGTTATGTCATGCGTTACTCCAACCAGGCCAATGATGATTCCGTTAGCATCACGCAAAGCAACTTTTGAACAGAGTACCCAATGGAAGTCTCCATCCCTGTCAACTAGTTGCCCGTCGATATTCAGCACTGGATTCCCGGTTTCCAGGACATATCGGTCCTGCTCCATGGATTTCATCGCTTCGGATTCCAGTAGTAACTGCCAGTCAGTTTTTCCGATAATCTGTGCCTCAGAATCCTTTCGCGAAAAGTACACCTCTGTCGGGTTAGCCAGTATTTTCTTGCC
>CAYHCO010000010.1:0-36775 GCA_964355105.1 uncultured Porphyromonadaceae bacterium
GTATCCGTCATCACCCCTGCAAGAAGACAAGTGGCCGCTTCCACGGACATAAAAGATGAAAAACCCAGTTTATCAATGAATAAATATACGAGTTCAGATGTCGAGCCTTTGCTCGTATCGATAAGATTGAAGGCAGTAAAGGGCTCACCATTAGGGTGATGATCGATTAAAAACGTAGGTTTACCTGATTCCCTGTACAGCGGTTCAAGCGATCCAAGTCGCTCGGGCGTATTAAAATCAGCACAAATAATCAGATCGCAATCCTTAAACAACTGAGGTATTGCGGCATTAGGCTTACGATCATGCACTTCGATTTCCTCGTGTCCGGGAAGCCATTTGAGAAAAGCGGGTGAATCATCAGGAATGGCAACCTGCACGGCATGGCCGATCTTCCCCAGAATCCATTTGAGGCCTATCGCTGATCCGACAGCGTCCCCATCAGGGTTTTTATGAGTCAGAATCAGTATTTTGGAGGGTTTGAGGAAGGTTTTCCTAGCTTCTTTCCATCCAATTTCCGAATCCAAACTCAGTTTTCCGTCGAAAATATCCTTTTGCATCGATCAAAGATAGTAATCAACTGCATCGGCTCACCGGAAATTATTATTTTTAACGAAACAACTATTCCATTATGACAGGTAATATCACTTTTACTATGATCAAACCGGGTGCCGTTTCCCACGAGCATATCGGTGACATTCTGAAGATGATTTCGGAAGCCGGCTTCTGGATTGCAGCGATGAAATATACCAAACTGAGCCAGTCGCAGGCAGCCTATTTCTACGACGTGCACAAGGAAAGGCCGTTCTTTCCCGGATTGGTCGAGTTCATGACCTCCGGACCAATAGTTGTTGCCATTCTGGAAAAAGAAAATGCGGTGGAAGATTACCGCAAATTGATCGGCAATACCGATCCGGCAAAAGCTGAACCGGGAACAATAAGAAAACTCTTTGCCGAATCAGTCCAGCGGAATGCCGTTCACGGCTCCGACAGCGATGCCAATGCACGCAAGGAAGCCGACTTTTTCTTTTCAAAAAGTGAAAGGTTCGACCGACAGGGCAACTTTCTTGAATTGCAGCCGCCAAGCGGGCTATAGAATTCCATTTATTATCAGCGGATTATTATCTCATCGATCAGGTTCTGTCCAATTCGTCTGTTCAGCTCCAGCATGAGTCCGCCACGTATCATCGTCAGTTCGTTTCGAATGACTGAAGATCGTATTCTTACGATTAATTTCCTATCCGTGATATAGATCGATTCGGTACTTTTGGCAATCGTAATACCAACTAAATCATCCCATTGCCTTATTAAATCACGTTCCTTCAGCTTTTGATCGATGCCGGTAGTCTTCAGCAGCTCCTCAATGATTTCCTTCAAGGGGCGCGATTGCGTTCTCCTGAGTACCATAATTATATCTGTATTATCTGACCGTCATTAACCTGGAACATGCGGTAATCCGCATCGAGGCCAGACAGGATGGATTGAAGATGGCCCAGGTTGGTGTCGGTAATAAATATCTGTCCAAAATGGTCCTCTGAAACCAGCTTGATGATCTGGGTTACCCGGTTGGCATCCAGTTTGTCGAAAACATCATCGAGGAGGATTAGCGGCCTCGTATTCGAGATTTCTCTCAAAAAATCATACTGGGCCATCTTAAGCGCCACCAGATAGGTTTTTTGCTGTCCCTGCGAACCCTGCTGCTTCATCGGATAGCCCGACAGCTCAAGGATCAGGTCGTCGCGGTGGATCCCCACAGTGGTAAACTGAAGCTGCTTATCCCTGCCGTGGGCTTCCTTCATTAAATCAATCAACAGACGCTCCCCGGCCTGTGTAACATATTTAAGTTCAACTTTCTCATGGCCGCTGGATATGTAGTCGTAATAATACTGGAACACCGGCATCAGCCTCGAGATAAAATCGCTTCGCCTTAAATAAATCCTTTCACCCAGGAGGGCCAGCTGGTCATCCCAGATAAACAGCGAATCCTCATCAAAATAATGCTGCCGCGAAAACTCTTTAAGAAGCCTGTTACGCTGTGTCAGGGCTTTATTGTAGCGGATCACGTCATCGAGATACTGGCGGTCGTATTGCGAAATCACACCGTTCATGTAGCGCCTGCGCTCCTCGCTGCCTTCGAGGATCAGACTGGTATCGGAAGGCGAAACCATCACCAGTGGAATTAATCCGATATGGTCAGCCAGTTTCTGGTATTCCTTGTCGTTCCGGCGAATTTTCTTTTTCTGATCCCGCTTCAACGCGCAATAAATACGCTCGGCCTGGTCATTGATATCAAATTCACCCTGAATCATGAAAAAATCTTCAGAATGCCTGATATTATTCTGGTCAATACTGTTGAAATAGGATTTGCAGAAAGCCAGGTAATAAATGGCATCAAACAGGTTGGTCTTTCCCACCCCATTATTGCCCACAAAACAATTGAGTTTGGGAGAAAGCTCAATATCAAGCTCCTGGTAAGTTTTAAAATTTAATAAGGTGAGTTTTTTAAGATACATGCTTCTCCCGTTTGTGGTCAAAAATAGCAATACTCCGGCTAATGACGGCCTGTTCAGAGTTTTTTAGCCAGGCTATTTCAAATGAGGTTTTATTATTATAAATTTGCATGTTTTTTATAACAAAGTATATGGTTAGCAAATCGAAAGGTAAGAAAGAAGACAATCTGGAAGTAGTCGAACACGCATTGACTAATACTGAGCACTTTATTGAGCAGAACCAGAAAACGATTACTCTGGCACTTATTGTTATTGTTGTTGTTGTAGGTGGTTTCCTTGGATATAAGAGGTTTATTGCTTCACCGAAAGAAAAGGAAGCACAGTCGCAAATGTTTGCCGCAGAACAATTCTTCGAAAGGGATTCGTTCAACCTGGCACTGAAAGGCGACGGAAACTATCTTGGATTCATCGAAATCATTGATCAGTACGGATCAACGAAATCAGCCAAGCTGGCACACTACTACAGCGGTATTTCCTATCTTAAACTGGGTAAATTCCAGGAAGCCATCGACCAGCTAAAAAAATTCAACCTAAAAGACGACATGGTCAGCCCGATCTCACAGGGTGCAATTGGTGATGCATATTGCGAACTCAGTCAGTACGACAAGGCAATCACCTATTACCTGAAGGCTGCAAGAATGAAACCCAATGATTTCGTTACCCCGATTTACCTGATGAAGGCAGCCGAGTTAATGGAATCTAACAAGGAATTCAAGAAAGCGCTTGACTTGTACAAAGAGATTCAGAAAGATTATCCGGATTCGGATGAAGGGCGGAAAATCGAAAAATACATTGGCCGTGCAGAAGCCGGTCTTGTGAAATAAAAACATTTTAAAATCAAGCCGGGATTTGCCCGGCTTTTTTTTGCTCCTATGGCAACCTCATTAAAAAACCTGTCGGCCTACGATCCTGAAACGATCCCCGATTGCTCTGATTATACGTTTGGAATGGTAGTATCGGAGTGGAATGAATCCATCACATCAGCACTGGCGCAGGGCTGTCTGGATACTCTCCTCAGGCATGGTGCCAAGCGCGAAAACATCTTTATTAAAACAGTACCCGGCAGTTTCGAACTACCCTCAGGGGGACAGTTCTTGTTGGAATCGACCGATGCGGATGCGGTAATTCTTATTGGCTGCGTAATTCAGGGAGAAACCAGGCATTTTGATTTTATCTGTCAGGCTGTTGCCCAGGGCTGCATGAATATCGGACTCACTTACAACAAGCCTTCGATATTTGGCGTGCTTACCACCAATAATCTTCAGCAGGCTATTGACCGTTCAGGTGGCATTCACGGAAACAAAGGGGATGAAGCGGCATTGACTGCCATCAAGATGGTTGACCTGAAAAAAAGGCTCTCAGCCAAGGCCTGACCTACTCCTGCCTACTGCCTATTGCCAACTGCCTACTACTGACTGCCAACTGCTGACTGCCAACTGCCAACTGCCAACTGCAGACTGCCTACTTCCTCCTCGTCTGTACTCCTCTTTCCTTGGCCAACTGGTCGAGACGCTCCTGAAACTTCGATTTCTTAACCGGCTTCTTCTGATTTTCCTTCAATTTATTCAGGATCTCTTCTTCATTGATGAAGCGTTTGATACCGATCTGCTGCAAATAGGAGAATACGTTGGAGAAGAAATAGAACAGGCTTAAACCTGCGGCGTAAGAGTTGAACCAGAAAAGCATCATCACCGGCATCATGTACATCATAACCTTCATGCCCGGAACCGGCTGCGCGGTCTGAGTCTGGTCCATCGACATTTTGGTGGTAACCAGCATCGAGGCTGCCATCAATAGGGTAAACAGACTGATATGTGACCCGTATCCCAAAGGAACGGTAAATGGCAGGGTCAGTATGGAATCGTAGGTAGACAAATCCGTTGCCCACAAGAAAGACTTCTGGCGGAGTTCAATGGAGGAAGGAAAGAACCGGAACAATGCAATCCAGATTGGCATTTGCAATAAGGTAGGCAGACACCCTCCGAGTGGATTCACCCCGGCTTTTTTATAGAGTGCCATGGTGGCCTGTTGCTTTTCCATAGCCTTATCCGGACCGAATTTGGCATTGATCTCATCGATCTGGGGCTTCAGGACTTTCATCTTGGCACCCGAAAGGATCGACTTGTAGCTGAGCGGGAATACCAGCAGCTTGAAGAATATCGTTAAAATGATAATGATGATCCCGTAATTTCCAACAATTCCTTCGAGCCAGTGGAAAATATTAATTACAAACCACTTATTGATCCAGGCAATAAATTTCCAGCCAAGATCAACGAGGTCAGTAAGTTCATGGCCTTCAGCCTTCAATGTTTTATAATGATTGGGAACGAAATAGAAAGTCAGTCCTATATCTTCCTGGCTCTTGCCTTCATAAGGAAGGCTGACCTCTGCCGAGAAGGTCTTTAAATGATCAGCTGTCTCTTCTGGCGTTTCAGAAGTGATCCGGGCACTGGTCATGTAATTGTCAGCCATCAGAACGGTAGAAAAGAACAGCTGTTTAAAACCGATCCATTCCACTTTTGTGGTCAGGTTCTCAGTCTGGGGTTTATCTGGCACTGAGGCCTTAAGCTTACCGGTTTCACTCTGGAAATACTTATAATGAACCGTAGCGTATTGGGCATCTCCTTTCTTTCCTTTTTCCTGCTGACGGATATCCACAGCCCAGTCCAGATCGATCATGGCCGTGTTCTTACCCAGAACCTCGTCCATCCCCTGCAAATGAATTTTGTATCCGAGCTTATAGGAATCAGGCTCAAGCGTATACACGTAATCTATATACCTGCCTTCACCAGCCATAAGCCTCATAACTAAAGTCTTGGCTGAAGTTTCAGCATTTTGTGACTCTTCCTGGGTCTGAGGTTGGAAATAGAGTGCCTGTGTGGCTATAGCTTTGTTCTGTGTGAAGAACTGAAGGCTGAAATGGGTGGTCTCCCCATCAAAAAGATAGACCGGCTTTCCATCAAAGGTCTTGTATTCTTTTAATTCCGCCGAATAGGGGCGGCCACCCTTGGTAGAAAATTTTACCCTGACTTTTTTATTCTCAAGGAAGAAGAATTTTTCTTCACCGGTTGAAGCATCCGCAAAAGCGCCCAACTGGTTCACTTTCTGCTGGTTTATCTCTTCTGGAGTAGCTGCTGCAGCTATCTGGGCGACCGTATCGCTTTCGGCTTTTTTCTGCTCGAATTCAACTGCCCTCTGTCTTTCGACCCTGGCAATTGAATCGTTATATCGCACCATCCTCTCCTTCTCTTCTTTTGAGGGGCCGGTAAAAATGCTGTAGGCTATCAGGAGTACACCCATCAATACCAAACCTATAAGGGACTTCTTATCCATTGCTGATCAATTCAGTTAAAAAAATATTTAGCGGGCTAAAGTAAGGAATTAATCCAAGGCAGCCTTCACAAATCTTACAAAAAGAGGATGAGGATTCATGACAGTACTCCGGTATTCGGGATGAAACTGCACGCCGATGAACCATTTGTGGGAGGGAATCTCCATTATTTCAACCAGGTTGGTATCCGGATTAATTCCGGTTGGAACCATCCCGGCAGCCTTGTATTGGTCGATATAGGCATTATTGAATTCATAACGGTGGCGGTGTCTTTCATTCACGTTTTCCGAATGATAGACTTTTGCCGCAAGTGAACCCCTCTTCATCGAACAGGTATAGGAACCTAAACGCATGGTTCCTCCCTTGTCGGTTATCTCCTTTTGATCGGCCATCAGGTCGATGACAGGATCGGGGGTTTTAATATCCATTTCAGTGGAATTTGCATGGGTCAAGCCCAGTATATTCCGGCCGAATTCAATTACAGCGCACTGCATTCCCAGACAGATGCCCAGGAACGGGATGTTATTTTCACGGGCATAGCGCACCGCATTTATCTTTCCTTCTATTCCGCGGTGTCCAAAGCCGGGAGCAACGAGGATACCTTTCAGATCTTTCAGAATATCGGCATAATTTTCCTGCTCAAGGGTCTCAGAATGAATCCATTGAACATCAACCTTACAGTCATTGGAGGCGCCGGCATGGATAAAGGCTTCTGATATCGACTTATAGGCATCATGCAGCTCCACATATTTACCAATAAGGCCGATCTTGATGGTCTGCTTGGGATTCTTGACCGATTTTACGAACTCTCTCCAGGGTTCCAGATCACTTTTGGTAGTAGCCGGAAGTTTGAGCTTTTCAATAACGATCTCATCCAGTTTCTCCTTCTGCATCAGGAGTGGAACCTCGTAAATAGTGCTTACATCACGGCTTTCAATAACAGCTCGCTCGTCAACGTTACAGAAAAGGGCCACCTTTTTGCGTATGTCCCTGTTTAATGGTTTCTCGGTGCGCAGAACCAGGATATCCGGCTGCACTCCTTCTTCGAGAAGCATTTTAACCGAATGCTGGGTGGGCTTGGTCTTTAATTCACCAGCAGCACTAAGATAGGGCACCAGTGTCAGGTGTACCACGCAAACGCGGTCACCCATTTCCCACTTCAGCTGACGTACGGATTCAATGTACGGAAGGGATTCAATATCACCCACGGTGCCGCCGATCTCCGTAATTACTATATCGAACTTGCCCTTGGAACCGAGTATCTTGATTCTCCGCTTGATCTCATCGGTGATATGGGGAATGATCTGAACGGTTTTGCCCAGGTAATCGCCTTTTCTTTCTTTATTGATAACAGACTGGTATACCCTGCCGGTAGTAACGTTATTGGATTGTGAGGTGGGTGTGTTGAGGAACCGCTCGTAATGGCCCAGATCAAGGTCGGTTTCGGCACCATCCTCAGTAACGTAGCATTCGCCGTGTTCATAAGGATTGAGAGTCCCCGGGTCGATATTAATGTAAGGATCAAGCTTTTGGATAGTCACGGAAAATCCCCGGGCCTGAAGCAATTTAGCCAGTGAGCTTGATATGATTCCTTTACCAAGAGAAGAGGTTACTCCACCGGTTACAAAGATATATTTGGTCTGCTTAGCGGTCATACAGTTATCAGAAGGTCCAGTTTATACTTAAAGAAGGCATAAAAGGCAGCTGGTCTACCCTTTCGTAGCGGATACGGTCGAAATAGAAAATGTTCTTCCGGTTATAGACATTGGTGATGCCAAAAGAAATCTCTAACTGACTGTCAGGCCCGGTAGCGATGGTTTTCTTCACGTTCACGTCCAACCGATGGTAATAAGGCAGGCGTCCCTGGTTCAGAGGACCGTAAACAATGCCCAGCTCCCCGTTCACACGGGTATAATCGGTATTGATACCATCATAGAAAGGAATTTTCTCATAGAATCCCTGCGTTTGGGTAAACGGGAAACCTGAGCCGAGGTTCCACCGGGTGCTGAATTGCCAATCGAGATTCTTGCCAAATGTGTAATCGGCAACCAGGTTAACATTATGGCGGCGATCGAAATGCGGCGGATATTTGATTACGCCGTCATAGCGGGTTACCCAGCCGAGTGAATAGGTGCCCCAGAGGTAAAGCCGCTTATAGTCATACCTTAACCGGAAATCAATTCCGTATGCCTTACCGGTCTCAATGATAAAGTCTTTACGGAGGTATTCAGGCTTGTCCTGATTATCGCCGGTATCGTCATACAATTTATTCCTGTTGATATTGGTCAGCTGAATGTTGTCCTTGATGTAAGTCTCAACTGAGAGGTCGATTTTTTTGGTAAGATCGAACTCAATACCCAGAATGGCATGGTTTGATTTCTGCAGCTTGCTGTTGATCGGCTTGCCGTCGAAAGTTTTCTGGAGGTTTTCAGGACCTGAAAGGAATCCGTAAAACAGGTTCACCACATCGCGATCGGAGTTGGCGGCAATCAGGTTCTGCGAAAACATACCTGCAGCAAATTTTATCCTGAAGTTATCGCTGAGGTTATATTTCATGCCCAAACGCGGTTCTGGTGAAAATTCGCTGAGCGAGGCATAATAGTGCAGGCGGAAACTGGGTTCAAAAAGCAGTTTCCCCAGGGTCATTTTATATTTGGCGTATGCGGCCAACTCGGTTGTGAACTGCTGCTGAATGATTTTGCGGCCTACCGAGTTGAAGTAATTGAAATTGGTGTTGAAGCCCAGGGTTTCTATCCCGTACTCGAGCTGATCCTTTCCAAAGATGTACACGAACTCCAGTCCGACGTTGAATCCGTCGATGGAGCTCTGGCGTGGCGGCTGCGAGCCCTCATTCATGGTAATGAGGTACTTGGAGTAGGCTACGTTGGCTTTGATGAGGGCAGGATAATCACCGGGAATCAAAACCACATTGGATCCGAATCCGTAGTTGTTCCAACCGATATCGGTAATATTCCTGTAAGTCACCTGATCGTTGAAATTAAAGCCGAACAGGTTAACCTTGCTGCCGTTCTTGGAGTTCAGTGATATTTTACCGTAGATATCAGTGAAATTAAATGGCAGACCAGCCGAGTCGATGTATTTGTAAAAGATTTTTGAGGATTGCTCGAGGAAAGAATGTTTTGCAGTCAAAACAAATGAAGAGGAACCGTCGGAATCGTTCTTAGCTTTTTTCAGCGGTCCTTCCAGAAGGACTTTGGCCATAAACGTACCGGTGGAAACTTTGCCCGACAGCCTGTTCTTGTTACCGTCGCGGGTGGTTATATCCATAATTGAAGAGATACGGCCTCCGTAATTGGCGCCGAAACCTCCGGTTAAAACCTCAACCTGTTTGATAATATCAGTATCGAAAACAGAAAATAAGCCTATTGAATGGAACGGGTTATAAATAATCATACCGTCGAGCAGAACCTTATTCTGAATGGGAGCACCACCGCGAATATAGAGCTGTCCACCCTGGTCTCCCGTAAAGATTACCCCAGGCAGAACCTGCAGGTACTGAGCCAGATCAGGTTCACCGCCAATGCTCGGGACTTTCTCCATCTGCTTGGGGGTAATCTTGAAGACAGATGTTTGAACCTGGGTTTTCGCCTCCTGGCGTTCCCCGGAGATAACGGCCTCAGCCAGCTGTTTCATTTGCTGATCCAGGTAGATTTTTTCGTTCAATACCCTGCCGCTGCCGATCTCGATCTCCTTGGTCACGGTTTCGTAACCCATCTCACTGGCAATCAATTTATATTTTCCCGGTGGTACCTTGCTGATCGTGAAATAACCGTTCACATCGGTTCCGGCAGCATAAAGGTTTCTCTCGTTCAGGTAAACACTGCAGCCTATAAGAGGTTCCCCGGTCTTTTTATCGTAAACGAAACCTCGGACAATACCAGTTTGAGCAAATGCGCTTGCACCAAGCAATAACCCCAAGATTGCAACTACTGCAAAGATTTTAACTGTTTTCATTTTAAAATGATCAAGGTTTACGATTCGAAACGATCCAGTAAATCAATCTTTTCCTTGAGTAATTGGATTCGCTCACGCTCTTGAGCAATCTTATTTTCCACTTCTCGGATAAGGGACTCCGATTTCTGTGATTTTGCAAAGAAACCAATGTTATTCTCCCAGAGAACAACGTCACTCTCCATTTGCTTAAGCTTGTTCACCAATTTCTCACGTTCAGATGAAATACGGTTTCTATTTTTGGGGGATTGAACAAAGGTATCAACTTTTTGCTTGTAACGCAAGATTTCATTTTTAGGCTCATCCACCTCAAGTTTATCGAAATGTTTCCTTAGTGCATCGCGGAATTCTTTCTGCACTTCGTCCTTTTTCTCAATGGGGATGTGTCCGATTGAGGTAAATTCCTTTTGAATGGATTTCAGGGTAGCAAGATCTTCGTGATGATCCTCGGAAAGGGTAAACGCCTTTACCTTTTCGATGAGTTCCAACTTCAGGCGGAGGTTCTCTGTCTGCTCAGTATCCTGCGAACTGAAATATTCTGATTTCTTTTTGAAGAAATTATCGCAGGCAGTGCGAAAACGGTGCCAGAGGGCATCAGAATATTTTCTGGGAACCGGTCCTATTTCTTTCCATTTTTTCTGAATCGTAACCAGTTCTTCGGAAGTCTTTCTCCATTCGGTACTGTTGCTGAGGGCTTCGGCCTGCATGCAAAGGTCGGTTTTCAGCTGCAAGTTGCCGTGCTGATCATCGCGGTGACGTGAGAAATATTCGCGTTTGCGGTTGAAGAATTCATCGCAACCGGCCCTAAAACGGTCATATACCTTGATATTGTCTTTTCTCGGGGCAAAACCGATGCTCCGCCACATCTGCTGGAGTTTAACCACTTCCTGCGAGAAGTCATTCCAGTCCTTGGGACTCTGTACCGGCTTCTGGAGAATCTCCTCTATCTTTTCACACAGATGGTTCTTGGCATCCAGGTTCTTTTTCTGCTCATCCTTCAGGGTGAGGTAATACTCCTGATGCTTCCTGTTTATCTGGTTGGTAGCTTCACGGAAGCGATCCCAGATTTCGTCCTTTTTCTCAGCCGGAACGGGACCGATTTCCCGCCACTGGTTATGCAGTTGCTGCAGATCGCCGAATGATTTTACCACTGATGGTTCCAGCAGCAATTCCTCAGCCTTTTCGCATATCCGCATTTTGGTTTCAAGATTCTTTTTCAGATCCAGATCCCTGAGCTCCTGATTGATCTTGATATAATCGTAGAACCGCTCAACATGGTGATGGTAATTTTCCCATAAGCTGTGCAGGTCGGCCTGTGGTACCGGACCGATATCCCTCCACTGCCGCTGCAGTTCGCGGAATTCGTTAAATGTTTTGTTCAGTGATTCCTGGGTATTCAGAAGATTCTTGATGTGATCGATAATCTCAAGTTTCTTCTTGAGGTTCCCCTCTTTGTCACCTTCCAGGGCTTTGGAATATTCAGCCCTCTTATTTCTGTAATTCTCGTAGGAAGATTTAAATCCTTCTTCAAGCGGATCCGGTGCGGGCTTATATTCTTCTTCAGCCCCACCCTCCTCGATGAATTTCTTATGTTTTTCCTCGCCTTCGAGTTTTAATTTCTTGTAAAATGTCGACCGGATATTCTCCACGTCGCGGGTGATATCGTGAATAGTCCGGTGCGCAACCAAAAGATCGAGCGCTTCGAGCAGCGCCTGACGCGTATATCCTGAATAATCGATATTGATCGGGGGAAGCTCGGCGCCTGGGTGGGTCGGATCAGCGTGTGCCACTAGTACCGGTTCAGCAGCAGCTTTTACAGGAACTTCGGGTTCAACTGGAACCGTTTCGGGTTCAGCTATAACCACTTCCGGTTCAGCTATAACCACTTCCGGTTCAGCTTCTTCCGGGTCGGCTTCCGGCAAAACTTCGGGTTCCGGGCTGACCTCAGGTACTTCAATAATTTCACCGGGTTCCTCTTCTTCTTCGTCCGGTTCAGACAACACAACCTGCGGTTCAGCAATTTCCTCAACAATTTCCGCGGCGGCAGTTTCAGGGGCTACATTTTCCAGGAGTTCACTCCCTTCGACCTGTAGATTTTCTTCTGTCAGGTGATCTTTTTCAGTCATAACAATAGTTTTAATACCAATAATACCCTAGCTATGCTAAGTTGTTCCAACGAACAGCAACCGGACTAACGTCCAGAAGTTCAAATTCGGACAAAAATATCTAAATTTTAATTAAAAAAGCCATCCCTTTTCAGAGATGGCTTACTAATTCAAATTAAGACTGATCAGTCAATATCAATATCCTTTGCAGGCTTTGATTTGGCTTCCTCAAGTTTGGGAATGCAGACCGTTAATATGCCGTTTTCAAACCTGGCGGCGATGCTGGAAGAATCCACCCAGTTCGACAGACGGAAACTGCGGCTGAATGGCTTGCGGCTGAATTCATTCCTTACTATCCGCTCATTTTCATTGGCTTTTGCTTCGGCCGGCTCACCCGTGATACTTAAAATCTGACCGTCAAGTTTTATCTTGATTTCATTTTTTGCATATCCCGGAACTGCCATTTCAATCCGGTAATCATCACCGGCCTCAACAATGTTTGCCGATGGACGCGTACGCTCAGCGTAATCCTGGTTTAAATCGTTCCATAACCAGTTTACCAGTGAATTAGAAGCCTGATATTGTGGTAAAGCAGGTGCACAGCGGTTAAATCTTACATGTGTCATTTTATTTTCTCCTTTTTTATTAATTGTTTTTAATCATTTTAACCTGATCTTTCAAACCTCATACCACACAGATTATCATGTCATTATGGCATTTTTAATTTGCATCTTAATGCCATTTTGTCGGTATCGATATTTTTACATACCGGAGCAATCCTCTATATTTGCATCGAATTCAACAAATTATGAGAATAGACATCATCACGGCTATACCTGAACTTTTGTCGGGACCGCTGGATCATTCCATCATCAAGCGTGCCTGCCTGAAAGGGATCGCTGAGATACACGTGCATAACCTGCGCGATTACACATTTGACAAGCATAAAACTATCGACGACTACCCATTCTCGGGTGGCGGAGGCATGGTGATAATGATTGAGCCCATTGATCTGGCACTGGCCGACCTGAAATCAAAAATTAACTACGACGAGATTATTTATACATCGCCGGACGGCGAACTGCTGACTCAAAAACTGGCCAATCAGCTTTCCTGCAAGCAGAACCTGGTGATTTTATGCGGTCATTACAAAGGGGTGGACCAGCGCGTCAGGGACAATCTGGTTACGCGGGAGATCTCCATAGGCGATTACGTGCTGACTGGCGGAGAGCTGGCTGCAGCGGTTATAACGGATGCTATTGTAAGGCTCTTACCTGGCGCAATTTCAGATGAAGAATCCGCCCTGACTGATTCCTTCCAGGACAATCTTCTTGCTCCCCCTCTTTACACCCGGCCGGCTGAATACAAGGGTTGGAAAGTTCCGGATATTCTGCTTTCGGGCAACGATAAGGAGATCGATAACTGGAAAATGGACCAGGCCATCGAAAGAACACGTCGGCTCAGGCCTGATTTGCTCAAGGATTAGCTTTCTCTCGAGCAGATTCCGGTAAACGGACAATAGCGGCACTGCTGCTCATCCTCACACTGTACAAACGGGATTTCCGGATTGAAAAGTTCCTCCAGGATTGTCTTCATTCCTGCGGTAAAATCTGGTCTGAACCTGGAATAAACTGCAGGCTCCCCGCCAATCGCCACCTGGCATTCCGATTCACCCGCCTGGAATCTGCCTGGCCGGAACAGGGAAGGTAAAAGATCAACGGTATCGCCGGATTTATTCATAAAGAACTCACAGTAAAGCATCACCTGGAATGCCTCTTTGGGCCGTTTGGCGGAATCACGGCGGAACAGGTCGGCCACGGTTTTGAAATCCAAAGCGCAATTGCCCGTTTTGTAATCCACGATGCGAATTCCCTTCACAGTCTGATCAATACGGTCGATGATCCCATTCAGGTTTACTGCCACATCACGGCCACCCACATTAATTAGAAACTCCATCCGGTAATCCTGCTCGAGTGCAAGAATTTTAAACGGAGTCTCACCCCGGTCAAAATTCAAAATGCTCATCACAAATTGCTTAACGACCTCCATTCCGAGTATTTCTTTCCCTCCCGGGTTCAGCTCAGCGGATTCTTTTAAAACCAGATTATATTCCTCCCTGATGATTTCTTCTATTCGCTTCTGTTGGCTCAGTGTTTTCTCAAACCAATCAGCATCCGGACCGTTCCCACTGCCCAGAAAATTCTTGTACAACCGGTTCATCACCTGGTGAATGAGTATCCCAAAACCTCTGGGATCCGATGCGTAAGCTATCTCATCAGGTTCGCGCATCTGGTAAATCCTCTTCAGGGCAAACCGGAGCGAACAATCAAGATATTCGTTCAGTGCACTGGGCGACAAGGACTTGTTTTCCGGACTCCCGGCCAGAAAACGGGTCAGGCGGTCATATACAATACCGTCCTTGGGGATTATGATTGGTTTTGCCACCGCACCGATCCTGGCAGGAGGCTCCGGCCTCACGACTAACGGTCGGTCGGCTTCAAACTGAAGCTGGGTAATATAGCGGCTTTTCTCACCGGACCGGATGCCATCATCGCGGTGACCGGTGAGATAATAGATGCAGAGTTTCCCGGTTCGCTGAATCAGCCGGTAAAAGTAATAGGCGTACATCGCATCCCGGTTTTCTGCTGTAGGAAGGTGAAAGAGCTTTCTGAGTGAATACGGGATCAGGGATCCGGGCAAACTTTTTGAAGGCCAGACCCCTTCATTGAAGGATAAAATGTAAACCTCATCAAAATCCATTAACCGGGTCTCTAGAACGCCGGTTACCTGATTGGTCGCATTTCGATCGGTATCCAGGGTCAGCTTCGTGGAATTCAGGAATTGGAGCCAGATTTTCGATAACGATCTCGGGTCGAGCGGAAGCTGGTATCGCTGTACCATTTCAGTAATCATTGATGCCTGCCTGACTATAGTATCAATTGCGGCAATTTCAATAGGAGAACACGCGGACCTGAACTCCTGTATTCGAGAGGCAACAGCACTCACCCGGATCAGGAAGTCACTGGTATCATTAAGGTTACCCAGCCAACCCGAAACATTGCTTTCATTTTCGAGCCAAACAACAGGAACAACATCCGGGAATCTGCGCTGAATGGTTAATACGAGCTTGTCAACCGAATCGCCGGCAAGCCATTTTGCCCAGGGATGCCTCAGAAAAGCCTCCACCAGTTCAGTACTGCAGCTGTTTCCAGGAGATTGACTGATATCCAGATAAACATCTGAGAGTTTACGGTAAAGTCCGGCTGCCAGGGTGTCGGACAATGGATATCCGGAAGTAAAATTCACCGGAAGGTCCTGTTCCGGCCAGGCTGACAATAAATCGGAAAACAAGCCCTCATCAGACAGGATAATCCCCCGGTTAACAGCCGGCCTGGATTTCAAGTCATTCAGCAGGGATTGCACCTGTCCCGTATTTGAGGTTACCGGCACCACAGTTACTGCCTCATCCTGACTGTCAGCATGGAAAAATTCTGCGGCTCCGTCGGGGAAAGGATCAAACCTTTCAGGTGGCGGAAAGGATTTCAGATATTGCCTGATAAACTTGCCCGCTTCATTGGGTTCCTTCAGATACCAGGGATGGTAGTCCCAATAAAAAACCCCGGTTCCCGCATCTCGAAGATGACCGAAAACCGCTTCCTCGGCATGCGTAAGGATATTGAATCCCGCAAATACAATTTTCCTGAACCGGCCAATACCAGCATTTCCGCTTATCAGGTCGTCGGCAGCCTTCCGGTAACACATACCCGATGTGCCCAGGCCCTTTGCGAGCAGGGATGCTTGAAAATCAACATAAACGGGATAGAGGCATTCCCATATCCTAAGCCATTTTTCCTGATGGGACGAGTGACCCGCCGCGAAACTGCTCCAGAAAACCCTGATCCGCTCAACAAAATCCTCATCGGCTGTGATATCAAAAAGGCTGTCAATTTTCTTGACTTCTCTCAGTGTAGTAAAGAGTTTTTCCGGATCAGCCAGATATTTGTCGGTATCCTCAAAGTCGGATAAAAAAGTTTCTCCCAGATCGATAAAATCGGCAAACGACTCAACATGCGCAAGATGCTTTTTTACAATCGGGAAGAGTAACGCCAACTCCTCAAGCTTTTCTGTTTTCTTCAATCCCGACAAACCGACCAGCCAGTCGTCGATACTGAAAATTCCCGGTGACCAGGATGGAGTCTGCATGCAGGCTACCAACTCATTACGAAAAACAGAGCCAGCCCTTCGGTTCGGAAAAACAACAGCAACATCCTTCATATCACCGCCGGTAAATTGAAGAATATCCTTGGCAACCAGGGAAATAAACGATTTTATCATAAAATCAGGAATGATCAAATTTAGCTAATTTGCCCGTACCTAGAACTAATCAGGGGTTTGAATTGTTCCTTTTCCTTACTTTAGCGAAAGCAAATAATAAGTTATGGATAAGCACTCCTATCTGGGCCAGCTTGATATCGAGGTAATTCAGGAAATGTATTCCCGTTACCAGAAAGATCCCGAATCAGTAGAGTTGAGCTGGGCAAGATTTTTTGAAGGATTTGAATTTGCACGTTCCATGCCAGCGGCAAGCGGCATGACCAGCGAGATGGTTGACACGGAATTCAAGGTCATCGAACTGATAGACTGGTATCGAAAACGGGGTCACCTGTTCACCAAAACCAATCCTGTCAGGGAAAGAAGAAAGTACTACCCCACCCTTGATATTGAGAATTACGGATTAAGTACCAAAAACCTCGGCGAGGTTTTTCAGGCAGGTAAGCTCATCGGCATCGGGCCAGCAACCTTGCAGGATATTGTAGATCATCTGAATGAGACTTATTGCCAGAGCGTTGGTGCCGAATTTATGTTTATCCGGAACCCGGTCATTCTGGAATGGCTTTTCAAAAAGATGGAATCTTCAAAAAACAGGGGTCAGTTTACCTCTGGGCAGAAGATCGATATTTATGAGCACCTCAACATGGCAGTTGGCTTTGAGAAGTACATCCACAAAAAATTTGTCGGACAGAAACGCTTCTCCCTGGAAGGAACAGAAGCCGTTATCCCGGCTCTCGACAGGATTATCGAGAAAGGTTCCGAGCTGGGCATCAAGGAATTTGTGATCGGCATGGCCCATCGCGGAAGACTCAATGTGCTGGCCAACATCATGAAAAAGCCCTACTCCGATATATTTAAGGAATACAAAGCTGTTGATTATGAAGAAGGTATCGTTCTCGGGGACGTAAAATACCACCTGGGTTACGATCGGGTGATCACCACCGATTCCGGTCAGGATATCCGCGTTGAGCTTTTACCCAACCCCAGTCATCTCGAAACGGTAGGTCCTTTGGTTGAAGGTCTCTCCCGGGCGAGAATCGACAAGGTTTTCAGTGGAAATGAATCCATGCTGGCACCAGTCATTATTCATGGGGATGCCGCCATTGCCGGACAGGGTGTGGTTTATGAAGTACTGCAGATGTCGCAGCTCCCGGGTTACCGGACCGGCGGAACGATCCATCTGGTTCTGAACAACCAGGTTGGCTTCACGACCAGCTACCTCGAAGCCCGGTCCAGCACCTACTGCACTGATGTTGCCAAAGTGGTTAAAGCGCCAATTTTTCACGTCAATGGCGACGATGTTGAAGCATTGATTTATGTGATCGGCCTGGCGATGGAGTTCAGACAGGAGTTTGCACAGGACGTATTTATCGATATCCTTGGATATCGCAAATTCGGCCATAATGAGGGTGATGAGCCCCGTTTCACGCAGCCGCTGCTCTACAAAGCAATTGAAACCCATCCCGACATCAGGCAGATTTATGGCGACAAGCTGATCGCTGAAGGAACGCTGACCGTTGAAAAGCGCGATTCGATCATCAACAATTTTGAATCCGGGTTAGATAAATATTACGATGCCATTCAGCCTGACACGAAAGTCTCGATCAAGCCTTTCCTGAATGAAGACTGGACCAGCTACCATCACGCCAGTGAGAAAGAGATATTTGAAAAGCTAAAAACAGCGGTTTCTGGCAAAAAATTATTGGAACTGGCCGGCAAACTAAATAGCCTGCCGGGCAACCTCAATTTCTTTCAGAAGGTTCACAAGATCATTGAAGCACGGATCCAGTCGGTTAAAGATGACCGGCTCGACTGGGCTCTGGCGGAACTTCTTGCCTATGCCAGTCTGGTAGATGAAGGCGTTCCGGTAAGAATATCCGGTCAGGACAGTGAGAGGGGAACCTTTGCGCACCGGCATGCTGCCCTCGTTCAGGAAGATACGGGCGAGAAATATTTTCCGCTCAAGAACATATCAGAAAAGCAGGCCGAATTTACCGTTTACAATTCCAGTCTCTCTGAATACGGCGTGCTGGGATTTGAATACGGGTATGCGCTTGCTTACCCCGAGTCTCTGACCGTTTGGGAGGCCCAGTTTGGCGACTTTGCCAATAACGCCCAGGTCATTTTCGATCAGTACATCAGCTCAGCCGAGGAAAAATGGGGGCTGCAGAATGGTCTGGTCATGTACCTGCCTCACGGATACGAAGGTCAGGGCCCGGAACATTCCAGCGCAAGAATAGAGCGATTCCTTACGCTGGCGGCCCGTTACAACATGACCATCACCAATCCGTCGAACCCGGCCAACCTTTTCCATTTACTCAGAAGGCAAGTGCTCAGGTCGTTCCGCATTCCGCTGGTAGTATTCACTCCGAAGAGCCTGCTTCGCAATCCCGAATGTGTTTCTTCGATGAAAGAACTGAGCGACGGCAGTTTTCAGGAAATAATCGATGATCCGGCAACGGATCCGGATCAGGTTAAACGTATTGTTTTCTGCTGGGGCAAGATGTATTACGATCTTCTGAAACCAAAAAGAGAATGGGATGCCCGCGATATAGCACTGGTCAGGATCGAGCAGATGTTCCCCTTCCCGCACGAGCGTTTCAAAGAAGTTTTGAAGCGCTATCCCAATGCACTTTTGCATATCTGGTGTCAGGAAGAGCCTGAGAACATGGGCGCGTGGAGATTCCTGCACAATGAAGTCCCTTACGTCAAATGGATCCCGGTTTGCAGGAAGGCCAGCGGCTCTCCGGCATCCGGACTGAACCGCATCCATCAGATCACTCAGCAGGAGCTGGTAGATAAGGTTTTCAGAAAATGCACCTGCGAACTCAAAAACAAATATTGCGGCCTGCAATGTGTTGAAGGCAGATCGAGACTGGAGATATTAAAAGAATTCGAATACCTATGACAGACCTAAAAGTTCCCTCACCCGGCGAATCGATTTCTGAAGTTGAAATCGGCAGCTGGCTGGTTGAAAACGGATCCTACGTTGAACGCGATCAGGAAGTCGTTTCCCTGGAAAGCGAAAAGGCCAGTCTCACGGCCAGTGCGCCTGAGAGCGGCACGATCGAGATACTGGTAAAAGCCGGAACCCGGGTGGCCGTTGGCAGCGTCATGGCCAGGATAGACACCGCCACAGCCAAAAAGCCCAAAGAAGCGAAAAGCCCGAAGGAAGTGAAGGAAATCCCGACTGTTCACGAAGCGAAAACCGCCGCAGCATCTGAGGTGGCTTCAGCTGTGAGGGTTACTCCGGTGGCGAGGGAGATCATGAACGAGCACAACCTGTCGGTGGATGATATTATCAACGGGTTGCGCAGGATTACCAAGGAAGAAGTAAACCTGGTCATCCAATCGGGTGAGACTACTGCAAAGGCTGCCCAGCCTGCCATATCCCACACACAGGAGCGCATTCAGGAAAAGACCAGAATGAGCCTATTGAGGGAAAAACTCAGTCAGCGCCTGGTGGCGGTTAAAAACGAGACGGCTATGCTGACCACGTTCAATGAAATCGACATGTCGGCGGTTATGGACCTTAGAACCCGTAACAAAGCCGCTTTCGAAGCCAGATACGGCATCAAGCTTGGCTTCATGTCCTTTTTCACATTGGCTGCCACACGTGCACTTACGGCCTTCCCGCAGGTAAACTCGCAGATTGAAGGAAATGAAGTGGTATCGTTTAATTACACCGATATCGGAATTGCCGTTCAAACCCCGAAAGGATTGATGGTACCTGTGATCCGCAACACGCATCAGATGACATTGGCCGAAATTGAGCAAACCATAGCCCTCATGGCGGCAAAAGCCAGGGATAACAAGATATCTATCGAGGAATTGCAGGGCGGCACATTCAGCATCACCAACGGAGGAACCTTCGGCTCACTGATGTCAACACCCATACTGAATCCCCCGCAGGCAGCCATCCTGGGCATACATAATATTGTGGAGCGGCCGATTGCTGTTAATGGTCAGGTAGTTATCAGACCGATGATGTATGTTGCCCTCTCTTACGATCATCGTTTGATCGACGGGAAAGATTCCGTAGGATTCCTGAAAACGATCAAAGAGTTGATCGAGAATCCGGTTAAACTTCTGGATCAAACAGGCCAGGCTGAAAAAAGTCTTCTCGGGATTTAACTTCAATCAGCTTTTCCGCATCAATATATAAGAGGTACCCTCTGACATCAGGATATCCCATGTCGGCAAGCAGCTTCATGTAGGAGGCAACCTGACTATGATGTTTTGATTCCTGCACACCGGTCTTGTAATCGACAATGACCACTTTGCCATCACGCAGCATGACCCGGTCAGGGCGCTTTTCTCCGTAACGGGGAACCAGTATGGCTGCTTCGTTCCATATTTCCCAGGTGCCGTAAAACCAGTCGCGAACCTCAGGTATATTGAACAATCGCATGATTCCCTGCTGCACGGCTTCAGCTTCATCCGCGGTAAAAATCCCGGACCCGACAGCCTGACTGATACTGACCGGCAGATCATCGGCAGACATAACCGTTTCAAGAACCTGGTGCACATTCTTGCCGTACCGGGTACCCTCGTATTCGGTCTCGGTACGATGCGTAACCGTTTCTTTCATGCTGCCCGCGACCATGGGTGTATTCCATTGAATTACTGGCACATCGGGCAGCTGTTCACGCGGATTTTTGAAATCAGGATTGCCCCTGCGGTAAACCATATTCTCATCGAGGTCTCCCTTCAGGCAGATCTGCAAGGCATCGGCAACCGTTTTCATATTATTGCCAAACGGACAAAAAACGATGAGGACTTCAACTGCACGGGTAAACGCAACATACAGCAGGTTCAGGTTATCCAAATAGGCATCGATCCGTTCCCGGTTGTAGCTCTCGGAAAAGAGAGATTGCTGAAGCAGTGAATCATATTTTACTGGAATCATCCTGACCCGGTTAAACGGCTCCCGGTCGCTTTTAACCCATAGCCACGGAGCCCGTATGGAGTTATGATTAAAATCCCAGTTACAGTAAGGGATAATAATCACCGGACTCGACAATCCCTTGGCCTTGTGGATGGTCATGATACGCATCGCGGAACCCAGACTCTCCGATACAAGCATCTGCTTGTGTCCCGAGGTATCCCACCAGTTGAGGAATCCATCCGGATGACTGATCCCTTTAACCATGCAACTGTTTACCTGGTCGCGGAACTGGTAAATATAAGCCAGTTCGTCCTCCCGGCTGTCAAGCCCGTAATCCTTTATCAATTTGTCGGTTATCGAAAGTAAATCTATGGATGAAACCGTTTCGGCAAATTCCTGGAATCTTTCCAGACTCTCCTCCTGAAAACCGGGAGTTGGAGGATTCCCGTCAGTCGACCTGACTTGTACATCCCAAAGGAAAAGGTCCCTGTAAAGAGTCTGTTTGGGGTCCGCAAGAAAACGCATAGCATTAAGGATCATCTTGATAACCGGTGAATTTCCTATCCTGAATACATCCGACGATACAAATGTCCAATCGTGGTTCCAGTCTGATAAAATTGATGTGATCTTATCGGCGTCAGAATTCTTCCTGACCAGAAAGGTGATATCCTCCTGCCGGTATCCATTTTTCTCGATGAGGCCCTTAACAATGGCTGGCAGGTTCTCTGCGATTTCACTCCGCCAGTCCTTCTCTTCATTTCCCTTGTCGAAAAAACGGATTTCAACCCTGCCATCCAGATTGGCCTTCTGCCCTTCCTGCTGCTCCGAGCCCAGAAAGACCTCCCTGATAATCTCAGCATGTGTATCGGTTGCCGTTGTATCGGTATCATTAGGCACATTAAGATGGTCCGCTACAATGTCGGGCAATTCACTGAAAACCCTGTTATTGAAATCAATAACCGACTTAACGCTTCGCTGGTTTTTATCGAGAGTTACGAAATCGGTACCAAAAGCGCTCAGGTCGTCCACAGCGGTTTTATGAAGCAATCGCCAATTACTGTTTCGCCAGCGGTAAAGCGACTGTTTAATATCGCCAACTACCATACCCAGGCCACCGGCAGACAGACTGTCGACCAGGAGTGGCCTGAAATTCTTCCATTGCAGATCGGAAGTGTCCTGGAATTCGTCGATGAGAAAATGGTTGTAATAGGTGCCGGTTTTCTCGTAGATAAAAGGCGAAGGATTATCACCGATAATCTGGTTCACCAATGGCTGTGCCAGGCTGAGCAGCAACTGGTTATTGTCGTTGAAATAAGTCTTGAAATAGTCGAAAAGAAACGCTGAAAAACCGAGTGCATATAGGTTTCTGTTCACTGCCTTGGCTGAATTCAGTATAACGATATTTTCATCAAATAAACGTATTGCCTTCTTCATCAACTCATTAAGTGTAGGATAAAGATTCTGGAAAATGAATTTACGCCTTTCTGCAGCCACTTTTTTCCCAACCCACTTTTCCTCTTGGTCCACACTCTCGCGGGCACGTATTTTGGGCCCATCCTTTGATTCACCGAACTTCAGCAGGAACCCGACCGGTCCGGCTGATCCATAATTGAAATCGGCAACCTCGAGATGGTACTTTTCCAGTATTAATTTGGTTTCTGTTGAAATCCTGATTTTCTCATCATTAAAAGCCTTGATAATGTCCCGGCAATCTTTCTTCAGGTTATTTATGTCATCCGGCGAGGGCACGGCCGACTGGTCCGACACCATGGAAGCAAGAATATCTTCTTTCAGCAGCTCATGCCCCAGACGTACCAGGTCGGCTTCCAGCTTATGCCAGGTTTCGCTGTTCTCCATCCTTTCTTTCACCCAGTCGGTGAGCCAGGTCATCAGTACTATATTTCCCTTCGCCTCATTAAAGATTTGCCGGGAAAATTTTTCCAGAACGAAATCCGTATCCAGCTCCAGTTGAAAAGTAGAGGACAATCCCGATTCGCGGGCAAATGACCGCAGTACCTGCTGAAAAAAGCTATCGATAGTACCCACCGAGATCCGGGTGAAATCGTGAAGCATGCTGGACTTAATGGATCGCGCAGTTTGCTGCAGCCAGGCATCTGTCTGTTTGAAATGATCCTTTAAGAATTCAAGGTGGCTGGACTCCTGCGGTGATCTGTCGAGAACATCGAGTTCATGAAGGAGCCTGCTCTTCATCTCGTCAGCAGCCTTATTGGTAAAGGTTACTGCGAGTATCCGGCGGTAATCCTGCGGGTTTTTGAAAACCTGCAGCAGGTACTGCCTGACCAGCATAAAGGTTTTACCCGATCCGGCAGAGGCTCGATAGACTAAGAAAGTTGACAAGAGACAGATTTATGGCAGGTCAAGATAAGAAAACCTCAACGTATTTCCCGGATAAAATCAGGGTCATTCAGATCGAAAGCGAGTGAGCGGGCAGCCACCGGTATCGCATCCGTTCGGCCTGCCTCATACCAGAAAGCGGGTGACTGGTCCCAGGTGAGAATCTTTTCCGTGGCAGCCAGATCCAGTATCCAGGGAATGAATCCGAAAACCTTCTCATCCGGAAATTTCTCCAGCAATCGTGTGGAAAATGTGTATATACCGCTGAAAGCGGTTGCTTTCAAACCCTTGCGGTTATCACGCGTCATAATGGCCAGTTTCTTTTCCGGAAATTCCCAGCCGCAGAGCCTTCCAGTTCCGTCGACAAGCAGGCTGCGCGTGGTAGGCCGGTCCTTGACCGCAAGTGTCATCAGGGCCTTGTTATCCTCGTGATACCTGATCAGGTCCCCAAAATTCAGATTACTGAGTATATCAATATTGTGTACAAGAACGGTATCCTCCTGTGCGAAGAAAGCCGCTGCATTTTTAATGGCGCCACCTGTATCAAGCAGTTCGCCCGACTCATCCGAAATGCAAATCTCCATACCGAAATTGTTGTTAGATCGGAGAAAATCGATGATTTGTCCTGCGAAATGGTGTACATTGATGACCAGGCTGTTTATACCCGCGCCAGCCAACCGCCGGATGACAATTTCCAGCAGTGAATAATCCCCTACCCTGATCAGTGCCTTGGGACAGTTGTCGGTGAGTGGCTTAAGCCGGGTGCCCGTTCCGGCCGCCAGAATCATTGCTTTCATTTTTCTTCGGGGTGTTTCAGAATATCGGCTACTATCCGTTTCATTCCCTTGAAATTGGGTAATTCACACAGCAAACGCCATAACTCCGGGATTTCGATCTCCACCTGAAAATTGGCGGTAACCCAGCTCAGGTTGTTCATGGCCGGAGGAATGCTTTGCAAAAATCCCTTCTTGTTTTCGATCAGTCCGCGGAATCCAAAAGCTCCGAGAGCCTGCATTTTCCGTATCAGGACAAATCCGGGATAATATTTTTCCATGAGGCCCTTCCAGGCCTGATCGTAGGTCGCCAGCTTTCCGACATACGCATCGTAGAGCATTGCCCTCTCTTCGTGTGCAAGTCCTGCTTTGGCATCAAAAAGAAGGGAAGCAAGGTCGTACGCGGGAAATCCCATGCGGCCGCCCTGGAAATCAATAAAGAGGGGTTGGTTATCCTGAATCATGATATTCCTCGACTGGAAATCGCGGTACAGGAAGGCATTTTGGGGTGCTTCGGACAAGAAGGTGGTAAAGGCATGAAAATCATCTTCAAGTGCCTGCTCATCAAACGGTATCCGCACCAGTTTCAGGAAGTTGTATTTGAAGTAATTCAGGTCCCAGAGCATCGATTGCTTGTCGAATACCTTGCGCGGGTAAGCCAGGTCGTAATTCAGTCCGTCATGCCCTTCAATCTGTATGCGTGGCAGCCATTCAACCACTTTAAGGAGCAAGCTGTTTCTTTGCTCCTGGGAATAGGAATCAGGGTGCTGCAGGATTTCAAACAGGTCATGATCGCCAAAATCTTCCTGGAGATAGGACAGCATGTCCGGGGAACAGGCATAGATTTCAGGGGCAGGAATCCCGGCCTTCCTGAAATGTTTCGCGAATCCGACAAACGCCAGGTTTTCCTTCAGATCGGCATAATGAACGGCAACAGCATGACGGGTGGCACCCTGGATCCGGGCATAAAGGCGGTAGGAGCCGGATTCGGGTAAAGCAGAAATGGCCTGGGGTATTTCCCCAGACCATTCCTCAAAAAGCCGTGCAAATTCTGCACTTATCTGTTCGTCGATGCCTGTCATTACTTGGCTACGCTGATGGCCCTGGTTTCCCTGATCACCGTGATCTTCACCTGACCCGGATAGGTCATTTCGTCCTGGATCTTCTTGGCGATATCGTATGACAGCGTTTCGGCTTCCTTATCGTTTACCTTATCGCTTCCGACAATTACCCTCAGTTCGCGACCAGCCTGAATGGCATAGGTTTTAACAACTCCCGGATAGCTGAGAGCCATTTCTTCCAAAGCTTTCAGCCTCTTGATATAGGATTCAACGGCTTCGCGGCGGGCTCCCGGACGGGCGCCTGAGATAGCGTCGCATACCTGTACGATCGGAGCGAGCAAGGTTGTCATTTCAGTTTCCTCGTGGTGTGATCCGATAGCGTTGCACACGTCAGGCTTCTCCTTGAATCTCTCGGCAATTTTCATACCCAGCAGCGCATGCGGCAATTCGGGCTCCTCTTCGGCAACTTTTCCGATATCGTGAAGCAGTCCGGCTCTCTTGGCCGATTTTGCGTTGAGACCGATCTCTGCAGCCATGATGGAACAGAGGTTAGCCACTTCGCGTGAATGCTGAAGCAGGTTTTGTCCGTAGGAGGAACGGTATTTCATTTTTCCGACCAGTCGGATCAGTTCGGGATGCAGGTTATGGATACCCAGATCGATGCAGGTTCTTTTTCCGGCCTCGATAACTTCCTCTTCCACCTGTTTTTCAACTTTCTTAACTACTTCTTCGATTCGTGCAGGATGTATGCGGCCGTCGGTCACCAGCTGGTGCAGCGAAAGTCTCGCAATCTCGCGGCGTACGGGATCAAAAGCTGAAAGGATGATTGCCTCAGGGGTATCATCAACAATGATCTCAACGCCAGTTGCGGCTTCGAGTGCACGGATATTTCGGCCTTCACGACCGATAATGCGTCCCTTGATATCGTCGTTGTCAATATTGAATATGGTAACGGAGTTCTCGATCGCTTCTTCCGTGGCTACCCTTTGAATGGTGTTAATGACAATCTTACGTGCTTCCTTGGAAGCATTCATTTTAGCTTCTTCAATAATTTCAGAAACATAACCCATAGCTTCCGATTTTGCGTCCGCTTTGAGTGATTCTATGATTTGGGTTTTTGCCTCTTCTGCAGATAATCCTGATATGGTTTCCAGCTTTTCGACAGCCAGTTTGTGTGTAACGTCAAGCTCTTCGTTCTTCTTGTTCAGTATCTCTATCTGTTGGGTCAGGTTAGCGCGGATAGCGTCAATTTCTTTGTTCTTCCTCTGATTCTCCTCAATTTTTTGTGACAGGCCGGCTTCACGCTGGTTGATCCTGTTCTCGGCCATCAGTATTTTACTGTTCTTCTCATTGATTACGCGTTCGTGTTCAGCTTTCAGTTGAAGAAATTTTTCTTTGGCCTGAAGAATCTTATCCTTCTTTATCATCTCAGCTTCAGCTTCTGCATCTTTCAGGATATTGGTTGACTTTGTCTGCAGCGATTGGCGCCCGAGAAAGTATGCAATAGTTCCTCCGATGAGAAATGAAGCAATACCAATAATTATGTTTACAATCATAATCTGTTCATTTTTAATTTATTATATATAGTGTATCTGATATCAAAAAAGTTAAAAAAAACCCGTATTAAAACCTTGATACGTCGAAAACCCCAGTTAAACAGGGATGGAGCTGCCAACTTCGTCGGGCTTCCACCGGCTTCCGAAGAAGCTCTCCCGGGTAAGCGGGATAACCGAGGCCTGTCCTGTTAAGTTATGAGCTTAACTCCAATATGGATAGTGTTGAGTTTTACAAGGATCAAGGATTAATACGGGCAATATTTTTATTCAAAGAACGCCTATTTCTTTCTGTATGAACTCTTCCAGCTCATCGGTTAACTCGCCGACCGCTGAAATCAAAGGAGTTTCGTTTGTCTTTTCTTCCAGGTCAATAAGTTTCAACACAAATTGAAAAGCTGCCATAGCCATAAAATCCTGTCCGTCTTTATCGCGGTACCGCTCCTGGTACTGTCCGAACTTTTCGTTAATAACCCGGGCTGCTTTCCTAACTTTTTCTTCGTCCTTACGATCGATGATCAATGGATAGAATCTTCCGGCAATTTGTAATTTGATATGGAACCCGCTATCCACTAATCCTCCTATTTATTTAAAAGAGCTATACATTCGTCAATTTCCCGCACAATCCTGTTTATCTGGGCTTTTGCCGTTTCACGGTCCCCGGTAGGTACCAGAACCGATGTTGCCAGCTTGGCCGTGGTGTACTGCTGTTCGAGTCTATTTATTTCTTTCTTTTGTTTTTCTACTAAAGTTAATAACTCATTTTTCTCCGCAACCAGACTTTCATTTTCGTGCTTCAGACTCTGGTACCTGGCCATTACCAACCGTATCCTTGAAGTAAGCTGGCGGACCATTTCCTCCTGCTCGAATGTCATGGTTTCTTTTTATTACAAAGGTAACATACAGATCAATCAAATCAAAATTTCCAAAGAATTACCGGCGATCAATTATCTTTGGAACCCATGAGAAAAAGGGCTTCTATATTCTTCGGTATTAACCTTTTGATATACTGCAATTTCCTTACTTGCCTTTACGGACAGACAGCTGCCGGCCCGGATCGGAACAGCTTTTCCCTGCCGGTTGACATACCCATTTTTCTTGCCGGCAACTTTGCCGAACCCAGGATCAATCACTTCCATTCCGGCATCGATATTAAGACCAACGGTGCAACCGGTGTACCCATAAAAGCGGTAGCCGACGGTTATGTTTCGCGCATCAAGGTTGAGGCCGGCGGATACGGCTATGCCCTGTATATCAGGCATCCGAATGGATTCACTTCTCTCTCCGGCCACCTGCTTTCCTATAACGACGAGATCAAACGATATGTTATTGAGGAGCAATATCGCCGCGAGTCCTTTGCGGTGGATCTTTTCCCCGAGCCGGGCAAATTGCCTGTTAAGAGAGGTCAGATGGTCGCACTGTCAGGGAATTCAGGAAGTTCCGAAGGTCCTCACCTCCATTTTGAGTTACGCGAAACCCAATCGGAGAATCCAGTCAATCCCCTTATGAAAGGCATCGTGCTCAAAGACAATATCGCACCCGTGATTAAGCGGATAACCTCGTACTCTCTCAAAGACCGCAGGAAATCAATGCCTCCCCTTTCCATGACCATGGCTAAGGTGAACGGACTATACAAGTCCGCCAGTTCTGAAACGTTGGCGCTCGATGACATTGCCGGCATCGGCATCGAAACGTACGACCTCCTGAACGGCTCCGACAACCGTTGCGGGGTATACAGGATGACTGCCTATCTGGATGAAGAAAAAATTTTCGAATCAAAACTCGATGAATTTTCATTCTCCGAAACCCGTTACATGAACAGCTTTATGGATTACAAAGCCTACCAGGCGAATCGTAAACCGGTACTGAAGTTATTTATCGATCCCAACAATAAGGCCTCCATCTATCGTTTCCATCGAAACCAAGGGCACATCGAACTCAAGGACAATGCCGAGCACAAATTAAAAATCGTGCTGGAAGATGCAGCCGGCAACCTGTCAACCGCTGAGTGCACGGTCCGGCTGGACCCGTCGAGGTTTCATCACGATCCCGATTTCCTTCCGACATACAACGCTTTCTTTGAGTATCGCGAGACCAGTACTTTCACTGCTGACGGAATAGAAATCAGCCTGCCGCCAGGGGCTTTGTATGATGACCTATATTTTGATTATTCCACTGCACCTGGAACGGCCGGGTGCTTCTCCCCGCTTCACATCGTACACCATCCCGACGTACCCGTTCACCTCTATTACCGACTCGCCATTGAAGCGTCGAACCTGCCGGAAAACATCAGGAGCAAAGCCCTCATTGCACAATATAACAAACCGGGAAGCTACTCCAGCCTGGGAGGCACCTGGGAAGGGAACCAGCTGGTTACCCGCACCCGGAACTTTGGTACTTTTTGCATCATGGTGGATACGGTTAAACCGGAAGTCAGACCGGTTAACTTTTCGGGGGCAAGTGATTTGAAATCGCTGAATACGTTTAAATTTATGGCCAAAGATGATTTCTCGGGCATTCAAAGCTACCGTGGCGAGATCGATGGAAAATGGATATTGCTCGAGTATGATCAGAAGAGCAACCTGCTGGTATACCAATTCGACCCGAAACGCATAAAAACCGGAGTGCAGCATACTCTGACGGTCAGGGTTACCGATCAGTTGGCCAACAGCAATACATACAAAATTTCGTTTTTTAAATGATTACTGAAACATTAATTGATAACTACTTAATTTTTAATATACTATGAGAAAATTAGCAATCATTCTCTTTGCTCTCCTATCTATCGGGGTGACTGGTTCGATAGCCTGCACAAACTTTCTGGTCACCAAGGGTGCTTCGGTCGACGGATCTGTAATGGTCACCTACGCGGCAGACTCACATGTGTTGTACGGCGAATTGTACCACCGGCCCGCAGCAGACTGGCCTGCCGGGGCAATGGCCGAGATTCATGAGTGGGATACCGGAAAATATCTGGGTAAGATACCGCAGATCGCGCATACCTTTTCGGTGATCGGAAATATCAATGAATACCAGGTGGCCATCGGTGAAACCACTTACGGGGGACGGGAAGAACTTTCTAATCCGTCGGGGATCATGGATTACGGCAGCCTTATTTATATTGCCCTGCAGCGCTCGAAAACCGCCCGGGAGGCTATCCAGACCATTGTCTCACTGTGCGAGAAATACGGATACTATTCATCCGGAGAGTCCATGTCGGTAGCGGATAAAAATGAGGTTTGGATTTTCGAGATCATCGGCAAGGGTCCGGGGAAAAACGGCCTTTTGTATGTAGCCAGAAAAGTTCCCGACGGCTATGTTTGTGCGCATGCCAATCAGGCCCGCATCACCACTTTTCCGCTCAATGATCCGGAGAACTGCCTCTACTCCAAGGATGTGATCACTTTTGCACGCGAAAAAGGCTGGTTCAACGGTAAAGACGAAGAATTTTCATTCCGTGACACCTATGCGCCGCTGAATTTTGGCGCACTGCGGGGTTGCGAAGCCCGGGTTTATGCTTTTTTCAACCACGTGGCCAGAGGCATGGAGCAATATCTGGATTATGCCATGGGATACGACGCACGGAATCCCATGCCACTGTTCATCAAGCCCGACAAAAAGTTATCAGTACAGGATTTAATGGCTTACATGGGCGACCATTATGAGGGAACCCCCATGGATATGACCAAGGATCTCGGTGCCGGCCCGTTTGAATGCCCCTATCGCTGGAGGCCGATGAATTTCGAGGTCGACGGTCAGAAATACCTGAATGAGCGTGCCATCGCCACGCAGCAGACCGGATTCTCGTTTGTCTCTCAGTCGAGGTCAACACTGCCCGATCCGATCGGTGGAATTCTGTGGTTCGGTGTGGATGATGCTGCTACCACTCAATATGTACCCATGTACTGCGGAATGCTCAGCGTGCCCAAAAATTTTGCCGAAGGCAACGGAGATCTGCTGAAATATTCGGAAACATCAGCCTTCTGGGTATTTAACAGGGTTTCGAACATGTGCTACCTGAGGTACAATTATATGGTTAAGGATGTAAAGAAGCTGCAGAAAGAACTCACCGACCGCTTTGCCGCCTTTACCCCGGCGATCGACAAAGCTGCTGAGGTGCTTTACGCGCAGGACCCGAAACTGGCCCGCGAATACCTGACTGCTTATTCCTGCGACCAGGCAGACATGACTTTTAATAAATGGAAGGAATTGTCTGAATATCTTCTGGTTAAATATATGGATGGGAATATCAAGAAAGAGAAGGACGGCAAGTTCCTCGATAACGGTACAGGCGTTGCTGTTGGACCTGACCAACCCGGTTATTCAGAAGCCTGGAAGCGTATGGTCAAGGAAAATGCAGGCGAAAGACTGAAAGTGGTTGAAATGAAGAAATAGGGTGTTAACTATTTTGGATATCGGCTTGTTAATTCGTAAAATAAATACTAATATTGCAGCCAATTTTGTAATAACCCAGTAAGATTAGCGAAATGAACTTAATAAACATTGCAGAGCAGGAATTTGCAGTACAGCAGGAATACCCGGGATTCAAGGCAGGAGATACCGTAACGGTACATTATAAAATCAAGGAAGGCGACAAGGAGAGAATCCAGATGTTCCGCGGTGTTGTAATACAGCGTAAAGGTGAAGGGACTACAGCAACGTTTACCGTTCGCAAAATCTCCGGTGGTGTGGGTGTAGAAAGGATTTTTCCTGAATTTTCACCTTTCATCGACAAGATTGAAGTTAACAAGCACGGACGAGTTCGCAGGGCAAGAATCTATTATCTGCGCGGCCTGACTGGAAAGAAAGCCAGAATCAAGGAAAAGAGATTCTAGTCATACAGAATATAAGGAAAAACCTGCTCCCATCGAGCAGGTTTTTTTTATTTTTGCACCCTGAAACGGAATATAGGTTTAACTAGTAAAATATCATTATGAAAAGAAAAGGCACAATTGCAATTTTAACCGGTGGTGGTGATGTTCCGGGATTAAACCCGGCCATCCGTGCGGTAACGATCAGGGCTCTGCGCGAAGGTTATGAAGTGATCGGTCTGCGCCGCGGCTGGGCAGGTATTACTGAAATGATCCGGGATAAAAAATACGACAACAGCAACAATTTCATTCATTTAACCGAAGAAGTTGTCAACCGTGCCGGTCGTACCGGAGGGACTTTCCTTCACAGTTCACGCACCCGTCCGAGTCATATGCCAAAAGCTGCGGTTCCCGAGCACCTGAGGGATACTTTTAATGCTGACTTCAACGACCTGACTCCTGAAGTAATCAAGAACCTGGAATGGCTGGGAGTTGATTACCTGATTCCGATCGGTGGTGACGATACCCTCAGCTACGGTGTGAGGCTGTACAGCGAAGGGCTTAAGGTAGTTGCCATTCCTAAAACCATGGATAATGACGTTCCGGGAACGGATTACTGCATCGGTTTTTCAACCTGCGTTACACGGACCATTCACCTGGTGAACACCCTGCGTACGAGCGCCGGTTCGCACGAACGCATCCTGATGATTGAAGTCTTCGGAAGGTATGCCGGATTCACCGCAATGCTGCCTACCATGGCAGGTGCTGCTCACCGGTGCGCAATACCCGAGCACAAATTCAACATCGAAAGGTTGGCTGAACTGCTGGTTGCCGACCGCAATCACAACCCTTCAAAATATTCCATCTGCCTGATTTCAGAAGGTGCCACCTTCGAAGGCATGGAGAACATGAGTTTCATGGATAGTGAAAAGGACATGTTCGGCCATGCAAAACTTGGCGGTATCGGTCTTACCGTTGGCAACGCCGTCAGGGATCTTACCCCGAAATTCAACAACGGAACGAAAATCAATATTATCAACCAGAACCTGGGCTACCTGGTTCGCGGCGGTGATCCTGATGCCTTGGATTCCATCGTTCCGATGGCTTTCGGAAACCTTGCTCTCGACCTGATTCTCAAGGGCATCCACGGCAGGCTGGTGATCCTCAAGAACGGCCGCTACGACAACGCTCCGCTTGATGTTGTGACCTCTACCAAGAAACTTGTGGATATTGAGAAGCATTACAATACCGACCGTCTGAGGCCGAAGTACAATGCTTTCGATTTCAAACCGCTGTTTATTATGACCGGTTCCGAATAAAGGAGATGAACTTTTCCATGCCCGCTTTCTTTTCTTTCGTAAACGGATAGGAAATATTGCGGGTAAGGTAATCCCTTACATCCGGTTCAGGCAAACCGATTTTCTGACTCCAATCCCGGGCAATGTCCGGGATTGCTTTTATACCGGCTGCCTGTGCTTCATCGAGGGGACGGATAATATCAGGGTCGACACTCTTTTTTACCGCCCAGGCGGCGAAAACAAACGGCAGTCCTGTAAAACTGATCCATTCCTGGGCCAGGTCATATTTGTAGGTATATCTGTTTTCGATTCCGAAAACTTTGTCGCCAATGCACACTCCGGCCGTATCTCCTTTAATCTCATTGAATTGAAATCCCTCCACCGCCGGGATATACTCCCATTGTAGTTTCCAGTATTCTTCCGCCAAAATTTTGATGAGCTGCACACTCGTCCTGGAATGGGGATCAAGGAATACCCGGCGAATTTTGGCAAGCGGAACTTCGGAAAAAAGACAGACGGTTCGCACTGGGCCTTCAACCCCGATACAATAATTACCCACCCACTCTACCTGGCCGGGCCCGGCAAAAGCTCCGACCGGCACCAGGGCTAAATCCGCTTCACCGGAATCAAGTTTTGCGGCACCAAGAGCAGGAACCTCTAAACTGATATTGAAATCCTTAAGAATTTCGGAGTGCTGAATGCCGTATACCAGGGGAGCGGAATTGAGATAACTTACAATGGAAATGTTCATTCGTATAAAGATGAACTTCGCTGATCAGGTAATGATTTCGCAAAGCATGATGGTATGACCAAAGATAGCTATTGCCATCCGGATGATACCGGTTTTTAGTAACTTTGAGCACAAATTTTTATGATCATGAACCTTACGGAACTTACCGCAATTTCTCCCATTGATGGCAGATACAGAAATAAGACGCAGGACCTGGCCCCCTATTTTTCGGAATGGGCACTGATCAAATACCGCCTGCAGGTTGAAATTGAGTATTTCCTCCTTTTGTGTGAATTGCCGCTACCGCAGCTTCGCGATTTTCCAAAACAGCAGATTCCTGCTCTTCGGGCGATATACCTGAATTTTGCGCCGGACGACGGTATCAGGATCAAGGAAATAGAAAGTATTACCAACCATGATGTCAAGGCAGTTGAGTATTACCTCAAAGAGCAGTTCGACCTTCTAAATCTCAAACGTTTCAAGGAGTTCATCCATTTCGGGCTCACTTCACAGGATATCAACAATACTGCCGTTCCGCTCTCATTAAAGGAAGCCATCGAACAGGTATACCTGCCGGCACTGCTCAAGCTCACCGGCAAGCTGATAGCCATGTCGGATGAATGGCAGGACGTGCCTATGCTCGCACGAACACACGGACAGCCAGCCTCTCCTACCCGTCTGGGAAAAGAATTTCTCGTGTTCGTGGAACGTCTGGAGAAGCAAACGGAAACTCTACGCAGCCTGCCCTACCCTGCCAAATTCGGCGGTGCCACCGGCAATTTCAATGCTCACGTGGTTGCATACCCCGATATCGACTGGGTAGCATTCGGCAACAATCTGGTGAACAACGTTCTTAAACTCGACCGGTCGCAGGTGACCACACAAATCGAGCACTACGACAACCTGGCCGCCATTTTCGATTGCCTCAGGCGGATTCAGGTAATCATGACTGACCTTTCGAGGGATATCTGGACCTATATTTCGATGGGATATTTCAAGCAGAAGATCAGGAAAGGTGAGGTCGGATCCTCAACCATGCCCCATAAAGTCAACCCGATAGATTTTGAGAATGCCGAAGGAAATTTCGGAATTGCAAACGCCATATTCGATCATCTCAGCCTCAAATTGCCGATCTCAAGGCTTCAGCGCGACCTGACCGATTCAACGGTACTACGCAACATCGGAATGCCACTGGCACATGGCCTTCTGGCTATCAAATCGTTGCAAAAGGGACTCGACAAGCTGCTGATCAATGAAGAGGCCATCAACAAAGACCTGGACGACAACTGGGCCGTGGTATCCGAGGCTATTCAAACCATTCTCAGGCGTGAGAACTTCCCAAATCCATACGAAGCGCTGAAGGAACTCACCCGCAACAATGTACACATTAGTAAAGATGATATTCACAGGTTCATCGACACCCTTGACATAAAAACGGATGTCAGGAATGAACTGAAAGCTATAACTCCCTGGAATTATGTCGGAGCCAAGAATCTCAGACAATAATTGGCTTTAAAAACGTTTTATGGTATTACCTAAACATCCATGAAGACCTTCTTCCAGATCATCAGGCAATATCTTTACCCTTACCGGGGTTACGTAGTGCTCAATGTCCTGTTTAATGTTCTGGGTGTCATCTTTTCATTGCTGAGCCTGATCCTGATCGGCCCGTTTCTCCGGGTTCTTTTCAGTGATACGCCGGTTGTCAGTCAGCCAGCCGCTCTGGAATTAACCCGGGCTTCCATCGAAAGCAACTTTAATTATTTCCTGGGCCATATCATTGAACAGCAAGGCACTCACAGTGCTCTTATTATCGTTTGCCTGATAGCCATCGGCCTGTTCTTCCTGAAAACCGCGAATATCTATTTTGCTAATTTCTTCATGGCACCGATACGCAACGGGGTCGTAAGGGATTTACGCAACCGCATATACTCGAAGATCATTGATCTGCCACTCGCCTATTACTCGCGTGAAAAGAAGGGCGATATCATGTCGAGGCTCACGCAGGATGTGCAGGAAGTAGAATGGTCGGTGATGTCATCCCTGGAGAAATTTTTCCGTGATCCGCTGAATATCATCATCTTCCTGGTCGGGATGGTGATGATGAGTCCAAATCTCACCCTTATCGTTCTGATTATCCTTCCGTTTGCGGCCTTCGTGATCGGATTGGTTGGCCGTAAGCTCAGGAAAACATCCTCACGCAGTCAGAGCCAGATGGGCCTGCTCATGTCACTGGTTGAAGAAACACTTTCAGGATTACGTATCATAAAAGCCTTTAACGCCCAGGAGCAAAGCAAGGCTAACTTCGGGAGGGAAAATCAGGCCTTTACACGGATCATGAATTCCATTACCAGGCACCGTGACCTGGCATCGCCGCTTTCGGAATTTCTGGGATCGCTCGTTGTGGTGAGCCTTATGGCTATCGGTGGCAGCCTGGTGCTCAAGGGGCAGGGAGGATTGAATGCCGCCTCATTCATTGCGTATATAGCAGTATTCTCCCAGTTGCTCATACCGGCCAAATCAGTCTCCACCGCTTATTACCATCTGAATAAAGGCCTCGCATCCATCGACAGGATCAACCAGGTTCTGGATTCGGTCAATCCGATGACTGAACCAGAAAATGCATTGGATATCAATACGTTTCAGGACAAGATCGAACTGAAAAACGTCAGCTTTTCGTATGAAAATGCAGTGGTTATCAATGATGTCAGCCTGACCATACTCAAAGGGCAGACCGTGGCTTTTGTCGGCCAGTCGGGTTCCGGAAAATCAACCCTGGTCGACCTTATGGCCCGGTTTTACGATGTAAACCAGGGAGAAGTGCTGATTGACGGGGTTGATGTAAGGGCCGTCAGAACCAATTCGCTGCGCAACCTTATGGGCATTGTACCCCAGGACCCGGTCCTTTTCAACGACACCATTCTCGCAAATATTTCCTTCGGCGGCGAAGCAGATCCTGCAGCTGCCCAAACAGCTGCCAGGGTAGCCCATGCCTGGGAATTCATCAGTCAGATGGACGGAGGCCTGGAATCCCATCTTGGTGACCGTGGGAGCACCCT
>CAYHCO010000010.1:36875-59602 GCA_964355105.1 uncultured Porphyromonadaceae bacterium
GGTATTGGGCATACCGGGGAGGAATTTATCGCCATCGGGCGAGGTCCTCTAAATGTTGAACGCCTTCCGGTGTATCGCGACAGACTGGGTGTTATCGGCAACCCCACTTCGGACAGCGAACGAACACAGATAACGCTGGAAACTAAAAATGTGCTGATGCTGATCACCGGATTTTACGGGAGCAACGGCATAAGTTCAGTGCTCGACCAACTCAAATCATTACTGACGAATTATTGCAACTGTAAACAATGCGAAACCGGTTATCTAGGAATTATTAAAAATGAAAATTAAAGTCCTGATTTATAATTCAATAATTATCCTTTTGCTGAGCGTCACAACCACTAAAGCTCAGGATACAGGAAAATTTCCCTTCGATCCGCTTGTCATTCTTAAGAGTTGGAATTACGACAGGCTGATAAAAACAATGGGTAAAGGAGAGGAAATCATCAGTAAAATAAACAATCAGGAATATGTTGCCGGACTCCGTTACAATTCAGAGCTGATAGGCCAGAAAGGCACGCTGGAATTTACCTTTAATCAGGACAGCATATCGAAATTCGTTTTTCGTTTCACCCATTCAAACAGGGTTGTCAGTGCCGACCGGTCCGACAGGAGATTTCTTGATCGATCGGCAAGTGAGGAATCCAAACTTGCCATTCAGAGGCACGATTCACTGCAGCGAATCGATTCACTGAGCCGAGATACGATTGTGAGAACCATTACTAAAATCCTGGACCAACCGGTCACCAACGGCCCCACCCCTGTAGCCGAAAGGTTTGCCAGGCATTCAGCCATCTGGATAAATCACGGGTATTCATGCCATTACAAGGATTACGTTGACTACAGCGAGATCATATTTTCAATACCGACCATACCACTTTGGGTTGTAGGCGAATACAGCATTCCAGCAGGAACGCAGATAGTCAAAAAAATGAACGTAAGCACCAGAAAGATGAGCTGGACTGCCAGCTTGCTCGGTCTGACCTCAGATGCCCCGCGGATTGCCTACTCGGACTATTTTGTCATTTTCGAATTTTCAACCGGCCAACGATATCTGGCAAGTGTTCAAAAAAATGCCATGGATTATCTGAGCTCCTATCGGTTGACTCAATTTGCCGGAGGACAGAGATTTCTCCTGAGCATTCCGGAAACTTCGACAGGCTTTTTGCCCGACATGATTTTTGAGGACTGCGACGGGGATGCTATACCAGAGGCCTGGGTCACCATTCCGGTTGACAAACACGGTCGTCAATCGAGGCATCTGCTCTATTCCATCCAGTTTAAGGAGCCGAATGTGATTTTTGATACTGATGATCTGATACCTGCCGCCATCCACATCAATGGTTCCGGGATATTGTCGGTGACCATGCAGGATGGAAGCGGGCGCACGCCGGATTTGAGCGCACCGCTTAAGGTTTCTGGCCGACCCTCCCCTCTTTATCCCAAAGGATTCAGGTACCTGAACGCCACCAAACGCAATTCCGATGGCAGCATTAATTTCCATGCCGGCATAGAAATAAGGTTAACCCCGAACAGTCCCGTACTGGGAGTTCTGGACATTGTATTCAAACGTGCACCGGGTGAGTGGTCCCCGGAACAGATGACTTTTTTACCTGCGGAAAAATAATTTGCCTCAAAAGAATCACTTTTCTCATCAGAAATGTAACAGTTAACCGGTTTCTCGCGTCTTAGGAGCAAACAAACACACGCTAAATCCATTACCATGAAATTCCTCCGATATTCAGCAGTCGTTTCACTTCTGGTAGCCCTGTCCACCGGATGCCTCCAGAACGGAACCTTTGGAATACGCGGCGAAGGGCCCGTGATTGAAAGAAACGTCACCCTTGATAAGTTCTCAGCCATCTCCCTGCCCGGCTCCGCCAAAATATATCTTACCCAGGGCCCTGTTCAGGAGATTAAGATCGTTGGGCAGGAAAATATTATCGAGAACATCAATCTCGACGTCTTTGGCGGAAAATGGGATATCGACAATAAGCGTTCTGTATGGCAAAGTGAAACCCTGAAAATCTATATCACCATGGAAACCATCCGGGAGATTGAATTATCAGGATCAGGCGACGTTGAATTTATGAATCACTTCAATGATCTGAAGGACCTCGAGATCAGAATATCAGGATCAGGCAGGATGGACCTTGATATGGATGCCCGGGATGTCGAAGTTAATATAAGCGGTTCCGGTGACCTGGTCATGAAAGGCTCAGCTAAAAATCTCGATCTAAGGATTACCGGATCGGGTAACATCAACGCGTATGATTTGAAGGCAGAGAATGGAGAAGCATCCATCTCCGGCTCAGGCGGCATGGAACTCAACGTGCAGGAAAAGCTTGATGCACATATTACAGGCAGCGGGAGTATCCGGTACCAAGGCAGCCCCAGAGTTGACAGTTCAGTTACCGGTAGCGGAAGTGTACGTTCCCGCTGACAATCATGGATACTGAAAGCTTAATCTCAAAATATTACAAACCCGGGAGTCTCGCTTACCGGGTTATTGTTATTCACAGTCAGGCAATTGCTAAAAAAGCTTTGGAGGTGGCGACCCGCTTAAATCTGCCAAACCAGAGCCTGGAATTTATTCGTGAGGCAACCATGCTTCACGATATCGGTATTTTTTACACCCATGCACCTGATATCGGATGCTTTGGTGACCTTCCCTATATCTGTCACGGCTTCAAGGGCCATGATCTGCTGGTGGCAGAGGGTTTACCCCGACATGCGCTGGTGTGTGAAAGGCATACCGGCACAGGATTAACTCTAGAGGATGTCAGCGGATTTAATGGTCTGTTGCCCCTTCGCCCTATGGAACCGGTTACCCTTGAAGAGGAGATAATCACATATTGTGATAAATTTTTCTCAAAAGATCCGGAAAACCTTGATGCTGAGCGGCCATTTGATTTAGCTTTGGAAGGTATAAGCAAGTTTGGCGAGGAAAAAGCAAATATTTTCAAAGAATGGCATCACCGGTTCAATCCGTAAATCCTTCCATCAGATTCTTCAAACCTGAGGCTTCAGATCACACCCCATATACCTTTGCGATCATAGTGAGTCGTTACCGCGACCGATGGATATGGGTAAAACACAAGCAACGGGATACCTGGGAGCTCCCTGCAGGACATCTTGAAGTGGGAGAAACATCCATTGAAGCTGCTAAAAGGGAACTGTATGAAGAAACCGGCGCCATCGATTACGAACTCACTGCCGTTATTTCCTATGAAGGCATTCTTGGTGGCAAACCTGTTTACGGATCAATATTCCTGGCACATATTACCAACCTAGGGCCATTGCCTGATTCTGAGATCCGAGAAATTGCCTTATTCGACAGCATTCCTGAATCGCTTACTTATCCGCAGATCCAGCCGCTTTTCTTCAATTATGTGAACGATAGTGCCGGATATCCGGTCTAATTGAATCCATCCAATTTCTCCCGCGCGAGTTTGTGCTCCCCGTCAATCAGTCCGATGGGTTTCAGTCGGAACCTGTAAGAATAATTCCTTCCCTCAATCAGGTATTCACGGTGCGTACGAGCACCCCAGGAATTATCGCCACCAACACCCATCTGGCCCATATCAATATAAAGGCTGACCAGGTCCCGGGGAACTACATCGGTGGTATGGCGGTTATATTGTGCCGGATTTTTTAACCTGGGATCATAGTTGCGCTGCAGGCTGGTAAAATCTCCACGCTTGTTATGATGTGCGCTGAAACACAGGATCGGCTCACCGATAACCAGCAAGCCCTGGCCCCTTCCATTCGTCAAGCTTAGCCAGCGGGTATCGGTACGGTAACCGTTTTCCTGCGGACGGATATAGGGGGTGTAAAGATCCTTGACCGGGCTTTTATACAAACCAATGAATGAACCCGATTTCCGGTCCCAATAATTCTCATCAGGCCCGCGCCCGAACCATTTAACCTTGTCGAATTCTTTCCTGAGCACCAGATTGACACCAATCCTCGGAATTTCGGGCAATGAATCGCGCTTCTTTTCAAATTGATATTCGATCATGATATCACCAGTACCAAAAATCTTGTAACGTAAGCCGACCTCACCAAAAACGCCCACCGAATCAGACAGGGTGAACCGGAAATCCATCAGTGCCAACTTGGGATTTGGCTGAGCAAAACGGGTGCTGGCAAGCCTTGCATTCTTTCCCGCATCGTTCCATATTGCGCAACGTTCATTCAATTTGTTACCAAAATCATTGTCTGTCGGGGCCCTCCAGAAATCCGGAACCAGTGGTTCCGTCATCAATTCAGTCCCTTTGAATTTCAGCGATACCATCTGACCTTTTGATTCATTAAAGGCAACCGAGAAATCTTTGCCCTTGAGGGTGGTTATGCCTTCGGACACGGTTCGGGTAATATCTCCGTAATCCTTAAGCGGAATCAGGACCCTTTCCTTATAAACCGGCAATTTGAATTGGGCGGTGGCATACACATGACCTTCAGGCAGGATGGAATAAGCCACAGGCTTAACGGCCGAAAGGTTTAGAAAATATTCCTGTCCGGGCTCCGACACAGGCAGCCGATAGTTGATTTCCAAGACATTAGACTCACCGGCAGGGATACTGGGAATATCAGCAATTCCGTCATCGATTTTCCTGCCATCCTGTTCGATCGACCAATGCAGCCTGAATTCAGACAGGTTGGTAAAACCGTAACCGTTGATCAGTTTTATCTTACCGGTCATCAGGTCAACGGGTATAAATTTCACATATTGATAAACCTTTTTAACCTCCGTTAACGCGGGATGTGGAGTGCGGTCTGGAAAAACGAGCCCGTTGATACAGAAATTACCGGATGTCGGCGTGCCAAGCGGACCGTAGTCTCCACCGTATGCCCAGTATTTCTCTCCCTTTGGATTGGTTTTTGATATACCCTGATCAACCCAGTCCCAAATAAATCCGCCTTGTAAAATAGGATGAGACTCTATCACATCCCAGTAATCCTGCAGGTTTCCGGTGGAATTGCCCATGGAATGAGCATACTCGCACATGATCAGGGGCCTGTCATTTTCAGGATTCTCAGCATATTTTATCAGGTAGTCGATTTTGGGATACATGGGACACCAGATATCCGTATGCCGTTCTGTTGTATTGGTTGATTTCTCAGCTCTTTCGTACTGAACCGGCCTTGAGGGGTCGCGCTTTTTGATCCACTTGTAATCAGCAAGCATATTGTTTCCATCGCCGGATTCATTGCCCAGCGACCAAATGATCACGGAAGGATGGTTCTTGTCTCTCTCAACGAGGCTCACCGTCCTGTCGAGATGAGCAGCAGCCCACTCGGGTCGGTCGGCCAGCGTTGTATCCTTATTGTACCCGATCCCATGGGACTCGATATTTGCCTCATCCACAACGTACAGCCCATATTGATCACACAACTCGTACCACCTCTCCGGCTGCGGGTAATGTGCGGTTCTAACGGCATTGATGTTGCTTGCCTTCATCAGCAGGATATCCTTGCGCATGGTTTCCTCATCGACCACGTGTCCCTTTTCCGGATGGTGTTCGTGCATGTTTACCCCTTTCAGGTAAATCTTTTTACCGTTAATCCGGAATTCCCTGTCAATGATCTCCACACGACGGAATCCAACCGGGAAGCTTATCGCTTCGATGATATGGCCATTGCTGTTTTTGAGGGATACCAGCAGTGTATACAGATTGGGATCTTCAGCAGACCATTTTCTGATTCCCGGGATGGTATCGCTGATAGTGAGGCGCCTAAGATTCTCATCGACTTTCATCTTCATGGATTTCCTGAACAGTGGCAACCTGCCATCAAGGAGGCTAGCATCCAGCTGGTAAACAGAATCTTTAGGACTGTAGTTCCTGATATCGAAAGTGAGAGTACAAACGCCGTTCTGATAATCATCCGTCAGTCCTGCATCGGCAAATACATCGCTCAGGTGCACCCTGCTTTTTGAAAAGAGGTACACATCCCGGGTAATGCCGCTCATTCGCCAGAAGTCCTGGTCTTCCAGGTAGGAACCGTCGCTCCAGCGGTACACCTCCACTGCCAGGCTGTTTTTCCCATGTCTGAGATACTTTGTGATATTGAACTCAGCGGGTGATTTGCTGTCCTCGCTGTATCCGACCTTTTCTCCGTTCACCCACACGTAAAAAGCTGAACTGACGGCCCCAAAATGCAGAAAAACCTCCCGGTCATTCCAGAGTGGCGGGATATGGAATTCCCTTTTGTAGCTGCCAACAGGATTATCGTCATTGGGGATCAACGGAGGATTGGGCTTAAAGGCATATTCCTCATCCAGGTAAATAGGAATGCCGTAACCCAGGATTTCCCAGTTCGACGGGACCTCAACCTGGTCCCAATCACGGGTATCATAATCATCCCTGAAAAAATAGAAAGGGCGCGCTGAGGGATTCTTTGAAAAGTGGAAGGACCATTTACCATTGAGACTTCTGTAAAATTCAGAACCCTCATGATTCCCGGCTATCGCGGCATTTTCAGTCCCGTAGGAAAAAAATGCCGCATGTGGCGGTTCCCGGTTGATATTGGTTACAGCGGGATTTTCCCAGTCGTGGGGCAATTTCTCCGGATAAGCGACACCTTCGAAATTCTTATACCGGGATGTGCAGCCGGTGACCAATGTAACAGTCAGGCATATGCCGGAGATCCAGCCCGGGAATCTCATGACTTATCTGGCTTTTACAAGAGTTAAACCTACTGTCTTAATCAGGTATGATTCTGTTGCATCGTACACTTTTTTCCAGTTCGGATTGGTAAGATCGCAACCGATCACATGGGCACCTGCATCAGGAAAGGCAACAGCCACTTTCTTGTCTGCCGCAGTCCCCAGATGATCGTACATCCAGAGGATGGCGGATACGCTGACGGTATTGTCCTGATGTTCCTTATCCTTATAATAGTAGCCTACAAAAACAGGCTGCTTAACTTCCTCGAAAACCTTGGGTTTCATCGTTTTCTCAACCAGTTGCTGGAGATACACTACCCCTTCAACCCTATATTTATTGTACCAGAAAGGATCCGTTTTGGGATCTTCGGGAAGGATGCGGTATTTGCCCCCTGAGATCATCCGGCCCAGTTGCAGGCCCAAGGGACGGGCAAGTAAAACGCTGGCTTTGTTGGCAATGCGTACGTTAGGGGAATAGAGAATCAAGGCAGCGATCAAATCCGGATAGTCGGCCGCCATCTGAAGGGCCAGAGAACCACCGGTGGAGGTCCCCATGAGAATAACCTTGTTGCCAAGTGTCCGTGCCACCGCAAGAGCTTCCTTGGCCGAATTCCACAAATTATCTGGGGTCATGTTCAGCAAGGGCTCACTGGAGATCAATCCATGATCAGCCAGCCTCGGAATATAGGTGTTCATTCCGAAAGCCTTGCCCAGATTAACATGTGAAGGATTACCTTCCTCGGGCGATGCGGAAAAACCATGGAGGTAAAGAAGGCAGTATGCCGTTTTTTCGCGGGTAGCCTCATTCGCATAATATACTTTTGAAGCGTTTCCGGGCTTGATATTCGGTACTGCAGCTTCTTTGGCTGCAACATACCTTCCAGCCTCGGAAGAAGAGATTGACAGAACCGGCAGGTCTTTGCTAAGTATGGGCCTGGTTTTTCCCGGACCGCCCATTACGGCCACAGCCAGCATGATCATGATTCCGGCTGTCAGTAACAATCTCTTGTTTTTCATATTCATCATTTAGCTTTATTTAGAATATCGGCAATGTGAAGGCATTTGATTGACAGTTCCTGTTTTCTGATATAGGCATCGAGGTGCATCAGGCACGACATTTCTGTGGACACAATATATTCTGTGCCGGTTGAAAGGGCATTCTCCACTTTCTGTTGCGCCATGGCAGTAGATATCGGTTCATGCTTGATGGCAAAAGTGCCGCCGAAACCACAGCAGGTATCGGTATCTGGCATTTCAACGAGTTCCAGTCCCTTTACTTTTGCGAGAAGAACCCTCGGTTCGCTCCTGATACCGTATTCTCTGAGTGCCGCACATGAATCATGATAAGTAACTTTGGCTTCAAACTCAGCACCGACATCCTCCACATGCAGAACGTTAACGAGAAAGTCTGTGAATTCGTAAATCTGGGGACGAAGGCTGTTAAATTTATCCAGGTGATTTTTCTCTATCAACAAGCCTGAAAAATAATTCCGTACATATCCGGCACAGGATGCGGATGGGCATACGATCGGCCTGGATCCGCTGAATTCGTCCATAAATTTTTTCGCCAGATCCCTGGCAATATCCCAGTGACCTGAATTATAGGCGGCTTGCCCGCAGCACGTCTGTTCAGGATTGTAGAAGACTTTGCAACCCGCGGTTTCAAGCACACGGTGTACACTCCAGCCTGTTTCAGGGTACAGCTGGTCGGCAAAGCAGGGCATGAACAGATCGACTTCCATCAGAGGTTAAAAGTATCGAAATCCAAACAATTTACAGGATCGCTTCCGCAATTTTTCGGATATTATCAGCCCGTCCCATGGTAAAAAAGTGGATGATCGGCACACCGGCAGCAATGAGTTCCTTGGATTGCTGTATTGCCCATTCGATACCCACCTGCCTAACCTGGTCGTTATTCTGGCATTTATCCATTTCCCTGGAAAGGTCAGCCGGTATATCGACTTTAAATGTCTGGGGTAAAATGTTCAGATGGCGTTTTATCGAGACCGGTTTTATCCCGGGAATGATCGGAACGTTAATTCCGGCCTTGCGGCACGCGTCAACGAAACCGAAGAATTTACTGTTGTCGAAAAACATCTGGGTGACCACATATTCCGCGCCGGCATCGATTTTTGCTTTCAGGTGATGCAGATCGCTTTCAAAGTTCGGTGCCTCGATATGCTTTTCCGGATAAGCGGCAACTCCGGGCGAAAAATCCAGCGCTTCCGGGTTTTCAAGGTCATCCTCAATGTATTTTCCCCGGTTCAGCTCAACCACCTGTTTAAGCAGGTCGATTGCATGTGCGTGCCCGTTGCGGGTAGGCAGGAACCTCCCGGTAAGCGGATTTGCATCTCCCCTGACTATCAATATATTATGTATTCCCAGATAATGCAGGTCGATCAATGCATCCTCCGTTTCTTCTTTGGAGAAACCTCCGCAGATCAGGTGAGGCACCACATCAACCCGGTAGCGGTTCTGGATGGCCGCTGAGATGGCCACCGTGCCCGGACGCTTCCTGACCACGCGGGGCTCCAGCAAACCGTCGGGCCGCTCTTTCAGGTCGACCTCAGCCTGATGATAAGTAATATTGATGTATGGCGGCTTGAATTCCATCAACGGATCAAGGGTATCGTAAATAGTATGGATACTGGATCCTTTGGTAGGCGGAAGGATCTCGAATGAGAACTTTGGGCCCTTCGACTTTTCTATATGCTCAGTAACTTTCATTTATAATTCAGATGTGTTGATACTTGCTTTTCAGCATGTTGAACGGAAATACCCCTGCGCCGGGCGTAATCACTTATCTGGTCCTCCCCGATGCGGCCAACCGCAAAATACCGGGATTCGGGATGTGCGAAATAGAGTCCGGCAACGGAAGCTCCCGGATGCATGGCCAGGGTTTCCGTCAGTTCAATGCCGGTCTTTTTCTCCGGATCGAGTATCCGGAAAAGGGTGAGCTTGTCTTCATGGTCCGGACAGCTCGGATAGCCGACGGCAGGTCGTATGCCGATATAGGCTTCCTTGAGCAATTCCTCCGTTTTAAGGTTCTCATCGGGAGAGTTTCCCCAGATTTCCTTTCGGACCACTTTATGCAGGTATTCGGCGAATGCTTCAGCCAGCCTGTCAGCCAGGACCTTAAGCATGAGCGATCGGTAATCGTCGTTCTGATCGGCAAATTCCCTGCTCTTCTCATCACAGCCAATTCCGGCGGTTGCTGCGAAAAGCCCGACGTAGTCCTTAACGCCTGATTGTTCCGGAGCTACAAAATCCGACAGGCAGAGATTAACCTCGCCCGGATCTTTCTGCTCCTGATTACGCAGGAAAAAGAACCTCTCAAGCTCTCGGGAGGGATCCTCATGGTCGTAAACGATCAGATCTTCACGATCGGAATGAGCGGGGTAAATTCCAACGATTCCATTAGCTTTCAGCCATTTATACTTAATGATATCATTCAGCATTTCATGAGCATCGGCGATGAGGCTTTTGGCTTCTGCACCTTTGAGCGGATCTTCGAGTATGGCAGGATACCTTCCGCGGATGTCCCAGGTGTAGAGGAAAAATGACCAGTCGATGTAAGGGACCAGCTCTTCGATCGGAAAATCGTTAAACTCAATAAGGCCCTGACGGCTGGGTGTAGTAATTCCCTTTCCGCCGTCCCAGTTAATCTTTAATGCGTTCTCTCGGGCCTGTGCCAGCGTGATGTATCCCCGGGTGTGATCGCGACTGGCGTATTCGGTCCTTATCTTATCATAATCAGCCTTGATCTCCAGCTTCCTGGCTTCCCCCTTTTCAGCTGAGAGCAGCTGGCTGGTGACGCCAACCACCCTGGAAGCGTCGCGCACATGTACTACGGCTCCCTGATAAAAAGGATCGATCCTCAGGGCGGTATGAAGTTCCGAGGTGGTCGCTCCCCCGATGAGCAGCGGTATATTGAGACCGGCCTTTTTCATTTCGCCGGCAACGTAAGCCATTTCCTCGAGGGAGGGGGTAATCAGTCCGCTGAGGCCAATCAGGGATGCATTTTCCCGGATAGCCGTATCAATTATTTTCTCCGCCGGAACCATGACTCCAAGGTCAATAACCTCATAGTTATTGCATTGCAGGATAACCCCGACTATATTCTTTCCAATATCGTGTACGTCGCCTTTAACCGTTGCCAGAACTACCTTACCGGCATTCCCGGAACCGGAGCCGTTCAATTTCTGTGCTTCGATAAATGGGGTCAGGTAGGCAACAGCCTTTTTCATGACCCGGGCACTCTTGATGACCTGCGGCAGGAACATTTTGCCCGAGCCGAAGCGGTCGCCAACGACACCCATACCTTCCATCAGGGGCTGTTCGATCACCTCAAGCGCCAGATCATACAGGTGCCTGGCTTCCTCAACATCTTCCTCGATAAAGTCGGCAATGCCGGCAACCATCGAATGGATGAGGCGGTCCTTCACTCCCAGAGATCTCCAATCTTCGGTGTGGCCCACACTTTTCTTATCCGTATCGCCGGTCTTCTCTGCATACGCCAGCAGACGGTCCGTAGCATCCTTACGGCGATACATGACCACATCCTCGGCCAGTTTGAGCAATGCAGGATCGACCTCATCGTATACCTGAAGCATCGAGGGATTGACAATTCCCACATCCATGCCGGCACGGATGGCATGATAAAGGAAAACGGCATGCATGGCCTGCCTGATATTTTCGCGGCCCCGGAAAGCAAATGACAGGTTGCTGACTCCGCCGGAAACCTTGACTCCCGGCAAGTTTTGCTTGATCCAGCGTGTTGCCTCTATGTAATTCAGTCCGTAACGGTTGTGCTCTTCAAGGCCTGTGGCCAGAGCCAGAACGTTGGGATCTATAATAATGTCCTCCGGAGGGAATTCGGCCTTATTCACCAATAAATCATAGGAGCGGCGGGCGATCTCTATTTTTCTTTCAAATGTATCAGCCTGCCCAGCCTCATCGAAAAGCATTACAATCACTGCTGCACCGAAACGGCGCAAATAATTGGCCTGCTCCAGGAAAACTTCCTCACCTGCTTTGAGGCTTATTGAGTTGACAACCGTTTTACCCTGTGTGTTTTTGAGGCCTTCCTGAATAGCGGAGAATCTCGACGAATCGATCATCACCGGCACTCTCGCAATATCGGGATCGGTAGCTACCATTCGCAGAAAGCGGCCCATGGTTTCGGTCGCATCCAGAAGGGGATCGTCCATGCACACATCGATCATCATGGCGCCGCCTTCAATCTGCTCCCTGGCAACAGTGAGGGCTTGCTCAAACTTTCCTTCGCGGATCAGCCTGGCAAACTGCTTGGAACCGGCCACATTGGTCCGTTCACCAATATTGATGAAATTGGATTCCGGACGGATGACCAGCGGCTCGAGACCTGAGAATACGGTCAGATTTGGCGTAGAAGAACCCACCGGTTCGTCCGGGGTTTCACCTCTGGCGGCATTCATTTCTGAAGCCAGGTCCGCAATAGCTTTGATGTGCTGGGGAGTCGTCCCGCAACAGCCTCCAACGAGGTTCACCAGGCCTTCGTCAAGAAATATTTTTATCCAGGCGGCCATCTCCTGAGCCGACTGCGAATAATCACCTAATTCATTGGGCAGTCCGGCATTGGGATGTGCAGAAGTGTAGATCCTGCGTCCGGGACCAGCAGACCGGCTGTTGACCAGCCTCTTCAATTCGCGGAGGTAGGGCAGCAATTCCTTGGCTCCCAGTGCACAATTCAACCCAACAACTAGAGGGTCGGCATGAAGGATGGAATAAAAGAAAGCCTCAAGCGTTTGACCGGACAATGTTCGGCCGCTGGCGTCAGTGATGGTCACGGAAATGACAATAGGCCATTCCTGACCGCGCTTCCGGAACTCTTCCTGTAATCCGTAAATGGCGGCCTTTGCATTGAGGGTATCGAAAATCGTTTCAATCAGAAACCCGTCGACACCCCCGTCGAGCAGGGCAGTTGCCTGCTCCTGGTATGCGGTGGCCAGCTCGTCAAAGGTAATGTTCCGGTATCCGGGGTCCTCAACCTTTGGTGACATCGAGGCGGTCCTGTTGGTAGGCCCGATGGCTCCGAGAACAAAAGCATTCTCGCCTGCTGCTCTCCTGGCAATCTTTGCAGCTTCCAGGTTAATCTGATAGATCAGGTGGCTGGTCTGATAGTCCGCCTGCGATATCGAATTGGAATTAAAGGTGTTGGTCTCGATTACCCTTGCACCGGCATCAATATATTGCTTGTGAACGGTGTAAATCGCATCGGGCTTTGAGAGGCTTAGCAGGTCATGATTACCCTTAAGCGGAAACGGATGATTTTCCAGTTCCGGTGAGCGGTAATCCTCCTCAGTCAGGCCCAGTTTCTGGATCATGGTACCCATGGCACCATCCAGAATCATAATACCCGACGATAAGGCATCAGCCAGTCGTTTATAGGAAGAATTTTTTATCATTTTAATCAATTTTTCCGGTCCAGGCTATAAAGACGTTAAGCTTCCGGATCAGGTTCTTCATTTTGTGCAAGGTATCAAGTTTTATCTTTCCAATGATATAGTTGTAAGCCGGGCCGGTGTATTTTTCACTTACGGATTCAAAATCAAAGTGGCTCAGATCAACCAAATCATGGTAACGAAGGTAAATCTCGACGGCCAGATCTCTTGTGTACACCGGAGAAGCGAAAAAGTTGAGTTTCTTGTACTCGTAACGGTAATTATGCTTTCTCGCCGTGATGTCGGAAAGTACCGCGGAACCCGTTGGGAAGGCCCCTGCACCTTTTCCAAACATGAACTGTTTGTCGTAAAACTGTCCCTGGATCACCACCCCGTTGTACTCATCCTCAACGCTGAAGATATATTCATCGGCACTCACGAACTTCGGCAGTACAAACATCGTGAATTTTTTCCCGTTCACCTTGCTAACCTGTGCTACCAGCTTGATCTTCTTGCTTTTCTCGCGTGCATACTGAATATCATGGTCCGACACGTTGCTGATCCCGTAATGGAATACCTCATCAGGATCAACGAGGGTGCCGAAACCGTGCAATGCCAGGATAATCAGCTTGAACATGCTGTCGAAGCCGTCAACGTCGAACGACGGGTTGCTTTCCGCGAATCCAAGTTCCTGTGCATATTTGAGGGCATCATCATAGGTCCATCCCTGCTGAAAAATCCTCGTCAGAATAAAATTCGACGAACCGTTGAGGATCCCCGTGATCGATTGGAGAAGATCGTTGTCGTAATATTCCTCCAGGTTACGGATCACCGGTATGGAACCGCACGCAGAAGCATCATAAAGCAGGGCAACACCATGTTTACGCTGCAGTTCGATAAGTTCATTCAGATGATGCGCAAGCATGTTCTTGTTCCCGGAAACAACAGATTTCCCGTTGCTCAGGGCGGTTTTAACGATCTGATAGGCTGCATCGGCATCATCGATCAGTTCCACGATCAGGTTAATCTCCGGGTCGTTGAGTAAATCATCCGGATTCAGGGTGATAAATCTTGAGTCGATGGACCGGGGTTTATCTTTATGTTTAACACAGACCGATTTGATGGTGGCATCGGCTGTCTGCACTTCCTGCAGAACCTTGTAAAGCCCCTGCCCTACTACACCAAATCCAAAAAGTCCTATAACCAGTTTATTTTTCTTGTCAGTTGTCATCTCGTCAGTCATTTATGATTGGTTTGAGAATATTGGTAAGGGCTTCCACTTCAATCAGGAAGCCATCGTGACCATAGAATGAATCAATTTCAAAATAGGTGGAATCCGGAACACATTCCGCGATGAGTTTTTGCTCTTCGGGCGGAAATAGGAGGTCGCTCGAAATGCCTACCGCGAGAGTCCTGGCCTTGATTCCGGACAGGGCTTTTTCAACTCCGCCGCGTTTGCGGCCGACGTTGTGTGAATCCAAGGTCTTGGTCACAATTTGATAGGAATAAGCATTAAACCTGCGATCCAGCTTTTGTCCCTGGTACTGCTGATACGAGGAAGCCTTGAAATTTTCAAGTTTGTCCTCATCGGGATCAGTCTGGGTATGCTGATAAGTATGCCGGTTCCGGTAACTCAGCAGCGCAACTGCCCTGGCAGCCCTGATTCCTTTTGAGCCGCCGTCGGCCAGGCCTTCGGCAAACGATTCATCTGCCATTAAAGCCATGCGCTGTGCCTCGTTGAAAGCAATACCCCATGCCGAGGCGCGTGCATTTGTCGCAACAGGTGCAATGAACCGGAAAAGGTCGGGCTCCTGTATAGCCCATTCCAGGATTTGCTGACCGCCAAGCGAGCCGCCAATACCCAGATGAATTTTCCTGATACCCAGGAATTTTCTGAGTTCATCCAGCACCTGCACCACATCCCTGACGGTTATCATGGGAAAACTATGCAGGTAAGGGCTGTTGGTCTCCTCAATGATAGATAAAGGCCCGGTAGTACCGTAGCAGGACCCGGGGATATTGGCACAAATCACGAAGTATTTGTCCGTATCCATCAGGCAACCGGGACCGACCATACCGGGCCACCAGTCATAAACATCGGAATTGGCAGTCAGGGCATGGCATACCCAGATCACATTGTCGAGATTTTCGTTCAGCTTCCCGAAAGTATGGAATGCCACCTGCCATTTCGATAATGAGGCCCCGCACTCCAGCTTAAGAGTTTTTGTGAACTCAAATATATGGGGTTCAAGCTGTGTCATAGCTGCTTTATTGCCAGGTCAAAATCTGCGATAATATCATCGATATGTTCCAGTCCAACAGAAACCCGGAACAGGTTAGGATGGACGCCTGCGGCGATTTGTTCCGCCTCACTCAGTTGCTGGTGGGTGGTGGCCGATGGCTGGATGATAAGCGTACGGGTGTCGCCCACGTTTGCCAGGTGGCTGACGAACTTAAACTTCTCAACCAGATGGCGGTTTACCAGCTTGTCGCCTTTCAATATAAAGGTGAGGACACCTCCGAAACCGTTCGTCAGGTATTTCTTACCCAGATTATGGTTCTGATCACCTGGAAGGCCGGGATAGCCAACCTGCTCCACTTTTGGATGCTTTTGAAGATATTCGGCTAATGCAAGGGTATTGGCACATTGGCGGTCGAGCCTCAGGGAAAGGGTTTCGAGTCCCTGAAGGAGGAGGAAGGCGTCGAAGGCGCCCAGGGAAGGACCGAAGTCCCGCAGGCCGATGGTTCGTGCACGAACAATATACGCCTGATTGCCGAACTCCTCGAACCATTTGAATCCGTGGTATTCCGGGGAAGGTTCGGTCAACTGGGGAAACTTGCCGTTATCCCATGGAAAATTACCGCCGTCGATAATAACCCCGGCAATGGTGGTGCCGTGGCCGCCGATCCATTTGGTAGCGGATTCAACCACCACGTTTGCGCCATAATCGATAGGCCGGCAAAGATAACCGCCGGCTGCAAAAGTATTGTCAACAATAAGGGGTATCCCGTACTTTTCACCCAGACGGGCAAAAGCTTCAAAATCAGGAATCGAGAATCCCGGGTTGCTGATGGTCTCCACATACAATCCGCGGGTATTCTCATCAATAAGCTGTTCAAAATCGCCTGCCTTGTCGGAAACGGCAAAGCGGACATCAATGCCTAAGTTTTTAAAACTGTGGCGGAACTGGTTGAGTGTACCTCCATACAGGAACGGTGAGGATACCAGGTTGTCGCCCGGCTTCAGGATATTGTTCAGTGCAATGAACTGGGCTGCATGCCCGGATGATACTGCCAGTGCGCCGGTACCGCCTTCCAGAGCGGCAATCCGCTTTTCAAAAACCTCAACTGTGGGATTTGATATCCGGGAATAGATATGACCGGGAACTTTAAGATCAAACAATCCTGCCGCATGATCGGCATCGTGAAAAACATAGGAAGTAGTCTGGTAGATAGGCACAGCACGACTGAGCGTATCGCTATCAGGCTGGTGACCTGCGTGTATTTGCAGGGTTTCGAATTTATAGGCCATGGAAATAAGATTTATCAGGTTTTACATGATTGCTCATGCGAAAATACTTTAGCTCAAAGAAAAAATCAGAGGAAATGACCCATGCTCAGGTCTGGAGTCTAGGGGCAAGCCGGGAAAACTTACCCCAAAAGCATTAACATATCCATCATCCGGAGGTGGGTGAAAATCTGATATGTCGTTTCTTTTGAGATCATCATGTTTATTTCGGGTGGCAAAGATAAAAACGATTTTTGGATTAAGCAAACAAGGGGTATCGGGTATCGGGTATCAGGTATCGGGTAATTTAAAATTTATTAGTTTTAACAATTAGTCTGTTGAATTGTTCGACATCAAATTTTACTCATATGATTGCAGGCATTTTGAAGGAAAAAGCCGGTGAAAACAGGGTTATCCTATTACCCGAAACCGTGGCTGAGCTGATTAAAAAAAAGGTAGAGGTGTGGGTGGAGCAAGGTGCTGGGGAAGGTTCCTATTCGCCGGATGATCAATATGTTAAAGCCGGAGCCCAGATAAAGAAGGCAGATGAAATTATCGGAGGCGCTGATATCCTTTTACGCATATCACCGCCCGAACAGGCATGGCTGAAAAAAATCAAGCCGGGACAGGTCTGGATTGGAATTTTAAACCCGCTGGCTGAAAAAGAAGTGGTTCAGCTGCTGGTCGATCACAAGTTAACGACTTTCAGTCTGGATATCCTTCCCAGAACCAGTCGTGCCCAGGCCATGGACATCCTTTCTTCGCAGGCAACTGCAGCCGGTTACCGTGCCGTTCTTGATGCGGCGATGCATCTCCCGACTTTCTTCCCGATGTTCATGACAGCAGCGGGTACCATTACCCCAGCCAAAGTCCTGATTCTGGGAGCGGGTGTTGCCGGGTTGCAGGCTATCGCCACCTCGCGAAAGCTGGGGGCAAGAGTGGAAGCGTTTGATGTGAGGACCGCAGTAAAAGAAGAGGTTGAAAGTCTGGGTGCCAAATTCATTGAAGTGGAAGGTGCACATGACGACAAAACAGCCGGAGGGTATGCGGTTGAGCAATCCGAGGAATATCAGAGGAAACAACGGCAGGCGGTCCATGACCACGCCATTAAAAGCGATGTGGTGATCACCACAGCTCAGATTCCCGGCAAACCGGCACCCAAATTGCTCATGAAAGCAACGGTGGAAGAGATGAAGCCCGGATCGGTGGTCGTTGACCTGGCGGCATCCACAGGAGGCAACTGCGAGCTGACCGAAAACGGAAAAACGGTAGAGCACAATGGAGTGAGGATAATCGGACAATCGTTCTACCCATCAACCATATCAAAAGATGCCAGCAAGATGTTCGGAAAGAACGCCTTGAATTTCATGAGCCTGATCATCAATGCCGATGGCTCCCTGAACCTGAACTTCGAGGATGATATTGTTGCCGGCACCTGCGTAACGCACAACGGCGAGATCATCAATACCCGGGTTAAAAGTCTTTTCTCTTAAAAAATCTTTACCATGCAAGAAATACTCAGTTTTATCTATGTCAATAAGGAGGCAATATTTATTATTGCACTCTCCATCCTGCTGGGAATCGAAGTGATTTCGCATGTACCGGCAATCCTGCATACCCCGCTGATGTCGGGGGCAAATGCCATCCACGGTGTGGTTATTATTGGAGCGATCATAGTAATGGGCCATGCGGAAACCACCGCTTCCCTCATCCTCGGATTCCTGGCTGTTGTGCTTGGAACACTGAACGTTGTGGGTGGATTTGTGGTTACGGACAGGATGCTCGAGATGTTTAAAAAGAAAAAATAACCAGCAGACAATGAATACAATACTAAATATCCCGGTAGGTGACTCCATATTGGAGATCAGTTACCTGATCGCTTCGGTACTGTTCATTTTCGGTCTGAAAATGCTGAGTCATCCCGAATCGGCCAGAAAAGGCAATTTCATCGCTGCCATCGGTATGGGACTGGCAATCGTTTGCACGCTTCTGTTTCACAAAAAAGACGGAAGGCCCATCGAGCATATCGGGCTCATCCTGGCCGCAATAGCAATAGGAACCGTCATTGGCTGGGCCATCGCGGTAAAAGTCAAGATGACGGCCATGCCACAGCTCGTTTCCTTTTTCAACGGTATGGGCGGTGCTGCGGCGGCGTTGATCTCCCTGATGGAGTTTCCGCGCATGGCTCCGGAATTGATCGCAGAGCACGGCATGTTAAATGGCCATGCCCTGGCCATTCTCCTCGGTTTGGTGATCGGAAGTGTTTCATTTGCAGGTAGTATGATAGCTTTTGGCAAGCTGGCTGAAAAAATCGGCGACCCCAAAATGAAGTTCATGCGCGTGGTCAACCTTCTCTTCCTGGTCGGTATCCTGATATTTGTGGTGATTATTCTGGCGCAGGGTCACGTGGATCCCAAGGATATCAGCTGGATGGCTTACACGCTCCTGGGCTTATCCCTTGTTTACGGTATCACTTTCGTGATTCCGATCGGGGGTGCCGATATGCCGGTGGTGATCTCCTTACTGAACTCTTTTACAGGGGTTGCCGCAGCCATGGGCGGGTTCCTCTATAACAACCAGGTCATGCTTACGGGCGGTATCCTGGTAGGCTCGGCAGGTACCATTCTTACCGTGCTGATGTGTAAAGCTATGAACCGCTCGCTGCTCAACGTGATTATCGGAGCTTTTGGCGGCGGGGGTGCAGGTCTGGATAAAGTTGCCGGAAGCATGAAGGAGATCAGCGTGAGTGATTCAGCCGTTCTGCTGAGTTACAGTCAGAAAGTTGTCATCGTCCCGGGTTACGGACTGGCCGTTGCCCAGGCACAGCATATCTGCCATGAAATGGAAAAGCTTCTGGATGACAAAGGAGTCAATGTGCGCTATGCCATTCATCCGGTAGCCGGCCGCATGCCGGGTCACATGAACGTACTGCTTGCTGAGGCTGACGTATCCTACGACAAGCTTCACGAAAGCGATGAGATCAATGATGACATGAAAAATGTTGATGTGGTGGTGGTCATCGGCGCCAATGATGTGGTTAACCCAGCTGCCGTTGATGATCCTTCAAGCCCGATATACGGTATGCCCGTGGTGAGGGTTTGGGAAGCCAAAAACGTGATCGTCATGAAAAGGGGTATGGGCAAAGGCTACGCGGCCATTGAGAACTTCCTTTTCTTCAATAACAATACCCGGATGCTGTTCGGCAATGCCAAGGACAGTATTCAGAAGCTTATCGGGGAGATAAAGAACCTTTAAAAGTCAGAGGGCATAGGGCAAAGGGCAGAAATTGGGAACATGTAATAGGGATTAAGAAATAAGGCGTACCAACCTACTTAATTCTTATTCCTTTAACTTATGCCTAATTTATGCCCTCTGCCTTATGTCTTATGCCTTGGAAAGCGCTTCGGTAAAGCTCACAAGCCGGTTTGCGTTCTCGTCCCATAGTCGAAGCCGCAGCGATCGGAAGCTTTGCGCAAAAGTGACCGGTTTGATGTTCACGAAAAGGGCATTTTCCCGGTGACATTTCTCAAGCTTATAGTTGGGTATGCGGGCGCTCAGATGGTGTACATGATGAAATCCGATATGGCCGGAGAACCATTGAAGCAGTCGAGGCAGCTTATAGAATGAGCTTCCGTTGAGAGCCACGTTTTCATACTCCCATTCGTCATCGCGATACCAGTGCACATCGTTGTACTGGTGCTGAACGTAAAAGAGCCAGACTCCCCAGACAGCTGCCAGATAATAGACCGGCAACTGGATCATGATCAGCGTTTTAAATCCGATCAGAAGTCCAACACCCCCAAAAAGAATTATTATGGCGATATTGGTCCAGACGATATTCCACTTTTCACGCGCTTGAAGATTCTTCGTAAACACGCGGTTTTGCACAATAAAGATGATCGGTGCCGCAATCAGAAACATGACGACCGGGTTCCGGTAAATCCTGTAGAACACCCGTTTACCCCAAGGCGCAGCTTTATATTCTGTGATCGTCATCGTGAGCACGTCGCCCACCCCGCGCTTGTCGAGATTTCCAACGGTGGCATGGTGCTTGTTATGGCTCCGGTGCCAGGAATGGTAGGCGGTGAAAGTCAGCAGACCGGTAAAAAATCCGATCCATTCATTCCACCTGGGCGATTTGAAAAATGATTTGTGGCCACAATCATGAAAAATGATAAATACCCTGACCATGAAACCGGCAGCGGGTATTGCAAGTGCCAGGGTAATCCAGTAGGATACGCTGAGACTGAAATACATCAGGATCCAGATAATTACCAATGGGCCCAGTGAGTCAACCAGTTGCCAGATACTCTTACTGAGATCAGGAAAATTATATTTGGCGACAATGGCCCGCCAACCGGGTTCCCCGGACTTTTGTTTTGTATTTGTTGTATCCATGGCGATGTTCCCTTCTTTCCCTAATTTACGAAAAAAATCAATAAAAGAAGGTGAACACCCCCGGAACAAAAAAGTTGTTGCCCGATTCTTGAAGGTTACGGGAAGGAATAATGTTAACAGCCGGAATCTAATTAAAAACGATCACCCTAAAAGTGAAAACTGAATTACGAAAAGGGATTTTCAGAAAATACAAACCACCTGGCAGGCCGGTCAGTTTTACCGTATTGTTATCGGTACCGATTAGCTGTCTTTTAATGATCCTGCCAAACAGATCAGTTAATTGAGCCTCCACTGGTCCAATGGAACCGAGTGGCAAATCTATCGAGACAAATTCCCGGGCAGGATTCGGATAAACACGGATATCAGAGAATATATTTTCTTCTATCCCGGAACCTATTATGCTAATTATGTTGGAGGGCGCTGAAACGCAACCGCCGGTATTCGTTATCCGCGAATAATAGGAACCCGACACCTCAGGCATAAATTGCCAGCCCTGAGCACCGGCTATCAATTTATCCCCGGCTAAACTGACGAGGTACCATTGATTACCCTGGATGATATTTGATTCGAGCAGATAGATTCCGGCCTGGCGGATAATAGGAGCAGCAGGGATGGGCATTATTTCCAGATCCTGGCTGTTGGGCAAACCCGCCAAACGTGGATTGCTGGCTGTTACCCTTATACGATAGGCAGATCCCGGCAAGGCTGCTCCGGGGAGAATGGCCTCGATAAATCCGGAAACCGCACTTTTAACCGAACCTATAACCACAGCAGAATCAAAATTGCCATTAGGATCAGACAACTCCGCAAAAAATTGATTATCAGCATTCACCCTTCCTTTGAGTACAAAAGGAACCGTAACAATTGATCCCTGGCAAAAAGGATCGCCGTTGACCGTACCGGTTATAATCTCGTTCTGGCCTGAGGGGAATTCAAAGGCACCTATATCCGGAGAAGGTCCCTGTGGAATGCTTAACCCATCAAAATCGGAAGAAAGACCCACATCGACGCCTTTATCAATGCAAGGAGAATCCTGTGACAGCCTGAAATTTCCTGAAGGAGGATCAGCCAGGCGCGGATCACCGAGCACTGAATGTAAGTCATTGGAAGTTACTGATTGCCAATCAGCAAGACTTCCTGATGAATTAAGAAAACCAGTTTGCTGTGTATTGAAATTATTATAATCTGAAGACCATTGTCCACCCACGATCCATACTCTGGATTGACTGCCAGCAAGAAAGAAAATATTATTAATTGCAGTAACTGAAGTTCCCGAAAGGCTTGACAAACAATAGCCCGACTGTCCCACAAAGCTATTATTCTGTGCATTAAGCCTACAATCAGTCATCACTCTGATCCCGTAATTATTTCCTTTGAACAAATTACAGGTTACCTGTAAATCCTTAACATAGGAATAAATAGCATAATTGCCGTTTTCAAGACGGTTATTCATAACCAATACCGAGCCTGAAGTATTTCCAAAATAGAGGCAGCTGGTAACCTGCGTGCTGTTACCGATCAGCGTGTTGCCTGTAACTGTGCCGGTATAGGTTTCCCCGGCAACTATTAAGCAAAACTTGTTTCCGGTGGAGCTATGGTCGAGTCGATTATGATGAACACTGAAATTCAATGAATTCAGCGATGCAATCTGTATGCAATCACCGGCAGAGTAAGTTTCACTTTTATCAATAAACCATTTTTGGTTAATATCATAAATGGAGCAATATCC
>CAYHCO010000010.1:59702-79688 GCA_964355105.1 uncultured Porphyromonadaceae bacterium
TTTCACTTTTATCAATAAACCATTTTTGGTTAATATCATAAATGGAGCAATATCCTACCTCAATGTCAGGAACGTCTTTTACAAATATTCCATCATCACCTATAAGGTAGATATTGCTATTCAGTATCCGATTGCCCGCTCCATTGGTAATTATCCGGATTCCCCATTCAGCATTGTGGACATCGCACTGATCAACAAGGTTTCCTGTGGATCCCGCTCCGTCGATAATAATTCCGGATGTTGCCAATCCCCCTGATCCGATATCCAGGTCACGAACGATACAATGTGATGAGCTTGTAATATCAATTACATGAGCTGCTGAAGCCTTGCTGAGAATCCGGGGTTTACTTCCCGTACCGTATGCCCCAAGGATAACCCCTGTAAGACCGGTAAGGCGGATATTTCCCGACAATTCGCATAGGGTGCCGGATTTCTGCAAATAGGAAACATTGCTTCCAATGACAAAATCGGTCCAGGAATCAAAAGGATGGCCAAGCGATCCATCCTGCTGCTGATCTTGTGAATTGGTCGGATCAATATATACAACCGTCTGGGACTGTATCTCAGAAACGACAGCTAAACAGATAATTAAGGCAAATATTTTTAACAAATTCAGTCCTTGAAGTTCACGAGAGAACTATTTTCTACCATTTGGTGAATATCTCAAGAAAATCAGGTGGCCCGAAGCCCCGGTCCAAAGCCGACTGCCTGCTGCCTACTGCCAACTGCCAACTGCCTACTGCCTACTGCCAACTGCCGACTGCCAACTGCCGACCGTCAGTCAATTAAAATCTGCAACTCCCTCTCCTCCTTCCATCTTCCACGGGTGAAATCGGGGAATTTAACCGGGACAGATCCAAGTTCAACAGATATTTCGGATATCGGTGTCACAACGCTCCAGGCTGCGGCATCATAAACATCCATATCAAGCTGCACACCCCGGTTGAGGTTATCTATCAGACGGTAGATCTCAACGAAATCCATTCCGCCGTGACCGCCGTACTTGGTAATTTCAGCCTTAAGCTTGGTCCAGATGGGGTGATTGTAATCAGCCTTATATTTCTTGTAGTCTTCATCTTTAAGCCAATCATGACCCTTGTCGCCAATGCAGAGACGGCTCGGATAGCCCTCGTGGTAGGCTTTAGTTCCGGCCAGTGAGTTTTTTCTCGAATAGGGCCTGGGTGTTACGATATCGTGATACAGCTGAATCATTCGTCCCTTGGCCGTCTTGATCAGACAGGTATTCATATCACCGTGCTTGAAATCCGTCCTGTTATAGAACTCATTATCCGGGCTTACCGTTTTGGAAAACTCGGTATAGGATGCCTGCAGTGAACTTTGAGAAACGAGAAACTCCATCCGGTCACCCCGGTCGATATTCATATATTGTGTAACCGGTCCGAGACCGTGGGTCGGATATATATTTGCGTCATGAGCCAGGTTATGCCTGATTCTCCATTTATTGTAGTAGGAATCATCGAATAGCATCGCCCTCAAATTGTGGATATAAGCAGCTTCACCGTATGTCAGCGTGCCAAAAACACCTTTTCGGGCCATGTTCAACACCCACAGTTCTTCTTCGCCGTAGCAGCAATTTTCCAGCATCATGCAGTTTCGCTGGGTTTCCTCAGCTGTATTGACCATCTGCCAGCACTCCTCAAGCGTGGTGGCCGCCGGCACTTCAATTGCGACATGCTTTCCCTTGCGCATGGCCTCAACGGCCATCGGAACATGCATATCCCAGTGGGTGAAAATGAAAACCAGGTCGAGATCATCCCTGGCTACCAGGTCTTTCCAGGCATCAGCGGTTCCTTTATACACCACCGGATTCTGACCTCTCTTTTTTAGTGCTTCAAAGGTCCTGTTGGCATATTTCTCCTGTATATCACAGATAGCAACGATCTTGGCTTTATCCGGACATAATGCATCGACCAGCATGGTCATCCCGGAACCGCGGTTTCCAAGCCCGATAATCCCTACCCTTACCTGCTTGATCGGAGCCACTTTAAGCCCGATAACCGACTTGCCTGCGCTGGCGGGTGTCTGGGAAATCCTGTCGATAATCTCGTTGATATCAGGTGTTCCTTTTGCGCTGATCAGCTGGGGGATACCCATGAAGGCACCGGTTAAAGCTGAGATTCGCAGGAAAGACCTGCGGTCGACATGTCCTTTCATATTTTTTGGTTTAAGTGAAGGCTTAAAAGTAATGAGTAACCCCTGATTCTGCAAACAGTAAGATTTTTTAATCAGAATTTCGGTTTAATAATTAATAGTGTATTTTTAACATTTATTCCCTGAGAGGATAATTAATATATATGAACATTATGGAAAAAGCTGTCATTGGGTTAGATTTTGGAACAGATTCCGTGCGGGCGGTCATCGTTGATGCGGCCAATGGCAGGGAGATTTCAAGTTCAGTAGCCTGGTATCCAAGGTGGAAAAAAGGTCTTTACTGCAGTCCGGTAAAAAATCAGTACCGGCAGCATCCCCAGGATTACCTCGACTCCATGGTTCAGGTTATCCGTGAGGCCCTGGCAGCGGCACCGGCCGGAACAGGCAACAAGGTAGCCGGAATATCTTTCGATACTACCGGATCAACTCCGGTATTTGTTGATAAAGCAGGCACTCCCCTCGCCCTTCTACCCGAATTCAGCGAAAATCCCAATGCGATGTTCATTCTATGGAAAGATCATACCGCCATTGCAGAAGCTGCCGAGATCAACAATCTGTGTTCAAAATGGCCGGTTGACTATTCAAAATACGAGGGAGGCATCTATTCATCGGAATGGGTGTGGGCCAAGACCCTGCATGTTTTAAGGCAGGATGATGCCGTCAGGCAGGCCGCCTATTCATGGGTAGAACATTGTGATTGGATGCCGGCAATCCTGAGTGGTAACACCAGACCAGAGGAGACCATCAGGAGCCGCTGCGCTTCCGGACACAAAGCCATGTGGCATGCTGAATTTGACGGATTGCCATCAGAGGATTTTCTGGGTGCACTTGATCCGGTTCTGGTACCCTTCAGAAAAAGACTATATACGGATACCTGGCCGGCTGATCATAAAGTTGGGTATCTGCTTCCCGAATGGGCGGAAAAATTCGGAATATCGGGAGAGGTGGCTATCGGAGCCGGGGCCTTCGACTGCCATATGGGTGCAGTCGGCGGTGGAATCAGGCCTTATTCACTGGTCAGGGTCATGGGTACCTCAACCTGCGACATATTGATTGCCCCCCCTGAAGATATGGAAGGAAAGCTTATCCCCGGAATATGCGGCCAGGTTGACGGATCCGTTGTACCCGGAATGATCGGCCTCGAAGCTGGTCAGTCGGCCTTTGGCGATGTTTACGCCTGGTTTAAAAGATTACTTTCCTGGCCGGTACAATTCGTTTCCGATCCGGCAGAACGTGAAAAGATCAGCGACCGGATACTGACGAAACTTACGGAAGATGCAATGTTGCTGCCTGACGATGAAACCATTCCCCTGGCAACAGACTGGTTTAACGGAAGGCGCACCCCGGATGCGGACCAAACAGTTACCGCAACTCTCGGACGTCTTACGCTGGGCACCGATGCGCCCATGATCTTCAAGTCGCTGGTTGAGGCCACCGCTTTTGGAAGCCGCGCCATTGCCGAGCGATTCAGGGAGCAGGGCATTCCGATCCGGGAAGTGATCGCTATTGGCGGAGTGGCCAAAAAATCACCTTTTGTCATGCAAATCCTTGCCGATGTAATGAATATTGAATTTAAAGTTGCTTCTGCAGATCAGGCATGTGCTCTCGGAGCAGCTATGTTTGCTGCAACTGCAGCGGGCATTTATCCGCGTATTGAAGACGCAATGACAGCCATGGAACAGGGTTTTGATTGCACTTATACGCCAAATCCGGAGAAAGTTGCCTATTACAACTCAAAGTATGTGAATTATAAAACACTGGCTTTCTGAAAGAACCGGAATTCTTATTATTTCCATCGATTGAAACCAAAGAAAATCCTGCTAAACAGCATTAAAAACCGATTTCTAATTATATTTGTGGTTAACGTTACAAAAGAAACCTATCTAGTACCGGACAGTAACCTGTACAAGGGAAAATGACTTAAGGAATCAAAAAAGAGTATCATATTCATATACTTTAATTTTTGTTCATTTATTGTTTAACCAAATACTAATTTCCTATGAGTAGCAAACTTAGCTTGAAGAAATGCTTCACTTTACTGGTGACAGCATTTTTTATGTTCGCAAGCGTGTATGCACAGCAACTCAAGGTAAGCGGAAAGGTGACGGATGCCGGCACCAATGATGTTTTACCCGGGGTTTATGTTGCAGTGAAAGGATCAGGAACAGGCACAACCACTGACGGAAACGGCGCTTACTCGCTGTCCGTTAACAGGGGAAGTGTTCTGGTGTTCTCACTTCTGGGATTCGCTCCCCAGGAAGTAACGGTTGGTACCGCAACCACCATCAACGTTGCACTGCGCGCTCAGTCCAACGAATTGACTGAAGTTGTGGTTACCGCTTTAGGTATTCGCCGTTCCCAGAAAGCTCTGGGTTATGCCGTTAGTAAGATCGATTCAAAAGACCTTACCAACGTCGGCACGCCAAACTTCGGATCAGCCATGTACGGTAAGGCATCCGGGGTAAGGATCACGTCAGCTCCAGGGGGAGCCACCAGTGCCGTGAATATCAACATCAGGGGTATGAACTCAATTAACTTCAGCAACCAGCCTCTTATCATCGTCGACGGTGTACCTATCCGCAACGGTGAAAACAACAATGCCGGTTACTGGGGTGACCAGAGAATCCGCGGTAACGGTCTGGTTGACATCAACCCTTCCGACATTGATAACCTGACCGTTCTGAAAGGGGCATCAGCATCCGCACTTTACGGATCTGAAGCTGCCAACGGGGTCGTCGTTATTACTACTAAAAGGGGATCTCAGAAACAAGGTTTGGGTGTTGAAGCTAACTACACCTACCTGAATGAATCACCTGCCTTCCTTCCTCCTTTCCAGAACGATTACGGTCCGGGTTATGACCTCGGAACCAACGTAAACAGTTTCGGCGCGGACCAGGATGGTTGGTTGTATGAAACTGTTGAAGGAGCCAAAATCCGCAGGCCAATCTATCGGTCCTATGCTCAGTTCGGACCCGCTTTCGACGGACAACCTGTTATCGGTTGGGACAACAAAATTCATCCTTACGTTGCTCAGCCCGACAACTGGAAGAACCTCTTCCGTACCGGATTCAACTCAACTGCAAACGTAGCTGTTAACAAATCAGGTGACTGGGGCAATGTTCGTTTCTCCTATACCCGTATGGATTATCAGGGAACACAAAGGGGTGGCGAACACAACCGCAACACCTTTAACTTAACATCAACACTGAATCTTCATAAAAATCTGAAGGTCGACCTGGGTGTCAATTACATCAATCAGTTCACTAAGAACCGTCCATACCTGATCAGCCGTATCACCAACAACTACGGAGGTTTCCTCAGCCGTTTTGATGATGCACAGTGGTATCTCGATAACTACCAGACCAGTAAAGGTTACTACTTCCGCACAGCTGGCCAGCCTAGTGCCACACCGGATGAAAACCTGAATATCAGGATGAGGGGTTATGATCTTCTCGACTTCTTCTGGAGGACTCTGAAAACTCAGAACCTTGAGAACCAGGATCGTTTGATCTCCAATGCAACGGCTACCTGGACGATACTCCCGGGTTTAACTTTCCGTGGCAGGATCGCCAACGATTTCACTTCAATCCGCGTAGAAAACAAAGATCCTAACTCAGTACCTATCAGTCTGGGTAACTCAGGTAGCTTCAGCCTCAGCAACACGTTCTTCTCCACAGTATACGGCGACGCTCTATTGTCCTACGACAAGAAGCTGACCGACGACTTCGGAATGGTTCTGAATGCTGGCTGGAACGGCCGCAGGGAGACTTACAAGTCGACCGGCGCCTGGACTAATGACGGTTTGAGTACCGAAAATTGGTTCCACCTGAACGCTTCGGTTAACACCGGACGCGCAAACGGTAGTGCAGACTATAATGAATTGCTGAAGTACGCTTTCTTCGGAACCGCAGCTTTCAGTTACAAAGATTTTGCTTTTGTTGAATTCACAGGCCGTCAGGAATCATCTTCCACCCTGCCTCCCGGAAGCAACACCTTCTTCTATCCTTCAGTCAACGGTAGCTTTATTTTCTCCGATGCTTTCTCGATGCCGAGCTTTATTGATTACGGTAAGGTACGCGTAGGCTGGGGAATCGTGGGTAACGCTCCGCCGATGTACGCCGCCAGCAATGCCTTTAACCAGGGTACCGTAAACGGAATCGTTTACAACACGGTTTCCGGCAACTACGGCAACGACAAAATCAGACCTGAAGAAAAGCATGAATTTGAAGCTGGTACCGAAATGAAATTCTTAGGCAACCGACTGGGCTTGGAAGCTAACTTCTACAGCAACAAGATCGTTGACCAGATTCTTTGGTTATCAGTTCCTTCTACCGTTGGAGCCAGCAACATGCTGACCAACATCGGTGAATTGAAAAACGTTGGGGTTGAGGCTTCCATTTACGGAACTCCGGTTCAGACAAAAGATTTCAAATGGGATATCCGCACCAACTTTGCTAAAAACCGCAACGAAGTTGTCAGCCTGATGAAAGGTGTTGACCGCCTGACCCATGCAAACATCGATGCCGGTGCAGCTTTGATCGTTTCCGAACCAGGACAGCCGATGGGTGACATTCTTTGCTACCTGCCGAAAGTTGACGCCAACGGCGTTAAAATCGTTGACCCGGTTGACGGATTGTATCAGATAGACTTTACCGAAATGAAAAAAGTAGGTAACGTAACTCCTGATATCGTTGGTGGTATTGGAAACTATTTTGAATACAAGAACTTCTTCGTTGATTTTACCATCGACTTCAACCTGGGTAGCCAGGTAATGTCGATCGCCCGTCAGTACATGAAGGGTGCCGGTATGTTCGAAGAAACCCTGGAATACAGGGATGAAGCTCACGGTGGCGCCGCTTATTACATTAAAGACGGTAAAAAATATGCTGATGTTGCAAATGCTCCGGCAGGTGCAAAAATATGGCATGATGGCGTTATCCTTCCGGGTGTAAAACCTGACGGAACCCAGAATGACGTTATTGTTGACGCAGCCAGCTACTACCTGAATACCTATACCTGGGGTGCAAACCCGGCTTGGGGTATTCCTTACAGCCGTTATGATGACGCCGTTGTTAACAACGACTATGTCAAGTTCCGTGAACTTTCTATCGGCTACTCCTTACCAAAGAGCATAGCTAGTAAAGTTGGATGCACTAACCTGAGAGTTTCTCTGGTTGGAAGCAACCTCTTCTATATCTATCGCACCATGAAGGAGTTTGACGCTGAAACGAACTTAGGATCCAGCTGGGTAAACCAGGCCATTGTTAACGGATCAACTGCAGCTACCAGAAGCATTGGTTTCTCTATTCGCGCAAGTTTCTAATAACGACTATAAACATTTAGAAATATGAAAAAAAGAGTATATATAGCATTATTGGCCTTCGCTTCTTTCGCGCTCATTTTTAACAGCTGCAAGAAAAGCGATCTGGATTCACTCTATCCGAATCCCGGCCAGTCCTCAACTGCTTCTGTCGAGAACTTTCTCACAGGAGTATTCACGAGTGCCAATCAGGTAATATTACCTTGGTACTGGAGGTTCTTTGTTGTTGAGCAACCTACTTTGGGACACTACACCCACACGATGGGATGGGTGAATTCCAAAGATCAGTTTATTCCACCGGCAGCTGCCATGGACTGGAGATGGAACGTATATTATGGCACCGTTACCCAGTTCAGGGTCATGGAAAAGCTGTATAGCGAACTTACTCCCGCCGCACAGGAAGAATATAAAATCTTCATGATGGCCGCCAAGATTTTCTTCTACGATCAGACTCAGCAAACTGTTGACCTGTTCGGTGATATCCCTTGGAGCGAGGCAGGAAAGGTTCGTCAGATCGGTAACCTCGATGAGGCTCTGCCGGCTTATGACGAGGCCAAGACCATTTACACCACGATGCTTGCCGACCTGAAAGTTATGGCTGATGAATTCACCATCCTTTCAGTTCCGTCTTTCTATGCTTCACTGTTCCAGAAGAAAGATTATCTGAATCATGGCAGCATTGCTATGTGGCAGAAGTATTGCAACTCCCTCCGCCTAAGGCTGCTGATGCGCGCATCTGATGTATTGCCGACTGCTGAAATCGGTGAAATCCTTGGCAATCCGACCAAGTATCCGGTTATCGACAGCAATGCAGACGCCACCATGCTCGACGAACCGGGTCCGGACCTTTGGGCTGGCCAGGAAATCCGTTCAGCTATGGAAACATGGGGACAATATGACATTGCTCCTTATGCTTTGGTTAAAAACATGGTCGACAATGGAGACCCGAGGCTTGTTATCACTTTCGATCCTAACAAGAACGGTGCTTATATCGGCATGAACCCAGTGGAAAATGCAACGGTTCAGAACCAGAAACTGACCGACGGTCTGGTTTCAAGGTATGACACCGCATCCTTTACCAGGAACACTTTCTTCCCGGGATTCATCTTTACCGCTGCTGAAGTTAGTTTCATCAAAGCAGAAGCCTTCCAGAGAGCTTTTGCTTCAGGTGACGCAAAAGCTGCTTACGAAACCGGTATCGACCAGTCGATCGACCTGTATTACGCTATCAATGCAACCGGCACATACAGGACTCCTGTTACCAAGCCGACCGCAGGCGAACTGGCTGCTTACAAAGCAAGCGCAGGTGTTAACTGGGCTTCCAACTCCGATAAGATCAACCTGATCGCTACTCAGAAGTGGATCAACACCGGTTTGGCACAGATGCCGCAGACCTGGGCTGAATACCGCAGACTCGACAAGCCTGCCTTCACTTTCCCTGAAGATCCGACCAGTCAGCAGAAAGTTCCGCCGGTAAGGTGGCTGTATCCTGTTACCGAAAAAGATCTCAACGGCGTTAACTACGATAAGGTTAAAGCTCAGAGCGATCTGAACAATAAAGTTTTCTGGGATATCAAGTAAGAGATTTCAGAATTCACAAGAAGATAAAGGCCGGGGAAACCCGGCCTTTTCTTTTTACCTGAAGAGGTGAATCTCCAATGATCTGGTTTCAGGTCCTGTAATGTCCCCGGAAAGGAGTAATCCCTGATATGATAATAATTTAACAATCCCTATCCTATTGGTTATTATATATCTTATTTTTATAGGTGCTCACAGAATAATTGCCTGGTTATAAGAATTAGCTTTTGTTAACCCCTTCAATCATGAAATCTCAGAAATCCTCTCCGAAATTAAAAACAAAGCCAATTCAGACAGATTTGGCACTTAAACAATGCCAGGAGAGTTTTAAAAAATTGGAGAAAGACTATATCTCCTTAAAAGAATCCTTTGACAAAAAAGTCGTAGAAAGTGCAAGAATAGAAGAAGCACTCCTATCGGAAAGGGCTTTCAGGAATTCAATTGAATCCTCTTTAAGCAGCGGGATTGCCATCGTGAATGATGAAGGCTGCCAAACTTATGTTAACCCTTCCTTTTGTGAATTGGTTGGCTGGACCAGTGTAGAACTACTGGGCAAATCCGCTCCCTTTGTGTATTGGCCGCCTGACCAGCTCCAAAATATTGGAGAGGCATTTCAGCTTACCATTTCAGGGAAGGCTCCAAAAGAAGGATTTGAATTGGAGTTTGTGAATAAGCAAGGAGTACGTTTCCCTGCTCAGGTAACTATCTCACCCTTTTACGATGATAAAAAAAGAACGGGATGGCTGGCAAATGTTTTTGACATCACCCAACGAAAGCTGGCAGTGGAAGAACTGAAAAGCGTCAAAGCCAGTCTTGAGCTATGTCTGGAAGCAAGTCAGATCGGAATCTGGACCCATGATCTGATAGAAGATCCCGAGCATATAAAAGAGGTCTCCGTCAGGGATCTGAAACATGATCAGATCTTTGGATACAAGGAAAAGCTTGCTTCATGGGGACAGGAAAAAATGCTTGAACATGTTATTGACGAAGACAGGGAAGCTACACGGAAGGCCTTCGATAATATATTCGAAAAGGGCCGACTGGATTTTGAATGCAGGATACTTTGGCCAGACAATACGATTCATTGGATCGCCTGTGGGGGGAAGGTTTATAAAGATAGTGCCGGGCAGCCGAATCAAATTAACGGAACGGTAATGGACATCACCGACCGCAAGCATGCCGAAGAAGCCCTGCGCGAAAGCGCGAGAAGGCTCAGGTCAATTCTGGATACCGCAATGGATGGTTTTTGGGTAAATGATCTGCAGGGGCGATTTTTGCAGGTTAACGAAATGTATTGCAAGATGAGTGGCTATTCTGAACAAGAACTGCTTACCATGCGTATTTCAGACATTGAATCGGCTGAAGCCGCTGACGAAACAGCCGCTCACATTAAAAAGGTAATGGCAGAAGGTGAAGACCGTTTTGAGACGAAACACCGCCGGAAAGACGGAAGTACTTTTGATCTGGAAGTGATAGTACAATACCAGGATTATAAAGGCGGTCAGATTGTGAGTTTTCTGCGTGATATCACGGCGCGCAGGCAGGCAGAAGAAAAGATTCGGGAAAAGGACATCCAGTTCAGAAAACTTTCAGCAAACGTATCAGACCTGATTTATCAATTTACCCGGAAACCCGATGGCAGCTATTGCGTGCCCATAGCTTCAGAAGGGATCAGAAATATTTTTGGATGTTCTCCGGAAGATGTACGGGACGACTTTGGACCGATTGCCAGGGTAATTTACCCTGATGATGCGGCCAGGGTTATCAGCGACATTGAATACTCTGCGGAACATCTGACCTACTTTACCTGTGAGTTTAGAGTGCAGATTCCCGGAAGGGAAATCCAATGGATATTTTCCCGGTCTACACCCGAAAAATTGCCCGATGGCAGTATCACCTGGTACGGTTTCAATGCAGATATCACCGATCGCAAGCGGGCAGAAGAAGAACTTAACCAATTATCTGCCCGTTTATCCCTGGCTGTACTTGCCGGCGGTGTTGGTGTATGGGATTACGATATTGTACACAATACCCTGGTGTGGGACGATCAGATGTTTGCGCTTTACGGAATCAACAAAAATGATTTCGGAGGTGTTTACGAGGCATGGCGGTCAGGGATCCATCCCGATGATATGGAGAGGGAAGATGCCGCAACACAAATGGCAATAAATGGCGAGAAGGAATTTAATACGGTATTTCGGGTTGTATGGCCCGATGGTTCCATCCATACCATCAGGGCACTAGGTATGGTTGAGCGCAACGCTGAGGGACAATCAATACGCATGATAGGCACCAATTGGGACATAACAGAACAAAGGAAAGCTGAGCAGGAATTAATTGAAGCCAAAGAACTCGCTGAACAAAGCGACCGGCTGAAATCGGCTTTTCTTGCCAATATGAGTCATGAGATCCGTACACCGATGAATGGCATACTCGGGTTCACCGAGTTGTTGAAAGACCCTGATCTTAAGGGTGCTGAACAGGATAAATACATAAGAATTATTGAAACCAGCGGTACGAGATTATTGAATATTATCAATGATATCATCAGCATCTCCAAGATTGAATCCGGACAAATGGCCATTTCGCTTGCAAAGACTAACATTAATGAGCAGTTGGAGTTCCTCCATACCTTTTTCAACCCTGAAGCAGCAGAAAAAGGGTTGGCATTAAAAATCAGAAATTCTTTACCGCGAAAAGAGGCAATCATTGTGACCGATAAAGAAAAGGTTTATGCAGTTTTAACAAACCTGATAAAAAATGCATTAAAGTTTACTTCGTCAGGCTTTGTCGAATTCGGGCTTGAGAAAAAAGAAGAATACCTGGAATTTTTCGTCAGGGACTCCGGTACGGGAATTCTGCCTGAGCAAAAAGATATCATTTTCCAAAGATTTGCACAGGGAACCGACTTTCTGAACAAGAATCAACAGGGTGCCGGCCTTGGATTATCCATTTCAAAAGGGTATGTCGAAATATTGGGGGGTAAAATATGGGTGGACAGCAAACCCGGGGTGGGTTCAACTTTTTATTTCACAATACCCTACACTACGGAAGCAGTAGATTAGCCTAAGGCAGACTATTAGGACCATCCCCTATTCTGCCGACTGCTGACTGCCAACTGCCGACTGCCGACTGCCGTCTGCCAACTGCCGACTGCCGACTGGATTATTCCTCGCAAGCTCGGCATGATCCCTACGGGTGGGGAGTTCCAAAAGTCTGCTGCGCGACACTCCTTCGGAGTAGGCTTTGCTTTTTTACGGCATCTCGCCAAGCTAGCTTGGCGGCAGCCGCAAAAAAAATAAAGCCTGCTTCGCATTTCGCGCAGCAGGCTTTTGGCGGAGAAAGAGGGATTCGAACCCCCGGTACCCTCGCAGGTACAACGGTTTTCAAGACCGCCGCGATCGACCACTCTGCCATTTCTCCGGTGATGCAAAAATAAAATTATTTCTGGAATTACCGTTAACCCGGATAAAGAAACACGCTGAAAGCCTTACCAACACTAGAAAAGCGTCCAAAAAATGGAAAAGGACAGCCAAGAGCAGTATTTTCAACATTTTTTAAAAAAAAGTTCAATAATTGTTGAAAAAACCATGGATGGAATTTGCTTAAGATCAATAATGGCCTAATTTTGTATAGGATTGCAACTATTCACTAACCCATAAATACTATTTTTATGAACAAAGCACAATTAATTGACGCTATCGCAAAAGATGCAAATCTGACTAAAGCTGATGCTAAAAGAGCATTGGATGCATTCGTAAAATGTACAGCCACAACCCTGAAAAGTGGTGGTCGTGTTGCTCTCGTAGGTTTTGGATCATTCTCTGTTTCAGCAAGGAATGCCCGCACCGGTCGTAACCCACAAACTGGAGCCCCGATTAAAATCGCCGCTAAAAAAGTGGTTAAATTCAAAGCAGGAACTGAACTCACCGGAAAAGTAAAATAACCGGAGTCATCTATTGACAGGGAGTGCCATGCACTCCCTTTTTTTTTATATGGACGCACTGATCGAATTTCTCTCCCAATTCACTACCGAGCGCAGATTTCAGCTATACAAGAGTGTGGCTGCTAATCGCACCCGATATATAACTCCGGTGCTCGAAGACCTCTACCAGGCCCAGAATGCCAGCGCAGTTCTTCGCACCTGCGAATGTTTAGGCTTGCAGGATATTCATGTAGTTGAGCAACGAAACAGATTCCAGCTGAGCCCCGACGTGGAACTGGGTGCCGCACAATGGCTGACCCTCCATAAATACAATAAGCCTTCCGATGACAATATTACCCTGGCTATCAGCAACCTTCGCGCTAACGGCTACCGGATCGTTGCCACGACACCACATAATAAAGATGTGTCACTCGATGATTTTGATCTGTCGAAAGGCAAGGTAGCCCTTCTCTTTGGCACCGAACTGAAAGGACTGACAGAAAATGCTTTATCGCAGGCCGATGAATTTGTAAGGATTCCGATGTCGGGCTTCACCGAGAGCTTTAACATCTCAGTTTCAGTGGCAATTGTCGCACACTCCCTGGTAAAGGATCTGAGAAATTCTTATCTTCCCTGGAAATTCACCGAGACAGAACAAAAGCAGCTCATCCTGGATTGGCTTCGAAAAAGCATTAAGAATTCAGATCTGCTGGAAAAAAGATTTAACTTTGGTAAATAAACCTAGGAATTATGGCCATTAAACCTATGAATTGCATCATCATAGAAGACTATGATGAGTCACGTAAACTGGTAGAAATCTTTGTTGAAAAAACGAGGATGCTAAACCTGGTCGGTTCATACGGCACCGCTGTAGAAGCCATAAACGACCGCGACCGGGTTGAAAAGGTCGACCTCGTATTCCTTGATATTGAACTTCCGGAAATGTCGGGTATGGAATACCTGCGTACACTCGTGGAAAACCCTGTGGTAATCATTTTATCGGCTCAGGAAAAATATGCGCTCGAAGCATTTCAGTACGATGTAACCGATTATATCCTGAAACCCATTACCTACGCTCGTTTTTACAAAGCAGTATCCAAAGCTTATTCCCATTGGCGCAGGCAGAATAATGTTCAAAAAGCCCAGAACGATATCTTCATTAAAAAGGGAAATAACCTGGTTAAATTGAGCTATGAAGATATTATCTGGATTGAATCCATGGAGAATTATGTCCTCGTTGCGACAACGAAGGAAAAAATTGTCGTTCATTTCACGCTTAAGGCAATATTACAGAAGCTTCCGGCTGACGTATTCCTACAGGTTCACCGCTCCCATATCGTTAACCTCAACAAGATAGATACCATCAGGCGGAGCAGCCTGGTTATCAGGGAAGGTACCATGGAGCAGGATGTTCCGGTCGGAAAATCTTACCGCGATCAGCTCCTTTCGAGCCTTAACCTGATGTCTCACTAAACGCATGAATGGTTCGAAAGAGTTATTCCTGAAGTATTTAGGTCAAACCTCCCCTTACCCGCTTGGACTCGAAGTTGCCAGAGCCGAAGGATGCTACCTGTATGATCCGGAAGGCAAAAAGTACCTCGACCTGATCAGCGGATTTTCCGTAAACAACCTGGGCCACGCAAATCCACGCATCATAAAGGCTATTTGTGACCAGGCCGGCGATTACCTGCATACCATGGTTTACGGCGAGCTCATTCAGTCGCCACAGGTAAATTATGCCCGTTTGCTCGTCAATAACCTTCCGCCGGAACTCAACCAGGTATACTTTGTCAATTCCGGTTCCGAAGCCGTGGAAGGCGCCCTGAAACTCGCCAAACGCGTGACCCACAGACACGAGATCGCCTGCTTTCGCAATGCCTACCACGGAAGTACCCACGGCGCACTCAGCGTTATGGGCAACGAAATGTACAAAACCGCTTACCGACCGCTCCTTCCTTCTATCCGGATACTGGAGTTTAATTACCTACCCTCCCTGGAGTCCATTTCAAGGGCCACAGCAGCGGTAATAATAGAGCCGATCCAAGCCGAGGCAGGAATTCTCACCGCAGAACCGGGGTTCTTTAAAGCTCTTAGAAATCGCTGCAGCGAGGTCGGGGCACTGTTGATATTCGATGAAATCCAAACGGGCTTCGGCCGGACCGGATCCTTGTTTGCCTTTGAGCAGACTGGCATTGTTCCGGATATATTATTGCTGGCCAAGGCTTTAGGTGGCGGAATGCCCCTCGGCGCTTTCATTGCTTCAGCGGAGATCATGAGCCAGCTGACCCACCACCCTGCCCTTGGACATATCACGACTTTCGGCGGACACCCGGTATGCTGTGCCGCCGGAATGGCTTCCCTGGAAATCATTCTGGAGGGCAAGCTGTACCTCCGCGCACTGGAGTTGGAAAAGATCATCCGTCGCAACCTCAGGCACCCTTCTATAATTGAAATTAGAGGTAAAGGACTCCTGCTGGCGGCAAAACTGGATTCTGAAACCAGGGTATCCCGGTTTTTTGAGCTGAGCCTGAAAAACGGACTGATTTTCGATTATTTCCTGTTCTGCAAGGACAGCATCAGGATAACTCCGCCATTAATCATGACCGACGCAGAGGCAGCGGAAATGTGCGAAAGGATTTTGGATACCCTTAACCAAACCGGCGAATAGCCTATTTTACCTCAAAATCAAGCAGTACCTTGCCTTCAAGGTCGGCAACCAGCCGGTCACCCTGCTTAACCGGCCCTACCCCGGCAGGAGTGCCGGTAAATATAAGGTCGCCCATCTGAAGGGTAAAGAATCTGGAAACGTAAGCTATCAGGTACTCAAAAGAAAAAATCATATCCCGGGTATTGCCAGCCTGGACTTTCCTGTCATTGAGCATAAGTCCGAAATTCAGCTCGTGAACGTCAGGGTAATCCGATTTTGGAACAAAAATTCCCACCGGTGCGGAATTGTCAAAGGCTTTGGCTGTCTCCCAGGGGTGGCCCTTCTCCTTGGATTTATTTTGTATATCCCTGGCAGTAAAATCGATACCCACAGTTAACTCCTCATAATACCGGCTGGCAAAATTCTCGGCAATATTTTTGCCCACCCGGCAGATCTTGATGACGATTTCGAGCTCATGGTGTATATCCTGGGAAAAATCAGGATAGAAAAACGGTTTGTTTCCCTTTACCAGCGCGGTATCGGGCTTCATAAAGACGATCGGTTCGGTAGGAACGGCGTTACCCAACTCCTTCGCATGTTCACCGTAGTTTCGTCCGATGGCAAGAATCTTCATTATTTCGAATCTCTTAGTTTTAGATATAATCTTGTGATAACCTTCTTGGTATAAGCCGGGAAATCTCCATCCATCATCCAGCTGTAATAGGATTTTTCGCGAGCAAAGACATCAAGCACTTTCTGGCCTTTGAATTTCCCGAAATTAAATACCTCCTCGCCCGCGTCGTTAAAAACGATGCGACCGGCAAAATCGGCAAATTTATTCCCCTGCCCCAGTGAAGACAGCGAATCCACGGTACGGCCCAGATCCGGATATTTTTCCAGCTGTGCCTGCAGAATCTCCCAGGTCGCCTCCACATCGGCAAGCGCCGAATGCGCGTTTGTCAGGTCCTTGTTGCAATAGAATTTATAGGCTGCAGCAAGATTGCGCGGTTCCTTCAGAAAGAAAATAGCCTGTACATCAACAAACTGGTTTTCCTTCAGATCGATATCGTACCCTACCCGGGCAAATTCCTCAGCCAGCATCGGGATATCAAACTTGTCGGAATTGTAACCCCCAAGATCACAACCCTTAATCATCGCCGCCACTTCGCCGGCAATCATTTTAAAGGTGGGAGAATTGGCAATATCACTGTCGGAGATTCCGTGAATTTTCGTCACTTCCGGCGGAATGGGCATTTCAGGATTCACGCGATAGGATTTGGTGATTTTGTCACCTTCGCTGTTAACCTTGATCAGGGCTAATTCAACAATCCTGTCCGTTCCGATATTCAGACCGGTGGATTCAATATCAAGAAATACGATCGGGCGGTTAAGCTTTATGTTGATAAAGGGAAACCCGGCCTGATTGTCGTCGCGTGAAGGTTTTTTTGTCATATGGGATAAAAAGAACCCCGCCGGAGCGGGGCTATAATCATGTATTAATCATCATCGGCATGAGCAGCATCAGAAGATTCTCGTCCTCCGACTCCTCCTCTTTGGGTACCAAAATACCAGCACGTGTAGGATCTGCAAGTTCGGCTATGACTTCCTCCCCGAGAATATTGCTCAGGATGTCGATCAGGAAAAGCGACTTGAAGCCGATTTCCATCGGGTCCCCACCATACTGGCAATTGAGTTTTTCCACAGCGGAAATCGAATAATCAATATCCTGGGCCGAAACGACCAGCTGATTGGAGGTAAGCTGCAATTTAACCAGGTTGCTTGCCTGATTGGAATAGACGGATACACGGCGTAAAGTATTCAGGAAAAGGACCCTGTTGATATACACCTTATTGGGGTTATTCTTCGGGATCACCGATTCGTATGCCGGATAATTTCCTTCTACCAGGCGGCAAATCAATTTATATTCCGACAAGGTGAAAATGGCATTTTTCTCGTCGAAAGCCAGCTTTACATCATTTTCCTCTCTGGGAAGAATATTTTTAAGCAGATTAGCCGGTTTCTTTGGCAGAATGAATGATGAATCCTTTGGACTGGTTATATCCTTCCTGCGATATCTTACCAATTTGTGTGCATCCGATGAAACGAAGGTCACGTGATCCTGGCGGATCTCAATAAGAATTCCGTTCATCACCGGCCTCAACTCATCATCAGCGGTTGCAAAAAGGGTGCGGTTGATTCCTTTGTTGAGCGAATCAGCCGGGAAAGAAACCTCGGTAACGCGGTCTTCCTTGAGGCCCTGAAGCACTGGAAAATCAATTCCGGGCTTTCCGACAATGCTGAATTTACCGTTTTCCGAAACGATATCGATACCAAGCGAATCAAGATTTATATCAAAAGTGAGCGGTTGCTCAGGAAACTCCTTTAAGGTATCTATGAGTATCCTGGCCGGTATGGCAATGGAACCGTCACCATCTGAGTTTTCCAGAGTCAGACTGGTTATCATGGTGGTTTCCAGGTCGGATGCGGTAACCACCAGGACACTCTTGTTCAACTGAAACAGGAAGTTATCCAGTATCGGAAGAGTATTTTTTGTGCTGATCACACGGCTGATAGCCTGCAGGTGTGATAACAGATCGGTGCTTGAGATTATAAACTTCATAATTCTTGCTCTTAAACAATCAATTTGATCGATTTACCCCCTAAAAATAGTAATATTATTCAATTGACAGGTTTCTCAAAGTACTTAAGATTTACGAACAAAGGGTTGAACACATAGTACTGGATTACCACCCAGGTCTTGTTGTCAATCAATGCCCACATTCTTTCATCATCCCATATCAGCGGATTGCCGTCGGGATCGAGTTTTCCATTTGCGGGTCTTCTCCAGGCGGTAACTTTTCTAACGCTCCCAGCTCTGTCCTCGAGCGTGATCACCCGGTACGGCCTGGCAGGCAGCAAGGAATCCCTGGTGCGCTGGGGAAGGCTGTCGGAGAAAAACTCCAGGTTTACCTTCTCAAATTTGCTGATATAATACCTGACTGCAACGGTATCGAGTTCTCTCGGTAATGGCTCCCCGAATGGCGATGAAACGGAATATCCGTTACTGCCTGCGCTCGCCACCTTGAAGGATTGTTTAGGATCCTCGGGATTATCGATCGCAACCGACTTTATATCGTTGAAATTGTAATTGAAGATCGAAGTGGACCTCCAGCCGATCTCTTCCACAAAGAACCTGGAAGAGAGGTATCCGACAAAACCGGGAATATGAACGATAAAGGGAACAGATGAACCCTCAAGCATCATGAAAGTCCCCATCTGGTCCTGGGTGGGTCCACCCACATAAATGGTTTTCATCAGCTTATTCTTATGGTACACCTCAACCTTGGTGTTCCTGGTTGCCAGCATTCTCACAGCATTATCAAGCATGGAAGTAGAAACAGGTGACTTAACCCGGAGGCGGTTCAACGTTTTAAGAAGAACATCTATGGCATCGTTCCTCACCACAAAGCGGTCATTCACCATCCAGTGATCGCCGACACGGGTAAGCATTACCTGCTGCATGTCCTTCTTAACCATGAATATCCGGTCGACCGAGGCAGTATCTTCAACGGCAAAATCCCTGAGCTCGCGTTTAATGGAACTGTTACTGTGACGTGATATGAGGATTACCGCTACAATTCCCAGCACCACAATCAATCCTATAATTATTCTGTTCTTTTTCATATTACTTCGAATACTTTCTTTTACGCATCAAAAGGTAAACCATTCCGAGCAGCCCGATTATCAGTACAGGCAGTCCGACATTAAACAACCGCCAGAAAAGTAACTCTTTGGAAAGTTTGATCCTGTCGAGCATCCTGACTTTCACCTCCCTGTTCCGGAGAGCCATCACACCGGAGTCGTCGAGAAGGAAATTTACGCAGTTAAGCAGAAACTCACGATTACCAAAAGTAGTATTCGTATATTGATCGTAACCGAGTGGCTGGCTCATGTATTTGCCATCCTTAAGCTTCACAACGTTCCTCGCACAATCGCCGTCAGCCACCACAATCATTTTGGTGGGAACCTGGCTCTTATCGTATACCTTAAAAACATTGTTGTTGATGAATTCAGGCGGAAGACGGTTCTTGTAATGGCTGGTGAATTCGCCCTCCATCATAACCGCCATCGGCAGGTTGGCCATTGAGAACCTGGAAGGATCCAGCTTTTCGGCAAAAATATCCATAGAAACCCTTATCGGTGAGCGAATTATCCGACTCTGGGTTGAGGAGGCTAGAAGCACCGACTTGCGGACTTTCGGATCTTCCCCAACCGTATCGATAGGACTCACAAAATCAAATTTTACCGGGTTGATATTTCTCGATACCGGATTATCGTCGCGCC
>CAYHCO010000010.1:79788-99976 GCA_964355105.1 uncultured Porphyromonadaceae bacterium
ACAAAATCAAATTTTACCGGGTTGATATTTCTCGATACCGGATTATCGTCGCGCCCCATCCCTAAAGGAAAGAAGGGGAAATAGGCTAACTGAATCTTAGGTTCTTCGGCCCCCTGCGGAGCTGAATTAACAGGCATCATGGCACACTGGAAATCCTGGATCAGGCTCGAGTTGATACGGGCACCGTAGGAATAGATAATATCCCCAAGATTTACCTGGCTATTAATCTCGCCCATAGTTTCGGGCTTGGATTCCAGGGCCGCCATGTCAACTTTCACGGCATCGACAAGCCACAACACCTTGCCTCCCTTCATAATGAACTGGTCGATGATGAACTTGTCCTTTTCCGAGTATTTTTCCTTGGGATCGGCAATCACAATGGCCTGGCAGCCATCGAGTGCCCCTATTTTCTCTTCAATCTTGATACGCTTTACGATATAAAAATCCCCTATTGCTCTGGCAAAGCGAGCCACCTGGTACTGGTCAAGCTCCCCGTGCCCCTCAATGAAGCCTACGGTTGGGGTGTTCTCCCTCGAAACCGTACGTACGCCCGTAATAAATTCATATTCGAGAGTTTCGATTGCCCTGTTAACACTGGCGTCATTAAAATTTCCGGAAAGGTTACCCTGGAAGAAATTTACGATACGCTCATATTCCTGCCCGTGCTGGCGATAAGTCATCAGGGCTCCCGGAAATACGACCTGGGCGGTATTGGATCCATCGCTCTTTTGCGACTGGACATTATAATACTCGATTCCATCCTTGGCGAGTGCATCATAAACCTCGCGGCGGGTTTTCTGGTCGGGGCTCTCCGAGGGATTAACAAACTCGAATTCGATATTCTTCTTGCCGTAAACCTTGAATTCATCAAGCAGTTCGTAGGTAGCCTTTTGCAGCCTCCGGAATCCGGCTGGCAGGTTGTCATCACCCAGATAGACTTTTATGTAAACTATATCCTTAAGTTCTTTCAGATAGGTTTTGGTACCCTTTGATATGGTAAACCGCTTTTCCTGGGTGAGGTCGAAGCGATGGTAAGCGTAATATCCCACGAGATTAACCAGTATGACAACAACCAGCAGAAGAGCCAGTTCCAATATGTTTTGCCGTTTTACTCTCTTTTTGTCCATCATATACCTCCTACCATTTACGGCTTTCAAGAACGATTTTGGTAAAAAGCACGAATACGGAGATCACTGATGCAAAGTAGATTACATCACGTGTATCGATCACCCCTCTGGACATCGAATTGTAATGATAGGCGATTCCCAGGCCGTTAATGAAATTCTCCAGTCCGCCCGGAAGCCCCAGTTTCGATATGTATTGAAATCCGAGAAAAAGCAGGAAACAACCAGTAACACCGAGAATAAAGGAAACAATCTGGTTGTCGGTTATGGAAGAGGTGAACAGACCGATTGCCACATACACTCCTGCCAGAAAAAACAGTCCGATGAACGATCCCCAGAACCCGCCTGTATCCATGTTGCCGCGCGGAGAGCCAAGCCACAGAACCGAGAAAAAATAAACCAGGGTGGGCAATATCGCGAGCAGGACCAGGACAACGCCGGCCAGGTATTTTGATAGGATGATTTTCAGGTCGCTTAAGGGCCTGCTCAGGAGGAGTTCCAGGGTACCGCTGCGCTTTTCATCCGAAAAGAGCCTCATGGTCACCGCCGGAACCAGAAAAAGAAAAACCCATGGTGCAAGAATAAACATCGGGTCGAGGCTCGCGTACCCGGTTTCCGGAACATTGAATTCCCCGGGGAATACCCAGAGAAACAGACCGTTCAGAACCAGGAATACGATTATGACGACATATCCTGTCAGAGAACTGAAGAAACCGTTTATCTCACGTTTCAGCAAGGTCAACATAAATTTGCTTTTTTTTGAGAGCTACAAATGTAGAAAAAAATCGTAACCATCAGGCCCCGGAAGCCAGCTGGCAAACGATGCCGGCAGCGGTGGCAGACGCCTGTTTATTACCCAGTTTTTCATCCATTTCGCGGTATCCGGCTTTCATTTTACTTATGTATTCCGGGTCGTTAAGTATCCTGTCGAGACTCGTCGAGAGGTTTCTGGAATTAAAGCCGAATTGAATAAGCTCCTCAATGCAGGGCCTGTCGAGGATCAGGTTAACGAGCGATATATAATTTACCCTGATAACCATGCGGGCAATAAGCCACGAAAGGGTGGCTGTGGAATAGCAGACAACCTGGGGTGTTCCCAGAAGCGCCGTTTCGAGGGTGGCGGTACCGGAGGTAACCAGCGCTGCATCAGCAATCCTGACCAGTTCCAGCGTTTTACCGTAAACAACCCTGATATCGGGATTCCGGGTCAGATCCTGATAAAATTTTTCGTGGAAATTCCGGTGTCCGCCAATCACAAACCGATAATCCGGATAAAGAGCGGCCATCTGCGCCATCACCGGTAATATACGGCTGATTTCCTGACGACGGCTGCCAGGCAGAAGTGCAATAACAGGCTTGTCATCCAGTTGGAGACCGGCCCTGATAGTGCCAGGCTCAGTATTGAGCACCTGCGAAACATAATCCCTGACCGGATTTCCAACGTAGTCGCATTTCACCCCGTACCCGTCAAGGAAATCGGCTTCAAAAGGAAGTACACAGAGCGACCGATCTGTAAAGCGGGCTAGGATCCTGGCCCTGGAGGGCATCCATGCCCAAACTTTGGGTGTAATATAATATACTGTCCTGAATCCTTTTTTCTTCAGCCATTTGATAAGCCGGAGGTTGAAACCACCGTAATCGATGGGAACTACCACATCGGGATTAAAAGAAAGTATGGCACTATGGGTGAGCTGAAAATTTTGAATGATTCTGAAAACCTTGGATATCAACTGAGTAAACCCCATGAATGCAAGATCGCTTATATGAATCTCTGCCTTCCCTCCTACTCCCTCCATCAGGTCGCCACCCAGAAACCGGAATTCTGCTGCCGGATCCAGAAGCCTGATAGCTTTCATAAGCTCAGACCCGTGCTGATCTCCGGAAGGTTCCCCTGCGATAAGGAAGTATTTCATTTTTTCTGTGAGATCCGTTAAAGGATTCTTAGAATCAATACGACAAAAGTAAAGAGGAATGTTGCGAGAAGCACACCCCGGGCTGATTTGAGCATATCCTGCCTGATAAACAGAAAGAATACCAGCAGGTCCGGGAGTACGGAAAGGGAGATAATATGCGTAAGGATACCCAGGTTTTTATAGACTTTCATGAAATCCACCAGGCTCAGGTCGCTGTAGCGGGCAAAATAATAGCAAACGAGGGCGATCATCGGCACAACCAGACCCAGCACGATACCTAACCAAACCTTATTCAACCTGACCTTATTCATAATATGTCATTAAAGCAGCCACAATTTCATTGCCTCCATGGCTGGATAATCAGTTACATCAACACTAACGGGAACAATGGCGCCAAAATTGTTTTTAAGCGCCCATTCGTCGGTATCCTCCGACAATGGCTCCTCATTGCTGAATTCACCGGTCAGCCAGAAATACTCGTGTCCGTGGGGATCCACACGTTTGTCGAATTCTTCTTTCCATACGCCGATAGTCTGGCGGCAGACCTTCATACCCCTGCACTCTTCGGGAGTTATACGCGGGAAGTTGACATTCAGACAGGTTCCGGCAGACAATCCTGTTTCCAGGACTTTTTTAATTATCGGCCTGGCATAGTGGACAGCAAGCCTGAAATCGGCATCGGGTGAATGGTCATCCACCGAAAAAGCGATGGATGGGATTCCGTTCATGCATGCCTCGATGGCAGCTGCTACGGTACCTGAATAAAACAGGCTCACTGAAGCGTTCGAGCCATGGTTGATTCCAGAAAGAACCAGGTCGGGCTTCCGCTCCATGATCTGATTCAGCGCAATTTTCACGCAATCAGCCGGAGTCCCCGTGCAGGCAAAGGCACAAAAGCCATCCAACATGGTGCCGGATTTCAACCTGATCGGATGATTCAGTGTAACTGCGTGCGACATACCGGATTGGCCGGTTACCGGGGCCACAACAACAACATCTCCAAACTCAGATGCCAGACTGGTCAGTTCCTGGATGCCCCTTGCACGGTATCCGTCGTCATTACAAATCAGAATCAGCGGTTTTTTACTCATATCAAAAATTTAACGCCACAAAAATAGAAAACCCGGTTATCTTCGCCGTGCAAAAAGAAGAATTTGAAGACATTTAGCAGATATCACACCTTATCCTGGCTGCTAATTACCACAACCATCTGGTTATCCGGATGTTCCGAAGACATTGACGTGATTAAGGCAGGAACACCCATCCCGGTCGTTTACGGGGTCTTCGATCTGAATCAAACGGTAAACTATATCAGGCTTTCCAAAACATTTGCGGGAGAATCCAGTGCCTTTACGATGGCGCAGGAGCATGACAATATCTTTTACAATGATGCGCAGGTTTGGCTGACCAATTCCTGGGGGGGCTACCGGATGCAATTCAATCTTCAGACAGGCATTCCGCGTGAAGCTGGATTCTTCCCGGATTTACCCAATGAGTTCTATGTATTAAACCGGAAGCTGGATCCGGGAAGTTACCTGTTGAAAATCATTCTGCCTGAAGAAAAAGACACACTCACCGCACCATTCACCTTTATTGAACCCTTCAAGGTTATTACGCCGAAAGCCGGATTCCGCAGATTTTATTTTTATGAAGATCCGGTGATGTTTTCCTGGGTATCCGACCCGGGAGCCGGCCTGTATGAGATTTCGCTGAGCCTGGCTTATGAAGAATGGCTGAAAACAGGTGAATCGAGGCGCTGTTCAGTCAATTATACCCGGCAGATCAACATTTCAGAACTTGAGGTCGAGAAAGACCGCTACCTGTACCGGTTCTATTCCGACAATTTCTTTGCCCGGGTTGGGACACTCATCAAAGTAAACGACAGTGTAGATTACAGGAAACCGGTCGGACTCGAGCTACTGATTACCGCAGCAGATACGACCTTGGCTAATTACCTTAACTGGTTCCACCTTGAAATTGATGACAAGGTGAATCCGAACGGTAATGTTGAAGGCGCAATCGGGGTGGTAGGCACCAAATATTCAGTACCGTTCCGCGACCTGATCCTTTCGCCCCGGTCTCAGGACTCGCTTGTGAGGGGAAAGTATACCCGCAAGCTCGACTTCATAACGAATTCTGACTGGTAGGATATTTGTATTTTTGAGCATGGATAACCTAAAAACGAGCTTAAAGCCCCACCCCGCCACCTGGATTCCCACTCTCTATTTTGCCATGGGGTTGCCGTTTGTAGCCATCGCTACTTCCTCATCGCTGATGTTCAAAAATCTGGGGATCTCCGACTCGCAGATTGCACTCTGGACCTCCCTTATCATGCTGCCATGGACTCTGAAGCCCTTATGGAGTCCGTTTCTGGAAATGTTTAAAACCAAAAAGCACTTTGTTGTTCTAACCCAGATACTTACCGGGGTAACATTCTTTTTGGTAGCCCTCTCTCTGCCGCTGCCCGGATTCTTCAAATTCGCGATCGCCCTGCTGGCCGTTGTTGCGTTGAGCGGTTCAACCCATGACATAGCAGCCGACGGTGTTTACCTGAATGAGCTTACCGTGAGCCTGCAGGCTAAATATATCGGGTGGCAGGGAGCATTTTACAATATAGCCAAGATCCTCACGGGAGGCGCCTTCGTTTATTTTGCCGGCCGGATGGAGGTCAGTTTTGGCGTGGTGAAGGCCTGGATGGCGGTCATGGGCATTTACGGGGTTATCATGATCTCGCTGGGATTGTACCATATCAGGAAATTGCCTTCCGGCGGGCAAGCCAGTGAAGTGCAGAATCTGAAAGAAGGAATGAAAACCTTATGGGAAGTCATTCGCACTTTTTTCGAGAAGAGGAGCATCTGGTGGATGGTGATTTTTATCGTTTTGTACAGGTTTGCCGAAGGTCATGCGATAAAAATCGCCCCCCTGTTTTTCAAGGCGGCTCGTGATCATGGCGGTCTCGGGTTGTCAACTTCAGATATCGGCCTGGTTTATGGAATCTTCGGAGCCGCGGCTTTTGTTGCCGGATCGATATTGGCAGGCTATTTCGTTGCCCGACGGGGGTTAAGGAAATCACTTTTCACCCTGTGCTGCTTCTTCAATATCCCCTTCGCCGTATATGCATTTCTCTCCTGGACCCAACCCACCAGCCTGGTCATTATCGGATCGGCGGTGGTGATGGAATATTTTGGATATGGATTCGGCTTTGTCGGCCTGATGCTCTTCATGATGCAGCAGGTTGCCCCGGGCAAGTACAAGATGGCTCATTATGCCTTTGCAACAGGGATCATGAACCTCGGATTCATGATCCCTTCGATGTTAAGCGGCTATATCAGCGACTGGCTCGGTTACAGACATTTTTTCATCTGGGTTCTGGTAGCAACCATTCCGTCATTTTTAGTATCTTTTTTCGTTCCTTTCCATAATCCCGAACGAGAAGAACAAACTCAAATACCATGATCAATCAAGTCAACATTCCCTGGGAGGATAAGACTAAGGGTTCTCCGGATGTTATCTGGAGATATTCTAAAAATCCCATCATAGGCCGATATTCGATCCCCACTTCCAACAGCATCTTCAACAGTGCGGTTGTACCTTTCGGCGACGGCTTTGCCGGGGTGTTCCGATGCGACAACAAGGCGGTGCAGATGAACATCTTCGCCGGATTCAGCAAGGATGGCGTGAACTGGGAGATCAACCATGAACCCATCGTCATGCAGGCCGGGAATACTGGGGAACTTCATTCAGAATACAAATATGATCCCAGAGTAACTTTTATTGAAGACCGGTACTGGGTAACCTGGTGCAACGGGTATCACGGACCCACGATCGGGATAGCCTGGACCTTCGATTTCAAGGAGTTTTTCCAGTGCGAGAATGCTTTCCTGCCATTCAACCGGAACGGCGTGCTGTTTCCGCATAAGATCAACGGCAAATATGCCATGCTCAGCCGTCCGAGCGATAACGGTCACACGCCGTTCGGCGACATTTACATCAGTTACAGTCCGGACATGAAATACTGGGGTGAGCACCGTGTGGTGATGAAGGTGACCCCATTTCCGGAAAGCGCGTGGCAGTGCACAAAGATTGGAGCCGGCCCCGTACCTATACTCACGGATGAGGGATGGTTACTGTTTTATCACGGGGTGATCAATACCTGTAATGGGTTCAGGTATTCCATGGGTGCGGCCATTCTGGATACCGACCGGCCGGAAAAAGTTCTCTACCGCACGAGGCCTTACCTGCTGGCGCCTGCTGAGATTTACGAGCTTGCCGGTGATGTTCCCAACGTGGTGTTTCCCTGTGCCGCCCTGATGGATTCTGCTGGGAGGATAGCGATATATTATGGGGCTGCCGATACGGTCACCTGCCTGGCTTTTGGCCATCGCGACGAGGTTTTGGCGTTCGTCAAAAACAACTCATTTATCGGATAATTTATTTTTTACATTCTCTTGCAAGCTTCCAAAAAGGGTTTATCTTTGCACGCTCTTTCGGGTGCTTAGCTCAGCTGGTTCAGAGCATCTGCCTTACAAGCAGAGGGTCACTGGTTCGAATCCAGTAGCGCCCACGGAAAAAAGCGGTTACATCAAATGCGATGTAGCCGCTTTTTTTTTGGATACCCATTTCGATACACGGTCAAAATCGTAAACTATCCGGATCCTGCCTAGTATCAAAAAATCTCAGAATTTCTACCTGATTTTTCTTTACCCGATAATATACCGAATTGTGTTTGGTCAACACACACCGCCTTAGACCCATGGTTTTATGAATAATCGGGAACTGCCTGGGATTTACTGAAATTTGAGTAAGAAGATCTTCCGTCAGATTGATAAAATGAAGCGCAACCGTAACATTCCAATGACTATTCAAATATTCGAGAATGTTGGCTAAGTCAATTTCAGCTGCTGGCGACCAAAAGACTTTTTTAGTCATGCGAATATTTCTTGCGATATTTTTCCAGGATTTTCTCGTTTAAGATTCCTTGTTGAGCATCCATCTCATCAATCGCATTATAAATTCCCTGTTGTTGATTCGCAGTCAATTTATTCCAATCAGAAATATCGCGTTGTCCGTTGATATAATTCATGATAACACCATAGATATCCTCAAGCTTACTCCTTTCAAGGGAATCAATCTCACGAAAAATCCTGAGTTTTAAATCAGAGGTTGTCATAGTGCATTTTTTTCAAAATTAAGCATTTTCATTCAAACCGGTAAGAAAATCGAGCGATTTGACTATACAGCCGGGGTAATCTGGCTGTGCAGGCTCATTGCGCAGGGCCAGGATACTTGGATAGGTGGTGGCCTCTTCGAAAACCGGGAGATCGCCAAAATCAACCAGCTGCTGAATATGTCTTTTATTCAGGCAATTACGCAGAGTAGCCCCATAATCCGCCCGCATCCATTTATTGGGTACTATAAACGTGAATTCCCCTTTTTGCTTTTATCCCAAAGTGATCCCTGGTTACTTAAGCTGTCGAGCTCGCCCGCTTTATAGTAATAAGCATTTTTCAGCAGCTCGATCTACAACCGAAGCCGGAACTTCCCTACCAGCAGAGGGTCACTGGTTCGAACAAAGTGAACGGAGTGAACGATCTCATGAGCCGAAGGCGAATAATCCAGTAGCGCCCACGAAAAAAAATCAACCACTTACCTGGATAAAACCGGATAAGTGGTTTTTTGTTTGCATTTGCCGGGAACCAAAATAAAGGTAATTTCATGACCTTAAACATGTCATATTTTACTGTCTTACCCATGAAAAAACAAATCCTTATCGGTATAACAGCTAGCCTGTTTCTGGTCTTTAATTACGCTTTTAATCCAACACAAAACGGCGCTGTCTGTCAAAGTACAAAATCCTCAAAAAAAGCGAGTCAGGTATTCGAATGGCGCGGAGAAAACCGAAGCGGTGTGTATCGTGAAAAAGGATTGCTGAAATCATGGCCGGAAGCGGGGCCGTCAGTGGCCTGGGAATACGAAGGCATCGGTAACGGTTACGGTTCTCCAATATTCACCAACGATAAAATGTACATTCAGGGCGAGGTGGGCGATATGGCCTGGTTGTTTGCATTTAATGAGGACGGATCTTTACTGTGGAAGAAAGAATTTGGCAGCGAATGGGTAAAAAACTGGAATGGCTCTCGCTCGGCACCAACCATTGTTGATGACCTGATTTATGTAACATCCGGCATGGGCAACATCTATTGTTTTAACAGATATACAGGGGAGAAAAAGTGGTCCGTTGACATGATCAAAGATTTACATGGTCAGTTTCCCCTGTTCGGCTATTCCGAAGCGGTAATCATTGAAGATGAAAAAATGTTTTGCACCCCGGGTGGAAGGGATACCAACGTGGTAGCCCTGAACCGGTTCAACGGCAAGTTAATATGGAAAAGTAAGGGAGCAGGCGAACGCCCCGGATACAATCAGCCTCAGATCATTAAGCTCAAGGACAGGCACATACTGGTTAACTTCACCGCATATGAGATGCTGGGTCATGACACCAAAACAGGGGAATTGCTCTGGGTACATAATCAGGATAACACCAAAAAGGAGGAGCGCGAACCCGGGAAAGGCGATACCCATGCCAACACGATTATTTACGATGACGGATTTATCTATTATGCTGAAGGCGATGGAAACTGCGGCGTCAAACTGAAACTGTCGCCTGACGGGAAAAGTATACAGGAAGTCTGGAGAAACAAGGAATTCGACAGCTATATGGGAGGGATTGTAAAATTGGGTGACTACCTGTACGGCGGAGGTACGGCCAAACCGGATTTTAAAAGCATCAATGCCACAACCGGCGAGATCGGAAAGACCCTGAAAATCGGAACCGGCTCAGTCATAGCTGCTGACGGGATGCTCTTCTATTACACGCAGAAAGGTGAAGTTTTCCTGATCAATGCCGATCCGATCAATATGGAAGTGGTGAGCAAGTTTAAAATCACGAAAGGTGCCAAGGAACATTTTGCCCATCCTGTTATTCATCAGGGTAAGCTTTATGTGAGGCATGGAAATGTGATACAGGCTTTCAACATTGCCTAGTAAAACACAGCGGTCGCAATTAAATGCGGCCGTTTTTTTTACACTAGCTGCGCCTGTAACCAATAAACAGCCGCACCGGCGAGATAACCGATGATTGCCAGCCAACTGATCTTTTTCAGATACCAGATAAAATCTATTTTTTCAAGTCCCATGGCTGCAACACCGGCAGCAGATCCAATGATCAGAATGCTTCCGCCGGTTCCGGCGCAATAGGCCAGGAATTCCCAGAACAGGCCGTCCTGAACGAAATTCTGAAGGTAAGCCGGATTCGCAGATGCACTGATCATTTCCGGGGTTGCAATATCGTACATGCCCATGGCGCCGGCCACAAGCGGCACATTGTCCACTATGCTAGATAAGAATCCGATGATAATATTGATGACGTATATGTCGCCGACCTTGTCATCGAGCCAGTTTGCCATGAGGGCAAGGTGACCGGCAGATGACATACTGGCAACAGCCATCAGGATTCCGAGAAAGAAAAGGACAGTGGGTACATCTATCTTCGCCAATATTCCGGCAACGGAAAGCCGCGTGCGATCTTCATGCGGTTTTCCCCGATGAATAACCTCGGTGACCACCCAGAGGACCCCAAGTCCGAGCAACATTCCCAAATAAGGAGGCAAATGCGTCAGTGTCTTAAAAACGGGTACAAAAAGCAGAGCCCCGACTCCTAAAGCAAGAATTAACCTTCTTTCAGCCAGTGAATTAAATTCACGCTGATCATCTTTACTCAGCTCCGGACGGATTATCTTGTATTTGGGATAAAAGAAGGTAATGATGAGCAGGGGTATCAGGAGGCTGACCAGACTCGGCAAAAAGACTTTTACAATAATGCTGATTGTAGAAACCTGACCGCCAATCCAGAGCATGATCGTTGTAACGTCGCCAATGGGCGACCAGGCGCCGCCGGCATTGGCGGCTAGTATGATCAATCCGGCAATCAGCCATTTCTGCTCCTTATCGGTAACGAGTTTACGCAGCAAGGCGATCATTACTATAGTCGTAGTAAGGTTGTCCAGCACCGCCGACATAAAAAATGTCAGGAAGCTGATGATCCAGATCAGGCTGGTGAAATTCCGGGTTTGTATTTTGTCCGTGATGACTTTGAATCCTCTGTGCTGATCAACAATCTCAACGATTGTCATTGCGCCCAGCAGGAAGAAAATAATTGCCGCAGTTTCGGAAAGGTGGGAGAACACTTCATGTTCACCAATAAATTCAACCATCTCATGTCGTCCCGCACCCGGATTGGTCTGGATTATATTGTTCCATGCGGCATTTAATCCCCCGGCCAGAATATCGGGAACCCCGAGCATGTAAACAACCCACATGAGGGATGCCAGTATCAGGGCAGTGGCTGCTTTATTTATTTTCAGCGGATGTTCCAGAGCTATTGCTATATAACCCAGGATAAACAGGACAACCATCAAAATGAACATAGGCTTTATTTTATCGTAAGAATGTTGCGTAATCGTTAACAAGCAGGTGGATCGGAAGTTCGTCCTCGTCAATTACCGGGAACCGCCCTACCCCGTCATAAAAATAGTTATCCGTTGCATCATCGTTTACCATGCTCACTTCGCCTACCAGGACTTTCCCATGCCCGGATTCGCCGTAAAAGCGGTGATAGATAAACTGTTCCAGGCAAATGCTTTCTCCGGGACTGAGAATAACTTTTCCTCCTGCAGGCACCGTACGGCTGATTCCATCTGTCTTGAAATGAACATCCTCCTGCTCCAGCTTGCCAATTTCGTGAGCACTGTACAGGTCAATTACCAGGTTGCCGCCTCCGCGGTTGATGATATCCTCCATCTTATACACATGGCAATGGAAAGGAGTTTCCTGATTTTCTTCAACAATCATAATCTTCTCAGCATAAGGCTTTTTATCTATATGGAGCTTTCCGTTCCGGAGGGTAAATAAAAAGAGACCCTTTGCATGAAAATCCCCCAAACCAAAATCCGTAATATCCCATCCCAGCATATTCTCAATAACCTCTGCAGCAGTGGCTTTATTCTTTTTCCAGTCATCCAGACTCCAGTAAGCCCAGGGCGGAAGCACAAATTGCTTCTGAGCCATAAAATCTTTGGCATCTTGCAGTATCTGATTGATTTCGCTTCGTTTCATGCGAGTTGTTTTTTGTTGATTTCGCTTTCAGTTGATCGGAATATCCAATTCGTTAAGTTTTCCGGGATTCAGAGTCAGCACTTTCCCGGCAGATGCCTTGGTCCAGCCTGAAAGATGTACGATAATGTTTTTGCATGACGGGTCAGTGAGCGGCTCTACGCGCAGGTGGGCCTTTTTACCGTCGGTTGCAACAGTCAATTCCATTTTGAGGGCACCGTAAGGAGTCGCGACGCCATTAAGTTTGGTAACCATCCCCGGCTGGGTCCATTCGGGCGGCAAGCCTTCGAACAGATGAAGATCATTACCACGGTCGAGGGCTAAAAGATGAATTGTTAAACGGATAAATTCAGCACTGGCCCAGTTATGTGGCATATCGCCCACTTTTTTAAACTTGTCGCCCTTGAGTGATTGCTCCTCCCGCCAGACCAGCGTCGGCGAAGCGTGATTACCAAAGGCATTGAGAACCTTTGCCGCCTTCTGGCCTTTACCCTGCCACAGCCAGGCATGACCGTAGAATGATGCGAAGTAGTTCCAGATTCCCGTGGCATCCCACCCGGTTCCGTAAACCATGCCTTCACGTTCAGTGGCCTCCAGCATAGCCATATTCCCAGCTACCAGAGGATCATCAGCGGAAAAGATCTGTCCGGGATAAACAGCCTGGCAAAATGCCCACTGGGCACGCTGCGGAAGTTCCTTTTTGCCGGCTTCGCCCATAAGTATCGGCAGGTAGGCATTTCCCCTGAGATCCTTAGCCATATCTCTCTTGGCAGCATTTTTAAAGGCCACCATGTAGCTGTCGTATTCCTTCTGCCAGGCAGCTGCTTCTTCAGTTCTACCAAGCCAGGCGGCAGCCTGAATAAATGCTTTCAACCCGGTCAGGTTCCAGTATGAATTGGTGTACTCATCATGCGTACCGCCGATCCCTCCATCCAGCGTTCCTGCAGGATTCAGACCGTCATCCAGCTTCGAACTGTTTTGTAATGTCAGTTGGCGAAGAGTTTTTATATACTCAGCAATCAGCTGCAATTTTGGCCAGATGGACTCCAGCCATGCCTTATCCTGGGTAAGCTGCGCATGTCTCACGCAAGTCCAGAGCACGATGCCGTTCTCTTTCCAGAAATCAGCGGTCAATATCTCTATCCGCCCATCAGGCTTCTGTTTAGTCAATTCATAGGCCACCCCGTTTCGAGCCTGGTCACCAGCCCCGACCATGGCAGCCGATTCGAGCAGGAAGGCTCCGTCAACAATCCAAAGTCCGCGGTAACAGGTTGGACCCACCTGAAAGGCCGGCAGTCCGTTTTTTATTTCCCGGGCCTGCCAGATATTTCGCACCGACGACTCAATGAGTCCCTGAACGGTAGGATCGGGTATCTGTACCCGGTCAAACGGCAGCTGTGACTTCTTTTCCCAGAAATCTATTGCGCGCCTGCGGCTGAGCTGGGCCGCATCATAAGATTTTAATACGGCAACAGGGGAAGCTCCGTTGGTATACTGAACATAAAAAGCGACACTCTGACCGGCTGGTACCGTGAGCGTTTCAAGCTGGATTTTCCTGATGCCGCCATCTGCTTCCGACATGCCTGTCATCTTCAGTGAGGAAGCTACAGTTTCGAGATCATTTATTACTCCCCTCTGAATATCGGCCTTGTAATTGAATGGCAATGCAGTGTTAATAATCAGCTGCGGATTGATGGTACGGTCCTTGGTTCCGGTGTTTTTTACTCTGAGAAGCAAAATATCATCACGTCCGGGAACCCCGTTACGGGCATGAACCAGATCAGCCAGTGCGGCTGAATTTAGTTTGCCCGACAAAAGAGCATCGCTGTCCCGGCTGCCTTTCGAATCAAAGACCCAGAGTCCGTTCAGAATCGTGTTTATATCGGAAGCTTTCGAATTGGCCTCCACTGAAATGGCAATTTTACCATCATTGTTGGCATCTTTTGCATCGAACCAGAATGCTCCGGCACGGTTCTGGCCCAGGCCGGCAACCGGGTCCACCGTTTTTACCTCTGATCCTTCAACGTGCAAATCCAGAATGCGCTTCCCGGACTCACTCCAGTAACCCTCGCAAAGAGCCAGGGCTACCAGGCGCGAAGACCCGGCTTGAACCGTAACGTCATACCGGATACTGCCGCCCATGTTAACAGCAATGTTCTTCAGTGAAACATCGGAACCAACTGGCGGCTTGGCCCAATTCATCAGCATGCCCCCATCGTCGGTCCGGGTTAAGGAACCCGCAGGTATAACAACCGGCGGTGTATCGGTGATCGCAAAGGCTTCCTCCTTGATCTCCAATCCATCAGCCTGCCAGTAAGTCCTCACGATCGGGACGCGGGGAGAATACAGGTCCTGCCGGATCCATTTGGCACCTTCAGTAAACTGCACGCCGATACGGGTACCAAACTCCCGCCCGCCCTGCTGGTAATGATAAAGCAGATCTCCGCTTTTATCAACGAGCGTCTTGTGGGGATCATCGGGCAGACAAATAGCTGTCTGCCATTCCGGCGGAGAGAACTGAAAATCAAAGGAGCCCTTTGCCACAGGGGTGACTGTTTTTTGAGCCAACAGGACTGTTCCGGTGAACATAAACACTGCCAGATTCAGAAATAAAATCTTTGTCATATCTCGAATAAATAAAATATCAACGGTAGATATTCAGCATTTCAGGATACCCTATAACCCGTATTCCGACAGAATGATTTTATCGGAATCGATCATTGGGATCATCTCCTCAATAAACTTGCTTTCATCGGAAGGAATGGAATCCAGATCCTGCCTTATTTTGTCGATCCAGACATACTCTTTTTCATCGTTTTTCAGGCGACCCTCAGCCATTGCCTTTTCAATTAATTCCACCGCTTTTTTGCATCCGTTCACCGTACTTTCCAGATAGCTCCGGCCGGCAACAATTTCTTCTGCAATCGTTATCACGTTTTCCGGAGCAAGCACAAAAGCCTGAGGATCATGGAAAATATCAGAATCAACATAAAGGCTCTTCAAAAGTCGGGCAGATGTCCTGCCCTGCCTGGTGGCCGTATTCATCAGGCGGGTTTCATACTCCAGTTGCTCAAATGAGACCGTCGGAGCCATTCCCGCCAACAATTTAATATTCTGCACTGATTCATTGCTCCAGAGGTCGGCACAGGCGGCAGTAATATTTCCCACCGGACTGAAATGCGCACAAGCGGCGTTCTTGCCTTCCATGGAAATGGGTATGCCGGCAATGGCCTTCATATAAGGGCCTTCGTATCCACAATCTTTATTCGGACCTCTGGCGCCCTCCTCATAAGCTACCAGCGAGCGGGTAACCGTGGCAACCCGGGCAAGGGCAGCAAACACTTTAGGAATAAATTTCTTCTCAGCCAGAACCATGGCGGTATTTCCAAATGCACAGGCGGTATCACCCCCGGGTATTTTATCGAGCTTATTCGCGAGAGCCACAATTTTCGACCAGATCAGCTGCATGTCACGGGTTCCCAGAACTGCCTGGGTAAAAATGAATTGACGGATATCGCACATCATCAGCGCATCATCGGACAGCTCTTTTCCACCGGTGGATTCAATAGAAAGCAGATCGCCGCCCGCCAAAGCTCCGCGCTCAAAAAGCTCCATCATCGGTTCCATGTATTTAGACGTCCTCTGGCGCGGGGGACGGTCGAAATCCCGCAAATCATTCGGCGTTAACCTGATCTCGCTTTTCAATCCCTCACGTGCATAAAAATCCTCACAGATATCATTCATGACCTTAACCAGCTCAACACCGATATCCGGATTCAGGGTCATCTCAACCACGGTCTCAAATTCAAGGATCAGGCCCGGACTGTTCAGCTCAACAGCCCTGGTGAGGGCTCCCGTCACGATATCGGAATAATGGGTTCTGATTTCAGCCAGGTTACTTTTAGAAACGTCAACCGGCGGGAGGGTGAAATTAAGCTCAGGATATACCATGCCACCGCCGATCAGAAGGCCACGCTTCGTTAAAACGGGTTTTGGAGCTGTGCCGAAGATAAGGTCGGCAGGGTTGGAGATTGCGAGATTTTTGAATTTCATATTTTTTTGTTTTAGACCTGACAGCTTTTTAGAAGCAGCCAGGTACAGTCAATAGGGGTAAAGCTATGATAAATCCACAAATAACGGCAACAGGCAGGGGTTGATGCGGCTGTCCTCCGGTGTCTGAGGAGCCGGGCAATATGATAGTGTTAAAAAATATCAGTTGAAATTAGTATAAAACAAACAATTACAATATGCGTTATTAAGAATCACGGCGTACATTTGAGCCCGTAATTATCAATAAGAATATAGATGAAAAGATTGATTTTATTGACCTGTTTGATTCTCATGTCGATATTTCCCGCCCACCGGGCAATAGCGCAAAACACAGGCGTTAGTGATCTGGTTAAAAAGGCCTTTTCAGCAAAATATCAGGGTGCTTCCGGTAGTAAATGGATTAATGAAGCGGACACTTTATTTGAGGCATCTTTTAAGTTTAAAGGCAAAGACCTGACTGCACGTTTCGACCAGGATGGCAGATGGTTAAAAACAAAAACTATCCTTGGCAGCAAAGAACTCCCCACAGGGGTTTCTGCAGGGATCAAGCAGAGTGCACCGGGTTTCAGTGTTAAAGGAGCCTCAAAGGTAGAATCGCCAAAAACCGGCGTCAGGTATGTAGTAATTGCTAAAAAGGGCAGAAAAAATCTTGAGCTGGAACTCACTCCGGACGGTTTAATGGTCAGGAAAACCGACCTGAATGCCGAAGCTGCAAAAGAAAAAGCCAAAAATAAGGTCAGGAATGCCGCAGCCGAGGCGGATAAATAAGCTTTAAACCTGACAGCTTTAGGAAAAGCTGGTTACATAGAGCTGACAGCTTTAGGAAAAGCTGGTTACATAGAGCTGACAGCTTTTCCTGAAGCTGTCAGCTATAATATCCATACTTCTCCACCAGCTCCCCAACCCTTCTCACCCGTGATTCCAGGCCGTCGGGCGGTACCTGATCCGCCACCCCGAGAACATATCTCGGTTCCCCGCGCATGACTTCCAGCACCTGGCAAACGTGCCGGTCAAATTCTTCATCGCTGATATGATTGGTAAAGCAAACTCCCGGTATGCCACCCCACAGAATGGTGCCCGGACTGTCGGCCAGAGCGGCAATCTCCGAAAATTTCATGTCACCAGAGGGTTTGGGCGTCAGGGCTTCCAATACCGTAAAACCTGCAGATGCTTCCTCCCGCAGTAAACCTCTGAGCGTACCGTCGATATGAATAAATGAATGCTTCCCGGCTTTCCTGATCTCATGGATCCAGCACTCCTGATATTCTCTCATGTAGGCTTCAAAGAATTGCGGTCCAACCATCTCGGATGAGAGGTTTTCCGGAATCATCAGTACTTCAGCAGGGCTGTCCACAGCAATCCTGGCAGCCTGGTCGAAAGCACGCCGCATGGCCGTCAGCAAATCAGAAAAACCGTCGGGACACATCATGGCCAGCATGGTCACCGATTCAATCCCGGCTTCCAGTGCAACCAGATGCATGAATGGACTTTTGGGCAGATAACATAGAAGGATGCCCTGATCACCGATCTGTTTACGCCGCTCAAAGCCATAATCATAATCAGGCTCAAACTGCAGATTCTCATAAATATAAATCATGGCCGCGAGATCATCCTCTGTCTTGAGGAAATGCTCAACAGGTCCTTCAGTAAAGGAGTCCGGGATATACTCCCAGCATTCCCTGACACTTCCAACCGGTGTTGATATCTCTTTGTAACGGCGGTTACCCTCGTTCCAGTCCCTTACCCCGCAGTTCCGGTAAATTGTTTTGAAAGGGAAATATCCCTGCAGATAGAATCCTACATCCAAATCCCTGTGCCAATCGATATATTCCTTTGACTGAATGAATCCCTCGGGTTTAATACCCCTCTTAATCAGCGAAGTAGCCCAGTAATCGAGATCACCGAACCAGGGCACACGATCGGGCTGCTGGCCGTTGAGCAACTTCAGAATACGTTCGCGATGAGTCATTTATTTATGCCTTAACTACTTCGGCAACCACATAGGTGCTGCCGGTAACCAATATCAGATCATCCGGACGGGCCGCTTTCTTTGCCGCCGACAAAGCCCCGGCTACCGTTTCATGGATCGATCCCTGAAGACCGTAAAATGCAGCCTTGGCTGCCAGCACTTTAACATCCAGTGCACGGGGAATGGAAGCCATGGTGAAATAATACACCGCATCCTTCGGCAGGACCGGAAGAATTTTATCAATCTCCTTGTCATTAACAGCACCGTATATCAAGTGCAGTTTGTCGTAGCGTGTATTTTCAACCTGGTAAACAACCTGCCTCATGCCGTCGATATTGTGGCCGGTATCCACTACCGTCCTGGGATTGTGTCCAATGATTTCCCATCTTCCGCTGAATCCCGTGAGACCGCTCACATTAGCCAGACCCTTATATATATTGTCTTCCGTGATATGCCAGTCGCGCATCTTCAACAATTCCAGAACCTCCAGCACTACCGGCAGGTTCTTTCTCTGGACAAAACCCAGTAAATCGCTGTACAATTCGGGATATGCAGTATTCTTCCCTTTCAGGACTTGAAAATATTGCCTCCCGTCCTGTGATAATATGGAATAAGGAACCTGAAAATAATCGTTGGCAAAGAAGATGTCAGATCCGGTTTCTGCAGCCTTAACTTCAAAAATCTTCCGGGTTTCACGATCTTTCTCCCCGATAACCACCGGAATTCCGGGCTTAATAATCCCGGCTTTCTCGATAGCAATTTTCGGAAGTGTATCTCCAAGCAGATCCATATGATCAAAGCTGATATTGGTGATGACGGACAGCACGGGATCAATGATATTGGTGGAATCAAGCCGTCCGCCCAACCCTGCCTCAACAATGGCAACCTGCACATCGCGTCTGGAGAAATAATCAAATGCCATGGCGACCGACATTTCAAAAAACGACGGTTTCATGTCGCCGAAAAGCTTCATGTTCTGCTCTACGAAATCCACGACATCCTTTTTGGGGATCATCTCTCCGTTAATCCTGATCCTTTCGCGAAAGTCCACGAGATGCGGCGAGGTGTAAAGTCCAACCTTGTATCCGGCCTTCTGAAGAACGGCAGCAAGCATATTGGAAACAGACCCCTTTCCGTTGGTGCCGGCGATATGAATGCTGTAAAAATTCCGGTGGGGAAACCCAAAATGTTTATCAAGTGCCCGTGAGTTCTCAAGATCAGCCTTATACGCAGATTTCCCAATCCGGTGGTACATCGGTAGTTGAGAAAATAGCCAATCTGTGATTTCACTGTATTTCATCATTTGCAATTTTACTATATTTAACCGTAAAGAAGCATACAACCATGATGAATCAAAAGAAAATCTTTGTGCTGGATACTAATGTGTTGCTGCATGACTACAAATGTATTTACCAATTTGAGGAACACGATATTATCCTTCCGATAACCGTTCTTGAGGAACTGGACAAGTTTAAAAAAGGTAATGACCAGATAAATTTTCAGGCCAGGGAGTTCGTGCGTGAGCTCGACTCACTTTCCGGAGAAATGCTTTTTACCGAGGGCATCAGTCTGGGTAAGGGTCTGGGAAGATTATTCATCGAGACCGGCAAGCCTTTCTCACGTGAAATGGAGGAGTCGTTTGAGGAAAAGATTGCCGATCATAGGATCCTGGCGATTGCCGATTATACCCGAAACAAGAATCCTGAAAAACAGGTTATCCTGGTTACCAAAGATATCAATTTGAGGATCAAGGCTAAAGCCCTGGGACTGGCAGCCCAGGACTATAAGGCCGGTCAGGTTACGAATATCGAATACCTGTATGAAGGTATCCCCACCATTGATGGACAGGAAGACGAAAAAATTGCCAAGTTGTACAACTCCCCTGAAGGGGTATCCATTGAGGAATTCAATCTCGGGATGGATCCTATGTCGAACCAGTATATGGTTCTCAAAGGAAACCA
>CAYHCO010000010.1:100076-101689 GCA_964355105.1 uncultured Porphyromonadaceae bacterium
ATCATCCCGCTGGGCAACCGCGATATCGGTTACCTGCCGGGAGATGCACAGGAAAAAATCGAGCCTTACATGCAGCCGCTCTTCGACAACCTTTCGGTCATCCGCCATCAGTTTGATGCGCGCAGTAAGGAATTCCTGAAGATCGACCAGCTGCTCCAGGAAGAAAAACTGATCATCACACCGCTGGCCTATATTCGCGGCCGGAGCCTGAGTAAAGTGTTTTTCATTGTTGATGAAGCTCAGAACCTCACCCCTCATGAAGTCAAAACCATTATCACCCGGGCAGGAGAAGGCACAAAAATCGTTTTCACCGGCGATATCCACCAAATCGATTCCCCTTATCTCGACCTGAAATCCAATGGTTTATCCTATCTGACAGACAAACTGAAGGGACAGGATGTTTTTGCCCATGTTAACCTGGTTCACGGCGAAAGAAGTCACCTGGCAGAACTGGCCAGTAACCTGCTTTAATGCTAACTTTGCCGCGAATTAATTTAACTGTTGAAAAAAGTCGCATTTCATACGTTGGGCTGCAAACTGAATTTCTCTGAAACCAGCGAGATCGGCCGGCAACTGGAGGAATCGGGATTTGAAAGGGTACCTTTCGGTACGCCCGCCGATATTACAGTAATCCATACCTGCAGCGTTACCGGCTCGGCCGACCGGAAAACCCGGCAGGCAGTGCACAAAGCCCTTCATGTATCACCCGACGGGTTCCTCGTTGCCATGGGATGTTTTGCACAGCTGAATCCGCAGGAAATCGCCTCCTGGCAGGGAGTGGATCTGGTTCTGGGAACCAATGACAAATTCGATCTTCCGAAATACCTTACCGATCTCAGCAAGAAAGAGCGCGCCGAAGTGCACAGCTGTGAAATCACCGAAGACCAGAAATTTTTTCCTGCACATTCCACAGCGGAGCGTACCCGGGCATTCCTGAAAGTACAGGACGGCTGCGATTATCCCTGTACCTATTGCACCATACCCAAGGCACGGGGAAAAAGCCGTAATCCTGAGATTGCCAGCATTGTACAACAGGCTAAAGAGCTGGCAGACAAAGGCCTGCGAGAAATCGTGCTTACCGGCGTCAATATTGGCGACTTCGGGAAAAGTACCGGTGACAGTTTTGCCGATCTGGCCAAGGCGCTCAATAAGGTCGAAGGCATTCTCCGCTACCGTATCTCATCCATCGAGCCAAACCTCATAACCGATGAACTGCTGAGATTTGTTGCCGGCTCGAGCCGTTTTGCCCCCCATTTCCATATACCGCTTCAGTCAGGTTCCGATAAAATCCTGAAACTGATGAAGCGGCGCTATCTCACGAATGTCTTTGCCGAGCGGGTGCTCCAGATAAAGTCCCTGATCCCCGATTGCGCTGTCGGGGCAGATGTAATCGTTGGTTTTCCGGGTGAAACGGATGAGGATTTTGAGGAAGCGAAAAATTTTATCAGCAGCCTTCCCCTCTCCTACCTCCATGTGTTCACCTATTCAGAGCGACCGGGAACACCTGCTTCGGAAATGTCAGGAAAAGTACAGAACAGCATCCGCGACAAGCGCAGCCTGGCACTCCATGAAACGGGAAACCGCCTTAAGCACGACTTTTACAAAAGCGAGCT
>CAYHCO010000010.1:101789-103596 GCA_964355105.1 uncultured Porphyromonadaceae bacterium
GCCTATGTGGCCTGCGGCAGGTACGATGCATTCTGGGAATACCATCTGAAGCCCTGGGATGTGGCAGCCGGCACAGTGATTATCCGGCAGGCCGGAGGACAGGTAAGCGACTTTAAAGGTGGGCAGGATTACCTTTTCGGAGAAACTTTTGTTGCCACCAATGGCCATATACATGATGAGTTTCTGGCAGTTTTAAAAAAGCATTTCTGATATCCATTGAAAATTGATGAATCGATCCTGAAACGTGGGCTTCGGAATGGTGATAAGGAGATTTTTAAATATCTTTTTACGAGTCATTACCCCGGGCTGATCAATTACGGCACTTCCATTTCGGGTGACAGGGAAGCTGCTAAGGAACTCGTGCAGGATCTCTTTCTCGAACTTTGGGAGAAAAGAACGTCCATAAATATGACCGGTTCGATAAAACCTTACCTGTATTCATCTATCTATCATAAAGGATTGAACTGGCTCCGGGCTAAAAAAATAAGGGAAACCTACGCCGCCCGGCCGGAGGAAATTTACAACTGGTTTGCACTGCCAGAAAATGCTGAAAGGCTGGATCCCCTTAAGCTTGAATTGATTGAACGGCAGATCGGGTTGCTGCCCGACCAGTGTCGTGAAGTCTTTACCCGGGCAGTAATCTTAGGTGACAGCCAGCGTGAGATTGCCGATTTTTTAGGTCTGAATATCAAGACCATAGAAAACCACCTGGCACGCGCCAGAAAAATTCTCAGGGAAAAACTGAAAAAAATACGTTGAACCATTGGGGGGTATCATCAGGGTGAAGTGTCTTAAGGAAAAACACGAACACCATGATAACGGACGAATTATTATTCAGGTTTTTCAGCCAGGAGACCACAAAAAAGGAAAACCGGCTTATCAGTGAGTGGTTGTCTGAAAACCCCGATCAGGCCGAACGCGTAGAACGGTTGAAAAATATTTTTGAAACCTCAGCCCACATCGCTTCAACGGAAGAAACAGAAAATGAATGGACAAGGTTAAACGATATTTTGCCTTCCACTACCCTCACACGCCGGATTCAACCCTCACTAATGGTCAGGATGGCCCGGATTGCAGCAGTACTGCTGATATTTGCAGGCTCCGGACTCCTATGGTTTTTCAGTTCAAACAACCATATTGTTCGCAATCAGGAGCTGGTTACAAAAACCATTATTCTGCCTGATGGCACGGAGGTCGACCTTGGACCGGCATCGAAATTGGTTTACAACAATGAATTCCTCGAAGGCAACCGACAGATCAGACTCACAGGAGATGCCTGTTTTAATGTCACGTCCGATCCCGACCATCCCTTTATAGTCCATGCCGGACAGGCAAAAATTAAGGTCACGGGAACCCGCTTTGTCGTTAACGCACCACCAACAACCCAGGAGGTTGAGGTTTCCGTTAAGTCGGGCAACGTGCTATTTTACAACAGTGAAGTTTTAGACAAGAATTCTTTCCGGATGAGCCTGCTGCCTGGGGAAAAAGGCATTTTCTACCCCGCCCTCAACCGGATGGATAAAACCAGGGACCCCTACTTCCAAACCACACCATAATATTAAACTGCAAACTCCCACATTATGAAAAAAGCATTAACCCTCTGGGTGTGTCTCACCTTCCTGATGATCGCCCAAGTAAACGCAAAAGAGATTCAGGCACTGTTTCACAACGCCAGTTTCTTCAATCCGGCTGGTGGTCCCTACCTTGAAACTTACCTGAAAATCTTTGGGCCTTCGGTTGAGTATGTAAAGACCTCCCGAGGCACCTTTCAGGCTTCCCTGGAAGTAACCATGGTTTTCAAGAAAGA
>CAYHCO010000011.1:0-100304 GCA_964355105.1 uncultured Porphyromonadaceae bacterium
CTCCATAGGGGGCAACATGGTCGAGATACTCCGTTCTTTCCCAATGGTGCCACCAGCTGCTCAAATGCATCAGGTTGAAACCGCAGGAAGCCAGATAGGCCGCCTGCTTTTCCTGGTCTTTCTCATTAAGCCCTTCCCACCAGCGGTCGGCAATATCTAAATTACCGCCTTTGGCTGCAGCGACCACTTCGCTCCATTCCTTTTCACCGCACACCAGCGACTCGTTGGGGGTATCGGGTTGCCGGTAAATCAGCTTGCCGGTCTCCGAACCCGCCATTGGAGGCATCGGTTTTCCGTCGTAAGTGAGTAAACTCCTTGTGGAATCGAAACCAATGAATTTTCCGTCGGTGACGGAAACATCCAGCATCGCGACCTGTTTCTTATTTCCCCCGGGCCATTCGGCCTCAAGGGCGGCCCGATGATCGCCCACGGGCAGGTCGTTGACGCGCGTCCGCCAGATCCCGCCGGTCTCCTTCATCGCATAGGTCTTCCCGTTTACTCTGGCCTTAACCGCGACCGTCCCTTCGCCCAGTTTCCGGGCTTGTTCATCGACGACAATGCACGCCAGCGGAACGCCTTCCTTACGCTGCCTTTGATCGGTCCGGATCACCGGCAGGGAGGAAATGACCGCACCCTCCCCGGCCATATGCAGCCTGAAGGTCGCGGACTTGGGTTTATCCTGTGGTCCGACGAGGGAAAACAGGAAATAGACATGGGCGAAATTGCCTTCGTAGCCCAGCTTCCGATAGATACTCCGCAGGTCAACCTCCAGTTTGCCGGCGCCGGTCTTCCAGTCGCAGATGTAGGAAGGTTTGCCTTCGCGTCCCTTGAGCACAACCATGAACCGCCAGGGCGCGGACGCATCAGTGACTTCCAGAATCGCCTTCGGATGTTGTTCCAGGTTGAACTGGAAAGGCGATGTGCAGGCGTGTCCGATCGAGAGCTTCATGATTTCCGGATCAACCGTACCGGTATAGAATGGCAGCTCAACCCCCTCATCGGTAAGTGCCGCAGAGAAAGTGGTCGAGTTGTCCGCATGCTCCGTGATCGTTCCGCCACGCCAGATGGAGGCCTGTTGTTTTCCGCTGAGCCACAGCGATTCTCCGCCGCTATAGCAGATCGGAGGACCGTTAACACCGTCCTTCTGTTCCAGCCAAACCATGGCACGGTTAAAGACCCAGGGATCCCTGATGCCGGGAAAAGAATAATACTTATCGGATCCGGGATAACATAAATACGGCGCATAGTCTGAATAGGGTGCAGCGCTGGTTGGAATATCCGGCAGACGACTGGGAACATTGTCCACCGCGTTGGCAGCCTGCACAATCACATAGGTTTTCCCAGGCATTGCGGTAAACGTAACCTCAGAAGCCGAAGCACTTGCGGTGATATTTTCGACCCTCTTCCCGTTGCAATTAACTTCGATCTTTCCTGTTTGAGTTGGAAAAACAACCCTGAATTCCCGTTCAAAAGATGTATTTAACTCTACTGATGTGTCCGTAGGATAGTTCACCTCCAATTTGCCAAGTTTAATTCGCCGGCCTTTGGCATGGGGCGGAATCACAATGGTTCGGTAATCCTCCTGAATACCGTAAATAGTATTCACTGCGATGCTCCAGGTTGCTACTCCCCAGCAGTAATCCTTTACTCCCAAAGTGTCACCGGTGACGCCATTGTAACGTTCATAGGCATGTCCGTCATATTTCTTCAAAAGCTCCTGCATTTTTTCAGCCAAATCAATGGCGATATCATAATAGCCATATCGGTTGAGACCAAGTGCTACCAAATAATTAGTTGGAGGCCACATGTCACCACGCCAGAATCCGTCAGGCTTAAATGTTGGCTCGTCCATGGATGAAGTAGTTACGGGATATTTACTCCAGAACAGTGACGGATCGGTTAACTGCCTGACCAACTCTTTTGCTTGTGATTCACTCGCCAGACCCGCTGTCAGGGTCAGAAATGCCTGCATGGTTTTAATGCGGATTTTTTTATCAGTATCCCTGGATAGACTGTAGAAGAATTTTGTTTCCGGGTCCCACATCTTTTTTTGGATAGCCTCGGTTCGTTTAGCGAGCCTGGCTACATATTTATCCCGCATTTCAACACGGCCGGTAATTTGGCACATGTCAATCATAGCCCGCTCCGACATGGCCAGGAAACTCGTTTGCTCCACCCCTTCAATATTTCCGTACCAGGCGCCTCCGGTTCCGCGTGTCGGGTGCTCAGTCAGCTGCAAATCATCAAGGGTGGCATGAAAATCAAATGTTTCGAATCGCGCAGTCTGGACCAAATCTCCAATACTAACCCGCTTATAGGCTCCATACTCGATCAACCCATCATTATCTACATCTCTTTCAGTCGCATACCAGGTCAGAAATTTATCCAGATAGGGTATGCAGAGTTCCAGCAGTTCAAAATCATTGGTTTGATTAAAGACCATCATGCATCCCCAGGCAAGAATTGGGATTTGGGAGTTGCCATCCTGCGGTAGATCCGGCTTGGTTGTACAGGGTATCAAGCCATATTTGTACGAGCCTGGGGGTGCTTCCGGATTATTGTCTATCACATTCCAATAATTCTTAAACACATCATGAACAACCTCGTTGTCATCTAAAGGAGCCCACGCATTAAGAACAAACATCGGATCCCACTGCAACTGACACTTGCCGTATGATTTATCTCCTGCCCCTGTGATTGAAAACCATTTGTAAGGCAGTCCGGGCAGGGCCGGTTCCCAAAGCTTATCAAAGAGACAATCGATGTATAGATTATGTACCTGCCTGGTTAGTTCGGGGTCTTCCGTATATATATGCCCTGGTAAGCTTTTCCTGGCATGCTCAATGTTCTTTTCAGCAAGAGTGTAGTTCCTTTCTGCCCCTTCCTGACACAAAACTGCATTATTAAGAACAAATACGGAGACAAAAATAAGAGTAGGGCTTAAAAGGCTTGATAATAATGGGTTTCTCATCTTTCTTTTATTCATTTAATAAAGATATAGTATAGGTTTGCATAAGTTTCACCGGCCCCAGCAGACCAGCCGGCTGAACCACCCAGTAATTGGGATCGGTCCGGTAGCCGTGGGTTTTAATGTTCGTTTTTGTAAATCTTTTACCTTCCGGTAATAGATTGTCACCTGCAAGACGGTTACTCCAGAGATTCATCACCTCAATCTTCAAATCATTGGTGCCGGCTTTTACAAGGTCCGAAATATCAGCGCGGTAGGGCGGTTTCCATACGACTCCTGCCGATTTCCCATTGACAAATATCTCTGCCACCTCCCTCACATCACCCAGATCAATATGAACCCTTCTGCCGGAAGCCAGCCAATCCGCCGGAACTTCGATTGTTTTCGTATAAAATCCGGCACCGGAATAATATTTAATTCCCTGATTATCATGTTCCGACCAGGATATAAGTTCCGGAAATATCATTTCGGCGGGAGCTCCCCAGGCCGGATCAAAAGTTACTTTCCATTCACCGTTTACCTCGATAGGATCCGCCAGACCGTTCACCTGAAACTTCGTTTCCTTTCCCTTTTCGGGTCCGAAAACAACAAATACGGAGGCGCCCGGAGCCAGGTCGAGCCTGACGCTGGTGCCATTCCCCTGCTCACGGTAAATACAGGCAGGTTTCCTGCTGCCATCGGAGGGATCCCAGAATGAGGGCCTAATCCCTTTAACCCTGAACAGGCAGTCCGCCTCAATCTGTTTCAGCGATTTATTTCTGACAAAGTAGATTTCTGAATTTTCCGCCTTTCGGTGAAGGTAGTCAAGGTCGGGGTCAAGCTCCTTATCCGTGCAGAGGAAATCCGGTCCGACCGACTCCCTGTCAAGCCATTCCCTTGCACTATATCCCCACACAACCATGCCCTTGCCATACCGGTTTTGTTTTACGGTAGTTCCGTTGCAGGGTCCCCACATTCGATCCGCCAAAGCCTGCAATTCAGCTTTTTGGGATTCATGGTCCCGCATACCCGGCACATCCAGGCATTTCGGGCCAATGATTGTAGCTCCTTCAGATACGAGTTTGGCCAGTTTCTGCAGCACCTCCAAGGGCATAGATTCCTGATCGGGCAGTACCAGCACCCGGTATGACATTCCATCAGGAAATCGCAACCGTCCATTCTCAAAGGACATGCGATTCAGTATCACATCGCTGTTAACCACATCATAATCATATCCTTTGCCCAGGCCTTCAAGCAACGGCTTTTCAGGTACATTGGCAAACAATGGCCAGAAGTTCGGAGCCTGGTCGCCATAATAATAAGCGACATCGGCAACAAACAACCCCTGCTGCAGCATGTGGCAGCAACGGGCCAGGTAATCCATGAAAGGCCTGGCCTTCGACCACCATACCACGCGGGGATTCATATCAACGCCAGCATGATAGCTGCGGCCGGGAAACCCGAATTCATCGGGGGAATTGGAATAACCATGATAGGTAATGTGATTCAGACCTTCACAAAATGCCCGGTCGACATACTGTTTGCGAACGAAGGGGCCGTCTTTCCAGCGCCACCAGGTGGTCCAGGATTCAGCGTCAACCAGTGGTTTTCCATAAATATGTGATGCGCAGGCTATCTCCTTGATCAGGAAGATATTATTCCTGTTTCTGATCCAGAATTCTCCACGTGGGATATCTACGTTACCCAGGGCTTTCAATGCGTCAACCGGACAGGTATTCCAGATCGGCGGTCCGGGTCCTCCGGCTTCGCCTGCCAGTTTCAGCCCGTATTCGGCACAGATTTCACTACCGGTTGTATAATGGCTGAATATCAGGAGATCACTTACTGATTTGTTGAAATCGTATTTGAAGCGCTCACTTTTGTCTGTACTTTCAATCGTCCAGCCCGAGAGGACCGGAAGCCACGGAACAGGATCATATCCGTGATCTTTAATGAACCATTCTGCAAACTTCGCAGTCCACTGAATTCCCTCATGGAGCTCCATGCTGTCGACATCCAGGGTTTTAAGCGGCAGATCAGGATTACCCCCTTTTTTAATGCCCAGTTTTTCGAGGATATACCTGAAATGAAAACGTGTAGCCTCGGGATCCAGAAAATCGATGAAAGGACCTTTGGAATTCGGGCTGGCAGCGATAAGCTGCTGGCCGTTATTCGTGCATACATATCTGACAACCTGCCATTTGCCGGCAGGAGGCGTCCAGCTAAGCTCTCTCCCTGAAAATTTGTCTGTAAGATTGATCACCTCAGACAGATCAGCAATGACTTTATTATCTGTGACGGGCCATGCCAGAACGGCAACATCGATATACCATAGCGGTAATCCATCCTCTCTCTTGGGGCATCCGGCCGGAACTTCAGGAAACGGAAGAGAATGTTTGATCCGGCCTGCGCCCTCAATGACTGTTGAGGCAAAGAACAGGTTTTTACTCGCCAGTTCAGGAGGTACCCAGGGGCCCCCGGCATTCCAACCGCTGGATGTAATTAATCCCATGTCCAGGTCTAAACGTTTGGCTTCTTTCAAAGCATGAAGTATCGAAGCCACCGATTCTTTACCCATAAAAGGCGGGCCGGCCGGAACAAATCCATTTGGATTGCTCATGGCTTCGGTATCCCAGATTTGGAGGCCGCCAAGCCCCTTGGCTTTTGCCTCTTCGAGATCGCGGGTTAAACTTTCCGGCCTGACATCCCCATTTAACCAGTTCCAGTATGCTTTTGGCCTGGCTGCATTCCCCGGATTCACAAATCCCGCAGCGAGATCAGAAATTGACTGACCAGGAGAACTGCAAAAGGCAGCCCAAAAAATCATTAAGAACACTGCACCTTTATTCGCCACTATTCTAATTTAAGAAGGTTCAACGCCATTGGTTTTATTTCCATCTATTCAAATGAAAAACGGTTTCTTGAATATTCTCAAATGGACCGGGGGTGGGATTTTTATGGTTTCGCTTCTTGCCAAAGTAGTCCGTGTCAATCATCAGCTCTTTGCCATCTGGCCGAATGAATTGCTCTTCCGTGACTTTAGGTTTACCCAGCATAGCCGTGTTAACTATTGAATTCCCGGAACGATTCTTAATGTTTACTAAGCTGATTATTAGGGTCTTGGATTGTTTATCGAAAGACAAACCCGGGTTAGTATCTGTTTGATAAACAGCAAAGTTCTCGGCTAGAAAAGGACGTGCACCGAAAAGATAAACGTTTCCCGCTGTTTGAAGCGGATTTTCCTGCTCATTGTACACCCAGAGTCCATAACCCATGCCCTTAGGCAGATATTCGGGATCGACGATCTGGGAGGATGCATGCAGGGGTTTTTCCAGGGATCCGTCTGACCCGTTCCCAATGAAAATGTTATTATAAAACCGGTCGTCGCCGCCGCGAATAGGTGCCAGGCCATTAATATTCGTCTCATTATTCCGATGGTAGGGTGTATTCCGTCCCCTTTCAGGCATGATTACCATTCTCCCGGCGAAGAGGTTGTGCGCAAATGCGCTGCCCTCTGACATATCCCAAACCGAAAAGTCTGAAAGCATGATATTATTATCCACCATCAGGGGCCCATGATTAACTTCAAGATATATATCTTGCCAAATATTGTTAAATAACAGATTTCCAGATATTTGTGCATTTTGCCCCATCCAGTCGAGCCAGATGCCCTGAATACAATTGTGGATCATATTACCCCTTATCAGGGTATTAATGGCACCATGAATCTTTATACCTGACATTTCAGCTCCCGTGAATAGTCGCCGTGTATGGATATGATCGATTATATTGTTTTCAATGGTACTGTAAGCAGCACCCATGCTGCCGACAATACCAGCCTGTTCGCAGTGATGGATATGATTATTGCGAACAACGTGACTACCAATATGCTCTCTGTTCCAGGGTATATCATAAGCCAGGGCTTTTTGAATTGTAGTGACATACCCGGTAGCACTTCCTGCCTTATTATCTCTTTCGTCTCCGTATTTACCCAATGATATCCCGGTGCACGCAGAATGACTTATGTGGCAGTTCTCGATGACCCATCCTTTGCTCCAGTGTGTACCAATAAGACCAATTTGCTCTGCAGTCGGAGGCGCCCAGGGCGTAGCTGCATGGCGCAAAATAAATCCATCAACCGTGATATAATTGCAACCGGGCTTGTCAGGATAAAAAACACTTTGCCTTACGTTCACCTCTACCAGTTCCTTGTTGGGATCGACACCGGGAAATTGTGCCCACACAGTGGTATAATCATCCTGAACTTTTGCAAACCAAAGATTGAGATTGATAGATTGTTCTTTTTCAGATAACCATGTTGGCTTCTGACCTCCAGGCATTAACATCTCATCAAGGTTATTGGCTTCTGTCAGCCACTCACCATTCAGGTATACCGCTGCGGTATGATGCGTCCGGCCTAAGTTATTGAACCAATCACCATGGATAATATCGGTGAATGGATTAAAATTTCCGAAAAAGTCATCCTTTAACATGACTTTCCAGACATCGTTACTTACTTTTTCCCAACCATTCACCACTTCTGACCCGCGTATTTCAACCTTTTCACCCGGAGCAGCCCGGTAAACAATCCGCAAGGAATCCGATTCCCCACCGCGAGGTGGGTTGATATACTCACGATAAATCCCGGAATATACGGTAATCGTGTCGCCAGGCCGGGCAAGATTAGCGGCACGCTGGATCGTGAGCAGTGGCTTTTCCTTCGTCCCCGGATACCGGTCGTTACCGTTGACAGATACATGAAATTCACCTGCATGCATTTGTGATGCTGCGGACAACAGCATGGCAAAAATTATCAAGGCGTTTATCCTCTTCATATCGACTGAAGTATTTCTTGTGATTTACGTCTGTTCATTTCCATCATGGCCCGATCACATTTCGTACAATGGTGATCTTAACCGGTGTCACTTCATTTAAGGTAAGATACAGAATCAGGTCGTCACCCTCCAGCTGATGGTTGATGCCAATTTTGGCGTTTGGATTTTGTTTTCCGTTCACCAGGATTTTGGCGCCACTTGAATTCCAGTTTTTCACCCGGATCGCCGGATTAATGACCGGTGAATCCTTGCTGCCCTTCAGGGTAAATTCGAGGGTTCCGGCTTTGGCGTTACTGCTTTCCAGCCGGTAACAACGCTGTACTTTGTCGTAACCTTTGGATACGTAATCCCTGCTTGCCAGGGAGAGCTCCGGAGCAAAAGCCCACGACCGGCCGAAACTGATCAGATCGTTCATGTTCATGCCGTTCATGCCGTAGAGGCCAATCCAGTACATGCGGTTTCCGTCCTCATGGATAACCGGATCGGAGCAGGGTGAGCTCATGAAATGCGTCGGGCGGTCGGTGGTCTTTGCCCATCGTCCGTCGCTGCGGGCCTGGTTGACGGGAAAATGATTGTATCCCCCGGCTATCCATCTCACCCACATTTCGTTACCCGGTTCAAAACAGATGAACGGTTTATTTTGAGCCTTGAAATTGTATCGCTGAATGGTATATTTTCCGGTCCACCCCGCGGGTTGCTTGGGCGGATCAATTAAAACATCGGTTGTATTGTAGTTGTAATCAGCAACCGACACGTAATTGTTTTCCAGCAGATCTTCGGGGCGCTGGCCGGGCTGCGTGAAGGGCAGTGATTCCTGGTACTGTATGGCATCGCCGGTAGTTCCTTTGTTCCACGTAACTTTCCGGATAGCTGATCCATCGGGATAGATATAATAATACTCGTCGACCCAGCATTCCCACCCGGTCTTGGGATCGGGCATCCAGGTGTGGTCGTGGGCACTGACCAGCGCGTAACGCCAGTGAACCACCGCCCGGGCCTCCGTATTCTCAATGATCCTCACATGAGAGAAGCGGCAGTGCCGGTCCTGCATATGTTCGAAACATCCCTCGATGTCGTTCTCTCCGTTACCCCAGGTTTCCAGACTCTGGTCGGCCATCCAGTTTTCATTTTCCGATACCCAGGCCGGACCGTAACGCGATCCTCTCCAGAATATCAGCTTGACCGGATTATTGTCGAAGCATACCACGATATCGGGATCCTGGTCCACGGGCCACAGGTTGTCCCAGCCGGGAAAGTATTTCAGCCGGGTATAAAAGGCGCCGAAATGACCCGGATTCTTTTCGATGACGGGCAGTCTGCGCGGTTGAATATCCGGAACCGGAGCCTTGATTTTTGAATAATCACCTTTGATCTGGCTGGCTGTCAGGGCGTTATCAAACACCTTGATTTCATCCACAATTCCATCCAGACCGTAATAGGCTTCAACGGTTCCCCAGGTCCTGATGGTATTTGACGGTCGTCCGGGAACCTTTACCATGCCGAGGATACAGGTGGGTTTTGCGGGAAAGGTTAAAGTTCCAATAATTGTCCGGGTTGATACCGGTTCGCCGTTTATATACAGCGCCATCTCTTTCTGAGCGGTATAGACGCCCGTGATATGCATCCATTTTCGCAGTGGAATGGCCTCATTGGCACTGGTACAGGTGATCCACTGCTCGCCGATAGCGGTTTCAAAAGATACCTGTCCGTACGGTCCAATCTGGAGGCGGTATCCCTTTACTTCATCAGATTCTGTGGTGATGACCGGACACCAGTTCAACGGGTATTCCCCCAGTGCCACCCAAGCTTCTACGCTGAAGGCCGCGCCCGGTTTCCTGATATCTTTCCCGGCGCGGATGATGCGTGTGGTGAATCCGTCGAGGCGCAGTCCTTTTCCTGCCACGCCCTCCACCCATTCAAAATTACCTTCAACGGTATCCCCGATATTCGCCGGTAATTCAACCGCATTCCTGTTTCTGAGAGTTTCAAAATCCCAGCTCATCACCGGGGTCTGGGCCATGGCCGTGTGCTGTTGGGTTAGTAAGACCAACAGTAGGGTGATGGTTCGGATAAATATGGGTTTCATATTATTGAATATACAATTAATTAATCAGGTCGACCCGGCATAGGGAATCTCAGGATAAAAGTACTAGGTGAATTAGAAAGATATGTATACTTGATTGATGGGATGATTTTACGTAAAACAACCATACTGATTTCTTTTTCAGGAGAAAAATCATCAGATTTAACATAGTTCAGGATACTGTAATACAATTGTCTTGCCTCAGGTTTGTCCTGAAGATTCAGCAGGTCGATGGCACAGATCAGCAAACTCCCTTTACCGTACTTTGTTTCGAAGATCATTCCCAGTTTGTGATTTCGTGCGAAATTATCAATCGTCTGTATCAGAGGTTTATAATCCGCCGGAGTGTCGTCGAGAATGATGGGTTTGCAATTTTTCACCAGGTGCCACCATTGCCAGTTACTGTGAAACTCTGTAGGGAAATATTTTAATAAAGGGGATTCCGGATCGCAAATAAAACCAAGTGATCCGGGTGCAGGTTCAATGCCAACGTTAATTGCCGCCCGGGCAAACATGGGATAACACCAGAAATCAGTTTGAAATGCACCCTTTATGCAAATGGTAAGTTTTTCATGGTCCGGGAATATAATTGCTTTCCCACCATCCGTTAAATGCTTCCTGGTTTTTGAATCCAATCCGGTTGAAACCATTATCCCATCAGGAATACCCGTATCTATTGATTTCGGATATACCCAGATATCATATTCATTTTTGTATTTGGTTCCTTCGAGTGAAATCAGAATTCGTAATCTTTCAGCATGGTCAATCCCGGTCAGGGGAAATGCTATCTTTCCGATATTTACCACTCCGCCACGCTCAATAGCGGGCCGGATCAACTTACCTGCCTGTATTAAATCCCCATTTTCATTCCGGAGTTTCCAGCTCACCTCAGCATTTTTAAAATCCTCTTTACCGTAATGGGCTATCACTATATTTCCAGTAAATTCTTCATTGTTGGTCCAGGTATATTTGCTCATTTTAAGAAGAGGAACCACCTCACAACAGAACTGACTCCATTGTTCTGGAGTAATCAGCCCCTTGGATTCCATAAAATCATTCAGGATGCCCACAAGGGCAGTTCCTTGTCCCGGAAAATCCTGCAAATCCAGCAGTTGAAATCCTGCAAAATCAGGTGTTCGCAAAGCCGCCTCAATTTCTTCCCTGTAGCATATAACGGCAAGTTTACCCGATGCTTTTACAAAATCGTCTGCTTGGTCAAGCATATTTGCTTCTTTTAGCCTTTCCCTGAAAATTTCATAATTTTTCGCCCTCGTTACACCGGTAAATTTTGGAATATCATGGTAATCAGGCGACACCTGAAATTGCCCCGTTTCGTGGCCAATAACCGGTACCGGAATTTCAACGATTGATTTTGAAAAATCCACCAGGGTAGATGGATAGAAGTTCTCAATATGGGGTTTCGCAAAATCCCCTGGAAAAAATGAACCCCGCACCGGTAAATCAGGCGCTGTTTTAGCTGTTACCCAAAAGTCATCCCCTTCCGCAAAGCTTGGATCCCAGTGCTTGTTGTTACTTCCCTGCGCATACAGTCTTCGGGGGTCACCGGTTTTGAAATGTGCAACCAGATTAAACATGGCCTCATTTCGGTCCAGTTCATTCCCCAGGGTAAACATTACAAATGAGGGGTGGTTGCCGAAATACTTAAATATCAGTTCACCTTCTCTTTTCAAATAATCCTTCAGTGACAAATTGATCCTTCCTGTATCCACTGCCAGGTAGTCGATATTGAACATTTTGAGGGCAGCCTCATCATCCATACTCTTGCTGTCCATGCCACTCCTTTTATTCGGAAGCTCAGGCTGGAGGTAAACCCCCACCTCATCGGCCGCAAGGAAAGCTTCCATGGGAGGGCACCACGAATGAAACCGCCAGTGGTTGATACCGTATGATTTCACCAGTTTAAAATATTTCAGCCATGCCTGTTTATCCATGGGCGGATATCCCGTAAGCGGGTAATTGGCACTATCTGTTCGCCCCCTCAGGAAGATCCTTTTGCCATTCAGAAGTATATATTTTCCTTCTCGCCTGATCTCACGCATCCCAAAATCGACCTGCTTTGAGCTGTTGAAACTTTTAGCACCCGCACGGGTTGATAGGTTCAGGCTGAGGTTAATTAGCGCAGGGTCAAATTCATCCCACAAGGGGGCTTCTTTATCAAAATCATAGGTAAAGTCAAATACCCTTTCGTTGGTGATTCCTGCTATTTTTTCCTTCCGGGTTTTGAATTTTTCAGGATTTCCCGTATTCCAGCTCTTTGCACTAACGAGCAAATCGCCATTTGCCTCACTGTTGCTGATATTTCCAAGGGTTACACGAATTCTTACCCGGTTGTTTTTCACATCCGGAAATGTCTGTATATCATCAATCCACACGGGATCGGTCACCTGCAACTCAATTCTGCCCACTATTCCGTTCCAGTTGGTCTGGGTCCGCTCATCAACAGCATGTGAAGGCCCTACCGGCGGTAATTTTGAATTATCAACCAGCACGGTAATCCTATGTTTTCCCGGCTTAATTGCTTTTGACAAATCGAAAAATTGAGGTGCACTCAAGGTATTTTCATACCCGCAGATCTTATCATCAAACCAAACATAGGCATCCTTGGTCCGTTCAAGAAGAAGCGTGACTCTTTTCCCAACCCAATGTTCAGGAATAACCACCTCTTTCTGGTACCAGGCTGCACCTTTCCAATACCATACGCGTGAAAGGCGGTCATCAGGCCTTTCATCCTTTAAAACGCCCTTTTTGTTTTCATCTGTTGTGCCGGGGAGTTTTACGGAATCATTTAATTCTTTGCTGAACCATCTATCTTTCATTCCTGCGTTGTCAGGGTCCAGCTGGAATTTCCATGTTCCGGCTAAATCTGCCACTTCATCAGAAATGCGAAAGGAATCATGACACCCCGCAATGAGGAACATCAGAACAATCGGACCTGTCCGTACAAATCTGAGTTCAACTCTTTTCATTTCAATGACTTCGTTACTGATTCTTTCGGATCTTCTTACCAACCTCCCTCAAAGTTGCCACATCTATCTTCCTGATTTCGCCTTTGAAATCCGGTCCTACATCAATCGAAAAGATATTCTTGAATTTAACCGCACCCAGATAGTCCTGGTACAATTTTTCCGCCGGGAGACAAAGGTCGTCATGCTCGGGCAACGAGTAAAACCAACTGGCACCGCCAGTATGCTCCGGCAGAATCGGATAGGTGAACTCAGCAGCTATATAACCTTTGTAATCCGCAGCATGCTTGTTGTAACCGGCACCTGAAATATCATCCAATGCCGATGGACCGCCCATCTCCCCCAACCGGATCCGTCCGGCAGGGGTTCCGTGATTGTATCCGGGAAGACAATCGGGCTGGAATTGCTCAACCCATTTATCCGTTTCCTCATGGCTCAACCCGCCATCTCCCTGTGCATGGTCGAACCAGATGTACTCAATGGGTCCGTAAAGGGTTAAAAGCTCTTTCAGTTGTGCTCTTTTTATTCCAGGATTCGTTCCGCCACTCTTTGAAAAAGAGGCGCCCGGGAAGGTCCAGTCACCTTCGGAAAAATACAGGGCTAATTTAATCCCGTATTTATCGCACGACTTGCGGAGTTTTGCCAGCACGTCAATCCCTAACGGACTGTTAGTCACTTTTTTTTCGGTTGTTTGCGTATCCCACAGGCAAAAGCCATCGTGGTGCTTGGTCAGGAAGAGGATATAGTGCATCCCGGCTGCTTTTGCCACTTTACACCACTGATCGGTGTTGCAGCCGGTGGCTTTGAAATACGCAGCATCCTTATCTTCCGTTGGGGTCCATTCGGTTCCCGAGAATGTGCTGAACGACCAGCAGATAAACATGCCGAAACGCATATCCGCTATCTGTTGTGCACGCAAGGCATCAGGGGTTCTAACCGGATTCTGGCTTTGTGCTTCAGCATAAGGTGCTGATAAACAGATAATCGATAAAGCCAGGATTGCTAATGTGATGAGACCGCTTCTAATCATATCTTTGAAAGCTTGTATTTTTATTTTGATTGGCTAAACCATTTTTTTCTGAGATATTCTTCAACGCCTCTTCTTTCAATTTCAGAAAGTGTTTTATCGATAAAAATTATTTCAGCAATATCGCCTTCCCAATTCCCTTCAACACCGGCCAGTTTATCCATGACCTCCGACTCAAATTCTACTGTTAAAATGCAGAATTTCATAGGATTAGGTGTCTTGAACGGATCAACTTTTTCCCCGTTGAGATAGACCTTGCCATTTTTTGTTTTCAAATCAACGGTTCCCGGATCAAAGATTCTTTTTAGGGAGGTGGTGCTTTTACCCAGGTATTTATTCAAACCCCTGAATGGGCAGGTTCCGGGCAGGCTCATACTGCTTTCTTTATACACCATGGTTACAGTTTGAAAACTTCCGATATCAACACCCAGATTCGACACCCATACATTGTCAAATCCACAAACTCCCATCCGGTTTAAAGCATCGGGGTTGTATTTGGCTGATATTTTACCCTGGAATCCGGATGATTTTGCCTTCCATTCCACCGGTGAACCTCTTTGCGGAACAGGAAAGTCTTTGATTTGGTCGCCATCAAGATCGCTGGCGTCGAACCAGAGTTTTATTTTTCCATTCGCCAGCATGGCGGGATTCATTTCCGTGGAGGGGTTGTAATGGGTGGCCACCCTGACGTAATCAAGGTTGGCTCCCGATTTTCCAATGGAATTGAGCGTAATCCGATTTTTCCCTTCGTTGAGAAAACAGGTGACCGTGGCTTTTGCCCATCCGGTTAATAAGGGGAGGGTCCGACGAAAGTTGATCGAATTATTCACAGGAATGCCATTTACTGAAAAATTCATCGGGGTTCCATTTTCCGAGATTCCTGCATAAATTATATCGACCGGATACAAACCCTGATCAGCTACTTCAATGGTCCAGGTAACAGATCCTTCATTTCCGCGGAAATCAATAAATGCATTATTGCTGGCATTAAAATAATCCCTGACAATATGCCCGGGGATTTCCACCATTGCATCTTCCGCCTCATAAATGCGCTCGTCCTGAGCGGATTTTGACTGTAGACTTTGGTCTTTTGCTACGGAAACGGCCGATGAATTAACAATTTCCCATTTTATCCGGCGACTCGGATAGCTGGCATAAGGCGGATCGGGGCGGATAAATGGAGATTCGTCCGTGAGAGTGCAAATCAACTCATATTTGGAGAGGCTTCCGAACTCAACATCGATTCCATACCTCCCGGTAGCAATTGTTTTTCCATTCAGGATCCAGCGCACAATCTGGGTATCCGGAACGGGCCTGATATGGTTTATTTCGAAATGCAGTTTCGCTTTCCCGTCAATATTGATGGTGGAATTTGCCGGGGAAAAACTTTTTATCGGATTGACCAGGGTATATATCCTCATGGTTACCCGTTGTTCACAAATGGGGCACATCTTTTCGGTATTGTCGAATATGCCTGCGCCCATGATACATCCCTGTGCCGTTGATCTGAAGTAATTGGCCAGATGATACTGAGCGCCCTCAAAGGCCCCAACTTTATCCCGATATTCAGCTGTATAAGGCGTTGGAAGCGGTGTATCGGGATCGATCCATTTCCTCCACTTGATTTTATCCCGGTTATATTCAGTTTCTACATTATAGGTTGTACCAGCATCCATTCCGGTTGCACCGGCGGTATATTCATCTCCGATACTCATGCAGGTATGGGAAATCTCATGCAGCATTTTTCCGATTCCTTTACCGGCAATTATCGCAGAACCTACTCTTTTCTCAAGGTTTCTTGCAGCCCCTCCGCCTCCCTGATCCTGATTTGGCATGACCAGGAAGGTAACCCAACCGGTATATTCGTCTTTCCAGGGTAAAAATAACTTATCGCGAATGGCATCAACCGTTTCCTCGTCGATCCCTTTTTGCCATTCCGGCGTATCGGGATACCATAACCCGTATACATTAAAAAATTCCCGGTAATTGGCAAAAGCGGTCTGAGCCCGACTGTCGCCCGGAGTCAATGCAGCAATAAGGGATTCATTGATGTCTTTGATAAATTCATCCCTCATTTTCGGCGAATTATAGGGCTCCTTGTCACGCGACGTCCACCGGTTCATGATGACAATATTGATACGGTTATCTTTATCACCATTGATCATGATTGGGATCAGTTCAACCTTTTTAAGCAATGAATCGATCTGATTATCAGCTCGCCCCGAGTTAGCGTTATTACTGGTTTGCTCGTGACCCGCAAAGACAGACAGGCCGACCAGCAAAACAACTGTAGTGAGTAGTGCTTTCATTTTTAAGTCGGAAATCATCCGACATTCCATCCTTTCCTGAATTCCGGCTTTATCACTGAATTTGCCTGTTCCAGGTTTGTTATTCTCATGTTAGCCGTATCCCACTTCAATTCCTGGTTTCGGAACAGGGACGCTGCAGTTCCGAGTAAAACGGTTTCGGTGAGTGGTCCGCCGTAATTGAAATTCGCACTGGCCGGTTTCCCTGTTTTTATGGCTTCCAGCCAGTCAGCATGATGTCCCTTGCTCCGGTCAATCAATTGTGGAGGTGTTTCAGCCTGCTGGTTTTTATCATTGAGCAGGACTTTAAATCCAGTGGCACCGTGAGAACCGTGGATGATGATGCCTTTCTCTCCGATCAGCAGTGCCCCGCAGGTGTCCTCATATTTCAAATCCTTCAGCCGGTCGTCATGCATCGGGAGCAGGCCGCCGTCGTACCAGGTGAGTTTTACGGGTGGCTGTTGATCCCTTGCCGGGAATTTATACGTGATAATGGATGCAGTGGGGAATGTATCGTATTTAACTTCCGGAAGCAAGTTAGAAGTGCTGGCGATCACACTGTCAGGGCTTCCTAGATCCAATGCCCAAAATGCCGGGTCAAGGGTATGGCACCCAAAATCGCCCAATGCACCGCAACCGAAATCGATAAACCCACGCCATTTCATCGGAAGGTAATCAGGCTGGTAGGGCCTGTCCATCGCGGGTCCGAGCCATAGATTCCAGTCGAGGTGCCGGGGAATTCTGTAATCTCCGGTTGGCCTGGCGATACCGTGGGGGAACGAAACGGAGCCGCCACCGGCTGGCCGGTCGCACCAGGCATGAACTTCGGTGACCTTGCCAATGGTTTCTGCCTTGATATGCTCATAAAACTGGCGGATGCTTTCCCACGAATGACCCTGGTTCCCCATCTGGGTTTGAACACCATATTCCTTTGCCAGCCTGGTTATTTCCCGGACCTCAAAAACAGAGTGTGCGAGTGGCTTTTCACAATACACATGCTTGCCCATTTTTATGGCCATCGTGGCTATCACGGCATGGTTATGGTCGGGGGTGGATATAACGACCGCATCGATATCTTTCTGCTTTTCGAGCATCACCCTGAAATCCTTGTACTTTTTGGCATTGGGATGAGCATCGAAGGATTTTTGCTGCCGCTCTCTCCAGTCTACATCACACAAGGCAACGACATTCTGGTCTTTTAATGCCTTCAAATTACTGCCTCCTCTCCCGGCAATCCCTACAAATGCAATATTCAGTTTATCAGAAGGCCATACCACTTTTTCATTTTTCTTTTCGCCCGGCGCACAGGCAGCTGTTCCGAGCACCAGGGCTCCCATTGATCCTATGGAAATCGTTTTTGTGAATTCTCTTCTGGATGTCATGTTTTGGTTTTTAGTTTATCGGGTTCAAGATAGTACACGTATCGGATATGTGTATGTATCAGATTGGTTGGATTGGGTACTAACTTGTTCTGGTTTGGCGGATTTTTTCATGGAGTATGTTGATATTATTGATGTTGAAAATCCGATCCCCGACAGCAGGGGGGTGCGCTCGAAGGAATGATACCAGAAGAAACAAACCTTGCCAAAGACCCAAAATATAAAGCAATCAGGGATCAAATGGCGGCGAAGTATGATTACTATCTCAGCCCCAGCAGTTTCACCTCCTGCAGGCACATGGCATACTTGCTGCCTTCCGGCCGGGATTGGATGTCCACCTTACCCCAACCGGCGGCGAAGTTGGCCGAATAACACAGCCACATCGTGCGTCCGTCCTCACTGATAAACTTGGAGGGGATGTTGACGAAATATGCCTGCTGGCCGAAGTGCTTCATATAGGTAACCAGCTTCCATGGTCCGGTGACATGGTCAGATTCCAGGATATAGGTATTGAAATAATCCACCGTGTTGCCGCCGTCGGTCACACACATGAGGTACTTTTTCAGAGGCGCATTGTAGGTCATGGTCACGCATCCCATGTTGTCCTTCCAGCTGACCAACGGTTTGATTTCCCTGAAGTCGCGACTCCATATTGGCTTGCCCGATGCGTCGGGGCCGGACAAGAACTCGTAACTGGAGACGTCGTTGATGGTTTCGATACCGGGTGTCACTCGCACCAGATAGATTTCATCGCCGGTCATCCAGCTGTTATAGGCGAATCGGCGGCCTTCGGGTCCGACCGATGCGCCATGACCAGTCAGATAGGCCTTGCCGTCGGGTGAATGTTCCATGTTTTTGCCGAAGTCCACAAAATGGGGTGCACCGATTTTCACCGGTTCGCCTTTCAAGGCGGATTCGCCAAAAAGCGGCTTGGCCGGCGTGCACGGGGTCTCGTTCCAGGTCTTGCCAAAATCTGTTGACCACCGGAAGCCTGGGATCGGGCCGAGCCATGGCCAGTTATAAGGGATTCCATCCCGGATTTCCCGCCACGAAGGATGCAGGCAATAGGTGCCGTAATACCATACGCCGTTATAAACCAGGCTGCCACATGGATAGCGGCCTTCGTAAGGGCGGGGACTACTCTTGAAGACGCCCTCGTTGATCACGGATAGTTTGAGCGGATCATCGCCAATGATGGTAGCATGACCGGTTGCCGCGTTGTCACCGCCCGAGCCGGACGACAGGCCATTGACAGTGCCATCGGTCCAGGGAGAATACAAATTGCCATCAGACGCCCACGACGGATACCAGGTGTCGGCCTCGGTGTATTCGGCATGTCGCCCGGTGAACTCAATGCCAGTAATAGACGCCGAGGGTTTAAACGGACAATCGGCCGGCGGCTCTGAACGCCACTGGCCGGCTGGGATGCTCTTTTTCGATACCTGTGTGTCGGGTCTTGCCCCCTCCCATTTCACGGGAGGTGCCGAGGCAAGAAGAGTGACTGTCAGGGCGACCAGGCTAGCTGCCCTCAACAAGTGGATGAAATTCTTTTTTTTCATCGGTATAATACCTTGGTTTTGAGGTATAGGAACAATTTAAAATTTAACTGAATACGTTTTTCCTGCGATACCGGTGCCTGTGAAATGACCTTTCCACCGCTGCGGACGCACTTGTGCCGCCATCGGTGGACACCTGCACACGGGCCTCGAACTTCAGCCCGGGTTCATCCCAGCCCGAGCTCCAGTTTTCATGTCCTGCCCGGGGTGGGAGCTGGCCTGCCATCTGCAGGATGCCCTTGCCGGTCACCTGAGACTGTATGCCCGGACTCTGGTACCAAAGCAGGGTTGAAGGATCAAAGCTTCTGCTATATATATCATTCGAAAGATCGGAAAGCTGTCCGAACAGGTGGGCAAATGAACACGTCAGGATGCCAACTGTCAGCAATAGAGCTCTGTACATTATATTTTAATCTCTCGGTTACCTGATAATTATTTTTTCAGTTTTTCTGCCAGATTCATTTGAAATAACCAGAAAGTACAATCCGGCAGGTTGTTCAAGCTTGATCTCCTCATTATGGGTAAAACAACTGGCAATATGGTTAGTGTACACAGTTACACCCAAAGTATTGCAAATTGAAATACTGTAAGGTTGCATTTTATCAGAGCTCAGCCTCAATGAAAATTCTCCGGTATTGGGATTCGGATATATTTTAAATGAAGCGTCCATCCGGGAGCTTTGAATACCGTTAGTTAATCCATTATTATATATATGGTTGAGATTGTTCCAGTATTTGACCTGGTATTTCCTGTTCGGGCCTCCACTAGGAAATTCTGAAGTCTCCCAATTGGCATTTATGCGGTATTTAAACTCAATGTTCCCGCCGATCTTCATATCATTGACTGTAATTGAGTAAATTCCATCGCCGTCAGCATCAGTCAGAAAATCTGATCCCGACCATCCGTTAAAGTTTCCGGCAATATCAACCTTATCAGATCCCGGTATAAACTCGCCATTCACAATATGTTTCTTCATATCAACATTAAAAGTGACCGGGGCCTTGGTCGGGCCACCAGTTTCATCCAGGTTTATTCCAATCAGCAGGAGTTTATCAGTCGAAAATTCCGACTGGGTGCTTACCACGTAGATGTATGTGTATTCTAATTTTGATTTTGTTGTCAGGTCGCGGCCGATCCATATCCCCTGCGTTCCGGCTGTAGTACCGTTATCTCCCCAAATCTTTACGCAAGCCACATATTGCCCGGGTTCAAGAAATTCTGTTTCACCATCTTTACTTATTTCCAGGGTAACCCAGGTCCGCACCTTACTGGAGTCCATAGAAACTATTTCTGTTGACAACCATTCAGTATATGCAGCATCTTCAGGGATATATTTGAGCAGTATATACTGAAATTGAGGATTTTCTGCAGCGGTAAAGCCTGTAATAAATGCAGTCAGGGAGTTTATTTCCGTCTGCTTATAAATATCATATTTCATACCCACCATATCCCCTGCCTGATTCGATCCTCCATATCCTCCGCTATTGGCTGCATCTTCATAAGAACGATCGGAACGAAGGTACAATGTGTCGTTAACGGTAAAACCATAGCTTGCCTTGTTGTTGGCAGGAAGTAGTTCCCCGTTGGTCACAGCATCAAAATTAACCTGGTAATCGCCATAATCAACCGGGAGAAAGAGTCCTTCCGGAGAAAGCGTATCCCGGTCAAGCGTCCAGAGACCAGTTTTTTCAGAATTCAACGTTGATACTTCTTCCCCGTTTTTTAAAATCCGGATATTCAGATAGGCTTCATCCAGATCTTGCACTCCGACATTTTGCATGGCTCCGGTAAAACGATATTCCCCTATGGTACCCGAAACAGGTGAAGGCGATCCGATCTGGCTCATTGGCAGATAATTGATGTGCCCAACCGGCTGATTGAAACCCCCATTCATTTCCGCCCAATAGTCCTGCAGGGCCAGGTCAACATCATATGCCTGAGTGAGCACCAGGTCGTCAATCATCCAATAGTAGTTTTCGGCATTTTTTATCTGGAACTTTATGCGCACGTCATTCATTCCTGCAGCTACATCAGAAATATTGATTTTAACAGACCTGTAATTTGGTGCAGTAATACTGTTATTGGGAGCTCCGAAAGTCATATCGTAAATTGCCCAGTGACTGCCTTTATCGTTGCTAACAGCCATATCAAGTGATATTGCTCCACAACAAAATCTGAAAAAATGGCTCATGTTCACAATAACCGAGGGTGCCCCGGAGCAATCAATGGATTCGGTGATTATATAGGCATCAACATCATTACCGGTAAAAATACCGTCAGCCATGTTGTAAGCCTGGATAGGCATCAGGAGAAAACCATCCTTTGCGGTTTTAAAATGTGAAGGAGCAGCTAAAAACGATTTATTATTGTTGAATCTTAAAGTATCCTTTTGCCAGATCCAGTTAAACCCGAAGTCTGTTACTTCGCCTATTTCCCAACCATCCGGAAGGGTCCAGCCCCTTGATGATGCCGGGTCTTCCCAATTGAATGTTGTACTCCAGATTGTATCGCCTCCGGCCTTCAATATCTGGGAGTAAGAATTGTTCACCAGAAGAAAGGCCAGGATAATGGCGATGAAGAAATGTTTTGATTTCATGGTGTGTTATTAAATATTTAGAGTTACAGAACCAATTTAAAATTTAACTGTATACGTTTTTCCTGCGATACCGGTGCCTGTGAAAATGACCTTTCCACCGCTGCTGACGGTGATCTTCTGCTTATCTCCAACACGCTCCACTTCCAGATCCCAGGCCTGGCCGAAAGCGCGCAGGTCGCGCATCGCCATCCTCGGCCATTCCTTGGGTAACCAGGGAGTGCAGGTAAAGGATTTCAAACCCGTTGGAACGATCCCGAACATACCTTCGGTGAATACCCGCGGATACAGCGATCCCGGGCATAACATATCAATGGCATCTTCATCGGGATAGGGGCCCTGAACTCCGAAAACCTGGGTTTTCACCACACGCCGGGTCAAATCGAGAGCCTCTTCCGTGCGACCGGCCTTGAACAATACCCTGAGGGCATAGTAGGTCTCGCGTGCCCATTCCGTTGGCCGGGTCGATTCGGCCAGGATATCCAGACCATCCATCCTTCGTGGCCAGAGCTTGTCGGACAGCAAGGCGGCTATCGTTCCCTCCTGTCTTTCGTTGATGCCCATCGCGATCGGTAACAGTATCCATCCCCGAAGGGTGGTGTTCTCTTTAAAATACCGATATGTTTTATAGCCTTCTATTTCTGCACCGAAGTTGACCTCAATCGCCTTCCGGAGTGCATCGGCACGCTTATCAAAATCAATTTCAACCGATTTTTTCCCCAGGTCATGCGCCAGTCGCGCTGCCTGGCGATAACCGCTGTAAGCCAGGGAAGAGGTACTTAAGTTGGCATCTCCGGTAGGATATCTCCCTTCCATCTCGTCAGTCTCGGAAGCGATTATGCCTTCCTTCGTCAGATGTCCCTGAACAGATTGTGCGCTGAATTCGATGAGCGGCCACATCTCCGCTGTTGCCTTGGGATCGCCAAGGAACAAAAGGAATTTCGACAAGCCGTATAGCACCATGGCATCATCGCCGCGTTCCTGCTGGACAAGCTTCAACGAGGCATATTCGAACGAACCCGGGAACGGACGAATCCCTTTCTCTTTGCAATATTCCATCCATATCCTGTACATGTTCAGGGAAGCATTGTTGAGCTGATCATTGCCAAAAAACGGGAATACCGGACTGGAATATTCCACCGGGTCGTTGGCCCAGATACCCGGTGAGTATCTCAGACTACCGTTATGGGTAATGATCCCTTTCCAGGTCTCCGCCGGGCATTCCAGAATATGAAATTTCTGAAGCGCATAGGCGAGATCAAGAGCCGGGTCGGGCGTTTCCAGACGGCCCGGTCCCTGCCATGCCCATTTTGCCAGGTCGACACGTGCCTGGTGTTCTTTGGCAACATCCGGCGCTTTGTCGGTGGCGGTTATCCCCCTGGCCTGGATGGATACGATGAAAGAGAGCTTTTCTCCCGCTGCTACCGAAACCGGTTCAATGCCTGTGCAGGTGCGGACAACAACTATTTCTTCATCCGTGTATTTCACCTGCCGGGTTGCCGAAACCGACATCTTTACCGCTTTGTCGGATTGGTTCCGAACCTGCCACTCCTCAATGACCAGAGCATTCGTATTTGAAGGATAGATCGTGCGGCTGACCAGGATTCCCTTGTTTTCGGGATAGGTAAAATGGAGCATTCCATCAAAGGTGGCCGATACCGGAGATCCGGTTTTCAGGATAAGGCTGTTGATACGCAGTTCAGGGTCCGGTTCTGTTCCGGTCTCGATCATGATCTTGTTAAAATTATCGGGCTTCACATTAAAAAAACGGGAAGTATAAGTGAGTCCCCTGGTGAATGAGGATTGAAACTGCATCACCACCCGGAGTCCCTGCAAATTCATGACCAGTGCCTGATCCGGATCATTGCCTGTCCAGGTATGCGTGATGGTGCCTGCCTCATTCCTGACCCAGAAATCGGGCTTATCCTGGCCCGCTGCCGCGAGGCATTGCGGTATTAGAAACATCAGGTAGAATAAAATATTTTTCATGCTTCAGGTTCAGTATTTATTTAACAATCATTTTGGGTAATTCAGTCCGTACTTGCGGTGTTTCGTTTTTTCTGAAAACAGGGAAGGCCTTATCCTGACTGGTTTCATATTTCTGTAAAAAATATCCCGTCCGGTTATTGAATTCTTTTTTGCCGGTTTTATCAATTGTGAGCGCCCCAACAGAATAAAAACCTTTGGCTTTGCTGGAATCCGAAATAGTGACATTCTCAAGTGGCCTGTTGTTTTTGGTTTGCCAAAGAAATCCACCGTGAGGCATCATTTCAATTTCCTTAATTTCCATTTCGATTTTTTCTTTTGTGAACTTCATAACCAGGTAATTGATCCGTGTATTGTATCCGATAAGTCCACCATGGGCGACCTGCATGATGCCATCACGTTCGGTACAGGTAACGGCATGCACTTCTCCGCAGAGGTAGGCATCTACCTCATATTTTTTCATGAGTTGCCAGAAATCGGACTCCCTGCCTTCTTTAATATTTAATCCACTGCTGCTCCATTGACGAACGGGACCAAGCACCGGGACATGCCCTATCAGGATTCGGTGGTCAACATCGGGATTCGAATTAAAAACCGATTCGACCCATTTTAACTGATCTCCCGTGACGCCAATTTTAATAAACCCAAGCTCACTTTGCCCATCTTCAAACACATCAACCGATACAAAAAGCACGTTATTATAACGCCACCAGAATGCGGTGCCTTTCCTGTTATCCGGACCATTCTGAGGCATTTTCAAGTTATCGGAAAAGGCTTTTCTGTAAAGCTCTACCGATTTGAACTTTTTTGCATCTCTCCAGGCATCATCACCGATGTCATGATCCCCGACAGAGGTGTAAAATTTAAGTTTGTGATCGTTCATACGGTTAATCCAGTTGGAATAATAGCGTTGGGAGTACTTTTTAATCGTATCCGCGTCATTCCCGGCCTTATTGTCCCAGTGGCCCATCACAAGATCCCCGGCGACAATCACAAATTCAGGATTTTCTTTTTTTACAGAATTTAAAATATACTTAAGTGCGTCTTCCCATCCCTTTTGCGGATAATCGCAGTCGACATTCAGAAAGTCGGGAATGCTGACTATAGTCCAGGGCTTTTTGGATTTATTTATTTCACCTCCATAGCATGCGGAAAAGTGTGGAGTACCGTTCAGCAGAAAGAAGAGGGCAACTATTTTAACGAGCGATTTCATTTGTTTATCAAGGGTTACTTTTTATCCGGTTTTTTTAAAAATTGTATTTTCTGAAACACAATACCGTAGTGACTTCCCGGAGGGTTCACTTTATGAGGCTTATCATTTTCATCCAGGGAGAAATTTGCGGTATAGAGCAACCACACCGTTTCTCCGTCCTGACTGATAAATTTTGTGGGTATGTTGACAAAGTACGCCTGGGTACCAAAGTCTTTCATGTAGGTGATAATTTTCCAGTCGCCATCAATCTTATCAGATTCAAGCAGATAAGTATTCATTCTGGATTTCGTTGTTCCCCCGTCGGTCACACACATGATATATTTCTTCAATCCGGGATTGTAGGTGACGGTGACACATCCCATATTGTTGTCCCACTCCAGTAAAGGCTTGATATCCTGAAAATTATTGGTCCAGATGGGTTTTCCGTTCTTGTCCTTGCCGGCATAGAACTCATATTTTGAAGCATCATTGATGTTTTCAATACTTGGAGTCACCCTTAAAAGATAAATCTGATCTCCATTGATCCAACTGTTATTCCACATCCTCCAGTTTTTTACCGTTGTGGACAGATCAGCCCCGTGCGCCACCAGATAGGCTTTGCCATCAGGGGAATGTTCCATGTTTTTGCCGAAATCGACAAACTTGGGTGCACCGACCTTGAGCGGATTACCATACATTCCATTTTCTCCGAAAAGGGGTTTTTCCGGTGTATGAGGTGGGGGAGTCCAGCTATGTCCGTAATTGGTTGAATAACGGAACCCGACGAAAGGACCCAGCCAGGGCCAGTTCAGCGAAACGCCGCCGTAGAAGGTATCGCCGTACGGACTCAGACAATAGGTTCCGTAGTACCAAACTCCATTATAAACCAGTGAGCCGCATGGGTAGCGGCCATCATACGGCGCTGCAGGTGAGCTTTTATCCAGACCGATACTGTAAGCTTTCAGGGTCATCGGGTCATCGCCGACAATAACTCCCTGACCTGTAGTTATATGTACCTTATCAACCCAGGATTGCGACCAGTCGGTATAGCCATCCAGCCTTTTTGTCTTGCCGTCGGTCCAGGGAGAATACAATGTATCATTGGATGCCCAGCTTGGATACCAGGTGTCACCGTAATGAAATCCGCTTTTATAACCCAGAAATTTTATTCCAGTGAATGATTCCGAGGGTTTGAACGGACAATCGGCCGGGATTTCCGATGGCCAGATAAATGGGTCAAAACGTAAAATATCGGGCCGCAGATCTGCGATTTGTGAGTTCCCCGCCACCCATGAACAGAGCGTAAAGGCGAGAAAACTGATCTTATGACGCGTATTCATATTTTCTATTTTTTTGTTTTATCAGCTATTAATTCGGGGTACTTCCGCTTGATAATCTGTTGTTCGTCGGCACTCAATTGTTTGATATCCATTGGCTTATCCTCAAGACGCACTCCTTTCTGATTCAGGCGGTTCATCAGGCTCCAGTTTCGGGTGTTTCCGCCCGGTTTCGGATCGGCAGGCTCCTGGGCCTTAAGGTCGTAGCGGGTGAAATCAATGAGCTTTTCGGGGGTCCCGTCCTGCCAGTTCCGCAAAAGTGCCAGTCTGAAGTTCTTGTTCATGAACCATCTGATTTCCATCTCAGGTTCCGATCCGCAAACACCTGAGCCACGCATAACAAAACGGTAGTTGATGCTGTCATTATTTTTGAAATGTTCGCGCCACAGCATGCCAAACTCCCCGTGGGTGATGCACTTTGCATCAGGCCAGCGTCGGCGCATTTCATTCAGCCAGATTTCCAGACCTTCGAGGCCGTGTTGACTGTTGTGATCTCTTTGTTCCAGATCGACCAGTCCCAGTTCCCAGATACAGGTTACCCAGGCAAATTTGTTAAGTGCGAAACCGGTATCGAAATGTGCGGCGGTGGTTGAAAGTATCTCTTTGGTCCCCAGTTCGGTGCCCTGGCGGAGTATCGTTTCAATCGGACCGACACCCTGGCGGCTGCCGCAGCGGATTCCATTGATGAACCGGGGTACGGGGTATCTGGCGTTCAGAAAATCCACGGTCCAGCCATCGAGATTGACACAATCGATCATATCGTCCTTACCCTGAGCGGGTTTGCAGAAATGCTCGCGCGATGGGTAATACGGATACGATAGCGATCCCTCACCGTCGCCGTTATCAACTGCATACTGACTCCAGATATTACCCTGACAGACATGGATTCCTTCCTCCTCCGCCAGGTACCGAAGGTTTTCGGCAGAAAGGAAACCGGCTATGACGCTCAGGGGCCGGTAACCTCCGCCAACCATCTCCGAAACCATCTGCAATCCTTCGTGCAGGTCGCGGTTTACCTGCTCACGGGAGTTGTACATATTGGCAAAATAGCCACCCGGGAGAAAGGTGATCTCATCGCCGTATTTCTCATGATAGGAGACAATCAGTTTCTTTAAATCCACATAGTTGGGCCTTTGATCCTTGAGGGCAAGCCAGCTGAAAGACCAGGAAATCCGGGCACCCGGCCAGCATTTCGCTATGGTTTCGCGGAACTTGCGCGCTCCCTCCACTGAGTGAATGCCCGATTCATCCACACCCTCATTCCTGTCGCGTGAAACTTCAATCTGATTCACCCGAACCACGGTGCTGAAGGTAAAGAAGCGGTTGCCCATCAATTGGAGCCCCATGGCAGGTGATGCTTTTGCTATCATCAGACAAGCAAAGCCTGTGAGACAAATCATCAACAATACCCGGCTTTTAGCGTTTTCCATGAGATTTGAATTGATAATCAATCCATTAATAATCAATATATCCGTACTTGTTGACTTTATATCCCCACTTGGTGATGTAATAATCGCGGGGCTTGAAATCATCCCCGATCTTCTTCAATTCCCCCTGGAGCGTTGATTCCAGCTTTTTTTGCAGACCTGCATTTTCAGGTTTGTCTGCAAGATTATTCAGCTGCATCGGGTCATTGACGTTATCGTACAGCAACCACGGGCCTTTGAGCGTTTTTACATAAGTATACCGTCTGGTGTAAATACCCCGGTACTCTTCCTTTAAAACTGCTGCCGATGGCGAAACGCTCATGATCAAAGCGGCTTTTTCCTTCATCTTCGAGGGTTTTCGGATAACTTCCGACATATCTTCTCCTTCAATAGCCGGAGGCACGGCAACATCAGACAGCGAAAGCAGGGTTGGCAGTATGTCCGGAGTATTCAGCGGAGCGGTGACCCGGATTTTTTTGTTTCCAAACCGGGCCGGATATTGCAGCAGGAAAGGTACCCTGACCGATTCCGCCCACGGAACCTGTTTTTGTGTCGGGCGGATACCCTGGGATCCCATCATTTCGCCATGGTCGGAGGTAAAAACGAAGATGGTATTGTCCGAAATGCCTGATTCAACAAGAGCACGCTGCAAATCGCCAATACATTTATCCAGTGCCGCAATATGTGCGTAGTAGCCTGCCGATTCCTTACGTGCGGCGTCTCTCATTTTTTCAGGAACATTCGGCTCCAGCCGGATGCTGTCCGGCAGAAACAGACGCTGCGTTTCTTCAGGGGCATTATCATGCGGAAAATGGGGAGCACCCCAGGCCAGAACCAGCAGAAACGGGGTCCCTTTTGATGCATTTTCACGGACGTATTGAATTGCATCCGCGGTCTCAGAATAGGGAGCGTACCCTTTCCAATATCTTTTTTCGTCGCTATCCCCGGCATAATAAAGCATATGTTGATAGTCGTGCGAGCACTCCAACCCTTTCCAGTAGTCGAATCCCTGCCGCCTTTCGCGCGGAGTGAAATTTAACCTTCCCATTCCATCCAGATGCCATTTACCAATATAGGCAGTCTGATATCCCGATGCCTTATAAATCTCGGCCATTGTCAGGGCCTCATCCCGGAGGTGCAGGTCGTTCATGAAAATTCCATGGGTCGTTGGGTACAGGCCGGTTAACAGCGATGCCCGGGTCGGACTGCAAAGCGGACAAACGGATACGGTATTGATGAAATTCACTCCGGTCTCCGCAATCCTGTCGACATTCGGGGTCCGGCCCTTCAGGTTCTCATCGCCGTTGTAGCCTGTTGACTGAGCCCTCCACTGGTCGGCAAGCACGAAAACAACATTTGGCCTCTGGGCATCCTGACCTTTCAGTAAGGAGTTGAAAAAGAACAACATCAAATAAATTGACACCTGTATTTTGAAGATTATTCTCATTTTTTCTGCTGTTTTAATAAAGTTACCGGACCCAGCAATCCTGCCGACTGCAGCCTGAAGGGCTCATCGCCACCCGGCCACACTTCCGATTTCATGTACGACTGGTTGGTTTTACAGAACCGGTCTTTCGGATCGGCTAACATATCCCCCGTCAACCGGTTAACCCAAAGGTTCACGATTTCGATCTTCAGATCATTCTCGCCGGCTTTAGCCAGATTGCTGATATCTGCCCGGTAAGGTTTTTTCCATAATATGCCTGCAGATTTCCCATTGATGAATATTTCGGCCACGTCGCGCACCTCTCCAAGGTCGAGGAACATTCCATTTTTAACCGCTTCCGAATCCACCTTGAATGAATTCTGATAGGTGGCGGTACCGGAAAAGTATTTGATTCCCTGATCTTCGGATTCGGTCCAGGAAACCAGCCGCTCGAATACCGCAGTAGGAGGAGCTCCCCAGTCAGGAGGAAAATTCACTTTCCAGGGTCCTGCGATCTCAGATTGAACCGGTTTGTTTTCAGTTCCACCAAGAACCGGAATGTTCTTGCGATTTTCATTTTTAAATACCACGAACACAGATCCGTGAGCCGGCAATTCTATTTCAAGGTTCGTGCCCGTTATGTCGGAAGTAAAATCAGCCACACTCATTTCAGTGCCGGTTGATGCATCCCACAGTTCAGGGAATTTTCCCGATACCCGGAAGCGGCACATTCCTTTCACAGGTTCTTCACGGTCGTTCCGTAGAAAATATATTTCACCGATATCAGCCGAACGATGGATGTAATCAATTCCCAAATCACCGGTAAAAGTGAAATCAGGTCCAATATCCTTCTTTCCCAGAACCTCATCGGCTGACAGGCCGCACATTACCCGGCCATTGCCATAGCTGTTTTCAAAGATGGTTTTTCCGTCTGCGGCTCCCCATAATTTGTCTGCCAGTTGGTTGAGGGCAATATTTTCCTGTTCCCAATCCTTCAATCCCGGCACGGTTACCGGCCTGGGACCCACCACGGTGGCACCTGCATTTACCAGTTCGCCGATTTTTCTCAAAACTTCCAGGGGCATGTGAACCTGGTCGGGCAACAGCAGGACAGCATAGCTCATACCGTCGGGTAATACCAGCCTGCCATCTTTTACCGACATCCGGTTCAATATGATATCTGAGTTAACGACATCAAAATCATACCCGTTACCTAACCCTTTAAGCCGGGGTTTTTCGGGTACGTCATGGAAAAACGGGAAAAAATTCGGGGTCTGGTCGCCGTAAAAATAGCAGGCATCACCCACGAACAACCCTTGCTGTAGCATATAGCTGCAGCGTGCAAGGTATTCCATGAAAGGTTTGGATTTGGACCACCAGGTAGTACCCGGGTTCATGTCGTAACCGGCATGGTAGGTCCTTCCGGGCAGGCCGTCTTCGGGATTGGTACTGGCGAAAGTGTGAAAGGTGATGTTGTTCAGCCCTTCGCAAAACGCCCGGTCTACGATTTTTTTCATATCAAAAGGAGAATCTTTCCATCTTCTCCAGGTGGTAAATGACTCAGCATCAACGATTTTCTGACCGTATATATGCGAAGCGCTGGCCACCTCCTTGATTAAAAACATATTCCGGTGCTGAATCCAGAATTCGCCCCTGGGAACGGAAACGGTTCCGAGAGCTTTTAATGCATCAACCGGACAGGTATTCCACACGGGTGCGCCCGGACCGCCGGATTCGGAAACCAGCTTGGCGTTGTATTTCTTAAGGAATTCAGTGCCGGTCTGATAATGACTGAAGATGAGCTGATCGCTGATGGTGCGGTTGAAATCGTACTGGAAACGCCCGGTAACATCCTTGATGTCCCAGCCGGCCAGAACAGGCAGGTATTTTTCTATTTCATATCCCATCCTTTGTTGGAAAATCGACGGAAAGGAATCGGTCCAGGGAGTACCCTCGGCCAGTTCCATGCTGTCGAATTCAAAATAGGCCAATCCGGCTTCGGCAGAATTTTCGGGTGTTACACCCAGCCGGTCCATGAAATGCTGTAAATGCCGGATAGTTGCCTTCGGATCAAAAAAATCGATAAAAAGTCCGTTCGAATTGGGTGACGGAACAATCAGCTGCTGGCCATTATTGGAACACACAAACCTGAGTATAACCCATTTCCCTTCAGGTACATCCCACGATAATTTGCCGTCCCTGAATAACGGGGTCAGGCTTATCACGCTGGATAGGTTATCTATTTTCATCCCGGCATTAAAAGGCACCGCGAGCACCGCAACATCTTTGTAAAAAACGGGTGTATTCTGGTCCTTCATCGGACAGCCTTCCGGGAATTTTGGAAACGGAAGATCCATGGACAGCGCCTTTGGGCCATTAACCTCAACTTTAGAGAAAAACAGGTTTTTTGAGGCCCAATCGGGAGTAACCCACGATCCACCGGCATTCCATCCGCTCGAGGCGACGATGCCGATACTCATTTTCAATCTTTTCCCTTCGGATATAGCATGTTTGATCAGGCGCACCGATTCATCTCCCAGAAATGCGCCACCGGCAGGAATAAATTTTGGGTTTTTGACGGCTGCCACATCCCAGATTTCCGCCCTGTTCATCCCCTTGGATTTCATGGCTTCCAGGTCCCGTGTAATCGATGTGTTGGTCATATTTCCATTCAGCCAGCACCAGAAAGCACCTGGCCTGGTGGACGAGGGTGGATTCGCAAAATCATGTGACAAATCATCAACGCTGTCGGTGAAGCAGGCTGTCATCAGGAGGCTCAGTGCAATTAATATTTTCAGGCGCATTTTGTTTTCTTTTTAGTTGTTGGATTTATGATTGGAGTCAGCGGTTAATCTGATAGGACTTTCCGGGTTCGGTTATAAATGAGACGATATCTTTTCCTTCTTTTTTTATTTTGACAGGCTTCCCGTCGCAGGTCACCGTGATAGCGGCAGATTCCCTGATTTTACAGGGATTTCCTTTTTTCGACAGGAGGTTTATGGAGGTCCACCTGCCGTTTTTCCATTCCATGCCGATCTCAAAAGCACCCCGGGCAACGAGTCCGTTCACTTCGCCAGCCGGCCAGGCATCGGGAAGAGCAGGAAGGAAGGCCAGATAGCCATTGTGCGATTGCAAAAGCATTTCAGCTATCCCTGCCGTTCCCCCGAAATTGCCGTCGACCTGGAAAGGTGGATGGGCATCCATCATATTGATGTAAGTACCACCGGGACCAGCCCCGTAAGTGGGAGAATCAACCAGTTTCAGCTGCCTTTTCAGGAGTTTGTAAGCCCGGTTGCCGTCGAGCAGCCTGGCCCAGAGATTCACCCTCCAGCCCATGGCCCAGCCGGTGGATTCATCGCCTTTGTGCTCCAGCACCACTTTGGCGGCATCGGCAAGCTTGGGTGTGCGGAGGGGATCGATGGAGATTCCGGGGTACAGGCCCCATAACTGCGAAGTATGACGGTGGTGATCATCAGGATTATCCAGATCTTCCAGCCATTCCTGTAATTGTCCGTATTTTCCGATCTGATACGGTGGCAGCTGCTGTCTTTTTGCTGCAACCGATTCCCTCAGGACCTTGTCGGTTCCCAGCAGTTTCGACGCCTCGATGAAATGTTCAAACAACTCCCCAACGAGGGCATTGTCCATGGTTGATCCGGCACAGATACCGATCGGCCGGTTTCTGGAGCCGTCGGGATTGCGTGTCCAGGCTGCGTCGCCACCCGGACCGTTCTCGGGCGAACCCGAGGGATTGGTTACCAGCCATCCGTATTTCGGGTGTTTGACCAGCGTCTTGTCGAAAAACAGGGCCGCATCGCGGATCAGGTAATAATGTTTTTTCAGATATTCCGTATCCTGCGTGTACAGAAAATGATCCCACACATCATCGCAGAACCAGGCAGCCGCTGTATGCCAGCTCCCCCAGTAAGCCCCGTAAATGGGTGCGCTGTTCAGCCAGATATCGGCATTGCAATTGAACAGCCAGCCCTCGGCCCCGAAATTCAGTTTTGCTGTTTCCGTTCCGGTTTCATGCATATCACGGATCGTGGACAGCTGGGGCTCGCGGCATTCCGACAGGTTGGTGAGGTCGGAAGGCCAATAATTCATTTCAAAATTGATATTGGTGGTATAGCCCCCGTTCCAGGCCGGATTCATATTGGCATTCCATATTCCCTGAAGGTTTGCGGGCTGTCCGCCTACCCTTGAACAGCTGATCATCAGGTAACGGCCGTACTGAAAGAACAGCGCGGCAAAATTCGGATCTTTCCCCTCGGCAAAGGCTGCAAATCTTTTCTCCGCCGGCAGGTTGGAATTGTCCGTATCCGAAAGGCTCAGGCTGACCCGGCTGAACAGATTGTTAAAATCCTTCACATGATCTTTCAGGATCCTGTCGTAGGGGCGGGATTTCACCTTCAGCATTACGTCAGCATTACGTTTTACCGGATCGGCTGAAATGTCGTTATATCTCTTAAAACCGGTTGCAGCTGTGAAGATCAGAGTCACGGAGTTGGCATTTGCAACTTTTATCTGGGGCTGATTATCGGTAAAAACGGTTGAAACGGTTCCGCCGTCCGGAATTACCTGCATTCTTCCCTGATAGCTCAGTCGCTGATCGGAGCATACATATGGGGGGACTAATCCATCGAGGACCAGACTGTTGTCGCCGGGTCCCTTAGCGCTCCATTTGTCATCACCGGTTCCGGCAGGATTGCTACGGCCTTCCAGTTCAAAATAGCTGCTTATCTGGCCGGCACGTGAGGCTTCGAGGCGGACAACCATGACCTGGTCGACCGCTGAACAGAAAGCTGTGCGGGTAAACCTGACATCACCAACCGTGTAGCTGACTTTCACCACGGCCGAGTCCATCGACAGCACACGCTCATAACCGGTGGCAAAGGCATGTCCGGGTGTTAAAATCCGGATGTTGCCCAATGGAAGGTAACGTGCCGATTCCCCACTCCTGCCCATCCAGGTTTTTTCGAACAGTTCCTCCGCCTGCTTGCCCTCACCGGCAAACACCAGTTTACGAATCGAATCGAGATAGGGCAGACCGCCCGGCCCGTTGGAGTTGTAGGGCCCGCCTGCCCAGAGGCTGCTCTCGTTAAGCTGGATCAGCTCCTCGTGGGTGCGGCCATATACCATGGCACCCAGCCGGCCGTTGCCAATCGGCAGGGCGTCGGTCCAGAGGCTTGCCGGGTGGTTATACAGCAGGCGGGCGGTGGATGGATTCAGTTTATTTACGTATACATAATAGGCTCCCAATGACACATCTGTACCATTGGTAAACCGGGTGTTCAGCTGAGTTTTTCCTTTGGGGAGTTTCATCCGGAACAGGATGGATTTATCGCCCGGACCAACTTCCCGTGATGCTTCCTGATTGGCTATTTTAATGGATGCCTCGGTTATTTTCAGTGCTTTGCCGGTGCCAAACGGTTTTCCGCCGGGAATGGGTATTGTTGAGGCTGGCAAGCCTTTACAAATCTCCTGGTCGGCCTCCCGTGGCCACCTGCGCAGCTCGATGCTGTATTCCCCGGGGCTGGAGACATTGATATCCCAGCTCCCGTTGAGCATAGCACCTCCCCGCACCTGCGAATGAGCAAAAACGGGGGTTTCTTCCTTATCCTCGTTGATCGCGGGCGAACCGTCGGCCCGCACCGCCCCCATCCAGTCGTGTGAGGTCAGGATTGTTTCTCCCGAGAGTTCACTGCCAATATCCGAATAGGAGCGGGCTTCCCAATGGCTGAACACATCAGCAAACCAGCTCTCGTAGGAATTGCGCATTTTAACGACTGTTTCGGGATGCTCTGAAGCAATATCAGTCTTCTGTCCGGGATCCGTTTCGAGGTTGTACAGTTCCTTTCCGTTCACCAATCTCCAGTTTCCCGACATCACCGAGCTGAGCCGCCATTTTTCGGGAACCTCCTTCCGCTGGGAATCCACCGTGAGCGTACGGCCATCCAGGTATCCCTGATTGCCGTGAAAGGCCCTGACCAGACTAACGCCATCTGAATGATAACCGGACGGGGTTTTCAGTTTGCACAACTCAGTCAGAGTGGGGAGTATATCGATATGAGCGGTAAGTTTCTTTAGATCAGTTCCTTTAGTAAAGTTCCCATTTGACCAGTGAATAAAGCAGGGTACCCGGTGTCCGCCTTCGTATGGGCTTCCCTTGGTTCCGCGCATGCCGGCATTGAATCCGATATCCGTCGGGTAGCTGTCCCTCCAGTGCCCGTCGAGCTTCACGCCGGCAGCGGTGCCGTTGTCGGTCATGAAGATCAGGATGGTATTATCGGCTATTCCCATCTCCTCTAACTGCTTCCTCAGTTTGCCCAGGTTCTCGTCGAAATTGGAAATCATCCCGTAGAAATTGGCATTGGGGATCTTGGGGTTGTTCTTATAGGGATCGGAATATTTATCATCCACATAATAAGGACCGTGCGGGGCATTGGTCGCGAGGTAACAAAAGAAGGGCTTATCCTTGCTGGCGCTGATAAATTTCGATGCTTCCGAGAACCATACATCCGTACAATAACCGGTGAAGGGTTGTTCATCGCCATTCACGAAATAGTGATCATCGAAATAATCATTATTCCAATAATCCGGGGTATTCCCGACTCCGCCTCCGCCATGGTAAACGGCCGTTTTAAACCCTTTATCCATCGGCCTTGCCGGATAAGAAAATCCGAGGTGCCATTTGCCAAACATGCCGGTTTCATAGCCATTATCGGAAAAGATCCGGGCCATGGTGGTTTCATCTTCACGGATGCGGCTCCTGCCGGTGACCGTGTGCCATACCCCCGTGCGGTCGTTGTACCTGCCGGTGAGCAGGGCTGCCCGGGTGGGTGAACAGGTCGGAGACACATGGTAATTGGTCAGCCTCATGCTTTCCCCGTACAGCCGGTCGAGATTCGGGGTGGAAATGTACCGATTTCCGTGTGCGGCTATATCGCCATAGCCCTGATCGTCGGTCATAATCAGGATAACATTGGGTTGCCTGGGTGCCTGTGCGGCAGCGCCGGTCGACAGGAGTGGCGACAATAACGGACAAAGCATCCAAAGTTTATTCATTGATTCGGGAATTTTGGATTTTACTGGTTGCTGGCGATGATTTACAGGTTTCCAAAAGGGCTGCCAGCTCCTCAACGATCTCCGGATGCTTGTCCCACAGGTCCACAGTCTCTGATGGATCCGCGGCAACATTGTACAGCTGGCCGGTCCGCACTGCGGGTTCTCTGGTTGATGACTGTGGCCCCGAGCCGGATCCTTTGGTGCCGTCGATAAGCTTCCAGGGGCCTTTCTGAACGGCAAAGATCCCGCTGCCGGAATGGAAAATCCTGACCCGTGAATCTGAATTTTCCTGCGGCTGGCCAAAAAATGCCGGAAGTACGTCATAACTGTCTTCGCCGCTGCCCTCGGGCACTTTTGCGGAAACGAGGCCGGAAATTGTGGTGAACATATCGGAAAGGCTGATCACTTCACTGCTCTGGCTGCCCGACTTAATCTTACCCAGCCAGCGTGCGATGAAGGGTATCCTGTGACCGCCGTCCCAGATATTGGCTTTATATCCGCGAAAATCGCCGTTTGATTTGTGACCGTTGGCCCCTTTCATCGCTCCGTTGTCGCTGGTTACAATGACCAGGGTATTCTGTGCCAGTCCGGATTGCTCCAGCATCTCCATGATTTTTCCAACGCTCCAGTCGACCACCGTGACGAGGTCACCCCGGGGCCCTTCGGTGCTTTTCCCCTTTGCAAAATCCGGGGGAAGGAAAGGGTTATGGGGCGAGGAGAGCGACAGGTAAAGGAAGAAAGGCTTAGCGGATGATTGGGCTTTAAGAAAACCGATGGCTTTATCCGTGAAAACGGGATCAACTCCTTCCAGAGAAAAGCCAGGAACCATCAGACCGGGGGCGAAACCCGGAAGTTTACTGAAGGAATCGGGGCTCATGACCGAGGGGATGCCCACGGTCCGGTTTTGCTCGATAAAACAGTATGGCGGATCGCTGGTTGAGCATCCGAGGGTGCCGTAGAAATAATCGAATCCAAGTTCAGTAGGCCCACCCGTAACGGGTTTTCTAAAATCGATATGCCTCTCATTCTCCTGATAAACAGCCGCACCGTTTTTCCATTCATTGCGGTCATCCTGAATAACATAACCGTCTTTGGTCTGCCAGTTCATCCCCAGGTGCCATTTGCCGATATAACCGGTACGGTAACCCTTGCTTTTCAGAACCGATGCCAGGGTTGGCCGGCCGGGTTCAATCAGCGGGGCCTCATCGTATCCCAGGATCACGCCCTCCTTGAGTCTCGTTCTCCAGCAATACCTGCCGGTTAAAATGCCGTAACGGGTTGGGGTGCTCAGGGCAGCCGGACTGTGTGCGTTAACAAACCGGATTCCCTGTGAGGCCAGTTTATCCATGTTTGGCGTGGGGATCTTGGATACCGGATTGTAGCATCCCACATCGCCGTAACCCATGTCATCCGCCAGAATAAAGATAATATTCGGCGGGGTGGGACCCTTTTTTGCAAGCTCCCCCGACGAAGGAAGCAAGGCGCAGGATGCCAGGGTTAAAACAGCCGGATTGAGCAGTAATCGGGTATTCATTTTTCAGTTAATATAAAACTCATGGGAGCAAAAGCGCCCAGATAAAAGGTAACCTGTCTGTTCCTTATGCGCAAGGCTTTGCCCTCTTTTTCTCCCCGGAAATTCACCGGAAGGGCCCTCACGGCTTTGCACCCCTCGGGCAACGATACTGTCACTTCCCCAGCTGTACCGCCCTGTTCCCAAACCCTAAGCAATGTTCCTCCTGAGCCGTCGAAATCCTTGCCAAAAGCGGTTACCGAAATACCGGACCTTGACAACCGCAGACCCTCCCGCTCCTTCGGCAGACCGCCGCCCTGACCATCAGCCAGGTATGCTTGCAAAGGCATACGAGCCTCCATCGACGGAGAAACCAGGGCACTGTTCGCATCGTCCTCCCGGTTAAAGGTCCGGATACGCACGCGGGAACTCCAGCTGCCCGGGTACCAATAACGGAAGTTAGTGTTCCACTGGTTGTTATAGAGGTTAACATACACAATTGGTTTCTTTGGAACGTAATCCATGGAGAATTTCCAGCAGCCGGGCACACCAAGACTTACCAGCGGATGATCCAGCGGACAAACAGCAATCCCTGAACCATCGGGCCCTGTTATTGTTACTCCCGTTCCGGTGGTATACAGATGGCGGTTGGCCCCGGCCAGGATCTCCTCCGGATTCATGAATCCGAGGTTTCTACCGACCCTGAAAGAGGGATCCCTCACTTTAAAAGGCAGGCAAAGCCAATCAGCTTCTGGCCAGTTGTCCTTTGCTTTAACCTTAATGAAGATTTCCATATCCACATAAGCCTGATCATTGTCCAGTCTGATACGCAACTCTGTGGCAGGCAGATGATTTGCAGTATCGCCCGGCATGTTAAGGATGGCGGTTTCTCCGGCGGCATCCCTCGTAATTTTCAGATTACCTCCGGTTGGCGAAGCTGCGCGATACGGAACCACCTTTTCGGAGATCATCCCCGGTTTAAACATTCCCGGATGGGGCCAATCCTTGTCGGCTGGATTACCGAACGATCCCATTGCACGACCCTGCTGGTACTTGTACGTGTAGGCAAGGGTCTGCTCCAGGGTAAAACGCTCGTTCATATACTGACCCAATCCCTGTTCGGCTTCGGCATCCACCCATTCCCTGCCGGTAAGCTTGTCGATAAAGGAAGAAACAATTCCGCGTGCAGGGTCGAAGGCAACCTTGAAATATTTGTTTTCAATGCTGTTGCCTGAAATATCTGAAGGATCCGATGAAGTAACCTGATCCATGGGAAAGGTTTTGTACCCTCCGGCGGGGACCTCATTTGCCAGCATGAAATGATCCGGCTGTCCGGGAATTTCAATTCGTCCGGATCGTGACCAGGGAAGGGGATTGTAAACGACCACGCGCGGCCCATTCTGGTTTACGCCCCTGGCCAGGGCACTCATATCTGTTTGAAGAATATCATTAGTGATACTGCTGGCAGTAATAATGTAATTGGTTTTATCCTCCCATGAAGCTTCCAGGTCGCTATACTTGCCGGCCGGAACTTTTGTAAAGGCCTCTCCGAATTCCTCCACACTGGTGTATCCTCCCCAGGTATGTTCGTCGTAAAGCATGCACTGTTCAAAAGCTTTATTAATTCCGGCCGATGGGTCCGATACCGGAAGGCCCCAGTATCGTAATTGCGTGCTGAGTGCTTCGGTGGCCGGGATGAGAGGCTGAAGGGCGCGGGCGAGCTTTTGTCCCCCCGGGTCGCACATCACGCCGTGTATCCAGGTATCTGGAGCCTCTGCACGAACGATCGGCAAATCTGCTTTTGAATCAATAATTGCCTGCGCAAAGTCTTCCATCCGTCCCATGCGGATTTTTATGTTGGGATATTTTTGACGGACTTCCTCAAACATAGGCTTAAGGTCCTTGGCAAGAGGAGGTCCGGTATTATCACCGGTAACAATGATTGCCAGCCACACCTTGTGGGGCCAGCCTGGAGGAGGCAACAAATTAATGCCTATGCTTCCGGGTTGTTCCCGGCCCTCGCCTTTGCCGAAAGCCTTGGGCCAAAATGCAGTACAGGTACCATAAATCGAGGAATACAAAGCAAGTACTCGCGATCCATCGGGTCCTTCCCACCAGAAAAGATCAGGGTATTGAACCGAGCCGGATGGCCAGTTGCATCCCATATGAATGAATTTTACTCCTCCGTGCGACAAGGCCGCGGCCAATAACCTGGAATGTGAGGGAACATCCGTCATTTTAGCATCCCTCGACAAAGGCAGACCGTATTTCCTGCTTACAGTCGAGGAAGACTGATAAGAGCGTGCAAGCAACTCAGGCGATACTACATCTGTTTCATAGGTAAACGGCATGGCATGCGTAACAAACCGGCCTGATCGGAAAGCCTGATCAATCCTCAGCCTCCGTTCAGGAGTTTGTCCGTTCCAGTCTTCCGTTACTTTGTCCATAACCCAGCCCGGACCGGTCCAGGTGAATTGTTGCTCCGATGGCATGTCTTTGGATTGGTCGAGGTTATCAAGGGCCTTGTCGATCATCTCCGTACGGTAATAATCCACAATCTCGTTGACCCGGTGGGTATACCCGATATCGAAATGGGTTTTGCACACCACGATGATCTCCTCCACCTTTGATCCTGATGCATCCTTTGAATGACTGCCGGTGCATTGCTGGAAAAAAGGCAAAATGATCAGGCAGAGAAGAGGGATGAATTTGCGGTTTACTCTCATCGGGTATGGATTTTATTCATAAGTCGGTTAGTCTGGAAAATCTTATCAGTTTATCTGAACCAATTGCAAAGATCTGAAATACATCAGGTAATGATCGAGCTGATAATCAGGATATAGACGGAACAGGATCTCTCCTTTTCCGGATAGCTTCATCTGTCCGATCTTCTCCGTTTTATATTCATACCAGCCCGGACTGGATTTTACCGTACCCGTGACCTCTTCCTTACCAGCACTAACCTTGTATCTGCAATTTTCCCATCCGGGAATCGCGGCATAGGTTATGGAAACTTCAAACATTCCCGCGTCTGCCATGTTAACGTGCCATTCGATCACATCATCGGGTCCTTCCATTTTTGAAATGTGGAACTGGCCCTCTTCTCCTTTACGGTTGAATCTCTTTACTGCTTTGCCACGCGTGGAGGCGCTAAGGTAGTCCAGCACAATAGGTTCGCCGCCCTTCTGCCTGACCACAAGGGGTTTAATATCAGGCTGTCCGTCGATTTTCAATACGACGACAGAATTGATCGTATCGGGCCGGGATTCAGGTAAAGTGATCAGCGACTGCCCACTTTCCTCCCGATCAACTTTTAAGCTCACTTCCTTGTCAGTCAACATATAAGCCTTTTGGATCCGGTTATTCATTCCCTCCAGTTTAAGCACACCATCAACCGGCCAGTCAAATACATGAAGATAAAGCAGATCACCCTTTCGTGTACAGAAACCCCACGGGAATTCAACCGGGAAAGGGGAGGGAGAGGTTCCGTAAATGCTTTCATTGTTCTTATTCATCCAATCGCCAACACTTTTAAGAATCGCAACTGAAGGCGCAGGAATGACGCCTTCACCTGTGGGCCCGACATTGAGCAGGTAATTTCCTCCCTTGCTTACAATGGCCACCATTCTTTTGATAATATCACGGGCCGGCTTCCAGTTCTGGTCGAACTTGCTGTATCCCCAGGTATCATTAAGAGTCTGCGGAGTTTCCCAGGCTTCCTCGATTCCTCCAACCGGCATTCCGTTATCTGTCAGACTCTGATAATCACCAAGCAGCTCCTGATCGTAATGCCCCACCCGGCCATTAACCAGGCAATTTGGCTGTAACGTATGAACCAGGTCGGCAAATTCCTTTCCCTGCTCCTGGGTGTACATTCCCCGGTCGAACCACACGATCCCGAGCGGGCCATAATTGGTGAGCAGTTCTTTCAATTGGGGAATGGCCTTGGTATCCAGGTATTTTCTGAACAGTTCCGGATGATCCATCCTGTCGAGGTTGGTCTGTGAGGAATCGAAATCCCAGGTATTTCCGTACGCATATGGATTTTCCCAGTCCTCACGGTGGGAATAGTATACGCAGAATTTTATTCCGGCTTCCGCACAAGCCTCAGACAGCTCTTTGAGCGGATCTCTGCCGAATTTGGCATAATCAACTATATTGTAATCACTTACTTTAGAATCGAACATCGCAAATCCATCATGGTGCTTGGATGTGATGATGATGTATTTCATGCCGGCATTCTTGGCCATGTCAACCCATTCGTGCGCATTGAACTTAACCGGATTGAAAGAGGCGGACACCTTGCGGTATTCTTTAACCGGAATCTTAAACCGCTCCATGATCCATTCGGCTATATCTCCCTGCTCAATCCGCTTTCCGTTCCATTCACCGCCCAAAACCGAATAGGGGCCCCAGTGGATGAACATTCCGAACTTCCCGCTGCTGAACCATTCCGGAAGAGTCGACATCTTCGCGGCTTGAACATCAGAACTGTCGCCGGATTTCTGATGGGAACATGAAAGACTGAATAACGATATAGCAATCAGGATCTTTAACTTCATAAAACTTTTGATTTGATCATTTTCAATACATTTTGTGAGGTTGACTCATGCAGGGTTCATTTAAGTTTAAGTTCTGCTTCCCTGATAATCCTTAGCCGAGCCATCTCCTCGGCCTGTTTTCGCAAAGTTTTCATGCTGGCCCGGTGCGCGGCGTATTCGTCAGGCAGATAAGGCCCTTCCGGATAATCCCAATTGTCCGATCGGAACAGGGGAACGGGAATGATGGAGTTTTCAGTATTTACCAGATTAGCCAGCGGATTGCGGGCCCAGGCATAACGAACCTCTATGGGGTCAGCCGTAAGCGGGTTACTGACCTCGATCCTCTTTTTATCATCAACCAGCTTGCCTTTATCGTCAGGTGTTTTCACATAAACCGCTTTAGCGGGAAAGAAATGGCGGTCATTTCCGGCAATGCAGAAACCTTCAATCGGACGGTCGTCCGAAGTTTTCACCTCCTTGTTGAATGTAACGACTATTTTGTCGCCGAGCCGCTCGATATTCGTACACCTGGCCGGTTCCCATCCCAGCTCAAATCCGTACAGCGTGGACAAAGCCCATCGGGCCATTCTTTCGCCGGCCTCCACCTTTTTTTGAGGGTGGTACCAGTTCACCTGCTGGTCGTAGGAGCAAACGTACCCCGTATTGGGAATATCGAGGAAGGCATTATACTGACCTTCACGGATATAGGGTGCGGGATCGAGCATCCTGAGTTCATAATTCTCGCGTGTCTGAGGTTCACCCCCGGCACTGAATTCAATGATTCCGAAAGGCAAATCTTTATCGTTGAATGTTGATCTCCAGTCATTTATAAGTGTCTTGAAATTTAAAGCGTACTGTTTGGGGCGCGAATCTTCCAATGCGTTGTTGTAACCCTGATGAAATACGATCCCCTTAACAGTCAGACCGGCAAATACAGAAACCATTCCGGTATACGAGGATCCCGGGAAATTCCGGTCGTATGCGGGACTGGTCGACTTCTCGGTCGGTTTATAAGCTGCCACCTTATCATTCCATTGCTTAAGTAAAGCACTGTTTTCGGGCATGGCGGCCAGAGTCTCCGGCTTGAGCCAGGCTTCAACGGTGGTGCCGCCCACTGAGACATCAATCATCCCGATGGGTACCTGGCTGGCCATAAACAGGCGTCTGCCGAAAATATAGCCTAACCCTGAAAATGTGGGCACAGTTTCCGGGGTGCAGATAAACCAGAAACCCTTTTTATCGTAGCGCTCATACCAGCCGTCATATTCGTTGATCCGTTCGAAATCTTTCTGCGGCTCAAGATTTGCCGAGCTCGGAATGGTCATCAGACGGATGTTCGGGAAATGGGCAGAGAGGATTTCAACATCCCCGTGAAAGATCCGGGCCAGGTCGAATTCCATATTGCTTTGCCCTCCGAGAACCCATACATCGCCAACCAGCACATTGGTGAACAGCACCGAGCTGGCTTTCCCCGACACTTTCATTTCCGCGCCCTGCGAATTGGCCGCCATCGGATCGAGGTGCAGCACCCATTGGCCCTGCTTATCGGCAACCACCGACTTGACCTGTCCCCCGAATTCAATTTTTACTTTTTCCTGCGGAGATGCGGATCCCCAGATCCTGACCGGTTTATCGCGCTGCAGCACCATATTGTTGTCGAAAATGTGTGCGGGACGAACCTGTGCCTGCAGTGCCAGGCTGATCAGGGAAATCGACACTAGCAGAACAGTTTTTATTATTGCTAATCTTTTCATGGTTTTTCGCTTCAGGTAATTCATTGAAATTAGAAAAAAAATCAGGTCAATACGACCTGATGTTAAGATATTAGCCTAATGGGATAAAGGCGTGTATCTATTTAGCTTCCGATGCCGGAATTTGTCATTTCCGTGTCCGCGCAACCTTAATCAGAAAGTACTTGATAAATTCTGTTAATATCCGAATTGCGCCTCACCAGATCTGCAAGTTTATTATACTGTTCATTTTTAAACCCGGCAATATCAAAAATCTTGTCCCTTTGGTTCAGTTCAGCTCCGGCAATCCGATGAATAACGGCCTGGTTGTCGAAGATTCCATGAATATAGGTACCCCATGTTTTAGAATCCAAAAAGTAGCCGTCTGTTGTAGTTTGGGAAATATAGCAGAGAGGACTTTTCTGGCCGCAGGGCTCGGTAATTCCCATATGGATTTCGTATCCGGTGCATAAATCTTCAGAATCAAGAAACCTGAAGGTCGTCTGCAGAGTGGTTTTGACCTGGCTGAGGATAGTCCTGACCGGTAGAATTCCCAATCCGGGTATTCTTTCTATTTTTCCTTCAACATGATCCGGATCGGTGATTTCCGATCCCATCATCTGGTAACCTCCACAAATTCCATATAAGGCTATACCGTTGGCATGAGCCTTGATTATCGCAGATGCCATCCCTTTTTTTCTTAGCTCATTCAGATCGGAAATCGTGTTTTTCGAGCCCGGGAGAATCATGATATCAGCTTCATTCAGGTCTTCGGGAGTTGCTGCGTAATACAAATTTATGTCGTCAATTCGCTCAAGAAGATCGAAATCGGTGAAGTTCGACAGGTGATCCAACAATATCACCGCTATGTTGATCTTATCTTTTTTCGCCTGTCCGGATTTGGTTTTAAGAACCACGGAATCTTCGGCATCAATATAAATATCATCAAACCAGGGGATTATTCCGCTTACGGGTATACCAGTAAGTTCTTCCAGCATTTTCTTGCCGTTTTCAAAGAGCGACAGATCACCCCGAAACTTGTTGATGATAATTCCCTTGATAAGCTGTCTTTCCTCTGGCGGCAACAGCTCAATGGTACCGTATACACTGCCGAAAAGTCCTCCCCGGTCAATATCGGCTACCAGGAACACAGCAGCCTGCTTTTCCAGGGCAACCCTCATATTTGTTATGTCGCGGTCTTTCAGGTTAATCTCAGATATGCTGCCCGCACCCTCAATCACTATAGGATTATATTTCCGGCTGAGGGTTGTGTAGGCTTTCATAACCTCTGCAAATAAGTGATTCCGATCTGTTTCATTAAAGTATTCCCTTGCAGAAAAATTCCCGGCGGGCTTGCCGTGCAAAACAATTTGTGCATCCGTATTGCCTGTTGGTTTCAGTAATACCGGGTTCATTTCCACTTCACAATCAATCCCGCAGGCTTCGGCCTGAACTGCCTGGGCCCTTCCGATCTCCAAACCTTCGGGTGTTACAAAACTATTCAGCGACATGTTTTGCGCCTTGAAAGGAGCTGGATGATAACCATCCTGCCAGAATATTCTGCAAAAAGCAGTATTGATGATGCTTTTCCCGACATCAGAACCAGTGCCGACAAACATGATTGGTTTTAGAGAATTCATATCATCTGTTTTTCCCGGGTAGTTACCTCAAAAATATTTCCGGGTTCTATTTTCCACTTGAAAGCATCTTTTAATGGTAAATTGTCGAGAAGATAGGCAAATGCACGGATCGGACCCCCATGAGTTACGATTGCTACCTGCTTGAAATCAGTATTCTCAAGATTATCAGAGATGAACGACCGGATCCTTTGAATCATCTCCATTCCTGATTCTCCGCCCGGACAAGCCTCAGTCCAGAAGTCGTTAAACCATTTCTCGGAACCGGGTAAAGCGCTTATTTCGTTCCAGTATTTTCCTTCCCAATGTCCGAAGTTCAATTCCATCAATCTGGGATCGGTCCGGTACCCACAATCCCTTGCTATTCTGGCAGCTAGCCTGGTGCATCTTTTTAAAGGACTGGAAAAAACAGCATCCAAACGGATATCATCAATACTCGATTGAACCATTTCAGCTTCAACAGGAAAAGTGGAGCTGAGTCCCACATCGGTTTGTCCGTAGCACAAACCTTTTGGGCTATCAACAGAAGTATGTCTGATCAAAAACAATTTCATATCAGCAATTTTTGGGCTAGGATTACGGCGCAGTAAAAAACCAATTCAGATAATTGTTGCAGTGCGCCGAGCACATCTCCAGTATAGCCTCCGATTTTCCGGTTTACATACCATCGAAATCCAAGAAAAAAAAGAAAATTACCGGGTATGATAATCAGGAGGTAACTCGGTGGCAGTAAAGGTATCAATCCAATTCCGGAGATTATTGCAAACACCAAACCAGACAGGCTTTGCCGGGTTGCCACCGGTTTAAACTTACCGGATGAGTCTGTCCTGACATAAGTTGCGGTCTGGATCATCAGAACAGGAAAAATGCGACTAAACATTTGAGCTGTAATGATTAACAAAGGCAGGGTTTCGATCCGGACTTCCATCAGGAAAGCAAACTTCAAAGCCAGGGCAGCTAACAGGGCTATAGCTCCAAAAGTTCCGATCCGGCTGTCTTTCATGATCTCCAGGATTTTCTCCGGGGTTTGCCCACCTCCGAATCCGTCGAAAGTATCGGCTAGTCCATCTTCATGAAAAGCCCCGGTAATCAAAATAGAAACCGTAATTGCTAACAACAGGGAAATGGCAGTTGAAAATATTGTATGCGTACCGAGAAAGACACCCGCGGAGATTCCCCCGGTAATCAGCCCGATTAGAGGAAAATACCGGGTGCTCCTGTTCAGGTTTTCATCGGAATACTTAAGAAACCGTGATACCGGTATCCGGGTGTACAGCTGGATGGCCGTTAAGAAAACCTGAATCTCCCTTCTGATCATGTTATTCCTTGTTTGATACACCAGCGTCCTGAAAGCTGGCCATTTCATTCAGAAAATTTACTGCCGACAGGATCAGGGGATAACATATTGCCGCACCGGTTCCTTCTCCTAGCCTCATTCCAAGATTCAGCAATGGTTCTACACCGAGGTATCGCAACATGGAACGATGTCCCTGCTCATCGGAAACATGGCAAAAGATGCAGTTATCGAGTATGGCCGGATTGATTTCCGAGGTTACCAACAATGCAGAGGTGGCGATGAATCCATCAATCAGAAGGATCATTCCCCTTTCGCCTGCTTCCAGCATTGCACCACACATCATGGCAATCTCAAATCCCCCGAAAGTCCGAAGGATTTCCATGGCATCGGTCGTTTGATACTTTTCGGAAGCTTGTTCCAGAATTTCCTTCTTTTTCTGAAGACCCTCATCATCATGTCCGGTGCCTCTTCCAACACAATCCCGGATAGGAATACCTGTAATTTTATTCATGATCAGGGAAGCTGAGGAAGTATTTCCTATACCCATTTCACCAAAGCCGATAATATTACATCCATTGGATTGCTCCTGCACCACAAGCGCGCGTCCGGCATGAATTGCCCGATCGCACTCTACGGATGACATGGCCGGCTGTTTCATGAAGTTTTTTGTTCCGCGTGCGATTTTAGCATGAATAAGACCGTGAATGCCTGTAAAATCATGATCCACTCCGGCATCGATAACTTTCAGTGAAATGTCATGCTGGCGGCAAAAAACATTTATTGCTGCACCTCCCGAGAGAAAGTTCATGACCATTTGGTAAGTTACCTCTTTTGGATAAAGGCTCACTCCCTCATCTGTCGATCCGTGATCTCCTGCAAAAACCAGAATTGCCGGATTTGCCAGTTGTGGCGAAAGGGTGTTCTGGAGGGTGCCAATCTTTAAAGCAATATCTTCAAGTCGACCCAAAGCCCCAAGCGGCTTGGTCTTAAAATCGATTTTCTTCTTAAGTTCTTCAATCATTGGTTGGGTATAATTATTTGATTTTTATTGGAATTCCTGAAACCATGAGAAATACTTCGGTGGCTGAAATGGCGACATGCTGGTTGATCCAGCCATTGAGGTCAGCAAACTTTCTGGCATGTTCATTTTCCGGATGTACTGCCATGCCCAATTCATTACCAACGACAATGAGAGTTGCATCTTTGCTGATGAACAGATCCCATTCAGCGATGGCTTGCCCTTTAGCTTTTTCCATATCAAATCCGGCATCATAAAATAGATTTGTCAGCCAGAGGGTAATGCAGTCCAGCACCACGGTCTTATCCGTCAGGTCAAGCCGGCTCAATTGCTTATCTTCTTCCAGAGTGGTCCAACGCTCGTCTCGGTCGGCTTGGTGATGCCGGATCCGCTCCTTGAAATCATCATCCCAAACCCTGGCAGTGGCAAGGTAAACTGGTGTCGATGATTTCTCAAGGGCCAGCGTCTGCGCAAACCGGCTCTTTCCTGAGCGCTGGCCGCCTGTGATGTAGATGATCTCCTTCATATCAGAACTGATAAGTCAGATTGCCAAATATCATTCGCCCGGGCATATAAAAGCTGTCCTTTTCGGTATAATTCTCATCGGTCAGGTTCTGGATTTCCACCCCTATTTTCCACCTTCTCATGAACATGTAACTGCAGGAGAAATCAATAACAAGGAAATCGGGGTGTTCGAGAACAAAGGTATTTATCAGGCCTTGACGAATCGGGAATCCTTCCTGAGTGGTAAAAGGAACATTCAGGTTGGTACTGTAGTCGAACATATATAACCAGTTGTCCTCCAAACGGTGACCGATATATCTCGCATTCAACCCTGTCGTGAATCCTTTGAAATTTTCGAATTGGATACCAAAGGAAGCATTGTTCTTTCGCACATATTTCATGTCTGAAATTTGCCCGCCTGTTTGAAACTCAGCCCTAAACAGGTGGGTAAAATTGGTATAAAGTTTCAGGGAAAAACGATAATCAGCGAACACTCCACAATCAAAAGCCAGGTTTCCTTCCAGTCCGCTCATTTTTCCATTGTCAGAGTTAATAAAGGTAGTGGTGTCATGATTGGAGTAATCATACACAATCATCCCACGATGATTGCTCGCAAACAGGGTAATGTCTGCCGACAATCCAAGCTTCCTTTTTGAAAATGACAAACCGAAATCTACCGACTGGGAGGATTCGGGTTTTAATTCAGGATTGCCCCGATATACCTTGGCTCCGTAAGTCGATGTAAATGAATAGGTTCCTGTCTTCTTGAATGCATCGGGTGCCAGAAAAGCGGTGCCGGCACTGGTGTGAAGTTTCAATCCAGGAATAATGGAATACTGAATTCCGAAGTTTGGATTTACCGTGTTGTAAATCTCTGTTGCCTTCGAAATGTCCATATATTCAGTATCATGAATTTTAAATGAAATGAGATCATACCTGGCTCCGGTGGAAAGATTCAATTTGTTGTTCAGCAAACTGATCCGGTACTGAAAAAATGCACCTGTCGCCATGTTTGTATTATCAGGCTGATAGGGAGCCCCGGGATTTGAACGACCCAGCCACTGTTTAGAGGTGTACCGGTCAGATTTATTATCGATCCCAAACACCAGGGTATGATTATCCAAAACCACCTCATCTTGGATAATAAATCCGTAGGTGTTAGCATTATTTACATTTGTAATGTAATGATCTTCAGATAAATCATTGAAATAGGTTTCTTTATCATTAATGAAATAGGGACTGAACCTCATTGAATGACGGCCTTCTTTTCCAGTGATAATCATACTTTGACTTAGCCTTTGAAGATCTTTCTGCTGTTGTCCGTAGATTCCCCAGAATGTACCGTTCATCAGGACGTCATTTGCCAGGAATAGATCTTCGAACAAGCTTACCTGCCAATTCTTACTGATATCCCAACCCAATCGGAACCCCGCATTATATTTGTTATAACTGGAATTTAAAAATGGTTTGTTATAAGAGAGAGAATCCATTATTTCTTTTTCCAGATCCGTCATCTTCAAGATATTACGGCTGCCTGTTTTAAAATCTTTTTGCTGGGTGAATCCTTTTGCATATAAATCAAAATTCAACTTTTTCCCTAAGCTGCCTCCCATATTTACAGTTGCCTGTCCGGTACCGTAGGTGCCACCGACAATCCCAACATTTCCGGTTAGTTTACCCCGGGTCACAGGGGTAACAATATTTACAATGCCTGCCATTGCCCCTGATCCAAAAAAGGCGGAAAAAGGTCCTTTTAAGATTTCAATCTGCTGAGCCATCTGTAAATCGATGGTGGAAATATTCTGGGTTCCAACGGGCATACCGTTAAGCAGTACCATGGTATAGGTACTTCCATGGGCATCCGGAGCGAATCCTCTCATTCCGATATTGGACTTCAGCCCGGGGTACTCGACAATGTCCATACCAGCTGTCTTTTTCAGAATATCCCCCAAATCCTTTGAGGGGATGCATTCAATATCCTTCTTTTTCAAAACCTGGATACTATGCGGGAGATTTCCCAGGTTAGATTTGGTACGAAAAGCTGTAACAACAACCTCTTTAAGATCATATTTCTTGATGGTATCCTGGCCCATGCATGAACCTGCAAGAAAAACTGAATACAAAACAGTTGAAGCGAGTAAGTGTCTGATAGTCATAGATTAAAGTATAAATTATTGATTTCTAAGTGTTTTTCCACCGTTAGTTTGCTGGGTTTGTCCGGTAACCAGAAATACGGCAGGCTTTCCTGAGATAGGATGTGGTTTGGTAACTACCAGGGTCTGATAAACATCTTCAATATTCTGATAGGTGAGCACCTGTTCCGGAGTTCCCTGGGTGTGGATGGCACCTTGCGAGATCAGCACCAAATAATCGCAGTACTCACTGGCCAGGTTCAGGTCATGGATAACAAGCAGTACGGTAAGGCCCATCTCCTCCTTTAACTCCTGCAACAGGTTGAGAATCTGAACCTGATGTGAAATATCAAGTGAAGCGGTTGGCTCGTCCAGCAATAGCAGGATGGGTTCCTGTGTTAGCGCACGCGCAATCGCAGCGAGTTGCTTTTCTCCGCCGCTCAGATGATCCATCTTTTCATCGCGTTTATTTACTACCCCGGTCAATTCCATGTAGTGCCTCGCAATTTGCAGATCTGCAACGGAATCAAAGAATTGCCAGGGCTTTTGATGCGGTATTCTCCCAAGCAGGACATAATCCTCCACGGAGATTCCCAGACTTTCTGATTCCTGAGTTACAATAGCCATTAAACGGGCTTTTTCTTTACGAGGAGCTTCAAGTAAATCCTGATTATCAAAACTTATTTTGCCGCCGGAGTTCTTAATATCACCTGAGATTCCTCTGAACAAGGTTGTTTTACCGCAACCGTTGGGTCCTATGATACCGGTTATCGATCCCCGGTTGATGGAAAAGCTGACAGGTTTCAGGTGAAATCCACCTGGGTAACCACAAGTGAAATCAGCTATATTTATGAAGGGATTTTTCATGAACCTGAATTTTTCAAACCAGAGGATCTCGAAAGAACCACCAGAAAAACTATTCCACCCAGTAAACCTGTGATCACCCCAATCGGCAGTTCATTGGGCAGAATTATTGTACGGGCAATAGTATCACATGCCATCACAAAGATTCCGCCCCCCAAAAACGATCCAGCCAGCAGAATCCTATAATCGTTTCCGATGATCATTTTAATGAAATGGGGTACCACCAACCCAACAAACCCGATCAGTCCGGCAACCGAAACACAAACCCCGGTTAACAGGGAGGCTAAAAGGAAAAGGACCCTCACTGACTGGGTGGTGTTTATACCCAGGTGCCTAGCCCTGGTTTCGCCTAATCGTAATGCATTTAGTTGTTGCACAAGCAGATAAGATAATACTAGCCCTACGATGGAGATCCAGAAGGTAAACCGGATCAGTCCTTTTTCCGGTTCATCCAGCGAACCCATAATCCAGAAAATAATATTATGCAAACTCTCAGCGGATGTTGTAGCCATGATCAACATCATGGCTGAGGAGGCGACAAAGCTTATCATAACGCCAATTAAAAGCATACTGCGGGTTTGGAATAACCTCTTTTTGATACTGAAAGAAAAAACCAGGAATATGGTGATGGCTCCTCCAAGAAAACCAGCTGCAGGAAGCGCCAGGGTTCCGACAACAAGTTGAAAGCCTGTGGCAATAACGATGGCAACCCCCAAAGCAGCTCCCCCCGAAATTCCGAGTGTGTAGGGTTCAACCAACGGATTACGAAATACTCCCTGCAGGATTACGCCTGAAAGACTTAGTGCTCCGCCAACCGCGAACCCAAGAATGATTCTGGGCAAGCGTATTTCCGTGAGAATAGTGTATTCCATCCCATGGCCGTTCATCAGTGTGGAAATCACTTCTAACGGCGAAAACCGGATTTCCCCTGCCGATAATGAAAAAAGTGCCGTCAGGATTACCAGTGGAAATATGACAATCATAAACAGGAGCCAGCCTTTGTACTTGGTTTTCATGAGCTAGTATTCGATACCTTCCCGGCTGGTGATTTTATAATCGTATGGATGGCGGATTTTTGTCATATTGGTTACATAATCAGCCAACTCAATCATTCGTTCGGTTGCTCCCCGCCCGGTGAGTACCAGCTCAAGATGTTTCGGTTTTCCTGAGATGAACTTCAAAAGCTCATCTTCCTCCAGGTAGCCATCCCTCACAGAAATGATAATTTCATCGAGTATCATAAGATCAAAACTATCCTGTTCCAACAGCTCTTTAAGCTCAAATAATCCCTGCGGTGATTCGGTTTTCAGATTATTCGGGCTGATGGATGTATCGCAATGGGGATGGCCCTTTGCAAATCCCAGAATCCTGGCACCCAGTTTCTCGAGATTCTGTATTTCGTTATATCCGTATTTTTCAGGCTGTTTATGAAAATATACATAGCATACCCGCAGATCATGGCCCAATGCCCGCACAGCAAGGCCAACGGCGGAAGTTGTTTTTCCTTTCCCGTCGCCGGTATAAATGTGAACTTTCCCTAATGGATTCATAATGTTTTAGTATATAAAATCAATGATTTCCTTAAGAATTTCCCTGAAATGATCTGGAGAAGGACTGCAGGCTTTGTCGGCATCGACAACCAGAATTTTATGATTCCGTGCTGCATTCAGTTCCGGATACTTTCCCCATTCTTTTCGCTCCTGTTCACCAAAAATGCCCATCGTGGTAACAATGATTATATCGGGATTCCGAATAAGGATGCTTTCGCGGCTTGCTGTTCCATGCTTAAAATCGGAGGCTATATTTTTTCCGCCTGCCATTGTAATAAAGTCATCCATGAATGTTCCCGACAGGACCGAAAATATTGGATTTGCACCGATTTGAAAAAAAATGGTTGGCTTGCTGTTGCCTTTCGGAACCCTCTCCAGTATACTGCTGACCTTTTGCTTTTCCAGATCAATAATGCTACGTGCCTCCTTCTCTTTCCCGGTTACTCTTCCAACCTCAATAAACTGTTCGCAGATCTCTTCGTACGATTTCGGTGTGTTAAATACTTCCACATGCAAGCCAAGCTGGCGGAGCTTCTGAATGGTTTCAGGCATTGTGAGCGAAGTCGCCAGCACCAGGTCGGGCTGAAGCGAAAACACTTTTTCTATGTTAACCGTAATTGCTGTTGCCACTGTTGGAATTTTGCAAGTATCAGGCAGGATGCAATAAGTGGTACAACCAATAAGCCTGTTCGATATGCCCAGTGAAAGGAGGGATTTAGTCAGTGACGGTGACAGGGTAATAATTTTTGGATAACCCTGGCTATACAGGGGAAAGGCTGCCAACCAAAGCAAGGCGGCAAGGCAGTATGCCATCTTTCTGATGTGTCGCATCCCAAACTTTTTTACGCTCCTGGAAGTTGCCTGAAAACCACCTGTTTTCATACTTTTTTCCCGAAGTTTGTATTCAACATAAATACAATCAGGCAGGTCTTCTGGCTCATCCTGACCTTCGGGACCTTCCCAACTGCCGGGTGGCAGTCAGTGGTATTTTCCCAAAAACTCCCGGCAAAAATGCCGGGACAGGATTTACAGCTGCGGGTACAGCTCCGGAATTAAACCGGATTCCCATATTAAGGTTCGTCACAAACAGGACGAATCCACCTTGACGAAGCAAATATATAGATTTTAAAAAGAAAGGCAAATCATATTGGACCTATCTCACTCGCGATACTAATCCACGTGTTTTATTTCCCCGACTCCATGTTGCAGGACATCCTTCAAATTGGCTTTGCCCGAATAGTGAATGTATCCCACACCCGAATGCCTGATGGTGATTTCCTTTTCGGCATGAAGAAGGACATTCCCCACTGCACTGTTCTGTAAGGATACCCGGTCGGCAACCAGGTCTCCTGCAGAGAAATCCCCGACTGCCTGATTCTTTATCGTCAGGCTCTCACATTTGCCTTTGAGCACCACATCGCCCACGGATTGGGATAGGATTTTAATGGCCGGTGCATTCATATCCAATTCGACCTGTCCTTTTCCCGCAATGTGCAGGCGAATAAACGAACTCACGCTGATTTCCCTGGATATAATGTTGCCATTCCCCTTGACTTCAATCATTTGCCGAAGTGGTTTAAAATTGACCATTTTAGTATGTGTTAATTTTGTTTGTCTTTGCCTGGCTGGCTGATGTCCGCCTGGAAAAAGCACGTGCTGAGTTGATGAATAAGAACAAATCCATGTCTGAAATAGCCTTTGACCTGGGGTTCTCCTCGCCCCAGCATTTCAGCTTCGCCTTTAAAAAGAAGTATGGAGTGCCGCCAGGTAGGATTACCGGTGAAGATTCGTATTTTGATTTACCAATAGAATAAATCCAGATTATGTACTCTAATCTAATTAATCATATCAACAAGCACATCGACCTTGATGATGATTCCATTGAGGTAATGAATAGGTTTATCAAACCTGAAATTCATGGTAAGAAAAAATACTTGTTGAAAGAGGGCCAGATTTGCCGTTCAATTTTTTTTGTCGAGAAAGGTTGCTTGCGTATGTATTTTGTAAACGATAAAAGGAGCGAGCAGATAACTCAGTTTGCGCTTGAGCATTGGTGGATTTCCGACTTTGCAAGTTTTATGGGGAACAAGCCTTCGGAGTACTTTATTCAAACTGTGGAGGAATCAGTGATCTTAACAATCGATCTGAATTCATTTGAAGAAATGCTGCGGGAGCTTCCTCAGATGGAGCGCTATTTTAGAATGATAATGGAACGGGAGTGGGCCTCTTCGCAACAACGGATAAAATATATGTACTCACTTTCAAAGGAGGAATTCTATAATCATTTCTGCAGGTCATTCCCCGAATTTGTACAGCGTGTTCCTCAATACATGATTGCTTCTTATCTTGGACTTACCCCTGAATATGTTAGTGAACTGCGCAAAAAGAAATTGCCATAATGCCATTTCTTAAGCCAGTTTAATTTTTTGGTAGGGAAGGTCAGGTAATTTTGCCCCGTAAAAGAGGCAAAACTTAGAACCACTAAATGAATCGAAATGAGTGAGAATAGAAGATTGTCAGAAAAATTCTTAGAAGTACTTCAACACGAAGGGGTTGTATCCATCGTATCATGGGGTGTTGAACCGCATGTTGTGAATACCTGGAATTCATATCTAGTAGTTACAGAAGATGAGCGTATCCTGATTCCTGCATACGGATTCAGGAAAACGGAGAAGAACATCGATGTAAACAATGAGGTTAAATTAACCCTGGGCAGTAAAGATGTACTGGGCTACAAGGATTATCCAGGCACTGGTTTTCTGATCAAGGGCACAGCAAAATACATCGGTTCGGGTGAAGAATACGATTTTATGAAAAGCAAGTTTTCATTTCTTACCAGAGTGTTTGAAGTTACAGTTGAATCTGCAAAGCAGATGTTATAGCCTGGTGGCTGATAACCCCACCACAGGGAGTATTCACTTTTCCCTCCTGAATCAGATCCTTCCCCGATCCGGCATCCTCTTCATTGGTAAAGGGACCATACACTTCAGCCGCATCAAAAAAGGTGATTCCGATTTCGTACGCTTTTCGGATCAGTTTATTGGCTTATGTCAGGATGATTTTGTCCAATTCACGTTCAATGCGGTGAACCAGATAAAAGGGTAGATTGAGGAGCGTAAAATCTTTACCTGAAACGGTTTTGGCTTTTTGTACTGAATATTCTCCCTGGTAGACCCTGATAGCAATTGAGTGGGGTGCACTTTCCATGAACAGGTGGAGCGAACGTAACTTGCCAATACTGCCCGACTTAACCTCAATCGGGATGAGTTTGCCTTTATAAGGGAAAAGGTAGTCAACCTCAGCTGTGGCATCTACTTTCTCGCGTGTCCAGAAATAGAGATCATTACCTATAGAACAACCGGATGCCAGCAATTCTTGTCCAACAATATGTTCTGCAATTATTCCTCGGTGCGTTTCGCTGATATCATCGTTAAATACAAGATTGCCCATGATTTTAAGGGAGTGGTTTATCAATCCTGTATCGACCACGTGTAATCTCGGTTTTCTCGTCAGACTTTGCTTTACGGGTATTTGCGTTGATATGCATGGATATACCAGCTTTATCAACATGGTTTTTTCAACCATCCGAAAAGCTTCTTTCATTTCACGTGAACGATAACCTGAATTGCCAAATTTTTCGAAAGTTACCTTTGTGCCGCCTTCCCTGAAAATATTTGCTATAACATGCTGAATATATTGAACCTGTGCAGCAGAAACAGCATATTTCTCAATATCATCAATATAGGATTGAATCAGATTGCCATACACCTCATCGAGCGAGGTAATATCAGCATTCTGCGCATAAAGGTTTAACACTTCGGGCATTCCGCCTATTGTGGCATACTTTTTAAATAATGACAGAAATTGCGAATGTAGAAATCCGGGAACTTCCGGTTGTTCGAGCATTTCAACCAACTGATTGTTGTCGGTGGCAAACAGAAATTCCCTGAACGAGGAAGGTCGCATGGCCATATATTCCACGCGGCCGACAGGGAACGAAATCTTTCTGTCCATTATGCTTTCGAGCAACGACCCAGCGGTGATTACATACAAGTCGTTGGCCTCTTCGTAAAAATACCGCAGCAACGCCACAGCCTTTGCGGAGTTCTGAATTTCATCGATAAAAACAAGTGTTCTTCCGGCATAGCGCTTTTTCCCTGCAAAGAGGAACAGGGTGGTAAGCAAATCAGGGAACGGGTACTCTGTTTCAAATATCTCCCTTTCATGCGCTTTCTCTAAATTTAGACTGATATACTGGTCGAAATCTTTGGAAAACATTTCAATGGCCGTAGTTTTCCCCACCTGTCTGGCGCCTCTCATTACCAGCGGCTTACGATTTGTTTTTGTCGCCCACTTTTTTAATTCACCTAAAATATCCCTTTTGAACATGTAATTAATCTTACTGCTAAATAGGCAAAGATAAACGAAATGGCACAAATTGTGGGCAATATTTCAATAATATTGTCACAGATTGAGGGCAATTTCAGGTTAGCACGGTTATTTCAGCGCCTCAAGCTCCCATTTGTTGTTGTAAAAACCGCAGTACTTAATGGCTTTTACGCCATCACGGGCCATATCGGAAGTGAAAATCATATAATCGGGAAATCCGCTGCCACCCGAGAAATACTGGTTGGCATCGGCTGCATGCATACCGGTTAAACCGGTGCCGGTAACCGCCCCAACTGAGGCAGTTTTACTGTCGGGGCGCGGAAACATGACGTAAGCACCGTAATTGTCGCCATCGATCTGCTCGCTCCCATAGGCGATGCTGCCCCGTTTTACCTGGATCGGACATCCGGATAACAGAAGCGGCCAGGCAGTGTTGGTGGTGGCATTTCCGTAAATGATCACTCCCCGGTCCGGAAAACCTGAAGGAACAAAATTCTTGTCGGCAACCAGGTCAACGGCTCCGTTGCCCCGGTAATACCAGGCTTCGGCATCGAATTTTGCCTTGGCGAGCGACCAGTCATTCTCAGCTTTGGTACCGGCGGTACCGTAAACAAAGACCATCCTGTGGTTAAAGGGTTCCTTAAATGTTCCGTTGCGCACCGATCCTTTATCGGTTGTTCCGGGGGCTTCACCCAGGATCCACCGGTCTTTCAGCGACAGATAAACCAGGGCGCCGGGGGCCGGCTTCTGGACCTTGATTTCCCCGCCATTTAACTGAATGGTAACCTGATCGCTTTTCATATCGGAGAGGTTCAGCGCCAGAACGGAAATATTTTCGGTCATCCCTGTCAGGATACCTTTCTCCTTGTTACGGTTAATTTTCATCGTGCTGTATTTCAGCGGTTCCTGTTGCTGAATGACTGAAGCCCAGTAGCTTGTTGAGGAAATGGCCGGGTTTGCGGTTGTGAATTCTATTTTATTGACCGAGCTGTCGGGCTTGTTTTTATGCCACTTGAAATAATCGAACAGCGGAGCCCAGTCAACACTTTCGTTACTCCACCAATGACTGCCTCCCGGATATTCGTAATAGCTGAAATCGGGATGGAATTTTCCCAGTATCTCCCTCATCTGACGGGCATAATTCACCGAGACGGTCTCGTCTTTATCTCCGTGAAAGACGTACACTCCGGCAGCTCCGTAATTGTTGGCCAGTTCCGGGATATTGCTGCCATTGCTGGCGCGCCACAGGTTTTTCTCGTTCACACTTTCGCCCGGCTGGGGTATCTTCCCGTCGGCCGAGCCATAACCTATCAGGGTGGGATAGCCGGCGCAGGGGGCTATGGCTGCCCATTTGCCTGCATAGGTGGCTCCCAGGTACCACGTTCCGTGGCCACCCATCGAATGGCCGGTCAAGTATATTCTGGCAGGATCGGGATTGAATTGCTTTACCGCAATATCGAGTACCTCCAGGGCATCTATCCTTCCCCAGTCTTCCCAGTTGAAACCGCGTCCGCGGCGGTTGGTTGGCGCAACCAGCACCCCCCAGTCCTTAGGCGTGTAAGCCCTGGCCTGACCGATGGCCTCCACTCCGGCACCGTGTACCGACAAAAACAGCGCCGGTGGCGTATTGCTGTTGCCGCTCCTTGGGTTCACCGCGTAATATTGTACGCTGCCGTCGATGTCGCTCACGAACGTGCAGCTGTAGGGTTCGCCTGCCGCCACCGATTCAACTTTGAGGGTGGATTTTGCCAGGGTCTTGCCCTTAGATTCGAGAGTTAGCATGGCATTCGCCTGGCCTTTCACCGTAACTCCGGATCCGTTAAAACGGAATGCCACTTTCCTGCTGCTGAAAGGCGGGATGGAGGGCACATCAGTAGTTATTTCCTTACCCGTCACCTCAGATTTGAGCTTTAATCCGCTCAACAGCTGTGGTGTGGTGTTCAGTATGACGACCCCGCCCAGCAGGGATTCATTGTTGCGGCCGGGAACGATATGTGGCAGGGTGGGATCATCGGTACTGATCGATACGGGAGTGGCCGGGAATATGATTCTGGCCTTCACGCCCTGTCGGCCCAGAAATGCCGTGCGGATATAGAATTCGTTCAATCCTTTTTTGAGCTTTACGGGAACATGCATCCAGCCCAGCTCGTAAGGATCACCTGCATGAGGTTCGCCGTTCAGATAAAACATGGAGTTTGCGGTCACATTGATGATGGCACCTTGCTCCTTTGCTGAAAGGTAGGTCAGGTACAGATAGCCGTTTGAGCCATCGCGACCAGTGAACCGGCCTGAGGAATCGGCTTTTATTTCTTTCCATTTCACCTCCTGGCCCCGGCTGTCGGTAAACAGGGCGGCTCCGGCCTTTGGAGTCTGATAGCCGGGCGCGAAGAACCGGCAGGCAAACTGGTCGGTAAACGTGGCCTGACGGCCGTACTGGTGAACATTGCCTATTGCCAGGCCTTGGTTAAGAACAATCTCGGTTTGCGCCCCTGCAGGAAATGCTGACAGCAGCAGGGATATCAGAATTAATAGTATTCTAGGTACCATACTTTAGTGAAATTTGTTTGGAGCACTAAAGTTAGGTCAATTCTGCGGTTTACTGTAGGTTTTATCTCCCAGGAAAAGGGTTTTCCCGTCGTCCGAAAAATGATATTCCTTTTGCTCATAAATTTCACCATCCATAGCCAAAAATCCCTTTTCGGCAGGGCGGTATGTGAAAATTTTACCCAGATCCGTATAATAGTAATAATCAAAATGCCAATCATTAAAGGCTTTTCCATCACGATACATTCTGTCTCTTTTAATTCCCTGCGCATCAAAATAAATGTTGACCTTATTAATCGTTCCCTTATACTCCCAAGTTGAATTATCGATCCATTCCCCGATAATGGCCGGATCATGGTCTTTCGCCTCGGTGTAGTTTTTAACGATTTGCGCCTCTTTAGTGGTCAATTTATTCCCCGAACAAGAAAGCAGCTGATTCAGGGAGAATACTACCAATCCCACAAAAAAAAGCATTCTGATACAACTTTTATTCTTTGCTTTCATCTCCATGTTTGATTTAACGGAATCCAAAGACCACCGGAACAATAAATATCGCAATTAGGGTCCAGGCGGCATAAACAGTCAGGTAATTTGCCACCGATTTCTCAATGATTTCCGGGGAGGCGCCTTTAAACCGGGCCCGGTAAAGTTTTACGGCTATCAGGATCAGATTGATGAACACCAGGATATTGGTGATTAATACGACAGTCCGGTTGGGGGTTAATCCGTCGAGGACTCTCGAAACAATGGCAGCCAGGGCAATGGCATTGATAATGATGGCTATGGCCGAGAGCATCAACAGGATCATCAGGCTGCTCTTTCCCGATGTTTCCCGGTTGATTTCGGATATCGAAAACAGGATCAGGGTCAGTACACCCAGGAGCATCACGTTAAAAACAATCAGCATTTCACGGTTTTCCAGGTTGTTGTTTTTTGAAAAGAGCACTGAAAAGAGGTAAACAGTGAGGGTGACCAGAACCACCGGGGTGAACACCCGTGCGATGACCGGGGCAATTTTACTGGTGATGCCGGGATAATTCCGGATCAGGTACCAGGCAATGACCGGAGCTGCAACGCCACCGGGAACGGCTATGAAATCGGCATAGGTCTGGGAAATATCCATTCCGATCACACTGAACAGGCCCATCGTCACAACCGTCAGAACGCCGCCTGCGAGGAGGATCAACCCGGTCATGATAATCAGTTCACCGCTGAAGCGGATAAAATCCATCCTGCCGGTCAGCGTGCGGTGGTCGAATTTCACGTAGGTTAAACCGAGGAAGCACCACAGCATCAGCGGAACATGCAGGGCGGCCAGAATTACGGAATCGCCGGTGCCTGTCGGCAAAAGGTTAATATATAGTCCGGTAGCAACGATAATGACACCGTAAAGTGCCCATTTTTTAATCTCCGTTACCCTGTTGATACGTAAAGAATAAACAATGAGGCCGGTAAAAGCGATCAATGCAATTTCACGCAGATAAAAGAATTCCCGGTTAATGCCCGAAAACAGGGCGGGGAGTAATACCGGAATTGCAGTCAGGAAGGCTATGGCCAGGACCTCGATTAGGTTGCCGAGCACGAATGCGTTTTTGCTCGCTGCTTTTTCACGGGTCAGCCGGATGTTCCAAAATCTGACGAGGGGAGAATCGTGCGTACCTGAAATTTCTGAAAAATGCTTTTCGAAATTCACCGGATCCTGACGGTAGAGTGCCTCCATTTGTTCGGGATCATTTATGCTGTCGATAATTCGCTGGTTCATAAAGAGGGTATTGGGTTTGAGGTTTGGGGTATGAGGTACGGGGTATGGGTATGGGTATTATTTCTGCGTTTCGATCAACTTTTCGAGTGCCTTAAGATGATCGGCAAAAGCTTTTTTGCCCTCTGGGGTTAATGAATATTTTGTGTTGGGTTTTTTCCCGATAAATGATTTTTCCACGGAAACGAATTCCTCTTTTTCCAAGGCTTTCAGGTGGCTTGCCAGGTTGCCGTCCGTAACATCGAGATATTCCTTGAGTGAATTAAAGTCGATCCGGTCGTTCACCGCAAGGATTGAAACCAGGACCAGCCGTATGCGACTGTCGAATGCCTTATGGAAACCGCTGACTGATATTTTCACGGCTAGTGCTTATAATACATGTAGATACCGTAAACGATGTGAGCCAATCCAAAGCCGATAGCCCAGATCAGCAGGCCGTATTCAAGCATGTGTATGCCGATAATCCCAAGTATCATCTGGACAATTCCCAGAATTCTCACTTCATTGAAGGTAAAATTGCCGGCCGTGTAAAGTGCCAGTCCATAAAAAATCAGTGTTAAGGGAGCTACGAGTCCCACCAGGCCGTAAGCGATTAATACCAGAATCACGATTCCGCCGGTTAACAGGGGTGCTGCCATATTCGCCAGAATCCGCCTCGACAGGGCATTCCACGCTGTTTCTTTCCGTTTCCGTGCTTTCAGGAAGGAATCGAGCATTGCGGTCCCGATGGCCAGGATCAATACCAGTCCCGACAGCAGCAGAACGTTCCGGAAGCCTTCCGAAGGATCGGGGCTCTGGTAGAACAGTTTATCCGGGTTGAACCCGAATACTTTCCAGGCAACCAGCGCACCTCCCAGCGCATAAATGCCGGCGAGGATTCCTGCCCAGCCGGAGAGCGACATAAATTTGGATGACCGTTCCATCATGGAGCGGATCTCAGCCAGGTCCCGGGTATAGTCTTTCTCATCTTTCATATTAAAAGTACTTTGAAATGCAAAGTAAATAAGTCTTCAAATCAAATGCAAGAGATTTCAGGATTTTATTTTCAAAGTAAGGGAATGGAATTCATGGCAATGCCCCTGATGATGCTGTACAGCCATTTTCAGGGGCCTAAAAAATTACCTTCACGTGGATAATTATTTAAACTAAGCCGATATGAAAGCTGTCACTCGTTTCCTGGGATTTTTCGGTGTGTTGTTTCTGGTGGCAACCAGTTTGCCCGCCCAGGTACCTTACGCACCGAAAGTATTGACCGATAAAGAGTACCGGAATGCCGAAAAGTATATGGACCGCAAATGGAGCTCTATGGTATATACGAATATCTGGTAGATACCTATTCAACTCCGGTAACCCCTCCGGCAACCGTGCTCCGGGATATGAAAGGGAAGAAGATCCTGGATCTCGAAAAAGCGGATATTTCTGCCCTGGTAGCTGCCGGATGGAAGGCTCCGATACCGGTTAAAATGAAGGCACGCGACGGGGTAACCGATATCTACGGAATCATGTATACCCCTTCCAATCTGGATCCGAATAAATAATATCCGATCATCAATTCCATCTATCCCGGTCCGCAATCCGGCAGTGTAGGTTCACGACGTTTCTCCGCCATTCACGGCGATATGCAGGCTACGGCTCGGCATCTTCCTACATGCAGCGCACGCGTTGGGATTATTTCGTGAAAAACCTGCTGGGGGCCGATACTCCTAAGGAGTTTGAGTTCGGGAAGTAGATTTTCACAATAACATCATCAGGACCATGGCGATCACGAAGCCGGACACCTGAAGCTTGACGCTTATGGTGTCGATGGTTCCCATGCGTGCGACACTTTCGGGTGAATCCATGTTAATCTTCAGGTTAACCCACATAACGTGAATCAGCGTGAGCACTATAAATACGTAGGAAAGAACATAAATTTTGTCCAGCAGGAGCAGCGTGGAGTTTTCGGGGAGGGCCATCATAGCTCCGTCGCGTAGGAAAATCATTGATAAAAGGGCAGCCGACGGGAGGGCGGTTCTGGCTTCAATGCGGGTAGGACTCAGCAACAAAGCAATCCAGCTGGTCATCATAACGATGATCAATGGAAACAGTATTTTCCACAGGAAGAAACTAAAAGGCCTGTTGAGATCAAAAGAGAATTTCACCGTGGAATAATCGGAAGCTAATTTGTTTCCCAGTTCTCCAAAATCGGAACCGTAGTGATGAACATAGGCTTCTGCCTGCAATCCATTGACCTTCCATCCCGGAAGGTTTACCTCCTGACCGAAACCGGAAGCGACAGTATCCGGAATATAAACTATACCTGCTGATTCATCCGTATTTTCGGCTATGATTGTTAAAGCTTGTCTGTCGATAGGATACCTTGAGAGGTCGAAATTCTGATAAAAGCGGCTATTGATCCGGAGCGACTGGCAAAGGCTCCCGTCGGCCAGGGTATCTGGTTTTTCGGTTAGCAATTGTGTGGTAAGCCCCCAATTCTCCACTGAGTTGGTAAACTCAAGAGTTGATACCGGATCACAGTCGCCTTTCCACCTAAGCCAGGCATAAAAGCTGATAAAGTAAGTATTGGCCTTGAGATCCAGATCATAAATATTAATGGCATAGATACCCAGTGTTACGGGTACAACCCCAGCTGGAATTGAAATCAGGGGGGTCAGCTCGCCGGAACTGGATTTGGCAATGTAATGTTTATTACGATGAAGATCCGGGTCAATTTTATTTATACCAAAAACGCTGACGGTTGCCGCAATCAGGAGTGTGATTAAAGCGGATTTTAGAGTGGAGGATTTCATTGCTTTATGCGAATTACTGTTTAACAAAGAAGTGGCCACCAGCGCAATCCTGATATGCCTTCCGGGCTTGAGTGAAGGATCGATTCATATGAATCAATGCTTTAACGGTCGTTTTTTGATCATGCCACCTTTCAGGTCTTTAACCGGGCTCATAACAACGAATGCAGAAGGTTCGATCTTTTCAATTTCGATATTGAGTTTATTCACTTCAAGCCGTGTAATTACCGTATAAATAATATCAACATCACTGGCTTCGCCGCGCTTGCCATATCCGCGTTTACCGCTGTACACAGTGACACCCCTGCCCATGACCGTGATAATCATCTGCCTTTAAATATCCCTTAACATCTGTCACATATCTTAGGTGTGCTTTTGCCTTTTGGTATCTGGAAAGGATCGGGGGATAACCCGATTTTTTTTTCGGCATTTCATTACCGTCTGAATCTTTGATGGCATCCACAAAGTGTTCATTTATTGGGTTTAATTTACCATAATTTTCTCTTCTATTGCCGGCCTATGATGGAAAGCATGGTACTTTTTTCGCTTTCAAGCCGGAGCCAGATGATCAGGTCATCGGAATCGGGATTGGAAACAATTCCCTGCCTGAAGTTTTTTCCCTCAGATATTTTTTGTCCGTTTACCCTGATCTCAGCCTGCTTTTTTCCCCAGTTTCTGACAATAATTGCCGGATTCAACAGAGGCGATTCCTTACGGGCCTGAATGGTAAAATCGAGCGAAGATTTTCCGGTGGCAGTCTTCTTCTCGATAAGATAAGCCCTTTCCGATTGATCGTAATCACCACCCTGATAGGCATTTGAATTAATTGTCAGCTTTGGAGCCTGCAGCCAGGATTTTGCCATGGGCACTAAATCCCTGGCCCCTTTGTCGGTCATCCCCTGCAGCATGATCCGGGTGCGGGTGGTTTTTGTGTGGATATAATCGTTCCATTGGACAAAGGTGGTCAGGTTAAAATGACTCGGATGATCGGGTTTAACCACCCAGCGCCCGTCGCCGGGGATCTGAACCACCGGCCAGTGATTCCACCAGCCATAGGCTGATGGAGCAGGATCTTCGCGGTAACCCTGCGCCATATTGGCTCCATAAGTCCGGAAATAGGGTGATGGCCATTTTCCCTCCACCGTTTCAACAGGATCCGGAGAAATAATGAAGAACGGTTTGTAAGCCGATTTTAGATTCACCAACGACATATTGGCTCCTGCGGGATCAGGCATCTCCACCTTCAGATTTTCATCCCAGGTGTAATCCGCTGTCTCGCCCTTCATATTTACGAGGGTGACACTCTTTTTGTTGATCACATCCTCCGGATATTTCCCAGGGGGCAGAAGGACAATCTGTTCCTCCCAATCGTGCTTTCGTTCAGGCATCGTGTAATGGAGCACCATTTTACGCACCCCAACCTGATCAGGATAAATAATAAAAAACTCGTCGCACCATTCGCCCCTCGGATTCTCCTTGTGTCCGGCGATTACATCAAAGGCATCACTGAGTGCGTATCGCCAGTGAACCACCACCCGGGCTTCGGTATTTTCAATAATCCTGACATGCGAAAACTTGCACATCCGGTCCATGAGCGGTTCCGCACAACTCGAAACATCACTTCCCCAGGTTTCCAGCCATTCGTTTGTATACCAGGTTCTGTTTTCACTCACCCAGCAGGGAACGAAGCTGGTTCCCCTCCAGAACACCAGCTGCACGGGCGATTCGTCAAATCGCACAAAAACATCGGGGACCTCACTGACCCTCCAGAGATCATCCCACTCCTTATAGTAATCGAGCTTTGCATAATAGGCGCCAAAGCTGCCCGAACCTGCTTTCCCGATTGGAAAATCCTTCCGGTCGCTGAGGGCCGGGTCCGGGAGATTTGCCGCGGATAAAAATTCTTTTTTGAATTCCACAGCACTTTTGGCTCTCTCGAAAACCTTCACCTCATCTAAAATTCCATCCAGAAAGAAATAACTGTTTTCGGTGGTCAGCTGTCTCTCAACCCAGGTCCTGGATTGGGCATTCCGTCCGATGGTCAGCGATCCGTATAAAGTGGGGATGAAATTTCCCTTTACTTTCCCGGATACAGCCACTTCCCCGTTTATATAAATGGTGATTTTATCCCCGGGAACAAATACGGCAGCAACATGAGCCCATTTCCCGAGCGGGAGGGATGTTTCCGTTTCGATTTCCTGCCATGAATTACCTGCGGCGATTTTCATGCCGAGATGACCTTCATTGTTAATGCCAAAAAAGAAACCGGTCAGTTCATCCTGCGAACAGTCAACTATGGGCGACCACGCCCACGGATAGGCAGCCAGTGCGATCCAGGCCTCAACTGTCATAGCTCCGGTGGCTTTTTTAGCATTGTTAAGTTTACGTTCGATATAAGTGGTAAAACCATCAAACTTGAGAGCCTTGTCGTGCACTCCGGCAACCGTTTCAAAATTGCCGGAATAGGAATCCGGTCCCTTTTCCACAGGCTTGTCGAACGACCATTCATAAATCAGATCCGGATCTGATTTTTGAGCCGTTTGCGGCGATACCGATTGGAAAGGAAAAAGAAAAAGGTAAAGGGAGCTGAGTGCCACCGGCCAAATCGAAATATTTTTCATAATAGGTCGGCAGTCTGAACCTGCCATGTATTTTATTAAAAATAGGTTTTTACTGCAAATTCAAACTGATTGATGAAGATTTCCTTGATGGCTGACACATTGTTTTGCTCATAAAATATTAGCATAGCTTTCTTATAATCAATGGAATCGACAGTTCTAAATGAAATGGGGCAGATTTTTGCCTGCATCAATACCGCATTGCTTACAATTCTGGCAGTTCTTTTATTTCCGTCCAAAAATGGCTGGATATAGGAGATAAGGACTAGTGCGAGAAATGCTTTTTCGAAAGCGGTCTTTTTACTATTTATAATTAAACAGGCATCTTGCAATGCCTCGGTCAACTGGAATTTATTATCCAGTGGACGGTAATTGGTTCCGGAGATGCCAATCCTTCTGTTTCTTACATTCCGCTCAATATCAAGATCTTTAATCAGGATGCTGTGAATATCCTCAATTTTCGATAAAGCCAATGGATTCAAATAATCTGGATTTTGGAGGATAAAATCCAGTGCATCCTTGTGGTTTAACAGCATGATGGCCTCTTCTTTAGTCTTTCCCGAAGCTGTTTCCTTTTCCTTGAGAAGCCTTTCGGTTTCTAATAATGAATAGGTGTTCCCTTCAATCTGGGATGATTTCCAACTTAAATCTATGGCCAATCTCTCGAATTCTTTATTATATTCACTAGCTGATAGTTGCGAAACATTTCGCACAAAAATCTCCTGAAGTTCATGTAGCTTTAATAATTCGCTTTCAGTAAAAACAGTATGTTTTGCCAGCACATCGGTGATTATAGAAAGATTAAACCCTTGCTTGATTTCCCTTTCATCAATTTCCTTTTGATAATATTGCTCAATATCAATCGGCTGAATCACTTCGTAAATTGGAGAAAGGGAATATTTAGTCCCTTTTCCCAGACCTTTTGAAGACAGGTATTTCTCTGTAATCAATTTTGCCAGTACTCTTTTTAGGGTGGCATAACTCAGCGGAATATTTACTTTATCAAATATCTCCTTTGAAGAGCATTCTCCTGTTTTCCTTACGAATTCTATTATTTGCTGTTCCCGGATATTCATCGGTTATTAAAATTTGGCTCATAAAAATAGCGATTGTAGCTCAAATTATCAATTTTTTGAGCTCAATCTGTTGTTTAGATGAGCCACAATGAATGATGTCATTAAAATTACTTATTTTCGAAAAGCACCCTTCCGGGACATTAGCTCAGTCGGTTCAGAGCGCTTGCTTCACACGCAAGAGGTCGGCAGTTCGAACCTGCCATGTCCCACACAGAAAAAAAAGTCGGTCTTTCCCAACTGGGGCCATCAGTTTAAGGTCAGAAATCTAGCAGACATTAAAATCCATAAAATTTAATGTCTGTCCTCATCCGGTTCTTCCCATCGATCGGGAACTTTACTATTCAGTCGAAATTCTGGAACAGCTGGTAGAGGCGGAAACCTCATTGACCCGGCTTCAGGGTAGGAGCGCAGCCATTACCAATCAAGGGGTATTGAATTTGGAATTGTACAGGATCCTTTCTGAATAGGAACAATTGAATCCTTCCGCAGTATTTCATATTATGCTATTTTTAGTTTTTAAAAGAACCAACTGGGATGTTCAATTGGAGTCAATTAAAAAGGTTTTTACAGTTTTTTTGGGCAATCGCTGCCATGGTAATACCTGTGCATAAGGCCCCGCTTTGTGCGCAGGAGGTTTATTCAGAAAGGAAGTATACCATTGACAACGGCCTGTCCCATAACCAGGTTGTCTATGTAAATCAGGATACAACCGGTTTTCTCTGGATCGCGACTTGGGATGGCTTAAATCGATATGATGGCTATCAGATACAAACCTATTATCACCGCACTGAAGATTCCACCTCTTTCCCTGGCTTTTCGATCGAAAAAGTTTTAGTTGACAAAGCTAATCATGTGATTGTTGATTGCGGCTTTTTTATGCCGGCTGTTTATGATCCCGAAAAAAATTGCTTCAGTATATTGAAAATCAATGGCATGACGTGTGATAACTTCGATATAAATGTAGGAATCGACCGAACTGTTTGGGCCATAAACGATGCCAGCCTGTTTGAATTCGACGATTCACTCAAAATTAAGCGCACATTTGAAATGACAGATCAGGCCGGGCAGAAGTTTTCCATATCCCGACGGCCTCAACTGGTGATCGATAATACCGATCGCCCCTGGGTTTTCCTGCCAATGGGCGACTGGTACATGGTTTACAAGGGAACCATTGTAAATGATACGCTGGTCAGGTGGAGTTCAGTTAGAAATCTGGAAACTAAGACATTCACGACTTTTAACATCATAAACGATACAGAAAACCTCGAAATTCAGGAAACGGCCAATGGCGAAACCTACCTGTTCTCCAAATTCGGGTTGTATTTATTTGATCCCGGTTCCGAATCATTTTCAAAGGTTTCGGGAAATCCGGATCCCCGCCTGTTTTCAGGAAAGGCTGCCTTTTTCTGGGGCGATGGAGAAAATGGGCTGAACTATATCGATACGGAGACTGATCAGGTGCATCAAATCAAATTGAAGACCAATAGCTTTTTTGAGACGGCCTTAAAAGACCGGTCCGGAAATATATGGGCTGGTATTGTAACGGAAAAACGAGAAGATCTTGGCCTGTTTCGTTATAACCTGGCCAATCCATTTTTTAAGCATTACCTCACAGGGCCTGACGAACACGGGGATATCCGGATGATATTTTCAGTTTTCAAGGACAAACAGGGAAACGTTTGGGCCGGCATGAGAAAGGATAACTTTTTATACCGGGTTAAGCCCGATGGCAGGATCAGTAAAATGGATTACTCTTACGCATTAAATCCGGAAACAAGGGTGAAGCCAAGAATTCTGGCGGGAGATACGAATGGTTTCTGGATTGCAGGAACGAATGATGTCCTTCTTCTTTATGATTATCAGTCCCAAAAATTCAGCACCCGGTTTAATCAGTCTATTCGGGATCAGAATGGGGGTAAGGAAATAGGGTTTCATAATACTATTGTTGATCGGGAAAGAATTCTGTTCAATGGTTTTGACGGGATTTTTTCCTATGCCAAAGGATCAGGGATTCTTTCGCAGGTATTTAAAGTTGACCCGTACGGAGTTCAGCACAGTTTTATGAGGGCCAATGATGGTGGTTACTGGATTGGAATATGGAACAATTCTGTAATAAAACTGGATAAGAATTTCAAGCTGGAAAATACCTACAAGCTCGGAAGAGAAAATACCCTGGTTGAGCATGTTTGCCCGGGTGACAATGATGATCTGTGGCTGGCATTAATGGGAGGCGGATTGGGGCATCTTTATCCTGCTACGGGTAAATATGAATTTTTTACTACAGCTGACGGATTAAGTAATAATGTTTTATACAGTCTCTTAAAAGACCGTCATGGTAATTTGTGGATGTCGACTAACCAGGGTATATCCATGTTTAATCCCAGATCGAAATACTTCAGGAGATTTGGCCGGGAAGAGGGACTCATGATTGATGAGTTCAATTCTGATGCCTGGTTCCAGTCGGAGGATGGAGAAATGTTTTTTGGTGGAGTTGGAGGGGTGGTAAGCTTCTATCCTGATAGCCTTTTATTTAAAAATGATTACACAAAAAAATCGACTCTTCTCATTACTGAATTTCTTGCATCAGGGCGCCCGGTATTTTTGGGTAATCTTCAGCAGGGTGAAGTAACTCTTCAAAAAGGTGACAATAACTTTCAGGTCACCTTTGCTCTTCTCGATTTTCAGCATTCCAACCGGATTAAATACCGTTACCGGTTGCTGGGTGCGAATTCAGACTGGTTATTGTGCGGATTCCAGAATCGAAGAGTGATGTTTGATAATCTGACGCACCGCGACTACACACTTCAAGTTGAAGCAACTGATCAACAGGGTGAATGGGCTTATTCGAGAACTCTCATTATCCATATTCCGCATAGGATCATTGAAGCTACCTGGTTCTGGATGTTAAGTATCCTCGTGATTGGAGGGATCATTTTCATGGTGGTTTTGTTATTAATCAGGAACCGCAGAGCAGCAACCCGGCAGTTAGAGAATAACCTGCGGATGGAGAGCCTTAGAGGACAGATGAATCCCCATTTTATTTTCAATTCTTTGAACTCAATAAATTATTTCATTTCAAATAACGATAAAATCTCTGCCAACAGTTTTATCGCTGATTTCTCCAGGCTGATCCGACAAACGCTGGAGAATTTATCATCGAGCCATGTTCCTCTGGACACTGAACTCTCCTCAATTTCTGATTACCTGAAACTTGAACATCTGCGGTTTGGCGACCGGTTTAGCTACTCCATCCAAACCGGGGCGATAGATGTGCTGGAAAAAATTGAGGTAGTGCCCGGGTTGGCACAACCCTTTATTGAAAATGCGATTTGGCATGGAATACGGGGCTTGCAGGGCAGAACCGGTACTGTTACAATTTCGTTTTTTCCATTACGGCCGGATGCCCTGGAATGTATCATTGAAGATGACGGAATTGGATGCCGATTATCGAAGAAAACCCGTATTGACCTGCCAGGTAAACAATCTCAGGGCATACGGATTGTAAGGGACCGCCTCCACCTTCTTAGTAAAACGAACGGAGCTTCTTATGATGTTGAAATTGTTGACCTGCATCAAGGCCGGGAAGAGCCGGGTACAAGAGTGCGCCTGCTGATACCCATAAAAATTGATAAGAAATAAACCATGATACCTGACGAAATCACAGCTCTTATCGTTGATGATGAGCAACCTTCCCGAACTGTTTTAGCAAATTTTCTAAAGGAATATTGTCCGATGGTTCGCATTCTCGCCGAATGCAATTCATCTGAAACCGCCTTCGAGAAGATAACTGAGCTTAGGCCGAAGTTAGTGTTCCTTGACATTGAAATGCCGGCTGGTAATGCGTTTGACTTGCTCAGGAGGTTCGAAACCATTGAGTTTAAGATCATCTTTGTTACGGCATTTTCTGAGTATGCAATCCAGGCTTTCCGACATTCAGCCACGGATTATCTTCTCAAACCGTTAAAAGTGAGTGAGCTGATCGAGGCGGTTCATAAGGTGGCAAAGGAACTCACGGCGAAGTACGGAAACCTTAATGTCCAGACCTTAATGGAGAACCTGCAATTAAAAGAAGAAGATGAGAAAAAGTTGGTTATCGCGGATTCGAATGGATTTCAGGTGATCAACTCACGCGATATTATCTTTTGTGAGGCCAATGGGTATTGTACACTGTTTTACCTGTCGAACCATATGGTGACTGCCAGTTCGCGAAATCTCAAGTATTATGAGAATATGCTCTCTGCCAGTACTTTTATGCGTGTGCACAACTCCTTTCTTGTCAACCTGAATCACGTCAAGGGATACCTGAACACCGAGGAAATTAAGCTAACGGAGGGACATAAGGTTCCGCTGAGTGGATCGGCAAAGAAGGAGTTTGTGACGTATTTTAAGAAGTTCAAGTAAAGGGTAATCTGGGTTATAATACGTTAGTCAATCCTTTGTTATTGTATTTGTCTATGGTTGCTTTCGTGGAGAACCCCGTATGCGCACCATCGGCCAGGGCCTTCATGAAATTCATTTGATAAGCGCTAAGCCCATCCGTTTCTTTCTGATATAATAAAATACTCTGATCCAGAAGATCTTTCAGACCATTCGACAACTCATCTTCTCCTACTTCACGCTCAGTTCTCAGCCACACAAGCCAGGATAGTTGCTGTACGTAAAAGGATTGATTCTCCAACAAGTCGCATATTTGTCCCGGATAGCGTTTTAAACAAAAGTCCATTTCGAAAAGTGTCCAACTATGTGATCTTAAATCGAATCGTCCTTCGCTAATCCTGATTCATTCAAATAATAGAAAAAAGAATATCTATCGACCGCAAATCAGGGTTGATTTGGAAACGATTGGTTTTTGTGACATTGTAATTGGATTCTGGAATTGCTATAATTGTAGTGCCATGCTTGCAGGAACTTGAACATGAGATGTATCATTGATTTCAATTACCAACAAAGGTTTTATATTGATGACAAAATAGTCTTTTGGAGTAAAGGTTTTACCATTTAGTTTTAATTGTGCCATGGCAAGAAAGAAAAAGAATAATTTGGAGGAACCGAAAATTTTTGCCGTTAAGAGGAGTGATGAGGGACTGGCATTCTCCCGTAAGGAGTTCCTGGGTGCTTTTGGCGCGATCGGCGCCGGATTGACGGTCGTTCCATCTGTTTTTTCCTCAGATGGAAAGGTTACCGGTCCAAATATGACAAGCGTTCTGACAGCACATGCCGAAGAGGTGAACGTTGTGGCATTCAGCCCTGATTCAAAGTTACTGGCGTCGGGAAGCAAGGATAAAACGGTAAAATTATGGTCGGTGCCCAACGGTAAAGTGATGTCACGTTTGACCGGTCATAGTTCTTCTGTTCTCTCCCTATGTTTCCATCCGGATGGAAAAAGGCTGGCGTCAGCGGGCTTGGATAACACGATCCTGATCTGGTCGGTTTCAAAAACAAAAATATTATCCACGATTACAGGACATTTAGGATCGGTGAACGCGATTGCTTTCAGTCCTGATGGGAAGTTCCTGGCGTCCGGCAGTGCCGACCATACTGTAAGGATCTGGTCCTTTCCGGAATTGATAGCGTTGGGTACATGGAAAGGCCACACGGATTCGATTAATGCTGTTGCTTTCAGTCCGGATGGAAAAGTTTTGGCTTCGGCTGGTGTTGATCGGACCATAAGCCTTTGGTCGGTTCCGGGGGGGGAGCTCCTGAAAACTTTACCCGGGCATGACCTTCCGATCAATTCTGTTTGCTTCAGCCCTGACGGAAAAATGCTGGCCGCAGGAAGTTACCAGGATGTCATCAGCTTCTGGTCGCCATCGACTGGGAGCATGATTCAAACTTTTGATGGCGATACTTATGCCGGGTTAACCATTAGTTTCAGCCCTGATGGGAAAATGCTTGCCGCCGGTGGTGATATTGACAACATAAGGCTTTGGCCCATGCAATATTGGGAAAAGAGTCTGGTGTTGCTTGGCCATTCCGGCTCTGTCAGCTCGGTATGTTATAGTCCTGACGGAAGTTTTTTGGCTTCTGGAAGTATAGATAAGACCATCCGGCTATGGAATATGCCAGGTGGTGAAAAATTTGTGACCTTTTTCGACCCTTTAATTAATGAGGAAACAAATGCCAGGGAAGTAAAAGTGATGGGGAACTCAATAATTACAGTTCCCTGTGGTACACCACTTCCTTCAGGGGCAATTTGCATTTGCGACTGTGTTGCTGCTTCACAATCTTACCCTGGACCGACGATGGTTTGCACCTGCAATACTATCCTGGTGCCCTCAGGGACATATTTATCCGGTTCAATGACTTGCATCTGCGACACCGTTGCAGTGGGTATTCCTAAGAAGGTGTGTTCTTGTAATTCGGTGGAAACATGCAGTTGCAACCAGGTGTGCACCTGTGATAAAGTGTGCAGCTGCAATAATAATGTAACCTACCTTACCTACTGGTATCCAAATTAAGGGATGATGGCACTCAAAAACTCCATGCGCAAGTTCCTGATCAACCCGGAAATCCTTATCGCAACTGAAATGCGCGGCTTTAACATCGTAAACCCAATCGATGGAACAAGCATTTTTATGCATTATCCGGAAGCTGCAGTGTGGTCGATTCTGAGCAGGAACCTTGATAATGAAAAATCATACCTGATGTTAATGGCGATAATGGATAAGTCAAAGGAAATGACTTTGGAATTCATTAGCACCTGTCTCAGGGAATGGGCTGTGCTTAAGCTTATTCGGTGAAATGGCAAATCTTTCGATAACCAATGTTTGTAACAAAAGTTGCGCCTATTGTTTTGCGAATGATACGCGTAACGAATCCGGGCGTTCATTTATGAGCATCGAGTTGTATGAAAAGGCACTTGATTACCTGGTCAGATCGGGAATTCCCCAGGCAAGGCTGCTCGGAGGGGAACCAACCCTTCACCCGGATTTCAAACGTTTCGTATCGATGGCTTTGGATCAAGGATTAAATATCATGCTTTTTACCAATGGTCTGATGTCCCTTGAAAAGCTGAAATTCTTATCCACTCTCCCTGAAAGCAGGCTTGCCATTCTACTGAACACAATCCATCCTGCCGAATTGAATCCAAAAGGCTGTGCACAGCAAAAGGAAATGATGATCAAGCTCGGTAGCGTTACAATCCCGGGGGTTAATATTTACCATTCCGGACTGGGATTGGATTATCTGCTTGATTATATTGAAATTTACGGGTTGAGAAAGGAAGTCAGGCTCGGGATATCGCATGCCATGTTAAGTTCCAAAAATCAGTTCCTGCATCCCAAGGATTATCAGAAAGTTGGGCATAATATCGCCTTGTTTAAAATGAAGGCAAAAGAGAGGGGAATTTCTCTCCGTCTCGACTGTGGTTTTGTGCCCTGCATGTTTCCAGAGGAGTACCGGGATCAGCTATCGGAGGAGTTAAAAGTGGCAGGCACCTGCTGCCACCCGATCATCGATTTGCTCACAAACGGCACCTTTATAGCCTGCTATCCATTGAATGATTTTCTTAAAATTGAGATCCACGAAGATTCAGTTGCGAGTGATGTGGTAAAGTCCTTTGATCAGGCCCTGTCTCCTTATGGCAACTTAGGCATTTTTTCGTATTGTACTGCTTGCTCTCTTTTTAAGGACAAATGCAATGGTGGCTGCATCTCTTTCCGGATCCAACGCCTGCGCAGTGGTTGCAACAACTAAGGCGAAACACTTTGGAAATCAAGAAAAATAAAAAGATTGTAATTCCCTACATCGACCAGGAAATGAATTTCTGGAGAGGGATTTTTGATGAATATGGCTGCCATATCTCGGAAGTCTATTTCCCCATAACCGGTAACCTGGTCGGTACCGGAAGACCAACGCAGCCTCAAATCCATTTGAAGGAATTTCTGGAATCAAAAATTCTCCCGGTTTCAGTTCTTGTCAATCCGGTAATTTTGCCCCGACCGGTCGAGGAAATGGCAGACAGCATTTGTGAAATGATAAGTCTCTATATTGATCAGTACAACCTGGCTGGAGTAACACTTTCCAATCTGAGTCTGGCACAAGTTGTGAAATGCCGTTTTCCCACCCTGAAACTCACTGCATCGGTACTTATGGATATAAGCTCAGATCAGCAACTGATTATGTTGGGAGATGTTTTCGATACCCTTGTACCATCAAATCGTATTATCCGGGACATTACTGCCCTAAAAAAAATAAGAAACTCCTTCCGGGGACGTATTCGTTTGATTGTCAATGAATCCTGTTTGTCTTCCTGCATATTCAGGACACAGCATTTCTTCGAAATGTCAAATCCCGAAATCGGGTACCCGCACTCCCTATGCAACACTTTACTCTTGGAAAAGCCATGGCTCAGACTTACCGGTGGTTGGATCCTGCCTCAGCACCTTGACATTTTTGATGGTCTTTACGATGAGATCAAGCTTGCGGGAAGAGTAACATTGCAAAATCGGTCGAAATATATGCATGTCCTTGACAGTTATTTCTACAGTAAGCAATTGAACAGTAATGAAATAGGCGGAGGACCCGCATCGGTTAATTGTCCTATGATTATTTCGGACGATTTTTACCGGCACACGCTTTCGTGTAGCAAGAATTGTCAGAGTTGCACCTATTGCAAGGATTATTGGGTAGAAAACCAACCACAAAATGGATGACTTGTTTTTAAAGGTTCACGACCAACTCCCTGTTTTTAGTATCAATGCCGGCGGTTCTGCACTCATTTACGCACCTGGATACCTCTTTGTCGCCGGACAGATCACGGAAAGTGAAATCCGTAATTATTTGGCTAACCCGTCGGAAATTGCAAACAGACCGCTCCAGCATTGCTTTTCGGGAATACTCGAATATGCCCGGGCAGCTGTCAGCAGATGGGAGATGCAGGCCCGGCAGCCGTTCTTACCGGAGTGCCTGACGATCCATGCCGGGAGCGATTGCAATATGCACTGCACTTATTGTTACTCTAAGGTCGATTTAGCAGGCTATGCCAATCTCAGGGGGTTTCCTGATGCGGGTTCAATACGCCTTTTATTCGATCAGATCGTCCGGCAGGAAGGACGGAACCAGGTCCCGGTTACAATCGTTTATCATGGTTCTGGGGAACCGACTTACCACTGGAAGGATCTGGCCGAATCAGTTCGTGACATCAAAAGAGCAGCCGAACGGCTCAATCTGGATACTTTCTTTTATGTCGCAACTAACGGCGTTCTATCAGATTCCCGCATCGATTGGCTGGTTGCCAACTTTGATTTGATTGGGATCTCCTGCGATGGGCCTCCGGGCATTCAGGAGAAACAACGTATTCGCAAAAACCGGGTCCCCAATTCAATTGAAAGGGTTTGCCGGCGGATCGCCAGGCAGGGCGGTAGATTCGATGTTCGGGTAACAGTCACCCGGGAAACGTTATTGGTACTTCCGGAAATAGTGCATTATCTGGTCCATGATTGCTCCGCCTCAACCATTAGGCTGGAACCTGTCTATTTAAATGTTGATCATGGATTTGTTGAGTATGATGCAGACGATTTCTTTCTCCGTTACTCACGGGTCCGTGATGCGGCCTCTGCTTTCGGTGCAAAGATTTTATATTCAGGGGTCCGGCTGAAAGAACTACACGGGCCCTTTTGTGATATTCTTCGAAACAATTTACGACTGACTGCCGACAAAGTAACCCGCAACTGCTTTTGCTTTATGAATGGTAAACCCGGCTTTATCACTGGCCGGATCGAAGGGGAGCCATCGGCATTCCGATTTAATCCGGACCTGCCAGAACTTAAATATTTCGCCTCCGGGATACCAGCCTTCTGTTCAAGTTGCATTAACCAATATCATTGCTCGCGTGGTTGCCCCGATTTTTGTATTATGGGAGAGTCTTTTCCTGAATACTTACCACAGAGCCTTTTTCGGTGCCGGCTGCATCAACTTCTTTCAGTTGACCAGATCCGACGGAGTGCACATGGCATTTCGAATTATAAATTAACGGAAATCAGGATTTGAATGAGGTTGGGAGTATAGTATGTTATCCGAAGTTTGATCGGCCAGAAATTTCATTTGTTCGAGATCTCCAGTCAGTTCCGAAATTTTTTCAGGCAAGCCTAAATCCGCCAATAAGGTGAATGCAGATATGAGCCGTGTTTGCACGCAAAAGTTGTTATATTCAGGATTGGCGCCGGGATAACTGATTCCAACATGGCAACTGCCAGCGCAAGACCAGCGGCAAAAGCATTTTTCGCATCGAGGTTTGTCCTCCACCATATTTCTGATGGCATTCACTTTATGAGTGTCGATCCGGATTTCGCAATGCTCGGATAGGCTGCCAAAGTCTAGTTCCAATCCTTTTTCCTTCCACCGCTCTGGCATCAAATAGCAATTGCTGATGCGACCATCTGGTGAAAAGATAGCGGTATCCTTTCCAACGGGGCAGGAACTAACGGTGGGATGGGGTGAAATGTCCGATGCATATATTACCTCGACCCCACAAGATCTGGCGATATTTCTTGAATTCTCGAAATTAATAGCAAATTCGAAGGGATCCGGAGGATACAATCCAGCCTGGCATGTATATTCGGTGGTGGTTAGGATCTCAAAGTTTATGGCAGAAAGTCGAAATTCAGAACATGCCCACACAGTAAATTCTTCCATACGGGAGAGGTTTGCCTTGCTAATGCAGCAGCGAATACAGAGCTCCGCACTTGAGTTGCTGATTATTTTTGCAGTCTGAACAGCATTTTCGAAACTGCTTCTCCCATCCTTCAATGGTCGGTGCTTGTACTGGATATCCCTCAACCCGTCAAGCGACAATACGACCTTATTAAAATAGTTGCCCAAATAGCGTGCGTGCTCAGAGCTGAACTGCCCGTTGGTGGAGATTTCAAAACAGGTGATCAGGTCGTTCTCAGCAGCGACCAGGCGTGCACGCTCTACAGCAACCTCAATGATGTCGGGCGCAACCATGGGTTCGCCTCCAAAAAAGTGAATTTCCATTACCCTCCTGTTCTGCGATTTCAGCAGAGCGGTATACCAGTCAATAGCCTTGGTGACCATCGCATAGGGCATCCTCTGCAGAGTAGATTCTCCTGCACCGAAATCACAATAATTGCATGCTCCGTTACAGGACCGGGTGGGAATAATACCCAGAAAATCCGGGTTTATCTCGCCTGATTTCCGATATACCTGGTGTGAGGCACCGAGGGAAATCGCCATGGCAAGATCATTAAGCTTCGATCCAGGATCGGCAGACCCCGAGTGCGCCAGCCTCAGCTGTTCCCGGAGTTCGATGACTCCCTGCCGGTTCATAAGGGCGGATATGCTGGTAAACGGTGCGTACACCAGGAAATCTTTCCCAACCGGAATGCTATAGATATTTTCAGGATGAAAATTCAATTTTGTTTTTCGGTTTTTGTTTCCCGGATTCCATGGATTAATGCTTTTGGGAAAATGATGTTTATGGTCTTAAGAAATAAATAAACGCACATCAGAATGAATATTCCATCCATAGTTTTAACGTACCTGCTTGGATAAGTTTCGTCATTGCTATAAAAAACCAGGGTAAATAATAAAAAATTCAGGAAACACAGGACAAAAGGAACCGGAATCGAAAATGAAAAAAGCTTTGGTATTTGCTCTGAGGAACTTTTTTGCGTTATTTTTTTGATTATGTGCAATGTAATTAGAATACCACAAACAAAAATTAATGCCAGAAAGGAATAAACAGGTAAAAACCCTGCCTTTATTTTTGCCGGAAAATTCCCGAGATTCACCGGATTCTTAATGTAAAAATTGACAACCCTTATGATTTCGGGTTGGTCGCCCTTCTGATCAATATTATAAAAAGATCCGGGCTTATTTCTCCACTCCGGATGCCAGAGTCCGTCTGAGCAAAATTCGTTGTTGCCATCAAGTAAAACATCTGCCGGCTGAGCCGATACAAAGGTGAACCGATGCCTTTCAAGAGATAGCCAAAGTGACCAGACACCCGTGACTAAAATAAAGGAACAAGCGAAAATTATCAGGTTAACCATATATTTCCCGTTCCTCAACCTACCGAAGAACAGGTCGAAAACAATTATGATAGGGAAAAAAAAGAATGTTGTTCCTTTGTTTAGGACAGATATCCCCAGGATAATTCCCAATAATATTGAGTGCGTTTTTGACCCGTCGTGATGGTAAAAAAGACAAATTATCGTGAGGGCGAGAAACAGAAATTGCCAATTTTCAGGCATCAAATGCTCGGAAAATTTGTAATTAAGCAATACAAAAGCTATAAAGCTGATCAATCCAACTTTAAAGCTTTTTTCTCCAAAGGCAAGCCGGGCAATTGGGATCAGTAGTAGACCTGAAATAATGATCAGTAATAGTTGAATATATTTTATGATCAGCGGACTGATTCCGACCAATTTATATAACAGGCTCAGGAACACCGGGTAGAAGGGGGCCCTGTGGTAAGCTTTATTCCCTGAGAATTTCTCCCAGAAATTGATTTTTCCTGAATCCAAACTATCCATAAGGTAAACATCCTTGTTTTCGACCGGACCAGTAATCAGGAATTCATGTCCGTATTGGTAATTGACCGCGATGGACTGGTAATCCCATTCATCTCCTGTGAAAACAACCCTATTAGAATACGATCCGACTACCAAAACCGCGGTGGTAAGAAGGAGAGAGGTAATGATTGTTATGGTTATGGTCTTTTTCAAACGGTTTGGCTTTTTGAACCCCTCCAGAATCCATCGCTTTCAGCTATTTGGTCCACTATCAATTCACGGGTAATGGCTCTTGTCACGGCACACCGAAATTTGTCGCAACTGAGCTGAGCCATGAAGGCTTTGGGTGGGCAGTCGCCAGCGCAATGGTAATAACAGAAACACTCTATACATGAGTTTCGGTTGGCCGCAATTTTGGCGAGGAGTTTTTCCCTTTTTTCCGCATAAAGAGTGATTCCTTCAGCTACATCCAGTCTTCCGATAATGAAGTCATCTGCAAGCAAATGCGAACGGTCAAAAACCTCATAACAGGCTGTCAGTTCCCCATCGGAGGTAACGATGAGTGCGTTTGAGGTTGCTGTGCAAAATGTGTTGGTGGTCAGATGTGGTCTGGCGGCGGAGTAACTAACTGATCTTCCATGTTGCCTAGCATAATGGTAAACGTCCATGAAAATATTTACAAATGAGTCCACATCTTCAATGTTGAGTCCAGAACCTTCCGCACGCCCCTGGTTGTAAACGGCTTCAACCTGGATTGATCGGACCTGGGTATTGGAGCAAAGAAATTCGATATTACTGCGAAGCTCCGGAAGGCTCTCGGCGGTAACGGTCATCCTGATTCCATAGGGTATTTTACGTTTCTCAATTTCTCTTATTGTTTCCATTACCTGTGCAAAGGTGCCCTTTCCCTTTTTATCCGGTCGCTGACGGTTCTGGGTTATTTCATTGCCATCGAATGAAATGCTGATCTCGCTCATAAGATCAAGTGCCTTCTCTCTGAACTTTTTATCCCATGCAGCATTGGTGGTTACTGATATCGGGCATTTGGAATCCAATTTGCGTGCGAACTCCGAGGCTTTAAAAAAGAGATTCTTGGGGAGGGTTGGCTCGCCTCCGCCATGAAAGCTTAATGCAAAATGTCCGGAACCCGGTAACCCGGCATTTTCAAAAGCAATTTCGATTGCTTTTTTCGCCAAAGGCCAACTAAGAAAAGCATCTTTTTTGCCATCATAGGCAGCATAACAATAGGTGCAGGCCAGGTTGCATGCGGTGGTTGGCATCAAGATACAGAGGGAAGGTTTAAAAGGGAGAGTGCAATCACAGGCCGGGAATCTTTCGGCATCAGGATCAAATAGCCCCGATTTTTCCAGGGATGACATCAATTCCGGATTTTTTAAAGGCCTTTTTCCGGAGTGTTCCAGATGATCATTAATTGCATCAACCAATGCCTTGTTCCCGATAAACGCCAGCGGTTTTAACGGAGCGTATATAATGAATTTGTCATCAATGGGTATGCGGTAAATGACGGGTTTTTTAGTGTCCATTTAGATGCTGGTATATTTCGTCCATCCTTACTATTTCTTCTTCACCAGCTATTTTGTCAATGTATCTTTTAGACTTACGCCTTGGTATATTCATGGTGGTTTATAATTATTCAGCTAACGATAGAAAAGGTGCTCTCTTGCATTTAGACTTTATGGATTCGTTTTTATAAGTTCATCAAAATGATACACTTCCCTCGGATGGCATAAACGGAGGGAAGCCAGTCGAAAAAACAAAGCAGAAACAACCGGAAATGTTATTTCCATTGATATTTGCAGCTGTTCTGCAACTTGAATCGCAGTATTTTTCAATCTGGTACCATCGAGGAAGAGCCTCAGAGCTATGAGCTCAATCTCGTTTAGCTCAATTTCCCGGATTTTTGAAAACTTACTTTCCGGAATATAAATTACATGATCTCTCAATTGCCAAACCTCTTCCGGAAAGAACACAGGCTCGATTTGTTCAATAATATTCTCAGGCAGCTCATTCAGTCTCTTAAGGGGGATATTCTCAGCCCCTTTGATATTGTCTCGTGCAATCACTAAATGACCAACAAGTTGCCGGAAAAAGTCTCTTCTTTGCGCCATTTGATATTAGGGTACCTCAGTAATTCAAATATAAAAAGAATTGGTTCTTCGCTATTAATTGTGGTTGAGCAATATTTTAAAAATGAAACAAGAGGTACTTTTTATTCTTTGTCAAAGGGGAACTTATATTTTATCCCGGACATAATGATTGTACCATACCCCTTTATGTATTTCAATCCAATACCTGCATGGTAAACAAATTCTAAACCTTGACTGGATATTTCAATTTCTTTTTCCTCACTACCCATACAGGGTGTAATTTTATATTCTCCTCGTCCAATAGTCATTGATGAATTATCATAACCTTTCACCATATCGAAAATATTACCATCCATGGCCGAAATGCCTTGTTCAGAATTACTTAGGGCTATTGACATTGATCCTTGACTATTGGGTAATCTTTGGATTATTATATTTTTGGCTCTACCTGGACAATCCGATCTCCATAATTTTTCCGAAATCACGAACTGCGTTGGTCTAATATCTTGTATTTCATTAAAATGAATGCTTTTCGGAAAAGTTTTTTTATAAAATTCAATTGCAATATAATCACCTGATTTTGCTTTTAAATAATATTCATTTTCATATAATGTTAACTTCTTTTCGATTTCCTGAGAATATTCACCATTAGGATATTTGTTTAAATAGGTTTGGGCATCATTAACATTGCCAGCTATGGCAAGGTTATATGTTTCTTTTTCTTTTTCCCTCATCAGTGATGCTTTTATCTGTTCCATCGATGATTTAACCAGCATGACATATTTCCCATTGGGATATCTATTTAGATAATTTTCACAATCGGAATACGTTCCCTTTATCGCAATTGAGTATATTTCAGCCTCCTCCGCAACACTTTTTAATCTAGAGAGTTTTTCAACTTCGTTAAAATACTTTCCATTGGGATATTTCTCCAGATATCTCTTACAATCTGATGAATTTCCATTGATTGCACTCTTATAGGTTGCTGATTCTTCATTTTCGTATTTGTCATTTTTTAATTTGGATACTTCATTTAAGTATTTTCCATTGGGATAATTTCGTAAATAGTTTTCGCAATCCGCTATTGTACCTGTCATCGCCAGGGCATATAAATCTTTTTCAGGTTTATCGATTTTCTCCTGTCGCAGGTTTCTTGCTTCAGTCAAATATCTTCCAGATTTATAATTGTTTAAATAATTTTCGCAGTCGGTGATAGTCCCTTGAATTGCCTTTTGATAGGCTATATCTTCTTGTAATTGGATTTTCCGGCTTAATGCGGTCTGGATATACTTGCCACTGGGATATTTGTTCAAATAGGTATCACAATCAGCTACACTTCCGTCCAAGCAATGCTTAAAGGTGAGGTATTCAATCCTTCCTGAGGCTTCTTTATTATATGGGGAGTGCGGGTATCTACTCAAGAATGAAGAAAATGAACTAGTTGTATTTAAGCTTTTGGCCTGTTCCCAATTTTCCTTGCCTAAGTTTTTATTAATAACATAGCCCAAACCTACGGTTATGCCAAAATAGAAGCCTCCAATATTATTTGAATAAATTACATCTTGATAAGCGCCATACGTGACTTTCCAGTCAGAAAACTGGTATCGAATTCCTGCAAATGCAGAAAGGAAATACTTGTAATCAAATCGTATCTGTCCATCAAGGAATATTGGAGCCTGAGCATCCGGGTACTTATTACCATTGCCCATTGAGAGCCAAAAAAGATTGCTGTTTGCTGAGAGTAAATAACTTCTGGATGCCAAAAGAGGAATTCTAAGTCCCAATGTGAGAACATAATTTAAAGATGAAGGGATCTCACTCTGAAGGACCTTATTTAATTCAGAAAAATGGGTATAAGGAATAAAATTGAAATACTTGGTATGAATCGGAACCACATCAGTTTGCAAAAAACTTTTTGGATTTGACAGTACTGAAAAATCTACCATAGATAGGGCCATATTTGGATTCCAAACGAAATCAGATTTTAGCCACGGAATATTTGCTGCACCTAAAATGGGTTCCTTTGTGGTAAGCGAATCCCGGTCAAACTTGCTTTTCCAGCTTCTAACCTGGGAATAGGAAAGGGGCATTGTGACGATCAGGAAAACAACTGATAGAATTGCTTTTTTCATGTGTGTGGGGTGAAAGGTTGATAATGCATAGGCAGAGATCATAATGGATCATTAAGGGTTCGGCCAAATGGTTCTCATGACAGCATCGGTTTAATTCGGATACCAATAGGTTCCACCACCTCCTTCACTATTGCAGGAACATACGGAATCGCAGGAACATACGGCATTACAGGAACATACTTGATTGCACGTGCAGGTAGTTACATTGTTGCAGGTGCAGACATTCCTATCATTATCGGTCGATACCGTATGACAGGTACAAACGGTATCGCAAACACAAGGTGCGTTTAAGGTGGCAAATTCCTCTCCTTTAGGTATCTTCCATATTCTGACCGTTTTATCCTTGCTGCCGGATGCCAAAAGTTCTCCGTCAGGGCTAAAGCACATTGTAACGACTGGGCCACTATGACCTAACAGCGTATTTAATACCTTCCGAGATGAAATATCCCAAAGTTCAATGGAGCCGTTGTAATTACCTGTTGCCAGAAATTTTCCATCTGTACTGCAACACATTGAAATTCTGGCATTATTCAACCCCCCACCAAACTCATGAAAAGACTCAATTAGCTTACCATCTGATAAGGCCCAAAAACACAACAGTGAAGGATGTTCGAGAGATACGAGTATTTTTTCACTTGGACTAAAACCAATAGATATTACTGACCCCGTTCCCTGTAATGTAATTAATGGTTCACAAAGGGGTATTGACAATATTCTTACCTCACCATCTAAATTGCCGGTTGCGAAAATCGTGCCATCAGGACTAAAGGATACGGCATTAATGGGACCTATCGAATTTTGGTTAAATTTATCTTTTGCAACTTTCCATAAGCTCGCTCCATAATCACATCCTGATGCGAGTATCTTGCCATCTGGACTAAAGCTTATGGCATTTACGCAGGAATATTCCCGAAATGTTGAAATGAGTTGACCATCGGGAACAGACAACAATTTTATAATCCTATGTCCAGTTGGACTGTCAGTGTCACTTGAAGCCAACATTTTGCCGTCTGGGCTTAAACTAAAAACATGATCACAACCAGGGGTCTCAATTTCAAGGGTATTTAATAATTGTCCAGAGGGGATTGACCATATCTTAATATAACCGTTGGAACTTTCAGAAACAAGCAGTTTTCCTTCTGGGCCGAATGAAATCGATGTTACCGCTTCATCATGTGCCAGAACAATAGCGTGAAGGCTTTTATATACTGACCAAGGGATATTATATTCCTCACAAGAGGAAGTCAACCCCAAAGCCATCGTGATGGCGGATCCTGCAAATAAGGAATTTGCGACGAATTCACGTCTGCCCATTGCATTTGGCAAGGTTGCCTTTTTAACAAAATATACCTGGGGTTCCTCATCCGCACTTTCATTTCCCGGGCTAATTGCATGCTCAGGATTTTGGCCCCGGCAAACGATTTCTTCTTCGGTAAGTTTCTTATCAAAGAACCTTTTAGTCTTGTGCCTGGGTCTGTTCATGGTGGGTTAAAATTAATTGTCTTTTACGCAGCGGATTGTGAATCCGTGGTCCCGGCTGTCATAGTAACGGTACATCCCGTTATAATAGTAATAAAGGCTACGGTACCTGGCTCCCCAGTGGGCTCCCCAACCCCCCCCATCCGAGGACGACCAGAAAAGGGTGTTGAAGCCAAGGCCGCTAAAGCCCACATGGTTATAACGGCCACCGCCCGGAATAGCATTGAACCCACTGCTGTTGTCGCCGTTACCATTTTCTGACCACCTTGATTTTGATTTCATCTTCTTTCCGGGAAGTTCTCCCAAAAAGTTCTCAAGAATTGTCCACTCTTCATCGGTTGGCAAATGCCAGCCCGAAGGACATGCAGTTTTTGCAGCCTCCCAATTGTAAAGAACCCCAAAGGTTGTGTAATTGTCTTTGGATTTGGCTTCATTAATACTACTGCCCTCATAACTATACACATAATAAAAGGCGGAAGATTCCGATCCCTCTGACGAAGGATTAACAACGGGTAGGTAGGCAAGATTATCTGCCATCCATAATTGCTCACCGATTCTAACCCATTTGTATTTATGGTTGTCCCTTGAATCTTTAAACGTCCCACTGTCTTCAGTAAGAAACGGCTCTTTACTGCATGCTGTCAGGATTACAAGTAAAAGAGCTATGAGTGTTTTCATAAAATCTTTGAGGCTTTGGTCGTTGCCCAAAGTTAATAATTTTGGTTTTTCTGACCTTCTTGATTTGTGTAGCATATCCTGTGCCGATCATGGTTACTTTGGAGAGGCAGGACCGGGCTCGAATCGCGTGCGGTGGAGCGAAAAAAGATATAGCAATCCAATATTCCCATGATTGTTCCTAAAATCCGATCTTGCAATTCAAAAACAAACCGCCACCATTCCTTTTCGCATTTTTATATAAATCCGGTGCATTATACCATTGCTGGGCTTTTTGCGTATCCACCATAAATGGCAGGAAGGAATAGCCTAATTCAGTTTTTAGATTAATATGGCTGTTGGGAATAAAATTATCAAATTCAATACCTAGCGCGAAGACATTTTCAAAGCCATTTCCTTTAACTTGATAATGTTGGCTTTCGTCTTTTATTGTAAATATATAGCTCAAGCCAACTGTGCCGTACGGTGAAAGGTTATTCCTTTCGAAAAAATAATATCTCAGGTAACTTCCTAGTATCGGAAATACCTGGGGTTCAGCCTCTCCATCAATAGGACAATAAATGCCACCTAATACTGTTCGGAAATTGGGGTAGAGGTATAATCTGTTCTTAATCTTAAAATTCATGCCAAAATCCATAAACCATTTGCGGGTGATCAACCCATCCCCGGAAATTAAACCCATACCCAGCTCAAATGATCTTGGATTTCGATAAACCTGATCAATCTGAGAATCCGATGCATTACTTTGTGCTTTCAGTATTAAACCGCAAAATAAAAATGGCATTAATATTGCTAAAACCCTTTTCATATTTATAAAGATTAAATTATCTAATTTGAAATGCCGCCACATTGACCGCCCATCGTAGCCACTCCAAGAAGGAGAAAGTCTTTGTTACCAAGAGGCAAGTCCTCTTTTGTGAGTTATATCAGTGTGAGGGTGAAGACTATTATGAAAGTTGTTGTAGCACCTAAAGCAGTGCCTATAATCCACCCTATATGCTCTTTAAGAATAGTTTTGATTAACCAAATCAGAATTTTAGTGCCAACCCCATACCGTAATAATCTTTACCGATCCCCGGTGTTAACCGTAAAGAAATCGATCCTGTTTTTCCCGGGATATATAAATTGTTCCAATTAGGGATAAATGCACCTACTAAAGCACCAACTAAAATTCCGCCTCCGGTGAATCCGAGAAGTATAGGTCCCCAGGCGATATCCAAAGAGCCCATATATGGATCGCTTCGCATTTGCAAAAGGGTCGTAAGGCTTGATACCAGCCCTAACGACCCCCCATAAATTGCCCACCATCCGGCGCGAGTGCCTTGTTTGACACTGATAGATCTGATTGAGGATGCGGAAATTCGATATAAAGTGTTCTGACCATCTGATCCGGAAGAGTACTGAAGCAGGGTATCGTTCAAAAGCACCAAATTTTTCACCTCCAAAGGGCTTTTCCCAGTCTGATTGATCTTGGCTTGGGAATAGGTTTTATTGGGTACTATATATTTTTTTTGAGCAACTAAAGTACTGCCAGCCAGCAAAAGCGCCAGCAAGAGAAATATTAAATACTTCATTGTGCTTGGTTTATAAAAGTTCTTATTGCCATTTGAAAAGCAATTCTGCTGTTATTTATTGAAGAACTGAGCCATTTTTTTCAGACTGATGTCCAATCTTTCCGAATGCGTATCCAATGCCTGCTGGTAACTTTCAGGTTCTTTTGGCTTTAGGACCAATCCTTCATAATAGGGAATTCCGGCAACCATTTTTGAAAACATTACCGTATTGGTAGCTATGCATGTACCGCTCTTATCGAATATATAAACAGCATTATTTAATAAAACTCTGGATCTCAAATACTCGGCAAGAAATGACAGATACGAATAGGTTACGGCAACGTAATTCAGGTTTAGTTTTTGACAGATAGTGACAATAGTATTCTTGTAATTATCGGGATTTTTGAAGTAGGAGATAATATCCGCATTTGCAAATGCAAAAGGGTTCAGGTCGTTTGTAGCATGTGCAATTTCGGGAAAAAATTCATCGTCGGTATTCAGTGAAGCATCAAAATTGTATAAATTCTTAAGCTCCTGGAAACCAGGATAAGCATGTAATTTGTCGCCATAAATCGCTTCACAATTAAAGTTTGTTTCAAATGATTTTGCTACGGTTTCCCTGAAAGGGTCAACATTTTTTTCAAACATGGCTACCAATTCACCCGAAATGGAATTGATTTTTTCGTTGCGGACTGCAGCATCAACTAATGGAACCACTGACTTAACAATGCCGAGGTAAGTTGAGATTATCGCAATTTTGTCGATTCGCTCAAATTTGGCGGTGGTTGAAGTTTCTCGAAGGGAGTAACAAGAATTTAACAGGAGTCCAATTAAGAACAGCATCAAAGTTTTTCCGATTCTCTTTTTCATGGTTCAAGGGTTTTATTTTCCAGATTGATTTATAATAGGTCGATTTTTTCCCGATTCTTTTATCCGACTAAAATCTCAAACATAGCCTGAGTCCATTTGAACTAACCATCAGGTCGAGTTTAAATGGGACTGAACTAATATCTTTTTTTCTTGCATTAACCATTGGTCCTAAAATCGGGGAATATTAGGGGGATTTACCCCGATCGACAGAGTTAAAAAAAGAGCAGAATAATTTTCTTTACCAAAAGTTCTACCTACAGTTAACCCTGCTTCAAGAATTGCGGAAAAATACTTCAGAAAGTCAGCGCCGCTTGTAATTCCAAGTTTAAAGTATCTCCTTGCCTGGTCATCAGTCTTATCCGGATTTTCGGCAAATAAGGCCCCGCCGGTAAAGACAGATACGAACCAAGGACTTCTTTTTGAAAGACCATCTGGTGTTTTACCCTTAACTATCGGATAATAAAAGTATAGTGGAAGGATCGAAAACTCTCCAATCCGGTCCTGCAAAACATTAAGTTCAAGTAAGGAAGTACCGATGGCAAATGGTCCCAATTCCTTTAGTCCTAAATAAAGTGTCGCGGCGGATACTCCAAAAAAACCTATTCCTCCGGTCATTTCAAGTGCGTTAAAATAATACCAGGTCAGTGAAGATTCTCGAGTTTTAGCCTGGGTAAAAAACGACGCCTGAGTCTGTGAAAATCCCGAGCTGAAGGACAATCCTAAAAGAATGATAATGATTAGTTTGATGATTTTCATCCTATTTCTCATTGGTTTGAAAATCCCGAAGCTGGCTGATCTTTAGAATACAAACTATTTGTAAAACATTTCATTACAATGTTTATTGGCTCGGCAAGTCCCTTACACAACGTACTGAAAAACCACAATTCTTTTTGGCATGAAATCCATCCATACTACTACTATTAAAGGTTAGATATAGATTCAAGGCTTCATCGGCATTAAACTCCGAAGAACTCCACCAGGAACAATCTTGGCCACAAGAAAAACTAGACGGCTTGAGGCTACTAAAAAGACCATTGCTGCCACGCAAGCCTCCCGGAAGAGCTGTGAAACCGGACCTGTTGTTTTTATCTTTATGGTCTCCAATAGTTCCAGACTTGCTCGTAACTGGAACAGGCCAATCGGTAGTGGCAGCTAAAGACTTGGCTATCTTATTGCCTGCTGTGGTGCCATCGTAATTGTATCCATTGGCAATCAAGTATTTTTCCAAAATTTCCCATTCAGCAGCAGTAGGCACGTGCCAGCCAAATGGAGCAAGTTTGCCGGTATTAACGGCATACCAGTTATAAAGAAGGCCAAATCTGGCTACTGTTCTGTTTGTTTTTATGTTCCAGAAACAACAATATGAATCGGTTGATAAGTTTTTCCAATCTTTTTCGTCGGATTCATAAGGTATTTCAGTACCATCATTATACCTGGTTGTTTTCAGGTTTTCAGCCATCCATACCTGTGAACCAATTTTAACCGTTTTATATACGTTACCATCTATGTCTTTTACAGTATCCAACATGCTATCATCCTTGTTTTGAAAAAACGGTATGCCTTCCGCACTAACATAACCGGAATACCCGAAAGCCGAAAACATGGCCATAAGGATTAGGATCAAAACATTCTTTTTCATGGTTCAGGTTTTAACAAACTTAGGAACCATACAGGATGATCTCAGCCAGATCATAGGGATCAACCGTTTCATCCAATAACCTTGGCTAATGACCCTACAATTGTCAAATGACCTCCCTCCTAAATACTGGACTATTCTAAACTGGAGTTTCGGGCAATTTTCAGATATCTTTAAAATGCGAGAAAATTGCAATGAAAAAGACGAGGTTTACCGATGCGCGAATCATTTTTGCGCTCAAGCAAGTCGAGACTGGGGTGACAATTGCCGGAGCCTGTCGGAAGATGGGGAAGCATACAACATAAACCGACCTTGGATAATGTGCTGAAAGCTCATCGTGTACTGGCTTTAAACTCGCTTCCTGACATTCATTAAAGTCGTATCCGGACCAATCCCATGTATTCGGATATTCAGGTGCTGCATTCCAAAGGCAACTGCACAAAAAATATGGAACCCTTGCCGAGTTCTGATTCTGCCCAAATACTGCCACCCATCATGTCCACATAGGATTTCGCAATAGCGAGCCCCAATCCGGTACCTTCGGCTATCCTTGCCATTCCACTTTCTCCCTGTTCAAACCTGTTGAAAATGGATTCTAAACGATTTTGCGGAATACCGATCCCTTTATCAATGACTGACAAAAGAAGGTGGTCGTTTATTTTGCGGGCTTGTATCCGAATGGGTCCGTGGTTACAAAATTTAATGGCATTGGTCAGCAGGTTGAGCAGAATGGATTCAATCTTCAGTTTGTCGAGGTTAAAGATTTCATCAGCTCCCTCCATTAAGTTTTCAAATTTCAACTCAAGCTCCTTCTCTTCTGATCTGGGTTTAACAAATTGAACCAAATCATTTATTAATGTGGTAAGGTTTACCGGGGCTCGGTTAATACAAATCATTCCCGCCTCTATTTTGGAGATTTCCATCAGGTCATTAAGCGTTGTTAACATTCTCTCACCACTTTTATTGATGATCCCGATGTAATTCTTAATTTCTTCCGTTGATAGATCGGGTTCCATTAATAACTCGGCAAAACCAAGGATACCGTTCATCGGGGTCCTGATTTCATGACTCATGTTGGCCAGGAAGGCTGATTTTAACCGATCACTCTCTTCCGCACGTTCCTTGGCTTCAGTGAGTTCCTGAGTCATCCTCTTTTGCTCGGTAATATCTTTCCGGATGGCCAGATAGTGTGTGATTTTCCCATTTTTATCCGTTACCGGCGAAATGGTAGCTGCCTCCCAGTAAAGCTCTCCCCACTTTTTTTTATTCTGAAATTCCCCTTCCCATACCATTCCTTTGGAAATTTCATGCCAAAGGTTTGTATAATTTGATTTAGGCATAATCCCGGAACTGAAAATTCTTGGATTCTGACCAATCAATTCATCCGCAGAATAACCCGATATTTTTAGCAATGCCGGATTTACATACTCAATAACCCCTTCCGTATTGGTAATTAGTATGGAATCAGGGCTTTGGGATACGGCCCGGGAAAGTTTACGCAACTCATCCAGGGCAGATTTGCGCTTTGAGATATCCCTGGTGACTCCCAAAATCCCGATCGGCTGATTGTCCTCACCTATCATAGGTGACACCTTGACTTCTGTCCAGATCGTTGTTCCATCTTTACAATTCATTTCCAGTTCGATGGTTCGTTGCAGGGTCGGACTTATCAAATGTTTCCGATCAGCAGTGAGGCTTTCTGATATAATTCTTAAGATGCGGTAGTGAGATTCAGGGGTTAAAGCATCACCTATGTTTTGTCTCATAGCTTCCTCAGGGCTGTAACCCCTAAGCGACTGAACGGCAGGACTGATGTAGGTTACGTTCAGATTGAAGTCGAGCGTGAATATCACATCGCCCGAGTTTTCAGCAATTAACCGATATTTGGCTTCGCTTTCTTTAAGTGCCTTTTTATTCCGGAATAATTCAAAATGCTGATATGCACTGATGAGCAGGGTGGGCAGCCGGTATAGGTAATTATCCCGCTTAACCAGGTAATCCGATGCACCCAACTTGAGCGCATGAGCCGCGATTTCTTCATTGCCCTGCCCTGAAACAAGAATAATCGGAATGTCAGAATTTCGGTCTTGCCTGATTATCTTGATTAATTCAAGTGCGTTCAAACCGGGCAAACGATAATCCATCAAAATAATCTTATACTTTGATGGTGACCCATCTTTGGGTAAAATATTCAGAGCCTCTTCTGCAGTGTCAACGGAATCAACCTCGATATTAGGTGCGTATTGCTTCAGATGGCGCTTGGTAAGGTCGAGGTCAGTAGCATTGTGTTCGATGTATAACACTTTCAAAAGCTCTGAGCCTAATTGCTTGTTCTGCTTATGATTTTCGATCGCAAAATCAACCGTTATCGACAAATGCGAAATATAATCGTGATGTTTAATGATATAATCGTTGGCCCCGGCTTTCAAAGCGGCTACAGCCACGTCCTCGTTTCCCGAACCGGTAAACATCACCACAGCCATATCGTACCCCGACTGCCTGATTTCGGCCAACAGTTCCAGGCCATTTCCATCGGGCAAAACCATGTCGAGCAGGGCGATATCGAATGCAGGTTCATTTAAAAGGAATTTTCTGGCATTTTTCAATGTAGAAGCAATGCGAACAACACACCCCGGGATCGAACTGTTCAGGCCTCTCAGGGCAAGTTCAGCATCCGTTACGCTATCCTCTAACATTAATATCCGCATACCCTTAGATTCTAAAAAGGTTAAATATAATCCATTTGCAATAAAACTATTCAATATCCGCAGGCCGGTTTAAAACACTCCAATAGAGTTCTATTTGTTTGGCCACCTCAATGAACTTGTCGAAATCAACCGGCTTCACTATATAGGAATTGGCCCCAAGCTGATAGGAGGTTTTCACATCGCTCGATTCGGAGGATGTAGTCAGTACCACAACCGGAATGGTTTTGAATTCCGGATGCTTCTTGATTCCTTCAAGTACTTCAAGGCCATTTACTTTGGGTAGGTTTAAATCCAAAAGTATGACCACCGGCACCGGATCTCCACTCCTCCATTTTTCGATGTATGCAAGAGCTTCTTCACCGTCACGGGCAATCTCCACCGGGTTCGCAAGTCTCCGTGTTTTAAATGCACGCAGCGTGAGGTCGAGGTCGACGGGATTATCTTCAACGAGTAAGATTGGCTGTTTTAAAATTGTTGTTCCCATTATGTAGTTGATTTTGGTATTTCAAGATAAAATGTCGAGCCCCGACCGGGAATGCTTTCCGCCCATGCCCTTCCGTTCATTCTGTGCATGGCTTTTTTCACCATGGCTAGGCCGATGCCGGTTCCGGGATAATCTTCAACGCGGTGCAATCGTTGAAATATTTCAAATATACGTTGACTGTATTTCATGTCGAATCCTATGCCATTGTCTTTCACGGAAAGTATCCAAAAATTTTCATTCTCCTCCTGTTTAATTTCAATTGTTGGGTCTGGAACAGTTTTTGTGAATTTAATGGCATTTTCCACCAGGTTCCTTAAGGCCATCTGAATACCGTTTGAATCGGCTAAGATCTGCATTTCAGGAACATCTGTCACCATCGAAAAATGATTAGATGAAATTTCATCTTCATTAACAGTTAAAATGGCTTCGATAATTTTTTTAATCAGCACCGGTTCGATTCGCAACTGGCTGCGTTCCAGCCTTGAATATTGGAGCAGGTCATCGATCAGCTGGCTCATCATTTGGGTCGACCTGCGGATAGTGGAAATGAAATGTTTGCCCTCGTCGTTCAAAGAATTCGAATACAAATCAGAAAGCAGTTTGCTGTATCCGTCAATGCCTCTTAAGGGTGCTTTCAGGTCGTGTGAAACCGAATAGGTAAAGGTTTCCAGTTCTTTGTTGGTGGCTTCGAGCAGGGCGGTTCGTTCAATTACCCGTTGTTCCAATAACTCGTTCAATTTCACCAAGGCATCCTTGGCAATTTTTTGATCTTCAAGCACACTTAAAAGTGTTTTTCTCGATTGAATAGAAAATTCCAGAGCCTTTTTTAATTCAGTCTGTGTTTCCAGAACCTTATTCTCCGCATGCTTGCGTTCGCTGATATCCCAAACGGTTGAAATCATCAGAGGTTTACCGGGCACCTGGACATTGCGTGCATTGATAAATGTTGTTTTCTCCCCCTGGCGTGTGATAGGGATATCTTCCCAGTGCATCCGTTCTGAAAAGCCAGATCCAATATCCTCCAATACCCTCTTTCTCATCTCTTCACGAAATTCAGGCTCCTCAAATACAGCATTCCAGAAATTGTCAGCGACTGCCAGGGCCTCTCGAGTGGTACGGTATATTGCCGGAAAGCTAGCATTCATATAATTAAAATCCACCGAAGGATCAACCGAGTTCACCGCCACACCGATCGGCAGATTATCCATGACAACCTGCGTAAAATCCCTGCTCTCGCGCAACGCTGTTTCGGTACACTTACGATCTGTGATGTCCTGAAAGAAACCAAAAATTTTTCTCCGTTTTTGATCTATATCTCCAATTGTATGAACCCAACGATGATTGTTTTTATTCGTGATGATTGCCAACTCCACGTCAAATGACTCACCGTGGTCAATTGCCCGCTGAACGGCTCGTTCAATTACCGGTCGGGAATCCGGTGCATAGAAATTAATTCCCACTTCTATTGTTGGCTTAAAAGTGAGGTCCACTTCGTGGATCCGGCAGACCTCTTCTGACCATATCAGTTCCTTTGTATCAATATCAAACTCCCAGCTGCCTACCTTTCCAAGTCTTTCGGCTGCAATGAGGGTCCTTTGGCTGTTTTCCAGCGCTTCTGCTGATTTATATTGCTCCCGGTAGAAACTGTTTCTCTGTTGGCGCCACACCAGGATTACTCCCAAACCGGCAAAAAAAAGCAATGCACCAATGAGAATGACTATCATCCACAGTCTTTCTTTCATTGGGTCATAGGCCTCCGACAGGTCAATGCGGGCAACCAGGAACCAAGGGGAATCAGGAACTGCTTTCACATCGGCAATTACCCGAACTCCGCGATAGTCCACGCCCTCCACGATGCCTGTCTGACCCAGCGCTGCTTTCACAGCAGGCATTTTTTCATTCGTGATCGGACTTCGCAGAGTCAAAGCCGCCTCCTTACTGAATCTAAGATTATTGAGAAAGAGGGCATCATTCCCATCCCGGCGAATAATCAAAGTTTCAGATGTTTTGCTGGGTACCGGCCATTTTTCAATTAACGGATACAAGAACTTTGTGGGGTCAATACGCAAAGCAACGAGACCATGCGTCTTATGGTAATCGAATGCATCAAGAATAGGAACAAAAATGGTGAGGTACACTTTCTTATCCTTTTCATCTCGATAGAAATCCTGAATTTCCACCTTGCCGGTTTTCAATAGATTGGCCCCGTTCACTGAAAAAGTAACAGGAGTTGCATTCTGTGTTTGAGAATGAAAAATGAGCTCATTTCCAGCAATATCCAATAAACTTATTCTGTCGTAGGTACCTGGAGCGTCGATTAGCTTTAGCCAGTCCTGAATGCTCTTTTTTGCCTCTGAGTCAGTTTGATTTTTTAGATAGCGTTTGACCAGATCGGAGAAAACATGGTTCTTAAATATAGTATTTGCATCGTTTAGCCGTTCTTTTCGCCACTGAACTAATTGGCCCACCTTTAATTCAGCGATAGCAGCAAGTTGCTGTTCAATTTCACTTCGGAAATTCACCTCAGATCTGCGGAAGGCTAAATATCCGCCGGCAAGAATACTTAAAGCGAGGAGGAGGAAGATCGATAGAATTACGTAAGAACCTCTCGTGTCGGCTGTAGCTTTTAATTTAATGCCAAACCCTGTATGAATTGCAGAGCTGATTAACAGGCCAAGAGAAAGAAATAGAAAAGCGAAAGCCGCTGGGAGTGAAGGGGGAATAAAACCTCCACCGTACATCAAAGGAGTTTGAAATAGGTAAGCAAATAAGAAAAGTAACCAGGTAAAAACTAAAAGGGAGGCTAAACCCAATGCAATTGTAGCTCGCTTTGAACGTTCAACAGGTTGAGAAAGAGTCAATAGGAAAACCACCGCACAAACTACAAAGGATATTGCGGTTACCGAAGACATATGCCCGACTCGCATACCGGAAAGTGAGTCAGGGATTGAAAAGCCAAGGTGCTCAATGGGCAGGTATATTTTAAGAAGAGTAGAGAATATAATGATAGAACCACCTACGGCAATCAGCAGGCAGATGATTAATCCAAAAAAATAAGATACGCGCGATCGAGGCAGGAGTAAACGCAGTGTGAGCGCCATGCCGGTCAGGGAAAAAAACAATGCTGTGCTTGGCGCCATTGGGATATGATCTGCACCGAAAGAGGCTAAAATGGGAAGTTGCAAGATCCATCCAAGCAGGGCGATCAATCCTATCGCTAAGGTGAGAATACCAGCCGTCATGATTGCGGCATTTCCAGCAGAATGTTCTGACCGATTTGAAATATTCATGGTGTATTCTTTCTATTCCTTTAGTTTCCAGGTCTTTTTTAATTTCGACCACTACTTTGCATTCCGGAGGTTATCAGCCTTTTCCCAATATTACTTGTCGCTAGGACTACCCTAGTTGGGATAACGGATCGGTTCGCCCAACCGGATGAGCAATTCGTTCACCTCGAGTTTGATCTCCATCACCCGCGACTCTCTGCCAACAGTGAGTGTGTGCCAGCTCTGCAATTCGTCCAATTGACTCTTTATTGCCTCATCGGCATGTTTTTTATCGGTGACGTCTTTAATAATAGCCAAGGCATATTCTGGGTTATCTCCGGTGCTGCTTATTTTTGTCAAAGCCCGAAGTCCCCATATAATTCCTCCATTTTTATGGATGTATCGTTTTTCGGCAACATGTGTCTGAATGCGCCCTTCAATTAAATCCTGTACTGCTCCCATGTCAGTGGCGCGATCATTTGGATGAGTGAAATCATTAAAAGTAAGCTCTTGAAATTCCTCTTCGGTAAATCCAAGCATTTTGCTTAACGCCTTGTTGGAGCTCAATAACTTTCCGGAAGTCAGGCTTGCCATTGCAATTCCCATTGGCGCTTCGGCAAAAGCCTTACGGAAGCGTTCCTCGCTTTCGTGTAAAGCCACCTCCACCTGCTTGCGTTCGGTTATGTCAAAAAGACTAATAATTATTTCAATTATTTCGCCCTTATCATTCATCTCCGGAAAACCATTTGCCAATACCCAAAACATATCAGGATTGCCTGATTGGCGAATACCCAATAGTTGGTTCTTTATAGGCTTCCTAGTGCTTAGAATCCGGTTTACAGGGTACTCCTCAAGCGGTAAGGGAGTATTACTTTCAGTTACAAAACTCCATGCCGGATCGATACTTGCTTTGCCTTTCATCTGACCGGCGTTTATACCGAGCAATTCCGAGGCTTTGGTATTATAAATCAAAATAGAAGTATCGGGGGCATGAACAACAATTCCGGTTTCAAGGTTCAGCATCAAACTTCGGTATCGTTGTTCATTTTCTGCGATTTTTTCTTTGCTATCCGTTAATTCTTTGGTTTTTTGTTTAACCCTTTTGCGAAGCGCTATATTAAAGAGGATAACAAAAGTTAAAACACCTAGAATAGCGAACAGAATGATAATCCAAAATTTAGCTTTTGAAAAAAATGGTTTAACCTCATAAGATAGCCATTTGGTATAAATATTTTGCTTCTCCGCAATAGTAATGGAGTTAACCGTTTTCGATAAAATTGTATTCAAAGTGTCCAGATTTTTTCTGCTGGCTATACCAAGTTCATTCGGATAATCAATTTCACCTCCAATTTTTAAATTACTGATACCTTCGGTTTCAATATAATAGGTTGCAACAGCTTGTTGAGTAATAAAAGCATCTACTTGCCCGGTCGAAACAGCCCTAAGGCCGGTAACATTGTCGGATAGTGAAATTATTGAGTAATCGGGATAATTTGTTAATAAATATTCCTGAATAGCATACGAATCAGCAACCGCAATCTTGTTATTTCTTAAATCGGCAATAGAAGTAATGTCAATTAGCGACTTTTTCACCACAATTACGTGTTTATGAGATAAAAGAGAGCGTGTAAAATTCAAATACTCCTTTCTTTCGCCTGTTTCCTGAATTTGAAGTATAATATCGATCCGACCTTCTTTAGAGTCTGATAATAATCGTGTCCAGTCGGACTGATATATTTTTTTGAACTTATAATCTAAACGATCTTCAATGACTCCTAAAAAATCGATGAACATACCGCTTATTTCAGAATTGTCGTCAATAAATTGATAAGGTGGTTGGTTTGGCGAAATCCCAATGCTAAGATCAGGGTGATTTTTTAACCATTCTTTTTCACCTTCATCAATTACCGGGGCTTTATTACACGCTGATACAATTACTGTTAGAACAATTATCAGACCCATTTTTATCATTTTGATGGTCATTCTAATCAATTTTTATTTTCTGTATAAGTGCGAATTTAAAAGTACCCTGTTTTTTCACTATCCGGATTATCCTGAACGTTACTAATATAACGTAACGCTTCACCATGTTGTATAAGCAGCTCATTTACTTCCTGTTTCAATTCAATAACCCGGTTTTCCCGATTAATCATGGCTTCGTACCATCGGTTCAATTCATTCAATTGCTGGGTTATCTGTTCTTCGGCCACTTTACGATCAGTAATGTCTTTGATCATTGCCAATGTGTAATCAGGATTATCACCTGAGCTGCTTATTTTGGTCAAAGCCCGAAGTCCCCATATGATTTCGCCATTTTTGCGTAAGTATCGTTTCTCGGTGACATGTTTATGAATTTCACCTTCGATTAAACTCTTTACAGTCTCTGAATCGGTGGCCCGATCCTCAGGATAAGTGATATCCTCAAAAGTGAGTTGCAATAATTCCTCCTTGGTATAGCCCAGTATTTCACACAACGAATGGTTGACATGAATAAATCGATTATCAGTGATACCGGCCATAGCTATACCCATGGGCGCTTCCTCGAATGCATTCCGGAACCTTTCTTCGCTCTCGTGCAAGGCCTTCTCTGCTTTTTTCCGGTCTGTGATGTCCTCGACAAATCCTTCATAAAAAAGTGTTTTGCCCAATTCATCATGAACGATACGTGAATGTGTGCGGCCGATCCAGGTTGTACCGTTTAGGTGACGATAGGGTTGTTCCAAAGAGACAAATCCCCCGGCACCCAATGCAGCGATAATTTCTTTGGTGCGGATAGGTGGTTCCTGGTAGTGTTGTTCAGCAATGTTGGTTACTAA
>CAYHCO010000012.1:0-43168 GCA_964355105.1 uncultured Porphyromonadaceae bacterium
GTGGAGACAAGGGGAATCGAACCCCTGACCTCTTGACTGCCAGTCAAACGCTCTAGCCAACTGAGCTATGCCCCCAAAATCGGACTGCTAAAATAGTGCTTTTTCCCGTTCCAGCCAGAAAACAGGGCGATTTTTTTCCTTGTTGGGGCGCCGAGGTGGAAATATCAGTGGATCAGTGAGTTTTGAGATGAGGCGAAGGTTGAGTACTTTTGCAGCGTGAAAATTGAAACCGGATTTCCGACTGAAGCGGGCAAGCCCGAAAGCGCTGTGATGGTGGGTGTCACCAACCGCCAGCAGAACGCAAAAATTGTGGATGAATACCTCGATGAGCTGGAGTTTCTTGCTGAAACTGCCGGTGCAGCCGTTGTTGCCCGGTTCGTGCAATACGTGGAAACGAATCACCCCGGCACCCTGATCGGCAAAGGCAAGCTCGAGGAGATTAGTGCCTATGTGGCTGAAAACGAGATCGACATGGTGATCTTCGATGAGGACCTGACCCCAACCCAGCTGAGGAATATAGAGGCTGCCGTTCAGGTGAGAGTGCTCGACCGGACCAATCTGATCCTGGATATTTTTGCCCTTCGCGCTCAGACCGCCTACGCAAAAGTTCAGGTGGAACTGGCGCAATATCAATATTTATTGCCCCGGTTATCCGGCTTATGGACACACCTTGAACGCCAGCGTGGGGGGATCGGGTTGCGCGGTCCGGGTGAAACCGAAATCGAGACTGACCGTCGCGTCATCCGCGATAAAATCTCCAAATGCAAGGAGCAGTTGCTGAAGATCGACCTTCAGATGGCTATCCAGCGGAAAAACCGCGGAAAGATGGTACGTGTGGCCCTCGTCGGATATACAAATGTGGGCAAATCGACCCTGATGAACCTGCTGGCAAAATCGGATGTATTTGCCGAAAATAAATTGTTCGCAACCCTGGATACGACAGTCAGGAAAGTGGTGGTGGAAAACCTTCCTTTCCTGGTCAGCGATACAGTGGGATTCATTCGCAAACTGCCTCATCACCTGGTGGAGTCGTTCAAAAGTACGCTCGATGAGGTGCGCGAATCCGACCTGCTTCTGCACGTGGTGGATATCAGCCATTCCGGGTTCGAGGAACAGATTGAAGTGGTTACCCAAACGCTGGATGAACTTGGTGTTTCAACAAAACCAACCATCCTGGTGTTTAACAAGATGGATGCCTTCACTTATGTTCCCAAAGAGGAGGATGATCTCACCCCGATGTTGCGTGAGAACATCAGCCTGAACGATTTGATGAATTCCTGGATGGCAAAAAATAATTATCCTTGTATCTTTATCTCGGCAAAGAACAAGACAAACATCGACGCGCTTAAGGAGATGCTGTATGAGAAGGTCAGTGAAATCCATAAAGAACGATACCCCTACAATGATTTTCTTTATTAAAAAATTACTGCGTTCAGGATTTTTTCTGATGATTTTCGGCTTCCTGTCGATACAGGGATGCCAGAGCCCTGACAACAACAAGGGCGGGGAGGCTGAAGAGGCAGCACCCATCGTCAGGGAAGCACCAAAATACGCTGAAATGACTCCCCGGAGGGCGGCACTTGCCGACAGCCTGCAGCATTTTTCAGAGCAGCTGAAGAAATCAGGATTTAACGGTACAATATTGTTTGCCGAGAATGGACAGATCATTTTCAGTGAGGCATGCGGATATGCGAATCTGAAAACCAAGGAGCCGCTGACCATGGAATCCTCTTTTCAGCTGGCGTCGATATCAAAACCCATTACTGCCCTGGCCTTGCTCATCCTCAAGCAGGACGGCAAGCTCGGGATCGATGATTCAGTCAATAAGTATATACCCGATCTGCCTTATCCGGGAATTACCATCAGGCATTTGCTGACTCACCGGAGCGGATTGCCGAACTACATGTATTTTGCGGAGGAAGACTGGGCAAACAAGGAAATTCCCCTCCGGAACCAGGATGTCATCGATCTGATGGTGAAGAATCAGTACAAGCCTTATTATCTGCCTGATAAACGATACAATTACAGTAATACGAACTTCGCTCTTCTGGCCTACATCATCGAAAAGGTGTCGGGCATGAAATATGAGGATTTTGTCCAGAAACGGATTTTCGATCCCTGTAAGATGGTGAACAGCAGGATATACAATAAGAATGTTTCCCCCATCAACACCAACCTGGTTGTGGGTTATCCCAGCACCCGATATGAGGCCGAAAACACTTTCCTTAACGGGGTGGTTGGCGACAAGGGCGTTTATTGCTCAGCCTACGACCTGCTGATGCTTGACCAGGCTCTTTATACCGATAACATTCTCACCGAGGCTACTCGTAAAGAAGCCTTCACACCGCAACATAAGGATCTTCACATCAATGACAATTACGGTCTGGGCTGGAGGCTCGACCTGACCGATTCCTTTAACCCGGCTATTTACCATACCGGATGGTGGAAGGGCTTCAGAACCTATTTTATCCGCGAACTCGGCGAAAAGCGAACGATCATTATCCTGTGCAATACGCCGAGAGCCAGCCGTTTCAATACGAGAGACCTGCGAGAGCGGTTTTAATCCCGGAAAGACAGGCTCTCTGCCAACTGCCAACTGCCCCCGGATCAGGTCCGGGGCAGGCTCCCTGCCTACTGCCTACTTTCTTTCGATTCCCAGGACACTCTTCACCTCTGCACATTCCTCATCGGTTTTGCTTTTCCAGTCGAAATAATATTTAATCTCGGGGTTCGATCCTTCACTTCTGAAATCCTCGGAATATACCGACTTACGTCCACTACCCTTTGGATACACTTTGTCATTGTAAACGACCTGAACGTTCCAGGGGTCAGTTATTTTGGTAGGATCCGCAGGTAAATTCATGATTCCATCGATAACACTGATATGCTGCTCCCCGACATACCCGGGACCGGAGATTATTACATTGAAATCGTTAATATCTTCCCCTTTCTGCTCGATTCCGCCACAGAGGATCAATTTGAGGTTTACCGGATATTCCACAGCTGCATTTCCTGGATTGGAAGGCTTGAATGGCAGGTCCCAGCGATAATTTTTACCCGCCTTTGTGTCGCGCAATCTTATCGTATTCAAAGAACTAAAACGGATACTTCTTACGTTAAAAGAAACCATATCACTAGAACTTGGCCTTGTTGGCATACCTCGCAACACAATAGTCCCTCCTGTACCAGTCAATGTTGTTGTAATACTCCTACCTACTTTTTTATAACCCTTTGATCTTCTAAAATTGACAATGATGTATGCTTTAGTCTTCTCGAATGCCAAGCTGGTGGTCCAATTGATGGTAAGTCTAATATTCTTATTTTCTTTGCTGACTGTAAATTTTTTGAGGTTACCTTTTTTCCCTTTCAAGGGGGCAAGGGCAGTCCGGATCACCAGACCGTTTTCCGATTCCATTACTTCCCCGATGCCGGCGTAATTCCAAATGCCTGATTCGCTGTCAAACGTATAACCCGGAATCTTATCCCCGACATTAATGGTGTCTTCTGCTTCAGGATCCAAATCACCTGCCTCCAGTTTTGTTACTAATTGTACCTCTCTGCCAGTGGCGGATACAGCGATTTTACCGGTAGCATCCTGAATTTCAACATCCATGTTACCCAATGGGTCCGTCATCTCGGATTCGGTACCATCCTGAGTAAGTAACGGCTCGAAAAGGCCCGGCATTGCTTGATATCCTATGGTGTCGTAGGCGTCAACTGTTATCATCCTTGCCGAAAGCCTTCCGCTCAGGGGTGCGTCGTTCTCATCCTTGAGAATGGTTCCGGCAGGAATCTCCATGGATGCCGATTCATTTGATGCGGCAATGGTAATGGCACTGCTGACTTCTCCGGCTGCTGAGGCTTCCCCGATGTTATTGAAAGTTTCAATTTTTATCCCGGAGGGAGGGTTGGAAAGGTTAATCAGCAGCACTTCAAAAGTTATGGCTCGCTCCCCGGTAAGCTCAATAGTAGTTGTGCTCTCCAGATACTTGCCCGACCGGGTCCGTATCGTTACCGTGGCCGGATTCTCGGGTGTGGGTACCGGGATGTAGGGGTTCAGTGCGAGGGTAAAAAATCCGAAGCGCAAAGCCATCGACTTGGTATATTCCCCATCGGTGTTGACGATCAAATTGCTGGTGGAGCAGCTGAGGTCAACCGCAAAGTCGGCATCGCCCGACAGGCCAATGACCTTCCCGGTTGCAGCATCCAAATACCTGACGCTGAAGTAGGAATTGAAGATGCTTAAGTCGGCGGATAGTTGCAGGTCATCCTGCTTCAGGGAAAAGGGCTCGCATGCCGGTGTCATTAAAACCGTGATCAGGGAAAGCCCGATTAGTATATTTTTAATTTTCATTCGTAAATTATAAATTGTTTCATGTTTGTTTAGCTTGTACTCATGGAGCCCTCAATTTATATTCATTGCATTTTGCGAGCTTGGCTTATGAGGGGTTCATGATTGCTTTGGGATTAAAGGATTCGATAGGTTAGCTGAAAGTTGAGGGCCGGCAGCCAGGAGTATTGCTTAATGGCATCGGTGATGGTCGTTTCGTTGTATTCGCTGCCCAATGGTCCGACCACTCCAACACCGTCAAGTGCGAGTTTGGCCCCGCCATGGTAGAGGGCGCCCAATTCAAAATTGAACGAGAGACGGTGCTTCCTCGAGAGGGTATTCCCAAAACCCAGACCGATATAAGGTGAGACAGGCATACCGAGTGTGAGCTCCGCATCCAGGGTCCCGACATCAGCTGCCGGTATCATCAGGTCGCCGAAGGGCATATCACTCAGCGAAGATAAGGCGAATGAAATTCGGGTGTTGTTCTGCAGTATCCCTGCCGTAAGATGGATGCCGTTTTTTACAAGGTAATAATCAGCGAGGAAAGATGCTCCTCCTAACCTGATATTAGCGTCAGCCTTAAGATCATACCCCTGAATTCCGGGTTCCAGGGAATAGGGGATGGTGAGGGTGGTGTACCCCAGCCTGAGGTTCAGCCGATCGCCGAAACCTTTAACAATCTCAAGTCCCACTCCATTGAGTCCGGCTTTCAGCCCCAAACCCCACAGGTCCTTAGGTCCATAAGCCTTTACTTCTTCAGCAGGTTTCGTGGCTGCCTCATCCTGACTGAACGACTGCAAAGGCAGACATATCATGATCAGGGAAAAGAAAAACATTCGGGTCTTCACGGCGGTAACTTTTTTAATAGGTTGATTTATATTAATACAAGCCTATTAAAAAAAAGTTTATGCAACCTGAAAATTCGAAGGGGTGCCAACTGCCCTAATTAACCAGGCCGCTTTCGATCATATATTCGGCGATCTGAATGGCATTGGTGGCGGCGCCTTTGCGCAGGTTATCGGAGACGATCCAGAGGTTGAGGCATTTTTCGCGGGATTCATCGCGGCGGATGCGGCCGACGAAAACCTCATCTTTCCCATTAGCATGAAGCGCCATCGGGTATTCCGATTTTGCCGGATTATCAACCACAACGCAGCCCGGGGCTTCGGAGAGGATTTTACGGACCTCGGCGAGGTCGTATTCATTGCGAAACTCGATATTTACCGATTCGGAGTGACCTCCGGTAACGGGCACCCTGACAGTAGTTGCAGTGACCATTATCGAATTGTCGCCTAATATTTTACGTGTTTCATTCACCATCTTCATCTCTTCCTTGGTGTAACCGTTGTCGGTGAACACGTCGCACTGCGGGATGCAGTTGCGATAGATCTGATGGGGATAGGCGCGGTCGATCAGCAAGTTGTGGAGGGATTCCTGTTTATGGGTTTCTACGATTGCACGTTCCTCGTTTTCCAGCTGACGCAGTGCTTTAACTCCTGTTCCGGTTACCGACTGATAGGTGCTGATCACCAGACGGGCAATTCCGTATGCGCGGTGCAGGGGTGCAATCGCAACCAGCATCTGGATCGTGGAGCAGTTTGGATTGGCAATGATCAGGTCATCGGTGGTAAGCTCGTGCGCGTTGATTTCCGGAATGACCAGTTTCTTGGTGGGATCCATGCGCCAGGCCGACGAGTTGTCGATCACAACGATTCCTGCGGCTGCAAATTTCGGAGCGAGATCGAGTGAAGTACTGCCGCCGGCTGAAAAGATGGCAAACGCAGGTTTCATCCTGATGGCCTCATCAGCCGAAACAACCGTGTATTCCTTATTCTTGAAGCTTACCTTTTTGCCGACCGATTTTGCCGAAGCAACGGGTATGAGTTCAGTAACCGGGAAGTTCCGCTCTTCCAATACCTGGAGCATTTTTGTCCCTACGAGGCCTGTAGCACCAACAACTGCAATTTTCATCTTAAAATTTCCAATCTGTGAATAATATGTCGTCTATATAGGGCGACAAAGATAATACACATGAACAGTATATTCCTTACCAGCATGATCGTGATTTCCGAAATCATGTTCGATCCTGATCCTCCTGTCGGACTCCCGGCTTATGAGTTTGTTGAGTTGTATAATCCCGGCACTGATACGGTTGATCTCACCGGCTGGCAATGGATGGTGGGCGACAAGGTGAAGCGATTTACCTTAGGCCTCGTGAATCCCGGGGATCATGTGATCGTGTGCTCTCCGTCTGCCGCAGCTGCCTTCCGAACTTTCGGGACAGTGGTGCCCCTGGAATCCTTTCCTGCACTGCGAAATACGGGCGACCGCCTGGTGCTGATCGATCCGGATGGGATCGCGGTACATACGGTCGATTATTCCCCACAGCGGTTTACGGATGCCCTGAAAGCCGCCGGGGGCTGGTCGCTCGAGCTGACTGACGCCGTGCATTACTGCGATCCCTCAGCCTGGCAGGTATCGGTTGATCCTTCGGGCGGAACGCCGGGACGGGCCAGTTCTGTTAACATGGAAGTGGTAAGTCAGGAGCAGTCGAAAATGCTGAGGGCAGCGGGTTATGACGATGATAGGTTTGTCGTTCTCTTTAACGGGATACTGAGTCCATACCTGGATATGAATAAATATGCAAGCACCCTCATGCCCGGTAACCTTCGCGCAATGCCTGAGAAATCGCAGGAATTCGGATATCCGGGCTTGTTCTTTCATTATCCCGATGGCCTGGACCGGGATTCAATATACAGTGTCGGCATTCAGGGTGAGGTCAGTGACTGCTCAGGCCGCAACGCCCTGCTAAGATCTGTGCAACTGGGCTTTCCTTCGGATCCTGCTCCAAATGGACTGGTTATATCAGAGATCCTTTTCGATCCGCTGGAGGGCCAGCCGGAATTCGTGGAGATCTTTAACCGGTCGGGCCGGGTGGTTGAACTCAAGGACCTGATCCTCGCCCGGGCAGATGCAGATGGGCGAATTATCGCATTTTCCGATCAGCAGGACCGTTCCTATTGGCTATTTCCCGGTTGTTACGCTGTTTTTACGGCTGATGCCGGTTCGACTGCAAGGGCCTGGCCCCGGTCGGATCCGGCTGCAGTGGCTGGGCGTTCCGATATGCCCTCCCTGAACAATGACGGTGCGGTTTTAATCCTGATGGACCGGTATCAGACGATCCTTGACCAGGTCACGTACCTTCCTGATTGGCACTATCCTTATCTGGAAGAAACGAGGGGGGTTTCGCTGGAGAGAATAGATTTTACGGCTTCCGGCATGAACCGTGAAAACTGGCTTTCGGCTTCGGCTGCCTCGGGTTTCTCGACGCCCGGAGCCAAAAATTCCTGTGATCCGGGAAGTGTGGTCAATACGGAAAAGCAATTTTATCTCGATCCTTCGGTCGGTTATGCCCATAACCCCGATTACCCGGTGCAGATTGTGGTGCATTACCGGTTCGATGAACCCGGCTGGTTCCTGCGACTGCATATATATACAGCCAATGGATTGCCGGTGAGGGAAATATTCCCTTTCGGAATGGCCGGAAGCGAGGGGGTTGTATGCTGGGATGGTCTGGATGCCGGAGGCAACCTTTTGGCTGAGGGTATATACCTGGTTATTGCGGATTACCATCATCCGTCGGGTGCGAAAGGCAGGTGGAAGGGCGCGTGTGCCCTGGTTCGCGCTTACTGAACGAGCGCGAACGACCGTGCCTCCGGATCCCAGTCGGCATTGGCGGCGATCGCGGGCAGAATCTCAGCCGGCGTGCTCACCACGGTCCACATCTCCCGATGCTTCGGTCCCAGAAAATGGTCGCGCAGCATGGCCTCCAGCAGGTCGATCAGCGGATCGTAATATCCGTAGCTGTTGAGGATAATCATGGGCTTGGGAAATAATCCAAGACGCTTGAGGCTGAGGGTTTCCATAAATTCCTCCATCGTTCCGCAACCGCCCGGGAATGTAACGATGGCATCCACATCATGGATCATGGCTTCCTTGCGATCGGCCATGTTTTCAGTTATGATGAGCTCCGAGAGCTCTTCATGATGCCATTCCACTTCCTGCATGAATCGTGGCATGATGCCGATGGTTTTACCTCCGTGCCGGTGCATCTCATCGGCCATAACACCCATCAGCCCGCTGCGGCTTCCGCCAAATACCAGATCGATACGGTTTTCAGCAAGTATCCGGGAAAATTCCCGGCCGTGCTCCATGTATTTCTCGGGGGTTTTATTGCTGGATGCGCAGTAAACGCATATTCTGTTGTGCTTCAGGTTATTGTGCATTTTTCAGATGGAGTAAGGGGATTCGAGTATGACACCTTTGAACAGCCGGGCCATATCAGAGGCTGCGCGATTGGCAGCTATCTGGACATCCTCATGGGTATTTTCAGAGAAATTGCCCGGGATTGCCACGTTGGTGATCACCGAAACGGCAAATACGGGAAGTTCCATGTGACGGGCCGCCAGCACTTCGGGTATGGTCGACATGCCGATGGCATCGGCACCGATCAGGCGGTAATGCGTATACTCTGCAGGGGTTTCAAAGCTCGGACCGGGATTACCCAGGTACACGCCTTCACGCAGGTTTATTCCGATGCCGGCTGCAACCTGATGTGCAAGGCCGATCAGCTTCCTGTCGTACGGCTCGCTCATATCGGGGAACCGGGTTCCCAGTTCATCGATATTTTTACCCCTCAGGGGGCTTTCGGGGAAAAAGTTGATGTGATCGCGGATAACCATCAGTTCGCCTACGGCAAAATCAGGATTGATGCCGCCGGCGGCGTTGGAGAGGAAGGCCTGCCTGATTCCCAGCAATTTCATGACCCGCAGGGGGAATACCGTTTCGACCAATGAGAATCCCTCATAATAATGGAAACGCCCCTGCATGGCCACTACCGGCTTGCCCGACAGGTGCCCGAAAATCAGGTTGCCGTGATGTCCCTCGACAGTGGTGACGGCGAAATGGGGAATATCAGTATAGGGAATAATGTCCGTGATAACGATGTCATTGACCAGGTTTCCCAGACCGGTGCCGAGAACAATGCCGGTAACCGGACGGATTGCTGTGCGGCTGAGTAAGTAATCAGCTGTTTCGTTTAGCTTTTTCCAGGTATTCATAGATCTTATTCAGGATAGCGGGTTTATCTTCTTGATTTACAGGGGGACCGGTCGGAAGCAGCTGCAACGGCAGGCCTGCAAGTCGAGGAATGCGCGACAATTTTACGTAATCCTTACCGGTTGTGAGCAAAACAGATTCAGGGAATGCCTCCTGCAGGTTGCGGATTTTCAAGGCATCAAGTTCCGTATATCTATGGTGATCAGGGTATTTCAGGTGCTCGATAAGCATGGCTTTTTTTGAAATTTCTTCTGCCAATGCCTCCGGGTGTGCGATTCCGGTGATGAGGATGATGCCTGAGGATGGTAATCCTTGCTCAAGCAGGATTTGTTTTTTCGTTTCGATAACCAGATCGGCACGTTTCAACCCCGATAGCGGCTCGCGCCTGAGTCCTGCCGGCAGCATCTTCTCCTTCCGCATGGGCCGCCTGACATTGTCGAGAACGATGGCAAATCCCGGCGTAACCTTCCGATGCTGAAACCCGTCGTCCATCAGGATAACATCTGCCTTGCCGTGCTTGCCTGAGGCCAGCTCCAGAATCCCCCGCTTGCGGTTCCCGTCCGCTGCAATCAGGATCCCCGGCAGGAGCATATGGAGTTCCATGGGCTCATCACCCACCGTTTCAGGTGTTGAGCTGCTGTCGACTACCTGAAATCCCTGAGAGCTGCGCCCGTAACCACGGCTGAGGACCGCCACCCGGTATTTCGCCGACAGCTCACGTGCCAGCCATGCGATAAACGGCGATTTACCGGTACCGCCGGCAATCAGGTTGCCGACCAGGATAACCGGAATATCAGGATGATAGGATTTTAATACGGACTTGTCATACAGCATGTTGCGGATGCCGGTGATTAAACCGTAAACCCAGGAAAAGGGCGTCAGTATGGTATTAACTATCAATTTATATCGATTCTGAAAGGCATTCTGGCCTGGATTTTACCACCGGTAAGGATATCCTTTAAATCACCTATTGCCGGGAATTCACGAATCAATATGCTTTCCGAGGGCGAAGAATTTCCCAGGAACTGGCCGATGAGCTCGTTGATGGGATTCTTCAGAGCCGGAAGTTCCCGGATCCGCCAGGATTTGATTCCGGCCTCGGCACCAGCCAGCTCAACAGCTTTCTGCAGTCCGCCGATTTCATCGATCAGGCCCTTGTCTTTGGCTGTTACCCCGGCCCAGATACGTCCCTGACCGATGGCATCGACCTCGGTGGTTGTCATTTTCCGCGTTTTCGATACATGCTCGAGGAAATGGTTGTAGGTTTGACCCAGCTGGTCGTCAAATACCGCTTTCTCCGCTTCAGTCATCGGCCTGAAAAGGGATCCCGTGCCTGCAAGCTTGTTGGTTTCAACACCGTCGAACGTAATGCCGATCTTGTCGGTGAGCAGTTTCTGCATATTCGGAATGAGGCCGAAAGCGCCGATCGATCCGGTCAGACTGGTATATCCGGCAACGATCTTGGTGCCCGGTGTGGCAATCCAGTACCCGCCGGAACCGGCTACGTCGCCCATGGAAACAATAACCGGTTTCACGGCAGCTGTCAGCTCTACTTCGCGGCGGATGATCTCGGAAACCAGTGCGCTGCCGCCCGGAGAATTGATGCGGAATACAATAGCCTTGATTTTTGAGTCTTTTCGGGCTTTCGAGAATGCCTGGCCCAGCTCGGCGCCAATGCTCTGACTGTTATTGGCACCCATACCGATGGTGCCGGTGCCGTAAATGATGGCGATACGGTCAGGAGTATATTCCTTGGTTTCGGGTTCCGGAGTCTTGGAATAGTCGATCATGGAAATGGTCCGCAGTTTTTCAGACAATCCCAATCCTGATTTTCTCAACAGAAAATCGTTAACCTGATCTTCATACACCAGGCTGTCGACCAGTCCTGCCTGTTTGGCCGCATCCGGCGTGCGGGCTATCCAGGAGTCAGCCATCCGGTTCAGGTCAGCGACAGGGATTTTCCGTGTTTCACTGATACCGGCAAGTATGCGGGTCCAGACCGCCTGCAGGTAAGCTGTTGTCTGCTCCTTGCTGTATTCGCTCATGGATTCCTGAAGAAAAGGCTCAACGGCTGATTTATAACGTCCTTCGCGGATCACCTGAACATCGACCCCGATCTTTTCAAGGGCATTCTTAAAGAACATCACGTCGGAACGCAGGCCCCTGAATTCCAGTGTTCCTTCAGGATTGAGGAAAATTTTGTCGGCGGCGGTTGCCAGGTAGTAGCTTCCCTGGGTGTAAATCGACGAATAGGCGGTCACGAATTTCCCTGATTTCTTAAAGGCGGTAAGGCTTTCGCGAATCTCATCGAGAGTGGAAATGCCGGGACCGCTGAGTCCGGTTTTTACCAGTACCCCCTTGATGGACGGATCTTTGGAGGCTTTATCCAGATTCCGGATAATGTCGTACAAACCGAGGGATGATTCAATCCCCATAGATTGATAATCGATGAGTTCAAGCGGATTGTCGACTGTCCGTTCCATGATACGGTTGTTCAGATCGAGTACCAGAACCGAATTCGGCTTCACCGTAACCTCATCCACGTTGGATGAAAGGAGTGCGGATACGCTTCCGAGACCGATGAGAAAAAGGATAACCGCGGCAACGACAATTGCCAGCAGGCTTGCCAGGAAATATTTCAGGAAACTGTTCATCTCTGATAGAATTAGCTGTGAATTACAAAAATAGGTTTTAAAGGCCTAATTTTGCCGGTCTACTGAATTTTCATGAAAGAACTTATTATCGGTATAGGCAGCAACCTCGGTGACCGAAGGAAAAATATCGAAACGGCTATCGCATTGATTGAGGCCAGGGTAGGCAGGGTTGACATTGTTTCAACGCTGGTGGAGACGGAGCCCTGGGGTTTTGAATCGGGAAATAGATTCCTGAACTGTGCGATCGCAGTCAGCGATGATGCCGCAGGCAGTCCGTCCGCATTGTCCAGGGCACGTGAAATCATCAAAATCCTGCAGGAAATTGAAGCCGGGTTCGGGCGTGTAAGGACAGGTGTTTATACCGACCGGTCCATAGATCTGGATATATTGTTTTACGGGGATGAGGTGATCGATGAACCCGGATTGACCGTTCCACACCCGAAACTTCATGAGCGCGATTTTATCCTGATTTCTCTGATGGAGATTTGCCCCGACAGGGTGCATCCGGTTATCGGAAAGACCGTGAGCGCGCTTAACCGGCACTAAAAATGATCGGCACCGTCGCTCGTCTTGCTTCCGTAGGCAAGATCACCGGCATCTCCCAAACCCGGCACGATATAGGATTTTGAGGTGAGCTCGTCGTCGATTGCCCCAACCCAGATGGTCGTCTTTTTCATGGGCAGGTTCTTACGCAGGTATTCAATCCCCTCCTTGCTGGCTATGAGGGCGGCAATGTGAACATGCGTAGGTGTGCCTTTTTCAAGCAAGGCCTTGTATGCCAACAATATAGAGGCGCCAGAGGCAATCATCGGATCGCAGAGGATCACCACCTTTTTTTGTATTGAGGGAGCGGAGATATGCTCGAAGCGGATCTGGAAGGTGCCATCTTTTTCATACACCCGGTAGGCACTGATAAAGGCATTTTCCGCCTGATCGAAATAGTTAAGAAAACCCTGATGTATGGGCAATCCGGCACGAAGGATCGTGGCCAGGACGATCGGGTCCCGGGTTACCTGAACCTCGGCTGTGGCAAGCGGGGTGCGTACTTCCAGCGGATGATAGTTCAGGGTTTTGCTGATCTCATAAGCCAGCACCTCACCCACGCGTTCAAGGTTTCTCCTGAATCGCATCGAATCCTTCTGGATTTTCTCGTCCCGGATTTCAACCATGAACTGGTTAAGTACGGAATTCTGATCGCCGAGATTATTAATCATGGTTTTTTGGTATTGAAGAATCCAAATTTACTAAAAGTTATTTGATCCGCCTGTTGGCCCAGTGATTTAATGGCCAGGGTAAACGATTAATTCTTAGAGACGTATAACTTCCCGGTAAGGCTCCGAATCCTTTATAGAACCTCGCCACGGAAGGGATATCGGACCCCTCAAAGTCGAGTGTTACCGGCAGGCTTGCATGAAGATGAATGTACCGGTCGATCAGATAAAACATGGCGCGTGATTCGCGCCCCTGCGCTGTCATGGTGGGTGCCAGGTAATAATGGTATGATTTGTCGTGCCCCATCAGTGCTGCTGCTTCGAGATTACCGTGACGGTTTTTTACCCCGCAGATCATGCCCGCATTTCGGTTCAGCATGGACGAAGCCAGGCGGTGCAGTGCCAGCTGGTTCTTTCTGGCTGTGAGGATTTTTGCCCCGGCGCTGTTATCCTGTTTGAGCAGTTCAATAAACTCGTTAATATTGATATTGGTCCTGAACCTGAGTCCCTCTTTTGTTGCTTTCGTGATATTGCGTCTGGTATTCTCGGAAAATCCGGAATAAAGATGATCATAGGGATGATTAAGGTTTAACCGGAGAGTGGTGTGTTCCTTAACCGGATATTGCGGTCCGGGCTGGCTCTGCTCGTTCAGGGTGATCTCAATAAGCTTGAATGATAGTGGAATAGCCTGAAAAAAATCATCCACCTCATCCGCCTTAATCCGTTTCAGACTGAAAATGCCCAGTTGCTGGGTCAGGAGGGGCTGGTAAAGATAGGATAACCCGTATTTACGCCTGGCCGTGAGGGGCATGACGCGTGTGTAGTCGGGGGTTATCAGGGCCTCCCAGCCCGGACAAACCGCATCGAGATACCAGGATTGTCCGTAAAAGGTGCTGCCGGAGGTATGCAGAACGGCCTGATCCCATCGGTGCTTGTCGATCTGCTCGTTGGTGAGATGTTGTATCTCCATCATGAAGGGATCATTTTGGTTTGGCCATTGCCAGCAGCTGCCGGTAAACCTCGCTCCAACCGGTCCAGTCCTTCCATTCGCTGAGTGATTCGTTGTGCCACAGGGAAATAAAGGTTCCGTTTACTTTCCTCACCTCTTCCACCAGCTGCCCGATTTTCTCAATGGCCTGCTCCGGAGTAAGCTTCATGTACTGCTGAAGTCCGGTATCCATGACCTGGAAAGGATAAACCAGCAAATCGGTAATCTTGTTGTCTTCCAGATCAAAGAAGCGGAAGGGCGAAGCGATTCCGGCCCTGAATCCGGCACAATCGGCAAATCCCATCGAGTAATCTTCACGAATTCCCAGATGAGAAAGCGCACGGTAAGTATCCGGAAGATGGATGCGCAGGTAGTGCTGGCGGCTGCGTACAACGGGATGACCCAGTATTGCCCCGAGTGATTCCGCCTCCAGACTGATCAGTGAAGGCGATGAATTGGCTGCGTAGGAGGGGTGCAGCCCCACCGCGTTATCAATGGCTATACTCTTTATAAGATCTTGAAAATGAACATTTTGAGCAGATATGCTTTTGTCGAACCGCCCGCGGGAGGCCAAAAGGAAAAACCAGACCGGATGGACTTTTGCCTCACGGTGGAATTTTTTGAGCAGTTCGTAAGTATTATAGGGATCAGGCTGGTTGTCGCGAAGGACCTGAAAGCGAAAATTTCTGCTCTCCATATTACGGCGGTCCTTCCAAAGTCCGCCGATGGTTCTCCAGAAGCCCTTGTGCGCGTAAGCCCAGGCATTATCGATATCAATGGTCGGAATAAACTGGTAGACCGGTTCTTTAAAGTGGATAGAATCTCCGAACCATCCTTTCAGTATTTTCTTGAATTCGATAATCCAAAGGTTAACGACCGGTCGTCCAATAATATCCAGATGAAATGCCAGGCTTTCGGTGGAGCGAAAACGCTGATGCTCATCGGGCTCAAAAGGCAGGTATTCTTCATACCGTGAAACGAAGTAGAAGATAGCCGAAAGAATATCGAAAGGGAGTGTACCGGTGGGTTTATGGTAAGCGAAAATCGTTGGTAAGCCTTGCCATCTTGGTCCAGGAATCAGTTTTGCCGATTGATCGCGTATATCTTTTTCAAAAAGAATTCCCGATGCTTCGATAAAGGGTAACTCCGGTATTTCCTTAAAGGAATAATTCAGCCGGGGCCCCTCGGAATGTATGATTTCGTCCGGGAAAGTGGTAAGGCGATAGTCAAGTCCAAGCTGCTGCCTGAAAACCAGGTCAAGCGTCCAGGTAACTCTCGGATTCTCTTCGGGGCAGTATATCAGAATCATTAAATGGTCGAAAATATCCGTGAAGATAAGAAAAAAGTTCCCGACCGGCCGGCTCAGGGCATCAGATTGTCATCGGAGAAGCTCATGTAACCCTGATCCGAGATGATCAGATGGTCGAGCAGTGACAGGTCGAGGAGCATTGCCGCATCCTTTATTTTCTTGGTTATCTTGAGGTCGGCATCCGATGGGGAGAGGTTCCCCGACGGGTGGTTATGGGCAAGGATGATCCCCGAAGCCAGCTTTTCCACGGCGGCATTCAGTATCAGCCTCACATCGGTAACGGTACCTGATATCCCGCCCTGGCTGATCCGTACCTGGTCGATAATCTGGTTTGACCGGTTCAGCAGCAGGATCCAAAACTCTTCGTGCTGGAGGTCGGATAATACCCCTTCGAGCAATTTCCAGGCATCCTGACTGCATTTGATTTTCGGTTTTACGGCCGGATTGGCCGACTTTCTGCGACGCGATAATTCAAAGCAGGCCTGAATGCGGATGGCTTTTGCCGGTCCGATTCCGCTGATTTTTTCCATTTCGGCCAATGACGTCCTGCCCAGGTTGTGCAGGTCATTGCCTGCCTGCTGAAGCATGAGCCGGGCCAGGTCGAGTGCCGATTGTTTCCTGATGCCTGTTCCGATCAGGATAGCGATGAGTTCGGTGTTGCTGAGACTGGCCATTCCCTGGCGCAGTAATTTTTCGCGTGGCCTGTCTTCAACGGCCAGGTCGCGGATGAGAAAAACCGGGTATTCCATTTCCTTAAGTTGTTAGTTAAGGATATAGATGCAGAAAGGAGGGGGGAATGGAAAAATTTAGCGTTTTTTTAGAGCTGACAGCTTCAAGAAAGCTGTCAGCTGGGGCAAAAAAATAGCTGACAGCTTTTTTAGAGCTGTCAGCTATAATACGTTAGGCGAACAATTACTATAGACTGTTCACATGCTTGGCAAGACCCGATTTGAGGTTCGAGGCCTTGTTGTCATGGATGATATTCTTTTTGGCCAGCTTATCCAGCATGGAAGCAACTTTCGGCAGCATTTCAGCGGCAGCGGTCTTTTCGGTGGTGCTTCTCAGGCTCTTTATCGCGTTGCGCGTGGTCTTTGCAAAATACTTGTTATGCTCGTTTCTTGCTTCTGTCTGACGAATGCGCTTTAAGGCCGACTTGTGATGTGCCATTTTTCTTTTTTTCTAAATTTATCGTAGCCCGTAGGGGAATCGAACCCCTGCTACCAGAATGAAAATCTGACGTCCTAACCCCTAGACGAACGGGCCAATTAACTCCCAGGTAAAAACTTGGGTCTGCAAAATTAAACAAAATTAATTTCCGTACAACACTAGTGAAGAATATTTTTAAAACTCAGTCGGCAGTAGGCAGTCGGCAGTCGGCAGTTGGCAGTCGGCAGTCATTAGAGTTTCACTATTTTTGTGTCCATGTCAACACCGGATTTCGCCGCCATACTGTCCGACAGCAGCCGATCGCTTGCCGATTATACCGCGGCCATGATCGGATCGGATGAAAAATTGTTCAGACAGGTGATGGATCTGGCCTACGCGCAAAAAAAGCCTGTGAGCATGCGGGCCGCACGAGTGGCCGACTTTTGCTGTCAGCGATACCCCGAACTGATCCGACCCTACCTGACCGATTTGGTAAAAAATCTTCCGGGATTGACAGACATGTCGGTAAAGCGTGTTTTTATGCATATTTTGATCCGCCATTCGTGGGTGGATGATGATGAAGCCATGGGAAGGCTGGTGGATACACTCCTCAAATGGCTTGTGGACGATTCCCAGGACATATCGATAAAGGCATACGCGATGGTCATTCTCGAGAATATAACCCATTTGTTGCCGGACCTGAGATTTGAAATGATTGCAGTTATTGAGGAAGCACAGCCGTTTTGGGGTTCAGCCGCCCTCCGGCACTCCGGAAAGAAGGTTTTGAAAAATATCAAGAAAATAAACTATTTGAATCCTGAAGGGATATAATATGATATCAAAACAAGATGTAACCAAATTCCTCAGGGCTTTCGGACTGATGCAGGCCTCTGATTATATGCGTTTTTTATGGCTGCGCCGGAAAAATGGTCCGCAAAACAAGGCCTTCCGCAAGCAGCACCCCAATGTTGCGCTACCGCCAGATTACCTGATGTACGAATCCTTCCAGCTTGATTATGAGCGATATTACATCAATGGCAAAAAAACCGCCGAGTGGCTCATCGGTCTGGTTAAGAAGCATATGGACCTCAAAGGTGCCAGTATCCTCGATTGGGGATGCGGTCCGGCCAGGGTGATCAGGCATGTACCAGCCCTCGTGGAAGAGGGAACTTTTTACGGAACCGACTATAACCGCCGCTCCATCTCCTGGTGTGCCACCAATTTTACAGATATCTATTTCCATACCAACGACCTGATGCCCGGCCTGATCTACGAGAAGAACATGTTCGACCTGGTTTACGGAATATCCATCTTCACCCATTTGTCAAAAGATGCGCATGAGGCGTGGCTGAACGAGCTGATCCGGGTGCTCAAACCTGGCGGGATCCTGTTTATCACCCTTCACGGCAACGGGTTCCGTGAAAAGCTGAATCCTGCGGAAAAACTGTCGTTTGATGCCGAAGAACTTGTTGTCAGGGGGCAGGTAACGGAGGGCCACCGTACCTATACGGCTTTTCATCCGGAGAAGTGGGTGAGCATATGGACACTGGGCATGACCCTTCTCGAGCACATTCCCGGAGGGGAAGGCAAGCAGGATGTGTGGATACTGCGGAAACCCTGAACTACAGGATAATAAGCAGCGTTCCGGCAATTATGGCAGCAACCAGGGCAGCCGGGACAACTGTGATGCCGTTGGTTCCCCTGAACCAGGTCAGCGGATTTACCGAAGCTTTTGATACCATTGATTCCTGGACCTTCCGGTATTTTTCAGGCATGTCGGGTATTCCGTTTCCGTTGGTATCGGGAAGCCTGGATGCGTATGTCATCAGCCCGGCCCATTCCTTGGCCTCCTGAACACCCGGAGTTGAGGGATCGCGATCGATTATTGTCTGGTTAAAATCTGTGACAGGGGTGCCGTCAACCAGTTTGGGCACAACTTTCAGGAGTCCCATGGTGCTGGATTTGATGACTCCGAAAAATTTCATCACATAATTATTGGTTACCACCCCGTATAATTTGGATGGATTCTTACTCAGGTCTATTTTCCGGTACCCATCCTTTTCATTGCCCAGCTCGATTTCGTATACACGGTCGAGGGGCATTCTCAGCGTATTCACCTTATACCGTACGCCTGACCAATATGGGTAATAATCAGATGATTGCGTCTTGGCAATAAGCATGGCTTCCAGTATGTTCTTCAGTTCGCGGCCGGTAACAAAGGTTTTGCACATCGAATATCCCATCGTCCCGTCAATGTCGCTCATGCCGAGAGGAAGGATCTGGAACAGGTCGGCAGGCAGCTGCTTGCCGGCTTTCCCAGGCAGAACCTCATCGCGCACCAGGCCGGCGCTGATCATGACCACATCCGTTGGATTCTTGTCGACCTGCCTGGCATAATCATATATGGCATCTGCAAGAAACGGTCCGAGAGTCGAAGTCTCCAGGTTGCTCTGCTGATTGAATCTCACGTCGAATGAGGTTTCCATCATGGGCTTGTTAACCTTGAAATTATAGGGCCCGAACAGATCGGCCCCGATCAGTTCCTCCTGCTGCCGTACCAGGCGTTCGACATAGGGATCGCCCGGAATGCGGTCGTCAACCGGTATGAGTTCACCTGCGATGACTTTAACACCCGCGGCAGTTTTTTCAATTTCGAGCTTGCCAACATACCTTCCTTCCGATCCGGCCTGGACGATCGGTATGTTGTTAACGATGAGTGGTTTATCAACAACGGAATGTGAATGTCCCGATATGATCACGTCGATGCCCGGAACCTGCTGGGCCAGAACCACATCTTCGCCCTGCCAGCCTTTTACGGGATCAGAAACCAATCCGCAATGAGACAGGCAGATGACAACATCAACTTTTTCCTTTTCACGGAGCATGGCGGAGAAGTCCTTTGCTGCCTGGATTTGCTCGGTGAATATCACAGGTTTTGCATTGGGAGAAACATGATCAGCCTCAATGCCCATCAGGGCAAAGAACCCGATTTTCAGGCCGTTGCGTACCAGCGTGCGTGATGTGACGATGACCCCGGATTTGTATAATGCTTCAAGCTTGTCATCCCTGGTGCTTGCAGAATCGAATTTAATATTGGACAGGAGAATTCCGGGTATCGGCTTTTCGGCTGATTTTGCCAGGATCCTGGCCAGTTCATCCAGTCCGAAATCAAACTCATGGTTCCCGATTGAAACCAGATCGAACCCCATCTGTTTCATCAATTGGAGTTGGAATCCGGTTTTTGCCTCACCAGCCTGGAACATCGTTCCCATCAGAAAATCACCGGCATCGAGGACCAGCAGCGATTCAGGCTGTTTGTTCCGGTATTCCGATATGATCGATGCGATTCGGGAAAATCCCCCAACCGTTTTATCGTCGTTCAGCGAGAAGGGAGTATAATCCGATTCCGGGCCAAAGCCAATCAACCGGGAGTGCATATCATTGGTATGCAGGATGGTTAGCTTCTGTGCGGACAAAAGTTGGCAGGTAATTAAAAAGAGTGCGAGAATGGAAAGTTTACGGATCATAGGGTCAGTTGTTTCCAGGTTATTATAAATGAGGTTCCCAGTTGCGGTCGTATTCGCGGCCCCAGAGTTTTGCGGCTTCGCGGTCGGCGAGGATATGACCGTTCGAAGGATCGATATTCAGGGTGCGGCCGCTGCGCAGGGAAATGTTGCCCAGTTGGCACAGGAGGACAGATTTCTGACCTTCATCAACCGGAGCAGTCAGCTTTTCATTTCCACGGATGGCTTCAATGAAATTCCGACAATGTCCGTCGCCCAGTCCGGGGTCGGTGGTATTCAGTACATTGGAAGGCTTTGGCGCGTTTTTATTGTCGACCGATTTAATGAGTTTGGCATCGGCATCGAAAATCTCATAGGAGGAGGTTTTATAGATAATGGACCCTTTAGTGCCGTAAAAAGCGCATCCGCGGGTTGCCTTGAACTGATCATATATATTACATGAGCGGCCTTCCCAGGTGACGTTTTTGCCACCCTCGAATTCAATCATGATATTCTGGGTATCCGGAGCCTGCCAGTCATCGACGCCCTTAAAATGGTATCGGCCGCCGATGGAGGATACTTTGGTTGGGAATTGTAAACCCATAACCCAGCGGCACATATCCAGTTCATGCGTACCGTTGTTGAGGGCTTCGCCGGTTCCCCAGTTCCAGAACCAGTGCCAGTTGTAGGGATGGATATTGTCGCGGTAGGCCACTCTGGGAGCAGGACCCTGCCACAGGTCCCAGTTCAGATATTCGGGTACGGCGATTTCTTTGCCAAACCCTATCGGATCGCGCTTATTCGTATAGAAGGCATGGCCAAGATACACATCGCCGATGACGCCATCCTTAACTTCCTGAACCAGGTTCTGGCATACCTGCATCGAACGGCGCTGAGATCCCATCTGGATGAGCTTGCCGTATTTGTGATAGGCCTGCATGAGCAATTCCCCTTCGTGAGGATTATGGCTACAGGGTTTTTCCACGTAAACATGCTTTCCGGCCTGCACCGCCATGATAGCCATGGGGGCATGCCAGTGATCGGGAGTGGCGATAAATACCCCGTCGACTTCCTTATCCTCGAGAACCTTGCGAAAATCACCCAATCCGATCGGCTTGAAGCCCTGCTTTTTTTCGATCGAAGCGATGGCAGGGGCCAGGTACCGGCTATCCACATCGACAACGTATTTGACTGATACATTAGGTATTCCGGCAAATTCTTCGGCAAGAAACAGTCCGCGGCTTCTGATTCCGATGCCGGCCAGAACCACTTTCCCGGACGGAGGGTTTTTTAAAATTGAACCGAACGATTTACCGGCTAAAAGTACCCCGGTTCCAGCTATGGTGCCGGTTTTGAGAAAGGATCTGCGGTTAAGGGAGGACATAGTTTTTATAATGTTATTGACATCCAAAATTAAAATTAACCTTTTTTGTTCATTTGCATCCATTAGTCACACAAACGAACCCGATGCACCAGGCAATAATATTTGATTTGGATGGATTACTGATCGATTCCGAAAGTATTTACAGAAAGATTACCTACCGGATGGCCGATGACCTGGGTAAAACGTTGCACGACGGGATCTGGGTCAAGCAGATGGGGCGTTCACCGCTGGAATCTCTCACCATCTTCAAAAAGGAGCTGGGCATCACCCGGTATACTGCACAGGAACTGGTGGATCAGCGCAATGACATGTTGCTGGAAGCTTATCGGAATGACCTTCAGATATTACCCGGCGCCATGGAGATCATCCACGCTTTTCACGGCAGGAAGCGAATGGCCATCGCCACCGGATCGCCGGCCATGTTGATGGATATTGCTATCGAGCGGCTCGGAATGGATGGCTATTTTGAGTATATGTTGCCTTCGGATGATGTGATCAAAGGCAAGCCCGATCCGGAAATCTATTTGAGAACAGTGAGTGCACTGGGGTTGGCTCCCGAGGAATGTGTGGTTCTGGAAGATTCCTCCAATGGCGCCCTTGCCGGTCACCGCGCTGGCTGTTACGTGATTGCGGTTCCAAGTATTTACACCAAAGACCAGGATTTCAGTTTTGCCAATTCAGTGGCTGAGGATCTTCATGACGCCAGGCTGTTGATTGAAGATCTGGACGGGGAAGCCCGATAAGAAGCTTTTTCTGGAGGGGAATTATTTGCGCTTGCGGTACATGCCGTCCCAGAGCACATTAAACGCCTGACCGCCGTCTTTCGACTGTTCCCAGATCTGGCGAACGGTTCCGTCGGGGTTGTCGATCCAGGTTATTTTATTGATGATCCGGTTGTTTTTATCGTCGCGGAATTCATCACCGATCATCACCATTTTACGGTCTTTGTAAGTTCCTTTTACCTCAACGGACACCCCGTCGCTGCCAATCCACACGTGCTTCCATTTTTTATCGTTGCGGTCGTAATAGTTGTAGCTGGATCCCGTATGCGAACTAACCACCGATTTCCAGTTTTCCCGCAGGATGCAGTCGCTTTCAATCTTGGTGATCTTATTGAATCCCACCATTTCAGCATTGGTATAAACTACCCAGTCGCCAATCCAAAAATCAAACTGCTTGTATTCCTCACTGCAGCAAACGCATGGAACATTTCCGGATTGTGCATACCCTGCCAGGCCGCCAAGCAGGAATAGAAACGAAACATATTTACGAAGACTCATATTAACAAAAGTACTGCTGTATATCATCAAATCCCACTAAAAGAACAATTAAACCTTCTCACTTATCATTTCATTTACGCATTACGACCTTTAACCATTACTTGCAGCCTGTAACTTGAGCCTTGCACCATTTCTTTTATCTTTACGGCAAATCAGGGAAAATTATTAGCATGAACATAAGCCTCAGGCCCAAGCGCCGGATCCTTTCAGCAATTATCCTATTCTCGTTGCTTCTGCCTGCCAGTGGGCAGGAAGCCGGTTCGCCGGTTTTTCTCAAAAACGGATCAGCATGGGTTGATTCTGTTTATCAGTCTATGACTCCCCGCGAGCGGATCGCACAACTGATCATGGTGGCCGCTTTTTCCAACAAGGGACCGGAACATCAGCAGGAAATCGAGCGACTGATCAAAGATGACGGAATCGGCGGAATAGCTTTCTTCCAGGGAGGGCCGGTAAGGCAGGCAAACCTGGTGAACCGCTACCAATCGATCACCAAAGTGCCTCTCCTGATGGCTATCGATGCTGAATGGGGCCTCGCCATGAGGCTCGACAGTACTCCGAAGTTTCCTTACCAAATGGCGCTTGGCGCAGTGCGGGACAATGAGATCATTTACCGCATGGGCGCCGAAATCGGCAAGCAATTAAAGGAAACCGGTATCCAGATGAGTTTCGCACCTGTGGTTGATGTGAACAGCAATCCGGAAAATCCGGTGATCAATTACCGCTCCTTCGGCGAAAATCCTTACCGGGTTGCCGAAAAGGGCATGGCATACATGAAAGGCCTGCAGGATATGCAGATCCTCGCCAATGCCAAGCATTTCCCGGGTCACGGCGATACGGATACCGATTCGCACCTGGCACTGCCCAGGGTGAACCGGAGCGTTGAACAGCTGGATTCGGTGGAATTATACCCATTCAGGCAGTTGATGGCAAACGGTCTGGGTTCGGTTATGGTAGCCCATCTCGAGGTGCCGGCCTACGAGTCGCGTACTCAGGTGCCTACTACCTTGTCGCGACCGGTAATCACAGGCCTGCTGCGGGAAAAGTTGGGTTTTCGGGGACTGGTGGTTACCGATGCACTGAATATGAAAGGAGTAACCTCAACCAATCCTCCCGGGGAGATCGAATGGAAGGCTATCGAGGCCGGAAACGACCTGCTTATCTATGTGAGCGACGTAAAATTGGCTGTCCGCGGCATCGAGGAAGCGATAAAAGCAGGTAAAATCAGCGAAAAAGATATTGAGCAGCGGTGTAAGACTATTCTGGCGGTGAAAGAGTGGTCAGGACTGGGCACACTGAAACCGCTGAATACCGACAGTCTGGTTGCGAGACTGAATAACCCGACCGCTTCGCTGATCAGCCGCGAATTGGTTGAAGGATCGCTGACTGTTTTGGAGAACCGCGACAGCCTGATGCCGCTCAAGAATCTGGAAAAAATAAAAATCGCCTCGGTCATGCTGGGAAGAGCGGAAGAAACATTTTTTCAGCACCGGCTGGGCTCCTATGCGCATATCGACCGTTACCAGCTGGGCGAGAAGGCAACTCCGGAAGAGACCGGCGCTATGCTCCGGAAACTTGAGAGTTATTCCCTGGTGATCATAGGCGTTCACAATATGGACCAGCGGGCAGCCAAAAATTACGGGTTGTCGGAGACCGAAACCTGGTTTATCGACCGGTTATCGGACAAGGTTCCCGTGCTTGCCACTTTTTTCGGAAATCCTTACGCCATCGGCCGGCTGAAAGATCCGCACAAACTGGCCGGCCTGATCGTTGCCTATACCGAATCGGAACTCTCGATGGACCTTTCGGCTCAGCTGATATTTGGCGGCGTGGGAGCAACGGGAAGGCTTCCTGTATCAGTAAAGCCATGGTATAAAGAGGGTTACGGAATAGATACCTGGGGAGGGATCCGATTCTCCTATTCCATTCCGGAGGCGGTTGACATGGATTCCGGGATCATTAAAAAAAAAATTGATTCCATCTGTGAGGCCGGAATTGCGGCTGGTGCCTATCCTGGTTGCGAGGTATTTGCCGCCCGAAACGGCAAAGTGATCTTCCAGAAATGCTATGGCACGCATATGTACGAATCCAATCAGAGGGTTGAGCCCGATGATCTGTTCGATTTCGCTTCAGTCACCAAAACAACGGCCCCGTTGGCAGGTATCATGCGCCTGGTACAGGAAAAAAAGATCAGTCTGGATTCACCCTTCTCAAAATACTGGACCGATTTTAAGGGGACCAATAAGGAAAAGATGACGGTAAGACAGGTGCTTGCGCATATCGGAGGATTGCCTGCCTGGATCCCTTTCTGGGTGGATACCAAAAATCCGGATGGGACATTCAAGGAAAAGACCTTGCAGGATCAGCCTTCCGACAAGTTTTCCGTTCGGGTATCGGAAGGATTGTGGAGGTTTAATTCCTACGACAGGGATATCTATAAGAAAATCAGGAGCGAACCGGCCCTGAGAGGTAATAAATATGTGTATTCAGATCTGAGTTTTCATATCTGGCCAAGGATAATTGAGAAGCTCTCCAAATCGAAATACGAAGCCTTCCTGAAAGAGCAGTTTTATTATCCTTTGGGGGCAAATACGCTGACATACAATCCATTAAGATTTTTTCCGCGGGAACAGATCATTCCGACTGAACGGGATACTTTTTTCCGCATGGAAGTGCTTCACGGTTTTGTGCATGATGAAGGTGCCGCCATGCTCGGCGGAGTCAGTGGCAACGCCGGATTGTTCGGAACGGCGGAGGACCTGGCAAAAATGTACCAGATGTATCTTTGGATGGGATTCTACGGAGGCCGGCAATTCATCAGGCGCGACATCATGAGGGAATTTACCCGCTACCAGTATGAAGCGGCGGGTATCCGCAGGGGATTGGGTTTCGATAAACCGTCGATCGGCAATGAAAAACTGGATTACAAGGATTCATATCCCTGTCCGTCAGCATCCCCCTCAAGCTTCGGCCATTCGGGTTATACGGGCACATTTGTCTGGGCCGATCCGGCGAACGGTCTGCTCTATGTTTTTCTCTGCAACCGGGTTTATCCTACCCGCGACAATAACAAGCTTTCCGATTTGATGATCAGAAAGGCTGTGTTGCAGGCTTTGTACGACAGCATCATTAAGAAAGTATAGGAGGTTAAAATGGTTAGGAGGTTAATCAGGGTGATGGGTTTAACAGGTGTATTGGTTATGCTGATGAGTGCATCGCTCATGCCATTGCATTCACAGTCGACAAATAAGTTCAATGATTCCATTACCAGGAAGATACATGATCTGGCTGACCGTCGCGATGCCGATGGGCTCATGCCCTTCCTGCGGAATGCAAACCCGAATTACCGGGGCGAAGCATTGTTTTGTCTGGGCAGCCTGCAACCTTCAGGTGTGGCGGATTCGATATTTGCAGCCATGCAGGTGGAGCAGGAGCGGGTGAGGATGATGGGCGCCTGGGCGCTGGGTCAGACCGGTCATTCTTCAGCGGTGCCCCTATTGAGGAAAGTGCTTGAGACGGAAAAAAGTGAGCTGGTGCGGGGGATATGCTATGAGGCGATCGGCAAATGCGGGACTGAGGAGGATCTGAATTTCATAGCGGGCACGGAGTGCACCTTTCAGGAGACTGAAGGCCAGGCGATGGCTATCTTTCGTTTCGGGGTTAGGGGTATCACATCGGTTGCCGGCAATACCCGGATTCTCAAGCTGATAAATTCCGGCACCAGCACAGCGGGAATGATTTATGCCTCTTATTTCCTTGGAAGATATGCCGGGATGGACTGGCTTCAGACCGTGCCTGCCGAGATTGAGGCCGTTTTTCTCAAGGAAAGGAACCAGGAGATACGTTCGAACCTGATCAAGGCGGTTATCCGGGCTAAAGATGAGGAAGCCTGGCCGCTGGTTAAAAGTTTGCTGGATTCAGATGCGGATTATCGTGTTAAGGTTAACATATTGAATTCCATGGTGTTGATTCCGTGGAACAAGGCTGCCAAAACGGTATACGGATTTGTGGAAGGAGCAGATGCAAACCTGTCGGTGGCTGCAGCCGAAGCGGTACAGCGTCATGCTGTTTATACCGACCTGCAGACCCTTTTCACCAGCATCGGAGTGACTAAAAACTGGAGAAGCCGGTCCCTGTTGCTGGGGAAAACCCTGGAGTTGGTCATGGGCAAACCGGCGCTGGTTAAAAAGGTGGAAAAGATGATTGTTGAGGCGGTAAACGGTGCAGCCACCCCTTCATCCAAAGCCTGGTATCTCAAGGCCCTGATGCCGGACCCCGCTCAGTATGCCTTTGTGGAGCAGCAGCTGAATGCAGCCAAAGATCCGGTAGTTGCCACGGCAGCGATTGAAACGATCACTGAAATGCGAAAGAGTGCGAATTTTGCTGAAGCCGCCAAAGCTGCCACTGCCGCCGGCGTTGACCTTGAATCGGAATATCTCCGGATATTCAGGAAGGCGATCCAGACAGGCGATGTGGCCCAGGTTGGACTGGCAGCGGGTGTTTTGCGCGATCCGAAACTGAACTACCGTGAGAAGATCACCGATACCGGATTTCTGGAAGCTACCATAGAAAAAGTGAATATGCCTTCAAAGATTGAGGCATTCGTGGAGATCAACCAGGTACTTGCCTACCTCAAGGGCAAGCCGGCACTCAAGCCGATACCGCCCATCTACAACCATCCGATAAAATGGGATATTGTAAACCGTCTCGATGCAAAACAAAAAGTTCTGATCAGAACCAGTAAAGGAGACTTTGTAGTTCAATTGAATGTCAACTGGTGTCCGGGTACCTCAGCTGCCTTCGTGGAGATGGCTGAATCGGCGTTTTACAAGAACTTTACCATCCATCGCGTGGTGCCTAACTTCGTGATGCAGGACGGCTGTCCGCGAGGCGACGGCTGGGGATCCCCCGAATTTACGATCCGCTCGGAATTCTCGCCTACCCCTTTTATGGAAGGAACGCTGGGAATGGCATCATCAGGCAAGGATACCGAAGGCAGCCAATGGTACATTACGCACTCAGCCACCCCTCACCTCGACGCGAGATATACCAATTTTGGTAATGTTATCGAAGGGATGGAGGTTGTTCACAGTCTGGAAGTCGGCGATATCATTAAAAGCATCGAGCTTTTGAAATAAGCGGATGTGCCTGGACTTTGGTGACATAAATCATGAGTAATGAGCAGATTGTTATCTTTTTTTATCCTCGAATTGGATAATTAGCAAGACTTACGGACCTTTACAAACAAACCAATCAACAAACCCAATGAATTCCTTACTGAAAATTTCGGGCAGGCTGGCTACGATCGTTTTAGCCTTGTGCCTCTTGACTATCACCCCTGCAAAGAGTCAGACCATTCCTCTCAAGCCGTGTCTGGAACATTTTACAGCCTCCACCTGTGCGCCTTGCGGTTCCTGGGCGCCGGTTTTCAGGGATCTGCTCTCAGGATATGATGACCAGTATACCATTATCCGGTACCAGATGTACTGGCCTGGTTCCGGTGATCCTTACTACTTTGCCGAGAGCAAGAAGCGGCGCGACTACTATACCGTCACCGGCGTTCCCGGACTCATATGCGATGGTGCCAAGCAGCTGCCTTACGCACAGAGCTTTTCCACGCAAAAAATGGATAGTCTGCTCGGCCTGCTCACCGGGATGAAACTCGATATAACCTCATCCATTGATGCGAATAAAATAGTTACCGCCACCATTACCGTTACTCCGGAGATAGCTTATGCAGCCGGTCTGGTTGCTCAGATCGTTGTGATGGAGGGAGTAACCACTCAAAATGCGGCTACGAACGGAGAGAAATCGTTTACACACGTTGCCATGGGGTTCATGCCCAACGCCAACGGTACCGCTCTGGCCGCTCTGGTCCCCGGTCAACCCGTTACTCTCACCTACACGCTGGATATGAAGACCACCCACATGGAAACGGGCAACGATCTGGAGGTGGCTGCATTCATTCAGGACAATACCACCAAGAGAGTCCACCAGTCGAATGTAGTTCCGGTATCACATCAGTTCACAGATTATCAGGTTACCATGCATGTGATTGACAATGATTACAATGATGTTCCCGGAGGAAGCGTTTTCACTCCCTATTACGGTGACAGTTATTTCGGTGCCAATGGGTTAGCCGTTTATCCCGGAGTATTCCCGGGAACCCTTCGTTATGATGTCAAAGCCCCGGGTTATGACGGGATCGGCGGTAGTGTGACGGTTACGGGTGCCGATGTAAATGAGGATGTTATGCTTGAGAAGCCCGATCTGTTGTTTTACGAAGACTTTGGTTGGAATGAGATTCCGGCAGGCTGGCAAACCGTTACTACCAATGGGTTTTACCTTTACGGAGCAGGCACGGAAGCTGGATCGGTTGTTTTTTACAAGCCTAATGCAGGGGACGACAATTCATACCTCATCATGCCTCCGGTTAACCTTACCCAGAGCGGCCTCCTTAGCTTCAGGGCCGGCGTACAATACGGATCACCGCAACTGAAAGTCGGAATTGCAACCCTTGCGTCGGAACCGGGTACTGATGGCTCCACCGGAGTTACCGTTACCGGTTTTACCGAATTGTATTCAGCAACGGTTACCGCATTTGAAGGGTATACCATTTTTGGATTCCCCCTTCCGGAAACATTGGGAAATCAGCATCTTGCATTTAAATACGTTGGCCCTGCCGGGTCATACTGCGAACTGGATCAGGTAGCCGTACTGGAAGACAATCCGGGGGTTAAAGTTCAGTTCCTGGTGACCGATCAGGCCGATGTCCCGCTGAAAAATGCCATCGTCACGATGAACGGGAAAACCGTTACAAACAACGCATACGGATACGCCACTTACCGCGATACAGATCTTGGAAACTATACTTATACGGTCAGCTACAAAGGTGAAGAAATCGCAGCCGGCCAGCTGAAAGTGGAGGATGCTCTGGTTAAGCAGATCAAGTGGAACACTTCAGGAGTTGAAACCATTATTAGTGAGATACCGGTATCCATCTATCCGAATCCGGTAAAGGATCATTTCACTATCGACGGTATCCGGTCGGGAGTTGTAACCGTGTTAACCATGAACGGGCAGAACATGATGCAGCTGCCGGTGAGGAATGGCCAAACCATCGCAACCGACGGTCTGGGTAAAGGAATGTACCTGGTGAAAATCGAAACGGACAACAAGGTCGTCTACCGGAAAATAATGATATCGAAATAATTATGGTAAGATATATTTGTCTGGTTTCGTTTTTATCACTCAGTTTAAGCGTATTCTCACAGGCCACTGTGCCTTCGGCCAGGGTCCAGGAAATGAACGGGAAGTGGACTCAGACCGATAAGCTGGTCACTCCCGGTAAGCCGCTGATCATCAGTTTCTGGGCTACCTGGTGCAAGCCGTGTGTTAAGGAATTGACCGCCATTTCCGATAATTTGCCCGATTGGCAGAAGGAGACCGGGGTTGAGCTGCTCGCGGTCAGCATCGACGATTCGAGGAGCTCCTCCAAGGTTGCCCCCTTTGTTGCGGGCCGAGGCTGGGATTTCAAGGTTGTGCTCGATGTGAACGGGGATTTTAAGCGTGCCCTCAATGTGATAAATGTGCCCCATACTTTTCTGTACAATGCTGAAGGCAAGCTGGTATGGCAGCATACCTCCTATGCGGAGGGCGATGAAGCTGAGTTACTGAAAAAGCTTAGAGAGCTCACGAAGAACTAACTCAATTAGATAATTTGCCAATTCGACAATTTGCTAATGAATAGAAGGATTATTGGGATAATTGCGCTGTTTGGCTCCATGGCAACTTTTGGGCAGACGACCGGCAGGCTGAGCGGCAATTTTCAGGTTGACGCTCAGGCTTACCGGGCGGATTCACTGATTGGGGCTCCTCAGGTGGACGAGAAGCTGCTTTCGAATTCCTATGCCAACCTTCGCTACGATTTCGGCAATTTCTCCGCAGGGCTGCGCTATGAGGGATATCTGAATACTCTTCAGGGATATGATCCAAAATACGATGGGATCGGAATTCCCTACCTTTTTGCGGATTATCAAACGGAAGACCTCGGATTTACCGTAGGGAGTTTTTATGAGCAATTTGGTTCCGGGTTGCTTCTTCGTGCCTGGGAAGATAAGAATCTCGGAGTCGACAATTCCTTAAACGGAGTCAGAGTACGCTCCACGCCGGTAAAGGGATTGAGGATAACCGGACTGGTGGGCAAGCAGCGGTCGTTTTTCGGGCTCGGGCCCGGGATTGTAAGAGCTTTCGACGGCGAACTATCGTTGAATGAACTGGTAAGTGCCTGGAACGACAAGCCGACCAGGATCATACTGGGAGGCAGTTTTGTCAGTAAATACCAGAAAGATGAGGATCCGATTTATAAGCTACCGGAGAATGTCGGCGGCTGGGCGCCCAGGTTTCAGCTGAACAACGGGGGCTTTACCCTGTCGGGCGAATACGCCAGAAAAATCAACGACCCCTCGGCTGACAATAATTTCATCTACAAGCCAGGTGAGGCGCTGCTGCTGAATGCCAGTTATTCCGCCGATCGGCTGGGTATCAACCTGACTGCCAAGCGAGTGGATAACATGAGCTTTCGCAGTGACCGGGCCGAGAACCTGAACAAGCTGATGATCAATTATCTTCCGGCAATATCAAAAAACCAGATATACAGCCTGATGAATATCTACCCTTATTCTTCACAGAGTAAAGGGGAAATGGGTATTCAGGCCGAGATCAGTTATCAGTTGAAACGGGGCAGCATGCTCGGGGGTAAATACGGAACCTTGATCAGCCTGAATTTTTCGGCTGCAAACTCGATCGCAAGGAATCAGATCAACGATACAATCCCCGTCGGAACCAATGGGACGCTCGGGTATACCTCGCCGTTCTTCCGGATCGGCAAGGATGTGTATTACCGGGATCTGAATATCGAGATTTCCAGAAAGTTCTCCAAGCAGTTTAAGGCTATTCTCCTGGGTCAGCACCTGGTATACAATCAGTTGGTCATGGAAGGGAAGGGTGGCATGGTTACAGCCAACGTAGTCGTTGCCGACCTTACCTACAAGCCGACCGACGAGCAGGCCATAAGGGTGGAAATGCAAGGATTGTGGACCGGACAGGATAAAGGGAACTGGGCGATGATTCTGGCTGAGTATTCCATCTCTCCGCACTGGTTCTTTGCCCTCACGGATCAATGGAATTACGGAAACAGCGACGAACACAAAAGGGTTCATTACGTTTACGGCTCGGTTGCCTACGTCAGGAATGCCAACCGGATACAGGTCAGCTACGGCAAACAGCGCGAAGGTATTTTGTGTGTTGGCGGGGTGTGCCGGAATGTACCTGCCATGAACGGTTTAACTATTTCAATCACCAGCAGCTTCTGAAGATGACCATAAAAAACATTTCACTATTTCTGGCTTTTATTTTGATCATGTCCTGCGACATTATCGAAGAACCTTTCATGGAGAAAAACGATGATGGACAGATGACAACGGAAAATCCGCAGAAAGTACTGTTGTTTGATTTTACAGGACATACCTGTAAGTCATGTCCGAAAGCCCACAAATCCATCGAACAGATGCAGGGATTGTTTGGCAGCAGGATCGTGCCCATTGCCTTTCATCTCGGATATTTTGCCAAGCCGATGACCAGCGGTAAGTTTACCACTGATTTCAGGACACCCGAAGGTGCGCTGCTGGAGAAGTATTTTGATTTTGTTTCTTTCCCGATCGGAACGGTTCAGACCTTGAACAAAGACCAGCTTCAGCCCTACGCTTCCTGGCCTGCTGCTGTTTCAGCGAAGATAACCGGCGATGCTCCTGTTAAAATCGAGATCGATCCAGAATATCTGGCCGGCCTGAGTGCAATTGCCGGACATATACATGTTACCGCCCTTCAGGCTGTCAGCGGGCAATTGAATCTTGCCGTTTACCTGGTGGAAGACAGTATCGTGGATTGGCAGAAGGATGAGGATTTCGATCCCATGGATATTCCAAATTACGTTCACAATAATGTTTTCCGCACCTCCTTAACCGGACTCTGGGGGCAGCCGGTTGGCAATGCCGATGGACTTGCGAAGGGATTTACCATCCAAACCCAGCTGTCAAAATTGCTGAATCCAGCCTGGAAAATCCAGAATTGCACGCTGGTCGCTTTTGTTTACCGGGAGGATACCAAGGAGATTGTACAGGTTGAATGGGAAGGTTTTTAGTTGGCTATAGAAGTGGTTATTTTGTTGATATATAATAAATTATGAAATTATTAAGTATTAGTCTGTTTTTTATGCTGGTCTTGATGGGCAGCGGATTTGCACAGGACCTGACACTGAAATACGGTGAAACGGTAGTTAATGGCGACAGCCTTTATTTTACCGGGACCAAATCCACCGAATTGATTGAAATCAGGCTTTCGGTGACCAATAACCGGGCAAACTCTGTTTCCCTCAAGGTTAAGAAGAAAGAGATAACGCTGGTGGAGGGTGCCGAGTGCAGTTTTTGCTGGGGCGAGTGCTATACACCAGCCGTGAATGTTTCCCCGATGGCCATCACCGTTCCTCCGGGAGCTACTGACCGGAATTCATTTGTGGGCGATTACCGGCCTTTTGAGATGGAGGGCACCTCAATAGTTAAATATACTTTCTTTGATCCTGCTGATACCACTTATCAGCAGAGTGTTACGGCATTTTTTCAGATAGGTGGATCGGGAATTGACAGTAACCCGTTATCAGAACAAAAAGTATTGTTGGGCCCAAATCCGGCACGTGAGAATATCAGGTTATTTCTGCCCACCGGAGTGAGTGGCAGTCATACGGTATCGTTTGTCAATGCTTATGGACAGGTGGTTATGGACGAGTTTTTTCCTGCGGGAACCCACGAAATCAGTTTACCCGTTACCCGCATTCCGGCAGGCGTGTATTACGTAAAAATTGTAGGCGAAAAGGGACCGTTGCCAACCGGCAAGATATTGGTCACCCGCTGACGGTCTGATATTTACTCCCTGACGTAAGCTTTTAATGTCGCGCATTTCTGACCGACACCCCCGCCATAAGGTCTGATCGTATATTCCCCTATTGATGCAGGTACGATAAACGTTTCGGCGTAGTGGACCACAAATGGCCTGAACATGCCGGCAGGGCTTTCCACCACGGCTTCGCTGCCTTCCACCAGACAAATCACATTTACTCCTCCCTGAGTATGGTGAGGCACCTTTCCGGTGAACCAGTGACGCCTGGTTTCAATGAATTCAAGTTCATGCAAACCCGTACGCTCCTCAATCCAACCTTCCCCTTCGGCAATTTTTTCAGTTCGGTTGACGAGGTTTTTGCGGGTCCATTCGGTTGTGCGGTTCCACTGTATATTGTTTTTCCCGTGTTCGATATTGATCGGCCTCGGCATGCCGTCAATTCCCAGTCTGCCCCAATCCCACAATTTGAAGGTGAAGATGTAAGGGGTGGCGCTGATCTCCAGCACCATGCTGTCTTTTCCTGAACAATGCACCGTGCCGGCTGGAATCAGAAAATGGTCATGTTTTTTTACGGGCCAGGTCTGAACGTGTTTCTCTGCATCAAAGGGTGATTCGCCGGCCTGTGCGCGATTCAGGTCGCTGATCATGGCATCGGGATCAACTCCTTCTTTGAGCCCCAGGTAAACAATTGCGCCCGGCTTCGCTTCCATCATGTAATAGCTCTCATCCTGCGTGTAATCCATCCCAAAATGTTCCCTGATGTAGGCGGTAAGCGGGTGAACCTGCAAACTGAGGTTTCCTCCGCCGATGGTATCCAGATAATCGAACCTGATGGGAAATTCGGCACCGAACCGATTGAAAACCCCGGGCCCAAGCAGTTTTTCAGGATGCCTGAAAACCAGATTAATGGAAGGTATTTCTATGGTCTCTTTACTAAATTGCAGGAGAAGGCTGTTTTCTTCGGGGACGCAATTAAAACACCATGCATAATTATCCACGGAAGGATCGAGATTACAGTTTTCCTTCATCCATTGTCCGCCCCAGGGGCCGGGATCAAAGAAGGGAACCACACTGAACGGCTGGTTAACGCTCTGCTCGAGGCCTTTAAAAAATCCCTCGGCAGAAACCATTTTCGGGATTGACCGGTTATTCGTATCGAGGAGGTAATCCCATTTCGGCATCAATTCCCTTTTCCAGCTGTCGCAAACCCTCCAGTCGACAAAATATCCCTGCTTGTAGAGGAGCATCCAGTCATCTATATCTTTGTTTCTCAGGCCGATATTATTCACTTCATGCCGGCGCATCCGAAGCTGGATTTCCCATCTGGCCATATCAGCATATACCAGAATATCAGGGTCCTGAATAATGGAAGCAGCTCCTGTTCCGGTGATCAGCACGATCCCTTCAGGAATCCTGCCCCTTTGAGCAGCAGCTTGTTGAACCTTGCTGGGATCGAAATAATCCGACAGGTGCAGCCGGGTCATCCTTCCGAATATCCGGTCGTCGGTTACATCCGGATAAACCATCGGGGCGATATGTTGTTCGGGCCACATCAGGTCACTGGTCTGAATATGAAGTACGGGGCTGAGACCTTGATTAAGCGCCTGTGTTACATCCTGTTCCAGGACTCCCGGGTAATAATCAACAGCAATCACTACCGTGGACTTACCGAAGCTTCCGGCATCCAGAAGCAATTTATTCGTAATGTCTTCCCACTGCAGGTAAACTGGATAATTCTCATTCACCACAACCCGCGGAAAACGGTTGAACTTTGATTTATGCAACGTATTATGCTTTAGCTTGCAAAAGTAGCCGAAATAGGAATTAATTTATACTTTTAATGTTTTGGGGCAAGTTGCGGTATGGAGTATTCTCTCGAACAAATCATCGATGTTAAATTGGTACAAGCAATTCAGGATAAGCTGAATGCGATCAACCCATTTCCCTCAGCCCTGATCACAAAGGATGGTAAGATACTTACCGCCACGGCCTGGCAGGATATCTGCACAAAATTTCACCGGATGAATCCTGAGGCAGAGAAAGAGTGCATCATCAGTGACCAATACATCAACAGCCGTCTGGACCAGGCCAAACCCGCAGTCAGTTATAAATGCCCTCACGGGTTGGTGGATAATGCAATTCCGATAGTTATTGAAGGACATCATCTGGCCAACTTTTTTACCGGCCAGTTTTTCCTGGAACAGCCCGACAAGGACTTTTTTATCTCACAGGCGGGCCGATTCGGATTTAATGAGTCGGAATACCTGGAAGCTGTTGAAAAAGTTCCGATCTGGTCGCTCGATCAGGCCAACCAATATCTTGATTTTATCAAGAGCTTTACTGAAGCCCTTGCTAATATTGGGCTCTCCAGACTTCGTGAAGCCGAGACTAACCGCAAAGCTGCTGAAAATGAGCTCAGATTCCGGAGAATTATTGAGGATTCGCAAGCCGGATATTTCTTTATCGATATGGACGGGATTATACGGGATGTGAATGATTCTTGGGTCAGGTTGTACAAATACCACAGCAGGGAGGAGGTTGTCGGTCACCATTTTTTAGATATTCAACGATTTGAGGATGGTCCTAAAGCGAAAGCTTTTGTTGACGGGATCATGGATAATGACGAAGCTTTTCTGTCGGGCGATTTTTCGAGGCGTTGCCAAGATGGCTCGGTTGGATACCACAACTTTTCAGCCAGGCGTGTAGTAAAGAATGACAAAGTTATTGGTATAGAGGGATTTATAATCGACAGTACCGAGCTCAAGCTGGCTGAAATTGAAAGGGATGCGTCGAGGGTCAGGCTTACATCGGTTTTTGAAAGTATGGTCGAGGGATTTGCCCATCATGAAATTATATGCGATGAGAATGGACATCCCGTGGATTACCGCTTTATTGATGTCAACCCGGCCTTTGAGAACCTTACCGGTCTCGGAGCTGCCAGAATAATAGGCAAGAGGGCATTGGAGGTATTGCCGGGTTTAAACAGTGTCTGGATCGAGAGGTACGGCAGGGTTGCCCTGACCGGTGAGCCGGAAACTTTTGAAAATTACGACCCTATCCTCGGAAAGCATTTCAAAGTGGTTGCCTTCAGTAATCAGATCGGGCAGTTTGCAACGATATTTGAAGACATAACGCAACGCATTGAAGCTGAGAAAGAGCTTCGCGACAGTGAAAATAAGTATCGCCAACTGACGGACCTTACCCCTGAAGGAATATTGATTCATATTGATTCAGTCATTGTTTACGCCAATAAATCTGCAGTGAAAATTTTTGCTGGAACAGATCCTGACGTACTGGTAGGCAGGAAAATTCTTGATTTTGTAGATGCAGATTATAAAAAGGTTGCCGGCGATCGTATCAATTTGATCACAAGTGAAGGGGAGACGGTTCCGGTTATTGAAGAAAAACTGATCCGTCTGAACGGCGAGAGATTCTATTCCGAGGTATCGGCAGTGCCGTTTGAGATATCCGGTAAAAGGGCAGTTCAGGTGATTTTTAATGATATATCAGAGAGAAGGAGCCGTGAGGAGGACCTTAAAATTCTGGCACAGGCGATCGACAGCATCAAGGAATGCGTGTCGATGACAGATACCCGCAATAAAATCATTTTTGTAAATAAGGCCTTCTGCAATACCTACGGATACAGCAAGGAAGAGCTGATCGGGAACAATATCAGCATGGTCAGATCGCCCGAGGACCTTAATCCGAATGAAGTCAATGAAATTCTGACCGAAACACTGGGAGGGGGCTGGAGCGGCGAAGCGATGAACCGAAAGAAGGATGGGACTGATTTTCCGGTACATATTTCTACCGCGATCATTGAAGGGAATGGTGAGGAGCCGCTTGCCCTTATTGGCATTGCAACCGATATTTCCGAACGCAAGAAGAATCAGGAGGAACTGATTGCCGCCAAGGAAAAAGCTGAGGAGAGCGATCGGCTGAAAAGCGCCTTTCTGGCAAATATCAGTCATGAAATCCGGACCCCGATGAACAGTATTCTCGGATTTACGGAATTACTGCAGGAAGTGACGACCGACACCGAACAGCTGGAATACCTGAATATCATTACCAAGGGCGGCGAGCGTTTGCTGAACATTATCAACGCCGTAATCGATATTGCCAAAATTGAGGCCGGTCAGGTTGTATTGACTCCCCAGAATTTCGACCTCAATGAACTTTTGCTGGATTTATATGAGCTCAACCGCATGCGCAACACAGCCATCGAATTTGTGATGGATCCTTTACCCGCTGAGGTAATGATGATGATAACCGATAAAACAAAATTATTCCAGATCATGAATAATTTGTTGAGCAATGCATTGAAGTTTACCAGGAAAGGGAGTGTGCATTTTGGCTATGTTCTGGAGACCGGCAAGCTGAAAATATATGTTAAAGATACCGGCATCGGCATACCGCCGGAGTTCAAGACGAGGATATTCCAGCGTTTCCGTAAGGTGGACCTGAACGACCGCGTGGAATTCGAAGGAACCGGACTGGGGCTGGCCATTACCACTGAACTGGTTGCGATGTTAAAAGGAGATATCTGGTTTGATTCGGAAGAGGGAAATGGAACCACATTCTATCTTCGATTGCCCTTATAATTACAGTAAACAACTAAAGTATTGAATATGAAATTTTTAAGACTTATTCTTGTTTCTTGTGCCCTATGCATGATGCCGGGGATTTTCGGGCAAATCAAGTTGCCGGCAGTCATTGGCAGTCACATGGTTCTGCAGCAAAAAAGCGATGCTCCTCTGTGGGGCTGGGCTAAAGCCGGTGAAAACGTCACGGTGACAGGATCCTGGGATGGAAAACCGGTTGTTACCACTGCCGGTAGCGACGGCAAATGGATGGTGAAACTGAAAACTCCTGCTGCGGGCGGACCATACACCGTTAGTCTGAACGGTAAGAATAAGATTGTTTTGGAAGATATTCTGATCGGTGAGGTATGGCTATGCTCAGGCCAAAGCAACATGGAAATGCCTCTGAAGGGATGGCCGCAATGGGGTGGCCCGATAACCGGTTCGGAGGAGGCTGTCAAGGATGCCAATTACCCCAATATGAGGCTTTTTACCGTTAAAAAGGCTACTTCGTTTGTCGCGGTGGATACCTGTTCCGGTCAATGGGAAGCTTGTACTCCGGTTACCGCTGCTGATTTCAGTGCAACCGGATATTTCTTTGGGTTGGAGCTGCTGAAAAAAATGAATATCCCGATCGGACTGATTCATTCGAGCTGGGGCGGCACGGCCGCAGAGGCTTGGACCAGCAGTGATTTTATCAGTAAGATCCCCAAGTTCGCTACTTCGCCAGGCAAATGTGATCCGGAATTGTTTTATAAAACAGCCATCGACAATTATTACAAAGAATCTGAGAAATGGGTTAAATCCATTGGTATCGGGTTCTCCGATCCGGGTCCGGACTGGACCCTGACATCGGGTTCGGGACCTGATTGGAAGGACATTAAGGTTCCTTGTGAATGGTCGAAAACCACTTTTGGAGCATTTAACGGAATAATTGATTACCAGGTGACCGTTAAGGTTCCAAAAGCCTGGATCAGCAAAGAAACCGTGCTTGAGCTCGGTCCGATCGACGAGATGGATGTGACCTGGATCAATGGAAAGCTTGTTGGCTACCATTTGAATCCGGGCGATTACGGAACGCCCAGAGTATATGAGATCCCGGCCGGAAAGCTTTTGGCCGGTAACAATATCATCTCGGTTCAGGTTGCGAACACATCCGGCCTGGGCGGAATCCTGGGCAAGGAACAGGATATCAAAATCAGGCTGAAGACCTCCAAATCTAAGGTAAAGGCCTTGGCAGGAACCTGGAAGGCACGCAAGAGCCGGGCATTTGAATCGTTGCCCCGGATGCCGGACTGCATAAATTGCAACTATCCGAACACCCCCACCATGCTGTACAACGGCATGATCAGGCCGATCATACCTTTCGGGATTAAAGGTGCGATCTGGTATCAGGGTGAATCCAACCGTTATGATGGCATGCTTTATCGGAAGATATTTACCGGCATGATTCAGAACTGGCGTCACGACTGGAACCAGGGCGATTTCCCGTTCTATTTTGTGCAGATCGCACCTTACAATTACAATGACAAGTTCAGTACCGGCTTGTTGCGTGAAGCTCAGGAATATGCCACCAAGATACTGCCCAATACCGGTATGGTTGTGACCATGGATATCGGGGAATTGAGGAATATCCATCCGGGAAATAAGCTGGATGTGGGCAAGCGACTGGCCGGCTGGGCTCTCGCCAAGGATTACGGATTTTTGAATACCGCTCACACCGGTCCCACCTACCGGGCCATGCAGGTGGAGAACAACACGATCAGGATCATGTTCGACAATATCTCAGGGGGGATAACGTCGTTTGGGAATGAGCTGGCTGGATTCCAGATTGCAGGTGCCGATCGTATCTTCAAGCCGGCCCGGGCGCTCATCGATGATAACAGGGCTGTTCTGGTGTTCAGCGATGAGGTTAAGGTGCCGGTCGCTGTTCGTTTTGGCTGGAACTCAACCGATATAACCAACCTGTTCAACGTTCTCGGGCTGCCTTGCGGGCCGTTCAGAACCGACGCATGGGACGACAAATAAGGCAAAAGGCAGGAGGCAGAAGGCAAAAATTGGGAACAAGGAAGAAGAATTAATAAAAAGTCAAGCATTAAGTTGACCCACTTCCTTAATTCTTTTCCCTTTTACATTTTACTAATTTTTGCCCTCTGCCCTCTGCCCTCTGCCCTCTGCTTTCAGCCCTATAGTAAATTTCAAACACTGTTAAAATTCTAATTATCAATATGAAACACCTGACGACCATTCTGTTGATCACCGCCATCCTGGCTTCTTGCAAGCCGGAGGTCAAAGAAACCTGCCTGATCAGCGGGACCGTGAAAAATGCTACCGACAAGGAGATAAAGTTGATTGTCGGAACCAGGGTCGATACGTTAAAACTCAACGCCGACGGTACTTTCTCGAAAGAGATTTCGGTTGCCAAACCTGTGGATGCCGTATTGCAGGGAACCAAATTGTATGCATCGCTTTATCTTACTCCTGGAAAAGATCTGGCCGTCAGCGTGAACGTTGCGGATTTCAATATGGATCTGGCCTTTACCGGTACACTGGCCGATGAGAATACTTATATCCTGAAGAAGACTGAAGGAGAGCAGAAATCCCAGGAGGTTTTGGGCAATGCTTATAAATCACCCAGTACCCCGGCTGATTTTAAACGGATCAGGGATTCCATCCGCCTGGCTGATCTGGATTATCTGGATAAATATACCGGAGCCAACGGCAAGCTGAACCAGGCCTTCGTTGACCGTCAGAAAACCGTGCTTCAGTTTGGCTATTACGCCGACCTGAATAATTATCCGATGATGGCGGGCTATTACAATACCGACAAGCCGGTTATTCCGGATGACTGGTATTCGTTCCTGAATGGAGTAAACCTGGATGATCCTTCCCTGCTCGATATTTCGGACGCGAAGTATTTCATTTCGTCCTATGTCAGCAATCAGGCCTTAAAACTTTCGGGTGTTCCACGGGAGAAATCGTATAATAATCCTGAAGTTCGCAAAGCCACTTTCAAATATCTGGCAGAAAACTTCAAGAATCCCGAATTCTACAATATGATCGCTTTCGAATCTTTGAAGGGCACTATCGATTCGGAAGGACCGGCCGGGCTCGAAGTCCTGATCAGCGAGTACATGACCAAATCGACTGATGAAGCCAACAAGAAAGCACTGCAGGAAATGGTTGACGGATGGGCTGCGATGGCACCTGGCAAGCCGGCACCGGTATTCAATCTTCCCGATATCAACGGCAAGATGGTTTCTCTGACCGATTTTGCAGGAAAATATGTGTTCATCGATTACTGGGCCACCTGGTGCGGACCCTGCAAGGCCGAAATTCCATCCTACAAGAAGCTGATCGGGGATTACAGAGCAAAAAATATTGTATTCATCAGTATATCAGTTGACAAAGATAAGGCTGCCTGGGAAAAGATGGTCAAAGAAGGTATTGCTGCGATTGATGAAAACACCGGTAAGCCGGTTGTTCCGGCACAGATGATCGCCATGGACTGGCTGCAGCTGCACGATGCGGTTAAATACAACAAGATCTGGCTGGTGAAATTCATCCCCACCTTTGTGCTCATTGATCCCAAGGGCAATATTGTAAATTCGCGGGCCCTTCGTCCGTCGAATCCTGAGTTGAGGAAGGTGCTCGACGGGCTTGCCGGCATTTAGAAGATATTGCAGCGCGAGCACTAATAGGCTCCCTGCGGTCGCTAAGAGGTTCGCTTCGCGAACTAATAGGCTCCCTGCGGTCGCTAAAAGGTTCGCTTCGCTCACTAATTGGTTCGCCTGCGGCTCACTAAGAGGCGCTTCGTGCTAAAAGGAATTTGTTATTAATAACCGTCGGCTTAAGCCGGCGGACAATTGAAAAAAAATGAAAAAATTGCTTCCCATTTTGATTGGCATTCTCCTTAGCGTTGGCGCGTTCGCGCAGCTTAAGGTATTGCCATACACCACCGGCATGTGGAATCCTGATTCGCTGGGGAACCAGCGCGTGGTAGTTACCGTTGCGAATGCCGCTCAGGCCGTGGTGTGTGAAATCCCGTGGCGCAGGCGTGACCTGAGTCCGCAGGATAAAGAGATCCTGGTTTACTCACAGAAGGGTAATCAGCTGGTCAGGAATGTGATCCGCGTGGCCATCAACCGTGAATCGGGTACCCTGATTTTCGAGCCGGTAGCAGGAGCTGGAACATATTATCTGTATTATCTGCCTTTCAAAAGCAGCGGAGGCTACTATCCCAAAGTCAATTATCTTAAACCCACCGATCGCTGCGATGCCGCGTGGAAATCAAAATACGGCAGTGAGGCTGGTCTGCAAAAGGCTAAAGCTGTGGAGATGCAGTCAATCAACGCGCTCCATTCGTTCTACCCCATGGAGGTAATTGCCACTCGCCAGGAAGCAGACAAACTCCTTGCCCGGTCGAAAACCTCTGGAATCGTTCTCTTTCCCGAAAAGGCTGATTACCCGATCAGGATGTGGAACGATCTGCCGTACCGATGGATAACCTCCGGCCCAGATGCCAGTCTGGCCGATACGGTGCAGCAGGGAGAATATTACTCATTCCAGGTTGGGGTGTGGGCGCCAAAGGATTCCCTTTTTGATGTGCAGATACAGTTTGGTGACTTGGTCAGCAGTACCGGTGCAAAAATACCGGCTTCGGCATTTACCTGTTTTAATCTGGGCGGGAACGACTGGAACCAGGTTCC